>JBOHGE010000039.1:0-55768 GCA_050700055.1 Pseudonocardiaceae bacterium
GATGCGGGCCGGGAAGCCGAACGCGGCCCGGTGTAGCAGGTTGTGGCCATCCACGTACAGCCTCGGCGGCGGCTCGGTGGCGCACACGACGGCCTCCCTTCAGCGCACTGCTGCCCGTGACCGCGGCGACCGGGTGCCCACGAGGTGGACGGCGGGCAGACCAGCCGATCACAGACAAGTGGAGGAGGAGCATGACCGCGAGTCGCGCCATCCTGTACTGCACCGTCAACGGAGTGTGCAACAACACCAATGGTCTCGGCCGGCAGACGAGGACTGACCCGCTGGGATCAACAGAAGGCAGCGGCCGGTGGCCCCGAGCAGACTCGACGGAACCTGCTCGACTTCACCGCATCGTTGTAGCACCAGACTGAAAGGACACGGTGTGAGCACATGGTCATCCACGACAGCAACAAGCGCCACCTCGGGACCGCTTTCGGATCGATGGAGTGCACGTGGCGCAGGTCCGGGACCTGGCCCGGCGGCTCAGCACCGCAAGCGGTGGCACCCACACCGACCCGGAGGTGCTCAGCGCTGCTGCCGCGGGTGCCCAGCGGCTGTTGAGCGTGCCGGGTACCGAGCCGGTCACGCGAGCGCTGCTGTCGGGGTGGCCGAGCTGCACATCGTTGCCGCGTGGGCCGGGTTCGACGCCTGGTGCTACGACCGGGCCATGCACCACTTCAGGGCCGCGCTGGAGTTGGCCACCGCGGCCGCAGACACCTACCTGCAGGCTATTGCCCTCAATGCCGCCGGGCTGATTACCAGGGAGTACGGCCATCCGAACGACGGGCTGAAGATGCTCCAGGTCGGGCTGGTCAAGGCGTGGGACATCCCCCCGGTGGACGAGCAGCGCGCGGTGGTGATCGGGGCAATGGGAAGGGCGGCCTCGGAGGCGTGCGTGCGGGCGGACTCCGCGACCGCCCTGGCCGATCTCGGCGAGCTGGACGCCACCGAGCGCGAGATGGCCAAAGCGCGGGGGCTCTGGTCGCCCACCCCCGCTGATCGCTACGGTGACTTGGATTGTCCCGCCGCGTTGCTGGCGTTGCGCCGGGGACGGTTGGATGTCGCCGAGCAGTTCGCCGCGGTCTCGGTGCGCCGCTGGAAGGGTGTCAGCCCGATCCGCCACGCCATGTCCCGCGTCGTGCTGGCCACCGTGCACGTCCGGGCCGGAGAGCCCAGCGGTCTTTCGTTGGCCCACGGCGCGATCACCGCCATGACCAAGCTGCCCTCGATTCGGGTCCGCAAGCGGCTCGAGCCACTGACCGCCGCTTTAGATCGCCGGCCGGGCCGCGACGAGCGAGACCTCGCCCGGATGGCCCGGCAGGTCACCCCAGCACAGGTGTGAGGGGGATCAGCCGCGGGCCGGCTCCATAAGCTCGGTGAAAACGAGGGTCGGTGAACAACCGGCTCGGATTGATGGCCTGCGCCGCCGCGATGCGGTTACACTGTCGGGCAGGAGCCGGGTGTTGCCCTGCTGGCTCGTAGCCAGAGGTTCCACAGAAACGGGAGATCCGGGTTCGAGCCCCGGCGGCCTCAGGGTTGTAGCTCAATCGGTAGAGCCCCGTTTTTTATGGATAAAAGGCGCATCACGGTCCTGTTGCCGAGCGGCCTGGATATCGGTGGCAGGCATCGGCCAGCTCATTGTCACTGAGTTTCAGCGGCGCGTAGTCAAACTTCGCCAGACCGCGTGCTCGTCGGCGAAAGTCAGAAGCTCGTAGGACGTGGGCGTCCGAGTCGACGAGGTCTGTGATCAGCATGTCCGCCCACTGGCTGCGTGGCAGAGCTGGCTGGAGAAACCGGTTGGCTTCTCGCGCGAGTACCTTTGTCACTGCGAGGGCCAGGATCATCTCGCCGTGACCAAACGATAGTTCTGCACCTAGACGCAGCTGACGTGGATCGTTGCCGGTCAGCTGCACCCAGCCGGCCGCAATGCTCGACGTCCAGGTGGCCAGGTGTGTGAGCAGCTTCTGATCGGCTCGTCCGCCTTCGTGGATCATGCAGTTGCGCATCAGTCGGATCGTGGTGAACTGCCCCATGCTGTCGGTGTTGAAGACACCCCCAGTGGATTGAGCGATCAGCTTGTGCTTGGCAGCCAGCGGGTTGGCATCGGTCGCCTGCTTGGCGGTACCTGCCTGGGCGGTTACCAGCAGATCGATACATTCGCGCAGGAAGTCGTCATGGATCGCCAGCGCGTAAGGGATGGCCATCGCCCCGAGATGTGTGTCTGCGGAGTCGAGGATCTTGCGGGCGAGCTCGCTGCGTAGATTGAACCGTCCAATGTGCGGGACCTGAGGAAACACCTCGGGCAGCAGATGCCTCGAGCCGCGAGTGAGCTGCAGCAAGTGGGAGGCCATCCCGGCGCCTGCCAGCAACGCCATCATCGCATTGCTGGCCTCAACTCTTCTGCCCTCATAACGTCGGTACTGGGCGAAACGAACCTCGCGCATAGTGGCCAGAAGCGTGCCATCAGCTCGCGCCGGTGAGCTGATGGCACGCCGGTGTGACGAGCAGGACCGCACGGTTCAGGGGTGGGATCAGCCGCGGGCCACTGCTTGCTCGATCAGCCTGGCGAACACCGTGCCAAGGTCGGCGCCGTCGGACTCGATCGCCATCGGGAGCAGAGATGTCTCGGTGGGCAGGGGTGCCACGTTGACTCTAGGAAATCCATTCTGATCTGGTCCAGGCTAGATGCAGTATCGCTTGCGCGCCGGGTGACAGTTGTCCAGGACTCGCGAAGCCACTGTGTTCTCCTCGAACGGGAGTGCCCATGCGGGCACCGGATCGCCTGCAAAATACTGGTGTTGCTCACCGGCGCAGCCCCGTTGCTGCACCGCGGCGCGCTCGTGGAAACTGCCGTTGTCCATCTCAAAGCACATGAGCAACTTGCCGGCGGGACGCAGCTGGCGGAAGGCCGGGTTATCGCGGTAAGGAGCGACGAGGTCCCAGCTCACCGCGGCGGCGTTCGCACTGTCAAGGACGACGCCCCGTGCACCGGGCTGGTCGGAGTTCTGGTCTGTCGACGGCCAGTTTCAGACCGGTGTCGCCAACCTCGATCACGGCCGGTCGGGTGTAGTCCACCTCCGGAGTGGGTGTTTCCTCCGTGATTACGGTCGAGGTGACCATGCCGGCTAAGAGCAGCACCAGTCCAGCGACGATTACTCGCAGCTTGCGCGATATGATCACTTGTGATCACGTGCCGTTAGGCGCGGGCCGGTAGTCGGTAGCTCAGCTGGTGTCGGTCTGCGGCCAGTATTGCTCGGCTGACCTCGACGGATTGGGCGTCCGTCGTGTAGGTCGTCCGGGTCAGGATGAGCACGGGGACACCGTCGGCGAGCCGCAATGCCTGTCGTTGCGCGGGTGTGGCAGCTCGGGCGCTGACGTGCTCCTCGAAATCGCCCAGTTCGAGGCCGAGGTGTTCCAGGGCGGCCACGGTACCGCCGGGGAGCTTCCGGGATTCGGCGATCGGTGTTCCTCGAACCAGATCGAGTGGGTAGTAGGAGTCCGCGAGCTGCACCGGCTCGTCGTCGAGCAGCATCACCCGACGGCGCACGATCACGGGGGAACCGGGCTCAACACCCAAGAACTCACCGATGTCTCCGGGTGCGGCGACCTCGCCCACTTCCGTGAGTTCCTGGGTACCTCGCATGCCGAGGCGCTCGGCCTCGGATCGCCAGGAGCCGCGAGGTTGGTCACCGACCTGGGTCACGTAGGCCGTCGATACCTGCATGACCGGGCGCGGGGTCCGCACGAAGGCCCCACGTCCGTGCTCGACAGTCACCAGGCCCTGTGCGGAGAGCAGCCGGATCGCCTTGTTGATCGTGGTCCGGTTGAGTCCGTACTGCGCGGCCAGCGCACTCTCGCTCGGCAGTGCCTGGCCGGGTGGATACTCGCCCGTGACGATCGCTTCCCTGAGGCGATCAGCTACCTGCTGGTAGTGGGAGACCGGTGGAGTAGTCATCGAAGCACACCTTCTTGGTTTGACGCGTGATTACACGCTAGCTCCAACACGCGGCACGTGCCACGTGTTCCTTGACGGCTCAGCGGGAGATGCCGCATGCTTACACAACACGTGTCACGTGTCACGTGTTGTGAGCTGGTCGGAGAAAGCGAGGAGCTGAGCCATGACCTGCACTCGTTTCCAGTTACGTGGCCCTATGATCGCTGGCGAGCTGCTGCCGGGCGATGATGTGATCGAACTCGACGAGCTGCGACTGCGCTGCGTGATCGGGATCAACTGTGCGGAGCGCCACGACTCACAGGACGTGGTGGTCGATTACGCGGCACCCTGGGTTGGGGTGCACAAGCCTGGTGCGCTGCGATTCGCGGACAGTGTCGGTGTGGCCATTCACCGACGTCCCGGTGACTTCAGGGGTAGTTCGCAGCCCCCGAATGTCGCAGCGCTTGCCCTCGACCGGGAGCACGGCCAGTGAGTCTGCCGGCGGCGGGACGGCAGTTGCGCGTTGTTGCCGAACGGCACGTCCGTGATCTTGATGCCGCCCGAGTGGCCGCGCATGCCTTCCTGACCGCGTTGGGTATCGATCTGAGCCGGGAAGCTCTGGCCCAGACGCCGGCGCGGATGGTGAAAGCTTATGCCGAGTTGCTCACTCCGCGCGAGTTCGACTTGACGACCTTCGACAACGACGAGGGATACGAGCAGTTGGTGCTGGTGCAAGGTATTCTGTTCCGGTCGTTGTGTGAGCACCACGCGCTGCCGTTCATGGGCACTGCCGATGTCGGCTATCTTCCTGGAAAGCGGATCATTGGATTGTCCAAGCTTGCGCGGGTGGTGGAGTTGTTCGCTCACCGCGCTCAGGTGCAGGAGCGGATGACCAAACAGATCGCCGACTGGCTCGCCGAACACCTGGTCCCGAAAGGGGTGGGGGTGGTATTACGCGCCGAGCACCTGTGCATGACGCTACGCGGAGCACAGGCATTGGGCACCACGACCGTGACCTCGGCCCTGCACGGGCTGCTGCTCGATGATGCCCGTGCCCGGCAGGAGTTCGTCACCCTCACCCATCCCACCCGCTGAACGCTGAGGAGAAACAAGGATGCTCTCGATAGTGGAGATCGGCCGGGGTGAGTTCGGTTTCTCCGCCGCGCATTCCGGACTGCACGATGGCGAGTTCGAGCCGCTGCACGGCCATACTTTCCAGGTCACCGTGCGGCTGTCCGGCATCCCTGCCGACGATGGAATGCTGATCGATTTCGGTGAGGTCAAGGCCGCCCTGCGAGAGGCGATAGCTCCGCTGCGCCACCGCACGATGATGCCTGGGCACGCCCCGGAAGTGCTGATCACGCCGGAGAACGACACCCTGTCGATCGTCGCCGGTCGTAAGCGTTACGTTCTTCCCGCCGAAGATGTCGTGATCCTACCGCTGGTCAACACCACGACCGAGGCCCTCGCTGACTATCTGCTTGAGCGGGCGCTGCCGTACCTATACGGCTATCGCCTGACCACTGTGGAGCTAAAGGTCTCCGAGGCCCCCGACACCTCGGCCACCGCCCGCTTCGACTTCACCTGACGTGATCACCATGAGCCGCACGGACGACAGGAACGCAGCGGTTCTCCTGTGCCACCGTGACCGCACCAAAGCGCTCCTCGCATACGCGATCGAGCGGCAGATCAGTGGTCACGGGCAGTCGCTGGACCGGGTCGGGGACGGCCCGTGGGATGTGTGGTGGGTTTGCTACTGCGCCCAGCGCACGGCCGCTGAATTCGACCTGGACCCGGGTCATACCGCCGATCGCTGCGAAGTCTGCGCCATCGACGCCAGCAGGCTGGCCTTCGCTACGCCGCCCGCGCACCCCGACGGGGCACTTCGACCGGGGTGTGCGTGCTTGCTGGAGTGGGCACGAGCGATGCGGCGGCCCAGTCCCGACATCATCTGGCCCCGGTGGCGGCTGACGGTGGGCATGGCAAGCCCGGCAGCGACCCGGTGCCCATGCGTGAGCTACTCACCGAGACCCACGCCATAGTGGAGGAGATTCAGCGACGCCTGACCATGGCGGACGTGCGCCGGTTGTACCCCGACGCCTACGGGCGGGAGTATGTGGCCCGCCGCGACGACTACCTCACCTCGGCCCCGGTCACTGTGTTCATCCTGCTCGCGTCACCTGCGGCGATCGGGAGGGTCAAGGACATCAAGGCTGACATCCGTCGCCGTCTCGGTGATGGTGACGCGTTGCGCAACCATTTGCACATGCCCGACAGCCCCGGTGACGCCTTCGCTGACCTGGATCATCTGGCGGGCACCGAGACGTTCAACCGGCTCTACGAAAGGTACGAGGGTGACCGAGCGGCACAGCGTCTGGCTGGCTACCGGGCTCTACTGGAACAACCGGACCCTCGGTATCGGACTGGTTGACCCCAGTGGCACCGAACGCACTGACCCAGCTCTGCTAGGGACCTCGGTGGGCTACCGGCTCGGTGCGCAACGCTGCTGCATCGGCGTCTGGTTGGCGCAGCAGCGTCGGCGCCGACCATGCCCGTTCCGGCACCCGATCCCGCCAGTGGCCATCCGAGCCCAGTGCGATCCGTGCGCGGCATCTGATCCAGGCAGGATGCTCGCTCGCAACGCCATCATCGACGACGGACGCGGGTACGCGCTCTATCTGGCCTGGTTCGGACCTGGCCTGACGAAGGTCGGGTTGACGGCGACCGAACGTGGCACCGACCGGCTGGCCGAACAGGGCGCGCTGGCCTTCACCTGGCTCGCCCGCGGTCGTTTGCCTGCCGTGCGCGCGGGTGAGCAACGCATCTCGGCCCGTGGCCTGGCACCCGAGCGGCGCCGGCGACACGTCAAACTCGCCGCCTGGTGGAAACTTCCGGACCATACCCAACGCCACGACGACCTGCGCGCCGCTTACCAGGAGATCATCGAGGCCGTGCCGTGGCCTGCGGGGCTGGACCGCGCGGCCTGCGCCGTGATCGACCTGGTCGAGCTGTTCGGCCTCGACGTGTTGCCCGATGCCTGCCAGGAGATCACCGCACTGTCCAGCGGTGCGGTGCTCAGCGGAACCGTGCGCTGCGCCATCGGGCGCGACCTACTGCTCGACACCCCGGACGGGCCGCTGCTGGCCGACACCCGCCTGCTGACCGGATGGCCCCTACACCCGACCACCGCTGCCCCCACCGGCCTAGACCTGCGTGCGTGTGACTACGCCCCCAGCGACGACGCCGATGTCCAGCCCGCGCTGTTCTGATCCCACCGGCCGGTACCCGGTCCTGGTGCTGGAAGGCATGCCCGCCGCAACGGCCCGGTGTTCTGCGACCGGGACTGGCTCTCCGCGCTGGCCTACGCCTACACCATCACCGACGACCCGAAGCTGCTCGACAGCAGGGCTGATTGGGTGTCCGATCACCTCGAGCCCGGAACCTCACCCTCGCGAACACCTACGTCGTGTTCGCCCTCGACCCGACGATCAGCCTCCAGCGCCGCGTGGACCGGCTGACGCCCGGTCACCCGTGGAGCAGCCGATCCGGTCTGGTCCGTCTCGCCGCGTTCTACCGCGACCCCGCTGAGGCGTTGGCCCCCGTGCACCCGGATCTAGCCGTCCGCCTTCGCACCGCCAACTGGCACTCGCTGCGCGACTGCACACCCGACCGCACCGTCCGGTTCCTGCGCGATCTGGTCGATCGTCCATGACCACACCACAGCGACCGACCGTGGTGGTGGCACTGCACGAGGGGTTCTACGGCTGCGGCACCGGAGCCGGCCGCGCCAACCGTGCACTCCTGACGATCCTCCGATCAAGAACGGATCGCCTGGGAGTCTTACGGGCTGTGCACTGCCGCTGGGCACGGCGGGCGGATCGCCGCGATCTCGCACTACCTGCGCGCCCACCTGAACCTCACCTACCAGGTGCCCACCGATGCCCTGATCGAACTGCCCAACGGCCTGAGCCCCGCCGACTGGCAGCTCATCGCTCCCGACGACGCGACACTGCCAGCCCTGGCCCGGGGCGGATTCCTCCTGGCGATGGGCCGCGCCCAACCCTACAAAGGCTTCGACGACCTCCTCGACGCCCTGACCCTGCTGCACCGGCAGGGTGTGGCGCTACCGCATCTGGTGCTGGCCGCTGTCACCGACAACCCCGAACCGTGCACCTACCAGCAACATCTCGCCAAGGAAATCACCGCACTCCGAGTGAACGCCACCCTGCTGACCCGCTTCCACCCCGACATCCGCCGCCTGCTCGCACACCCAGCACTACGCGGCGTCGTGGTGCCCTCTCGAGCCGAGCCGTTCGGCCGCGTCCCCATCGAGGCATACGCAGCAGGAGCCACCCCGGTCATCACGACCACCGCGGGCGGCCTGGCCGAGCAAGTCATCGACGGGCGCACCGGATTCACCGCCGCACCCGAAGATGCCGCCAGTCTGGCCACCGCCCTGCAACGCGCACTGGCCCTCACCCCCACCGAACAGCACCGGATCAGGCAGCAAGCACGGCGCCTCGCCACCCACCGCTACGACTACCCCCGTACCGTCAAGTCGTTCCTGCAGCAGGCTGCTCCATGGCTTGATCCACAATGTGGTGATAGTCAGTCAACGTAGGCGGTAGCCAGTGCCGGCGCAGTACGTTTCCAAGGATCTGTCTTATCACCCGCCCTGCCCATGATGCACGGCTCAGGAGTGGATCAGCCGCGGGCCACTGCTTGCTCGATCAGCCTGGCGAACACCGTGCCAAGATCGGCGCCGTCGGACTCGATCGCCATCGGTAACAGGGACGTCTCGGTGAGCCCGGGTGCCACGTTGACCTCCAGGAAGTGCGCCACTCCATCGGGGGTGATCACAGCGTCGGTCCGGGACACGTCACGCAGCCCGAGCAGCCGGTGCGCGGCCACCGCGAGCTCGGCCACCGCGGCGGCGGCCGGGCTGGTCAGCCGGGCCGGGGTGTGGAAGGTGGCCAGGCCGGCGGTGTAGCGGGCGGCGTAGTCATAGAAGCCGGATCCGGCGTCGATCTCCACCGCCGGCAGCGCTCGAGACCCGTCCGGCTCGTCGATCACCGTGACCGCGACCTCGACGCCCGCCACGAACCGCTCGGCGAGGACTGTGTCCCCGTAGGCCAGGCAGCTCATCATGGCGCCGGGCAGCTGGGCAGCGTCGCGTACCACGTGCACGCCCAGCGCGGAGCCGCCCTGGTCCGGTTTGAGGATCAGCGGTAGGCCCAGCCGGGCGACCAGCGCGTCGAGCACGGCTTGGGCTCCGAGGTCGCGGAAGGTGGCGTGCGGCAGGGTGACCCAGTCCGGCGTGCTCAGCCCGGCGCGGGCCAGCGCGTCCTTGGCGGTTGGCTTGTCCCAGGCTCGGCGGCAGGCCCGGGAGCAAGTGCCCACATAGGGCACCCGCAACATCTCCAGCACTGACTGCACGGCGCCGTTCTCCCCCGTCCCACCGTGCAGCGCCACCACGACGGCGTCCGGCCGGCTGCTGGTGAGCCGGCCGACCAGGGTGGCGTCGACGTCCCATTCCTCGATGTGCAGCCCGACATCCCGCAGCGCGCTGGACAGCCTGCGTCCCGAGCGCAACGACACGTCGCGTTCGTGGGACAGCCCACCGGCCAGCACAACCACGGTGTGATCGCTCACTGGAGGGCTCCTCAGGCGGTGTCCGGCGTCGGGGACTGCGGGCCGGATACTGTGCGCGGGCTCACGCTACCGAACGTGCACTGCAACTCCAGCTCGCCGGCCAGCACGGCGGCCAGCCGGCGGACACCTTCGGTGATCCGCTCCGGTGTCGGGTAGCAGAACGACAGCCGCATGAGCCTGCCGGCCTGCCAGCTATCGGAATCGGCGTAGAAGGCAGTGCCCGGCACGTAGGCCACCCGGGCGGTCACCGCCCGAGGCAGCATCGCCTTGGTGTCCAGACCTTCGGGCACGGTGAGCCAGACGTAGAACCCGCCCGCGGGTCGGGTCCACCGGCACCCCGGCGGCAGGTATCGGCGCAATGCCGCCAGCATGGCGTCCCGACGGGCCCGGTACGCCTCCTGGTAGTTCTTGATCTGACCTTTCCAGTCGTGTTGGACCAGGTAGCGCGACACCACGGCCTGGGTGAACGCGGGCGGGCACAGCGTCGCCGACTCCGCAGCCAACACCAGCTTCTCCCGCACCGCGTGCGGGGCCAACGCCCAGCCGACCCGAAGGCCGGGCGCGAAGGTCTTGGAGAACGTGCCCAGGTAGACCACGTTGTCCGGGTCGGCGGCCCGCAGCGCCGGGTAGATCTGCCCCTCGAAACCCAGCAGCCCGTACGCGTTGTCCTCGACGACCAGTACCCGGTGCTCGGCACACAGCCCGAGCACCTCGGCGCGGCGCGGCCCGGCCATCGTGACGCCGGCCGGGTTGTGGAAGTTCGGGATGGTGTAGAGGAACTTGGGCACCCGGCCCTGCGCGTGCAGTGACCGCAGCGTGCCGGCCAACTCGGCCGGTATCAACCCCTCGTCGTCCATCGCCACCTGCACCACCTGCGCCTGGTAGGAGGCGAAGGTGGTCAGCGCCCCGACGTAGGACGGGGCCTCGGCGAGCACCACATCCCCCGGGTCGCAGAAGATCCGGGTCACCATGTCCAGGGCCATCTGCGAGCCGACGGTCACCGTGACGTCATCGGCGTGCGCCCGGATCCCCTCCAGACCCATCACCTCACAGATCTGCTCGCGCAGCGTGACGGTGCCCTGCGCCGAGCCGTACTGCAGTGCGGTCATCCCCTCGGTGGCCACGAGCTGGGCCAGCTCGCCGGCCAGCGAGTCCAGCGGGAGCGCCGGCAGGTAGGGCATCCCGCCGGCCAGCGAGACCACCTCGGGACGGCTGGCCACGGCGAACAACGCGCGGATCTCCGATGCGGTCATGCCCGCGGTGCGCTGGGCGTATCGGTGCAGGTGCGGGTCGAGCTCGCGTCGGGTAGATGCTCGGTCAGGTTTGTCGGGGGTCACGGCGGCGCCTTCGCTGCGGGTCAGGGTCCCCTGGCAGTGTAAAGCCCGGCACAGGTTGCCCCCGGCATCTTCATTCCGGTTGGTCATCGGCATATGCTGCGCGGGGCGTTGAAGCGGCCTTGGTGGGCCGGTTCAACGAGGAACTCGGTTCAGGAGGCACGGTGTCACGTCGAGTGGTCGGCGTCACCCTGGACAATCTCGACCTCTTGCCCAGGAAATGCCGGCGCTGCGTGTTCTGGGAGCTCGCCCCGCATATTCGCGACCAGGCTGAGGACTTCGGCCAGACCGAGCTGGAGAAGGAAGCCTGGGTGTCCAGCGTGTTGCTGGAGTGGGGTTCCTGTGGGCGGATCGTGATGGCCGGGGACGTGCCGGCCGGTTATGCGCTGTACGCCCCTCCGGCTGCGGTACCCCGGGCGGTGGCGTTTCCCACCGCGCCGGTCGGTGCCGATGCGGTGCTGCTCACGGCGCTGCGGGTGCTGCCGGAGTTCGGCGGTGGCGGGCTGGGCCGGATACTGGTGCAGGCGGTGGCCAAGGACCTCACCCGCCGCGGGGTGAAGGCGATCGAGGCATTCGGTGACGCCCGGCCCGATCAGGACTCCAGCTGTGTGATCCCGGCCGGGTTCTTGGCGCAGGTCGGGTTCAAGACCGTGCACGCGCATCCGCGCTGGCCCCGGCTGCGCCTGGAACTGCGCACCGCGTTGACCTGGAAAGAGGACGTCGAAGCTGCCTTGGAGCGGTTGCTGACGTCGGTGACGATCCACGCCGTCGAGCCCAGCCTGCGCCCGGCCTGACGCGCGCCGCCCGCTAGACGGCCGAGGCTGTCGGGGTGCTGGGGCACTATGAGCGTGCAGCCACGGGAGGCAGGATGAGCAGCGGACCGGAGACCCGGCCGGGCGCCACCACGTTCGGTCTCGACGACCTGGTGGAGTTGGCCTGGAGTGGGCACATCCGGGTCCCGCCCTTCCAGCGGGATTTCCGTTGGACGCGCCAAGACGTCATCCGTCTCTTCGACAGCGTCGTCAAGCGGTACCCGGTCGGCAGCCTGTTGCTCTGGCGGCGGCCCGCGCCTGCGCAGCGGCTTGTGCTCGGTGCCCTCCGGATCGAGGCACCGCAGGTCGATCAGGCGCTATGGGTGGTCGATGGCCGGCAGCGGGTCACGAGCCTGGCCAACGCGCTGCACCCGGACGGGGCTCGGGATCCCCGGTTCGATCTTGGCTACGACGTGCGAGACGACCGGATCGTGAACCGGCCCGGCACCGGCGACCCGTATGTGATCCCGTTGCCTACCCTTTTCGACCTGGCCAAGGTGCTGGACTGGTTTGCCACCTATCCGGAGGTCGGCGATTACCGAAGCAAGGCATTCGAACTCGCCAAACACTTACGTCAGTTTGCTATTCCGGCCTACCAGGTGGTGCAAGACGACACGCAGGTGCTGAGTGACATCTTTGACCGGATGAACAACTACGGCAAGCGGCTGAGCGGCGCGAGGATCTTCTCCGTGCCCAACGCCGGCAGTAAGTTCGACGCCGAGGACCCCCTGACCGTCGACCGGATCGCCGATCACGTAGCGGATCAAGCCGGTTTCGGGCTGATCGATCCCGACACGGTGTTCCGCGTAATTCTCGCCCGTCGTGGACCAGACGTACAACGGGACATCCGGCTCGAGTTCGATGACGACCCGGATGGTGACCTCGAATTCCGCGACGAGGATCGCGACTGCGCCTTCGCCGCGGGAGAGGAGGCACTGTTCCGGGCCGTACGCTTTTTACAGTCGATCGGGGTTCCCCATGTCGCGCTACTGGCCTACCGCTACCTCCTCGTGGTCCTGGCCAGGGTCTTCGCCCATCATGCCGAGCCTGATCCGGCGAGTCTCAGGCTGCTGGCGCGCTGGTACTGGCGGGCGGCCGTCCTCGGTCCGGGGATCTTCAAGGGCGGCACCACTGGTGCCATGCGACTCCTGTGCACCAGGGTCAGGCCCGGCGACCTCAGCGGGTCTATCGGGGATCTCCTCAGTGCGCTCGACAACGAACATCAGGTGACGCTGCCCGACCTACGTCGATTCCGAGTCAATGAGGCCACCGCGAGGATCGCTCTCTGTTCGTGGTGGGAGCTTGGCCCCCGGAGCCCGGACACCGGCACCCGGTTCGAGCTTTCTCAGCTCGCCGAGGTGTTGCTGGATCGGGCGACCGCCGCAGATGCGGTGCCCGTCTTCGTCGCCCGGAGATTCGTTCCTGAGCCCTACCGTCTCTGGGCGTCGAACCGGGCGTTGGTGCCGGTGCTCACCGAGTCCGTGACTGAGGTATCAGGGGCGTTCCTGCAGCGTCCGTTCGACGTGTCTGAGGAGATGTGGCCGCAGGTGCTGCACTCTCACTCGATCAGTGCTGAGAGTGAGAGCCACTTGGCCGCTGGTGACATCGTGGTTTTCCTGGAATCCCGCCAGGCAGACCTGCAGCACGTGCTCGAATCCTTCCTACGGCGCAAGTGTGAGTGGGGTTTCGAGAACACCCCTCCGCTGCACGAGCTGCTCATCGAAGACCTTGATGACGAGGGGAACGATGACGCTGCCTGAGATCCGGCACTCGGTATGGCTGCGCAGTGCGCGGGTAGGCACGCTGTTCCAGCGCGGCGACCACACCCGCTTCGTATTCTCTCAAAAGTACCTCAACGACCCAGACCGACCGGTCCTCGGGTTGATTTTCGAACAGGATCTTTCCGCTCGGCATGCGACCGCGCTACGACTGCCCTGTTGGTTTTCCAACCTGCTCCCCGAAGGCCGGCTGCGGGAATGGATCGCGGCTGACCGGAAAGTGTCGCCGCGGCGTGAGATGGAGCTGCTTGCGCAGGTCGGGCATGACCTACCCGGTGCTGTACGAGTGCTGCCCGCACCGGATGGCGAGGGCGATGAGATCGAGTGGCTGCCGAAACCTGTTCCGATGCCGGAGGCTGATCAGGGGCGAGAGCAGAACACCTGGCGTTTCTCGTTGGCCGGGGTCGCACTCAAGTTCTCCATGCTCGCAAAGGGAGATCGCTTTACCCTGCCTGCCTTCGGAGTGGGCGGAGACTGGATCGTCAAGCTTCCTGACCAAACATATCCAGACGTGCCGCGTAACGAGCTCACCATGATGTCCCTGGCAGCGTCTGTTGGCATCGCGGTCCCGCCGGTCCGGCTTGTGCACCGTGACGAGCTGGACGGTTTACCGCCAGACGTCTGGACCAGCCGGGAGGAGTGGGCGTACGCCATCCGGCGATTCGATCGAGATACCCACCGCGACTCGGTGCATATCGAAGACCTGGCTCAAGTTCGCGGCGTCTACCCGGAGGAGAAATACCTCGGTAACTACGAGACCGTGGCTGCGCTCGCTTACCGGGGTCACGATCTGGACGGTCTTCGGGAGTTCGCCCGCCGGTTGGCGTTCACCATTCTCGTCGCCAACGGCGACGCGCATCTGAAGAACTGGTCGTTGATCTATACCGATCCGCGGGTGCCCAGTCTCGCTCCGGCGTACGACATGGTCTCTACCGCGTACTACCTCGGTGAGCGCGAGACACTTGGTCTGAAGTTCGGTGGCACGAGGCGATTTGACAGAATCAACACTACTACCTTCGAACGGCTGCAACGACGCCTGCGCGCCCCTCAGGCAGAGCTGGCGGCCTGCGTTGTCGAGGTGGTCGAGCAGGTGGGCCTGCGCTGGCCTGAGCACCGCGACCAGCTCGCAGTCAATGCCGAGCTGGCTTCGAGTATCGAATCCTCCATCACCTCCGCCAGCCGGTCCTTGCTGCGTGGAAGGAAGAACTCGTGAGCAGGATCACATCACCCGCGCCGGCCCCGGCTGCGCCTGGAACTGCGTACCGCGTTGACCTGGAAAGAAGACGTCGAGGCTGCCCTGGAGCGGCGGCTGACGTCGGTGACGATCCACGCCGTCGAGCCCAGCTTGCGCCCGGCCTGACCACGAGCGCCCACTAAACGGCCGAGGCTTTCGGGGTGATGGTGCGCCGCCTGGGCCGCGATATGGATGCTTGTCGTTGTCAGCGTCAGGAGCGGGTGTGAGTTGACGTAGGTGGCGTGTCGCTGCTGATCTTCGGCTCAGGTGTGGTCATCACCCGTGGTTGTTGCTCATCCGATGCAGTATCCACCGGCGCGCGAGATCTTCGACAGTGCAGCGTCAGAGGTAGTCGCCCAGATCTTTCAGCAGGGCGTCCTTGGGCTTGGCGCCGACGATCTGCTTGACCGGCTCGCCTTTGTCGAACAAGATCATGGTCGGGATCGACATGATCTTGTAGTCCCGTGGGGTGCTGGGATTGGCGTCGATGTCCATCTTGGCAATAGTGATCTTGTCGACGTACTCCGACGCGATCTCCTCGAGCACCGGCGCCACCTGCTTGCACGGGCCGCACCAAGCAGCCCAGAAGTCCACCAGGACCGGCTTGTCGCTGCCGAGCACATCGTCGGCGAACGACTTGTCGGTCACGATCACGGTCGACTTGCCTGCCATTGCATCTCCTGTCGAGGTCTGGCGTTTCAGGACTTCGAGCCGTATCCGCCACCGACGAACTCGTGCGCCACCTGGGCGGTCGGCGCTTGTGCGTGCTCGGCGAGCCAGCGCTCGGCGTCGATCGCGGCCGCGCAGCCGGTGCCCGCAGCGGTGACGGCCTGCCGGTAGGTGCGGTCCACCAGATCCCCGCAGGCGTACACGCCGTCCACGTTGGTGGCCGTGCCCGGTGCGTCGACCAGCACATAACCGTCGGTATCGGTGTCGACCTGGCTGCGGACCAGTGCGCTGCGCGGGTCGTGCCCGACCGCCACGAACATTCCGGTCGCCTTCAATGTCGAACCGTCGGACAACGCCAGACCGGTGACGCCACTGTCGCCCAGTACCTGGTCGACGGTCACTCCAGTGCGCCACTGAATCTTGTCGTTGTTCCGGGCGCGCTCGAGCATGATCTTCGAGGCGCGGAACTCGTCGCGCCGGTGGACCACGGTCACCGACCGCGCGAACCGGGTGAGGAAGGTGGCTTCCTCCATCGCCGAGTCCCCGCCGCCGACGACGGCGATGTCCTGATCCCGGAAGAAGAAGCCGTCGCAGGTGGCGCACGAGCTGACGCCGCGGCCGAGTAACTCCTGCTCACCGGGCACGTCCAGGTAGCGGGGCTGGGCGCCCATCGCGAGGATCACCGACCGGGTAAGGTAGGTGTTCTGATCAACCGTGACCTTCTTCACGTCGCCGGTCAGCTCCACCGAGGTGACGTCCCTGGCCAGCAGCTCGGCACCGAAGCGCTCAGCCTGGGCGCGGATCTGTTCCATCAGGTCCGGGCCCATGATCCCGTCCCGGTACCCGGGATAGTTCTCCACATCCGTGGTGGTCATCAGGGCGCCGCCGTACTGGCTGCCCTCGAAGACCAGTGGCTCCAGCTGGGCGCGCGCGGTGTAGATCGCGGCGGTGTAACCGGCCGGGCCGGAGCCGATGATGATGACGTCCCGGATCTGCTCACTCACGTCGGTCACAACACGATCCTACGGACCGATGTTCCCGAGCCGGTCGGCTGCTCTTCAAGAGCGGCCAACCCGCAGGGTTGGCGCTCTGAACAGCCGCCAACGTGCTCTCAACAGTCACCGACGTCGGGGACGGCCGCCGCCGGACGCTCGGGAGGGTTGGTAGCTGTTAGAGACTGCGCCAGGGTGGGTTGGTTGCTCTTGAAGAGCAACCGGTGTCAGCGGCGGGGCGCGGTGGTGGTGGCTAGGCGGGCGGGGTTGCCGGGGCCGCAGTCGAAGCCCACCACGAGGAGTTGTAGCTGGGTCGGGTGGGCGGTGGGCAGGGCGAGGATCACGCCTGGCCGACCGTCGAGGGTGACCTCGCGGGCACCCAGCGGCTTGTCGCCTGCTGGCACGTCGTTGGCGTCCAGGCAGCGCCGCAGGGTTTCCGGTCGGGACAGCGGGCCGTACTCGCGGGCTCCCAGGACGCGATTCGGCACGCCACCCAGATCACCACCGGACAGCACCAGCGGCACCGGTCGAGCGACCGCGGCGGCGCCCAGGGCGTCCCCGGGCCGGGAGATGAGCTCGCTGGTCGTCAGGCCGGCCGCAGCTATTGCCAGCACTCCGGCTGCCAGCACCCCGGCACCGATCCAACGGAGCCGGGTAGCCGGCATGACCACCAGCCGCCGGGCACCCCGGGCCCGCCGCGCCGGGACGGCACGTGACGCCTCGGCGGCCAGGGCGGCGTCGAGGCGTTGCGCCACCGCGTCGGGCATCCGGGCTGGGCACTGGGCCGGCAGCGCGGCCAGGTCGGCCACTGTGGCGTCCAGAGCCGCGAGCACCGCGCCGGCCGGTGGATCCGTGGCCACCGCAGATCGCAACCGGGCAGCCGCCCGCTCGCTGAGCGCTCCCGCATGCAGATCGGCGAGCAGCTCCAAGGACCACGCCGGGGAATCGTCTGGGCCGGTCCGACTTCCGGTCATCGTCGCTCCCTTCGATGCTGGGGCACCGCCACGGCACCAGATGAGACGTTTGCATTCGCACCGGGGTTCCGTAGATGTCCGAGCAACACCGCCAGCCGGGCCCGGCCCCGCGCACAGCGACTCTTGACCGTCCCCTGGGCCACCCCCAGCAACCGGGCGGTCTCGGCCACCGAGTATCCCTCGATGTCGACCAGCACGATGGCGCCGCGTTGCTCGACGGGCAGCGCGCCCAACGCCACCTCGACGGCCAGCTGGGACTCCTGGTCTGCCGGCGAGTCCCGGGGCGATGCCGGCTCGATGTCCGGCAGCCCGGTGGTGGGATGGGCCTGGTTGCGGCGAATCCGGTCCAGGCAGGCGTTGACCACGATCCGGTGCAGCCAGGTGGTCACCTGCGCCTGGCCGCGAAATCCGCCGGCGCCGCGCAACGCCGAGAGCAACGCGTCCTGTACTGCGTCGGCGGCCTCCTCGGGATCCTGCAGGGTCCGCAGCGCGATGGCCCACATCCGGTCCCGGTGCCGGCGAACGAGCTCGGCGAACGCGAGCGGATCCCCCGCAACGTGCGCCGCGATCAGGTCCGCGTCGCAGCGCTGCGCCGTCACGGCGTCAACCTGGGTGTGCTGGGCACCAGCGGGGCTGCGGCGACGGCGGGGAGCACGCCGGGCAGGGTAGCGCCGGGCAGAGTAGCGCCGGTCAGGTCGCCCGGGTCTGCACCCTGACCTCGCTGAGCTTGGACTGGTTGCGATCCCCGCCACCGGCCAGCCCGGTGATCCATACCAGCAGGTATCGCGTCGGTGGCGTGGATCGCAGCGTGATCTCGGTGTTGCCGCGGCTCAGCGTGGCGGTGCCGACCAGGATGGTGTCGCCGAGCGCCGCCTTCGGCGACGTTGCGGTGCGGATCTCGAGCACGGTGCCCGGGCTGGGTGATATCACGGTCACCGCGACCGCGGTGACCGGTTGCTCGAAGCTCAGCATGACGCCCAGTCCCTTTTTGTAGCTGGGGAACTGCTGGCGGTAGGAGTCGGTCGACCATCCGGTGTTCGGGTTACCGTCGGTGAGTTTGCCGACGTCCTGCTGGTGGTCTGGACTACCCAGCCCGGACGGGTCGTAGACCGCCAGGGTCCTGACCCGGACCGGCGATGACGGCGTCGCCGGCGCCGACGGAGCAGGCCGCCCAACCGACGGTGGGCCGGCGACGATCAGTGGGGTACCGCCGGCGTCGGTGAACACCGACACCACCTGCATGCCGGCGTAACCCAGGATCAGCAGCGCGGTGGCCACCAGCATGGTCATCGACAGGCCGAGCTTCGTCCGGCGTTGCCGGCGGGCTCGTTCCGGGTCGATCACCGGGTCGTTGCCGGCGTTGGACACGTTGGACTCGAGTACCCGCCGCACGGCGGCGCCGGTGTGCACGCCGCCGGCGGTGCCGGGATCGGCCAGGCTGCGCAGCGCCAACGTGGACAGGTCCACCGGCACGCCGGGTCGCAGCGTGCTGGGGCTGACCGGGGAGCCGTCCGGCTGCCGCGGCGCGGCCGGTAGGCCGCTGGGCCCGCCGGGCAGTGGCCAACAGCCGGTGAGCAGCAGGTACAGCAGCGCGCCCAGGCCGCGGATGTCGTCTTGGGCCCCGGTTGTGGGCAGCGGGCCGGGGAAAGCGAGCCGGGCTTGCCGGTCCGGTGTCACCCTGATCCGGCAGGGATGATCGCAGCCGAGGATCAGACCGGCGCTGTGCGCGGCGTCGACCGCACCGGCCAGGGGAGCCAGGATGCCGGCTGCCACCGACGGTGGGGGCAGCCCGTCAGCCAACAACTCGGCCAGCCCACGACCTCGGGTCCACTCAGCGACCACGACCACGACCGCGACAGCCGGGCCGGCTCTGCTGCCGGGTTCCAGCACGTCGAGCACCCGCGCCGCACCTGCGGTCTCCAGCCGGGCGCAGCGCAGGGCTCGTGCCACCGCGGAGTGGATCAGCTTGGACGCCCCGGGATCCTGCGGTAGCGCGATGAACAACGTCAGGGCGACGTTACGGTCCAGCACCAGGTCACGGCCCTGCCACCACTGCACGGAGCAGCGATCATCACGGCCGATCTCGGACAGCAGGCGGTACCGACCCGGCCCGACGAGCCCGCCAGGAGTCGGCCACGTCGAGTCCCCGCTCACCGGTCCGATTCACCTCCCGCGTCCTGTGCCGCGAAGCTCCACCCCCGACACAGCCTCAGCGGCACAGCATGAAAGGCAGTTCTCAAGTCTACGGCTCCGGGAGGCGATTCACCGGTTACCGGGTCCACCGCGCCAGGAAAGGTCCCCGGATCATCCGCCGGATCGGCTCGGTGAGCTCTGGGGTGCGCAGGACGATGAGGGCGACGCCCATCACCACGATCACCACGACCGTGGTGAGCACCAGGTCCAGCCATGCCCCGCCGAGCCCTGCCCTGACGCCACTGAGATCGAGCAAGGCGCGCAGCCCGAGTACCGCGCCCACCGCAGGCACCGCAGCTAGTACGCAGTTGCGCAGCGTGCGCAGGGTCCGCCAGGTCTGCACCCGGCCCAGCCGCCGGCGCAGCCAGACCTGGCCGACCAGGGCACCCAGCACGCACGACAGGGAGTTCACCGCGGTGAGTCCGAGCACGACGTCAGCACCGTCGAGTACCACCGGGCAGGCCAGCAACAGCGGCAGCTTGACCGCCACCATCACTGAGTTGATCATTGTGGGGGTGCGGGCGTCGGCCATCGAGTAGAAGACCCGCAGCTGCAGCATCGTCACCGCGTAGGGCAGCAGACCGAACGCCGAGAACGCCAGGGCGGCACCGAGGCGCTCGGCATCAGAGCCCGCCCGGCCCAGCGAGAACAACGCAACCCCGATCTGCTCACCGGCCAGGGTGAGGATCACGGTGATCGGGATGAGCAGCACCGTGAGATAGCGGCTGCCCAGCGACAGGTCCCGGACCACCCCGCGCCAGTCGGCGTCGGCCGCCGCCCGGCTCATCCGTGGCATGATCGCGGTGAGCAAGGAGTAGCCGAGCACGCCGTAGGGTAGTTGCAGTAACAGCCACACCAGGCTGTAGATCACCACCCCACCCGGGTCACCCTGGGCCGCCGCCCGGGTGGTGATCACGAAACCGAGCTGGCCGACCAGCACGTAGAGCACGAACCAGGCCGCCATTCCACCCGCCTGGGTCAGCCTCGGATCCCAGCCCCACCGCCAGCCGAAGTGAAAGCCGGCCCGGCGCAGCCCGGGTAGCTGCACCAGCACCTGAGCGATGATGCCTGCGGTGGTGCCCACCCCCAGCACCAGCAGCTTCGGGTCGCTCAGTCGCGCCGGGTCGAGCGTGATCTCCCCGGGGACCAGGGCATAGATCCCCAAAAACGCCAGCACTGTGACGTTGTTGAGCACCGGCGCCCAGGCCGGCGGGCCGAAGATGCTGCGGGCCTGCAGGATCGCTCCGAACAGCCCGGACAGGCCGTAGAACAGGATCTGCGGCAGCAGCAGGTAGCCGAATACCGCGGCCAGCTGCGGGTCGGCGGCCGCGCCGTCGCCGAGCAACAGGCCGGCCAGCACCGGGGCCGCGACGACGGCGAGCACCGTGGCCAGGCCCAGCGACACCCCGGCGACGGTGACCAGCCGCTGCGCGTAGGCCGCACCCTGGTCGGGGTCCTCCTTGGCCGCGCGCACCAGCAGCGGCACCACGACACTGGTCAGCACCCCACCGAGCAGCAGCTCGTACAGCATCGCCGGCAGCGTGTTGGCGACGGTGTAGGAGTCGTTGACCATGCCCAGCCCGAGTACGGCGGCGAGCCCGAGCTGGCGGACGAACCCGGTGATCCGGCTGACCAGGGTGGCCACCGCCATCGTGCGAGTGGCGGCCACCACCGAGACCGGCGCCCGACGACGATCCGGCGCCGGCCGGCAATCGGGCGCCTGCCGGGCGTCCTTTGCGGTGTCCGAGAACTCCACCGTCACCTGGCTTCCCGTGCTCTGCGCGTCCGGCGCACGATTCCGCGGACCACCAGCACAACCAGCGCCACCCCGGCGCCCGCGGTGAGCGCGACGGTAACGGTGCCGAAGGCCGTGGAACGCACCTGCAGGGTGCTCGGCTCGCCCAGCGGGGTGCCACCCGGGGTGCTCAGCCGGGCCTCGACGCTGAATTGGCCGGCTCGGCTCACCTCCGCTGGGATGACGAACTGCCGGGTGCTGCGGGCTGGCACCAGTTGCAGCCCGACCGCACCCGCGCGCAGGCCGGCGGTCTCGGACAGGCTCAGCCGGACCTGCACACCGACCGGCAACTCGTTGCTCACCGTGATCAGCAGCGGGGAGTCCGAGGCCGCCAGGCTGTACGGGCCGGGTGACTGCACGATCCGTACCGACCTGAGCAGCTCGTCGAGCCGGACACCGGCCTGGCTGGTCAGCTGCCTGGCCTGGTTCGGGTACCCACGCCAGGCCGCGGACACCCCGCGCAGCAGCCCCAGCCGCAGCGGGTCGAGCAGGTCGACCGGCTCGAGATTCGCGGTGGCGTCGGTGATGGTGGCGACCTGCAGGTCGCGCAGGACGTCGCGGATTCGCTGGATGTCCGCGGTGACCTGAGGTGGGATCTCCACCGCGCCGGCCTGCGGGGGGTAGACCACTGCGGTGGTGGTGGCGCCGGCGGGGCGGGTGGCGACCAGCGTGGGCAGCTCGCGCGGGGTGAAGTAGCCGCTGTCCACCAGCTGCCGGGCGGTGTTCAGCAGCGCGGTGGCCTCCAGCGCCGAGGCCTGCCAGCGGCGCGGCGGGGTCAGCAGCACAGCGCGGCGATCGGGGTCGGTGGCGCGGTACACCAGCGCGCCCAGCGCGTCCTGGGCGGCCAGTGGGCTGGTGGTGCCGGTGGGTCGGGAACCGCCGGCCTCGGGACTCAGCGCGCTGGTCAGCAGCGGATCGACGAGCAGACCAGTGGGACCGCCCAGGCTGACGGCGTCAGCATCGGCGGCACCGCTGGACCGTTGCAGGCCGTTGGGCGTCACCAGCACGGCCCGGGTCTGCAGCGTGGTGAGGTCGGCCAGGGCACGCTCGTCGAGCACCGCGTCGGCCGGCCAGCTCACCCCGGTCAGCGGCGTCACGTCGAGCAGGTCAGCTACCAGCTGCACCCCGGCGCTGATGGCCAGGGCTGCCAAGTCGGTCAGGCCGGCCCGGGACAGCGACACCAGGTCGGCGTCGGCATAAGGCAGCGGCAGCACACACCGACCGTCGACCGCGCCGCGCAGCCGATCGAGCCAGCGCTGTGCGTCCGCCGCGCCGGTGCCCTCGCTGATCCCGCCGGCATGGGCCACCCGGTACCCGCGGCTCATCGCGCCGGCGGTCTGCACCAGCGCCGGATCGATCGCGACGCAGACGCCGGCGGCCAGCGACGACCCCGGGGGCACCACCTGCTCGAGCGCGCTGAGCAAGCCGTCCAGACGCCCACCTGGGGCGATGTCGGCGGCCACCGGATCGGTTCCGGCGCGGTCACTCTGGATCAGGATCGGTTCGCCGGGCCCGGTGGGCACCTGCGCGGGCTCGGCGGCCAGCGGCCACACCACGGTCAACGCAACCGGCTTGGGGGGGCTTCGCAGTACCGGTTCCGGCGGCGCACCGGCCGTGACGGGGGGGATCCCGAGCACCGGCAGCAGCAGCGGCACCGCCGCCAGCCGCGCGGTGTCGCCGAAATCCGGTTTGCCGTTGAGGTTGACCAGCAGCGGGTACACCCCGGGTTCGTTGATCTGTAGCGACTCCAGCTCCGCTCCCCCACGCAGGGGCACGTCGAGCTCGAACGGGCTGCTCTGCCCGGGGGCGAGGCCGTCCCCCACCGGCTGGAACCGGGTGACGTGGGGTGCTTCGGGGACCTCACGCACGGCCCGCGCGGCGGTCTGGTCCGACGTCAACGGGTCACCGCGTTGCAGCCGAACCCCGAGTCTGGTGATCGGCCGGTCCCCGACGTTGACCACCCGACCCCGGATTCTGAGCACCGGGGCGCTGGCGGCGCTGACCACTCGGGGTGACAGCTTCGCCAGCTCCAGCCGGGCCAGGACGTTGGGCCGCTGGGGTTGTCGGGCTGAGATGTCCGCCCAGGCGATGCCGGGCGCCAGCATCGCCTGCACCGCGAGCAGCAGTGCCGCGGCGATCAGGTGAGCGCTGCGCGTCACCTGGGGCGCCTCACGCCGAGTCCGCGAGCATCTCGGTGGCGCGCAGGACGAGCCGGCGCTCGTCGGCGTAGGCCAACCGGGCCGGCAGCTCGGCCAGCGGCACCCACGCCACCTCGGTGACCTCCACGTCGGCATCGGACAGCTCCCCGCCCGATGCTCGCAGCAGGAAGTGGTGCACCGTCTTGTGCACCCGGCGGTCCTCGACCACGAACCAGTAGTCGATGCTGCCCAGCGACGCCACCACCGTCCCGTCGATCCCGGTCTCCTCGGCGACCTCGCGCACCGCGGCCTGCTCGACGGTCTCGCCGTTCTCGATGTGCCCCTTGGGCAACGACCACAGCAACCGGCCGCGCCGGTCCAGCCGGCCGATCACCGCCGCCTGACCGGTCGTCATGTCGACCACCAGCCCACCGGCTGAGATCTCGTCCACGGTGCGCAGCCGGCTGCTGCGGTCGGGGTCCTGACCGGTCTCGCGGCGCCCGCCGCGGCCCTGGTCAGCCGCCTGCTGGATGGTCTTGTCACGGCTGGACCTTCCGGAAGGCACGGGCATGGCGCCGATGGTATAGGCGGTGCGGTCACCACCGCCGACCAGCGCGATGGCTCTTGCGTGATCACCGCCGGTGCACGCCTGGCGAGGCGGCCGTTAGGCTGACTCCCCGTGTCGCCTTCTGCGGTAGGAAACCGCGTGCCGCCGCTGAGCACGGCACAGCACAATGCCGTGGTGGAGCTGCTCCGGGTCGCGCCGGTGGCCGACGAGTTGGCCGCCCGGTTCAGCGCGGCCGGTCATTCGCTGTACCTGGTGGGCGGCAGCGTGCGCGACGCCCTGCTCGGCCGGTTGGGCGCTGACCTGGACTTCACCACCGACGCCCGGCCCGACGCCACCCGGCGGATCCTGGACGGCTGGGCCGACGCCGTGTGGGACACCGGGATCGCCTTCGGCACCGTCGGCGCGACCCGAGCCGGCGTCCAGTGCGAGATCACCACCTACCGGGCGGACCGCTACGACCGGGTGTCGCGCAACCCCGACGTCGTCTTCGGCGACAGCGTCGAGGGCGACCTGGCTCGACGGGATTTCACCGTCAACGCGATGGCCGTGGCCTTGCCGTTGCACGACCTGCTTGCCGGGTCGAGCCATGGCGACCGAGACCTGCTTGCAGGGTCGAGCCATGGCGATTGTTTTATCGACCCGTTCGGTGGGATGGCGGCGTTGGCGCGCCGTGAGCTGGACACTCCGGCGACGCCGCAGGAGTCCTTCGCTGACGATCCGCTGCGGATGCTGCGCGCTGCCCGGTTCGTCGCCCAGCTCGGTTTCACCCTCGCCCCCCGGGTCCGCGCGGCGCTGGTCGACATGGCGCCCGAGATCCGTCGCATCACGGTCGAGCGGGTGGCGGCGGAGCTGTCCAAGCTGATGCTCGGCGCGGATCCGCGGGCGGGTGTGGAGCTGATGGTCGACACCGGGTTGGCCCAGTTCGTGCTGCCCGAGGTGCCCGCGATGCGGCTGGAGATCGACGAGCATCACCAGCACAAGGACGTCTACGTGCATTCGCTGACCGTGCTCGATCAGGCGATCGCGCTGGAGGACGGTGGGCCCGACCTGGTGCTGCGGCTGGCGGCGTTGCTGCATGACATCGGCAAGCCGGCCACCCGCCGCCACGAGTCCGCCGGCGGGGTGAGCTTTCACCATCACGAGGTGGTGGGGGCCAAGATGGTCCGCAAACGGTTGCGTGCCCTGCGTTACCCCACCCGGGTCGTCGACGACGTGGCCCAGTTGGTGTTCCTGCATTTGCGGTTTCATGGTTACGGCGGCGGGGAGTGGACCGACTCGGCGGTGCGCCGGTATGTCACCGATGCCGGGGAGTTGTTGCCGCGGCTGCACAAGCTCGTCCGGGCCGATTGCACCACCCGCAACCGGCGCAAGGCGGCTGCGCTGCAACGCAGCTATGACGGTTTGCAGCGGCGCATCGAGCGGATCCGGGCCGAGGAGGACCTCGCTGCGGTGCGTCCGGACCTCGACGGCAACGCCATCATGGAACTGCTCGGCCTACCCCCCGGCCCCCTGGTCGGCAAGGCTTGGCGCCACCTCAAAGAGGTACGCCTGGACCGGGGCCCCCTGTCCCGCGACGAAGCCGAAACCGAGCTACGCCGGTGGGCGCAGCACAACGGCCTGGGATGAGCCGCCCTGACGTGGTGCGCAGGCCGGGAAGGGATCTCTTGTGATGCATCCGGATGAGGCTCCCGTCGTGCTGCTCGACGAGCAGCTGCGTCCGGTCGGTGAGCTGCCCAAGTGTCAGGTCCACCATCACGACACCCCGTTGCACCTGGGGTTTTCCTGCTATGTCTTCGATGACTCGGGCCGGCTGCTGATGACCCGCCGCGCCACCAGCAAGCGGACCTGGCCGGGAGTGTGGACCAACTCCTGCTGCGGGCACCCGCTGCCTGGTGAGACCTCCGCGCAGGCGGCAGCGCGACGGCTGCGTGAGGAGCTGGGTGTGCGGATGGTGCGCTCAGCGGTGGTGCTGCCGGATTTCCGGTACCGGGCGGTGGCCCCCGAGGGGGTGGTGGAGAACGAGTTCTGCCCGGTTCTGGTGGCCGGCATCGACGCCGCCCCGCAACCTGACCCGGCCGAAGTACTCGAGTACCACTGGACTCCCTGGCCCGAAGTAATGGCCCTAGCGACCCTGGCCCCCTGGACCCTCAGCCCCTGGGCAGCCCGACAAATCCCCCAACTAGCCCTCCTCAACCACCCCTACCTCCCGCATTCAGCGGGCTCAGCGGGGTTATCAGACCCCTGATAACCCCGCTGAGCCCGCTGAATGCGCAGGGGGGTCGATGAGGTGGTAGAGGGCGGCGGTGATGACGGGGGTGGCGCCGGCCAGCAGGAGCAGGGCGGGAGCGTGGCCGTCTTGAGGGATCATGATGGCGGCGACGGTGACGGCTAACACATAGGCGATGTTGAAGACGGCGTCGTAGAGCGCGAAGACCCGGCCGCGCACCGCGTCGTCGATGTCGCGCTGCACCGTGGCGTCCAGGCTCAGCTTCATCACCTGGCCGGCCGCGGCCAGAGCGAACGCGGCGGCCAGCATCGTGGGCATGACCATCGGCAAGCCCAGTGTGACGATCACCACCCCGGCGGCCAGCAGCGCGCCGCAGACGGTGCGCCGCCGACCGAGCCTGGCCACCAGCAGCGGGGTGAGCACCGCCGCGAGCAGCAACCCGCCAGCCCCGGCGACCAGTAGTTGCAACACCCCGGCGAAGCCGGCCCGGAGCAGCCCGTCGGAGGTGAAGGAGTTGCGGTAGAGCAGCAGTGCCACCAAGGTGGTGATGCCGAACGCCAGCCGGTGCGCGACCAGTGCCAGCATGCCTGCGGCGACGCTGGGCACCCGGACCGCCGCGGCCACGCCGTCGCACCATCCCCTGAGCACCGCGCGGGGTGTCTGGCCGGGCTCGTCAGCGCAGTCCGGCCCGAGTTGGCCGCGGCGCCAGCCGGCCGCAGCCGCCGCCGCGACCAACGAGCCCGCCACCGCACTCGCAGTCACCCAGGCCGATCCGGTGTCGCCCGACCCGACCAGGGCCCGCAGGCCGACGGCGCACATCCCGCCGACGACGGTCACCGCGGCGCCGATGGTCGCGGCCAGCGCGTTGGCCTCGATCAGTTGCCGGCGGCCCACCACATGCGGCAACCCCGCGGACAGCCCGGCTAGCACGAACCGGCTCACCCCGGTGACCAGCAGCGCCCCGAGGTACAGCGGCGCCCCGGCCATCCCGCTGCCGACGGCGAGCGCCACCAGCACGATCGGTGCGGCGCGCAGCAGGTTGGCCACGACCAGAACTCGACTCCGGTCCCACCGATCCAGCAGTGCCCCGGCGAACGGCCCCACCAGCGAGTACGGCAGGAGCAACACGGCCAGTCCCACCGCCACCGCTACCGGATCGGCTTGGCGTTCCGGATTGAACAGCACTGCGCCGCCCAACCCCGCCTGGAACACCCCGTCGCCCCACTGTGCGGCGAGACGCGAGGTCAGCAGCCGGCCGAAACCGCGGGTGCCGAGCAGCCGCCGGATCCCCACCCGGTCGGGCCGGTGGGCCAGGGCAACGGCCTGCGGATAGGTCACGACCACGCAGGTTAGCCGGGTCGTGTGGGTTCGGTGTTCGGAGTACTCGACGGTGACGGTGCGGTATGCGCGACGATGTCACCGTGGACGAGGTGCAAGCAGGCTCGGCGTTGGTCGCTGCCCCGACGCTGCGGGATCCCAACTTCGGCCGCACCGTCGTGCTGGTCATCGATCACCGCCCCACCGGTACGCTCGGCGTCGTGCTCAACCGGCCCAGTGATGTGCCGGTGCACGAGGTGCTGCCGGCGTGGAGCCCGTACGTCACCGTGTCGCAGGCGTTGTACGTCGGCGGTCCGATGCAGCAGCGCGCGGCGTTGTGCGTGGCCGCGTTGCCCGCCGGGGTGGACGCCGGGCGCACCGAGGGAGTGATCGAAGTAGGGGGCTGCCTCGCCCTTGTCCAGCTCGACGCCGATCCGGAGCTGGTCACACCGCGGCTGCGCGGGCTGCGGGTGTTCGCCGGTTACTCCGGGTGGGACCAGGGCCAGCTCGCCGTTGAGATCCAGCGCGGCGACTGGATCGTGGTGCCCGCCTTGCCCGACGATGTGCTGGCGGGTCCGGACACCGACCTGTGGGGTCATGTGCTGCGCCGCCAGGGCCTGCCGCTGGCGCTGCTGGCCACCTGCCCCCTCGACGCCGAGTCGAACTGATGCCGCGCCAGGAGTCGCGCAACTACCCGCGCAGCTCTGTCTCGTTGTCAGTGGCGTAAGGCATCCTGGGTGTGTCGGGCGCAAAAGACAGGGGTGGACACGTGGACGCGATTGTGGTCAGGGCTGATCCGGTGGAGCTGCGTGCTCGGCGTGAGCAGGCTCTGTCATCGGTTCGGTTGACAGAGGACGAGCTGCGAGCACGAGTGGAGGCTGGACGCGCTACACCGGAAGAGCGTGACGCGTGGCAGGAAGTCGACACCGTCGCGTTCCTGCTGGGGTCGTAACCTCTGCTGGGTGACCTTCGATCTAGCCGCTGCAGCGGGCGAGTTCGGCCAAGAGTTGCAGCAGTTACTCGATGCCGTGTTGCCCTACGAAGAGGGTGCCGACCCTGATCTGCGCCAGGTCACAACTACGGCGTCCGGCCTTGCCTTCGCTGTCGAACTGGGTACGGCGAAGGGCAAGAAGGCCCAGGTGATCGCGCTACTACGTCAGGGCCGCAAAGTTGCTGAGCTATTCGTCCTAATCCGGCTCGTCGCGGACTCTGCTGACCGGTACCCAGCAGTGGACAAGTCCAAGTTCGAGCTCCGGGTCGACCGCCACCCGCTGCTGCGTCTGGATTTCGACCGCGACATGCACACTGCGCCGGGCTGTCATTGGAACGTCCACGCCGAGCGTGGCACGATCACCAGCCTGCTGGCCCGGAACAACCCGGGCCACAGCGGCGAGCTGTGCAAGCTGCACCTGCCCGTTGGTGGTGCCCGGATGCGGCCGTGCTTGGAGGATCTGCTCCAGCTGCTCGTCGAGGAGTTCCGGTTTGACTCGGTGCCGGGCGCTATAAAGGCCATCCAGGGTGGCCGCGTCAGGTGGCGTCGCCGGCAACTTGCGGCGATGGTGCGCGACGACCCCGAGGAAGCAGCACGGGTCTTGGAAGACGAGCTTCAGTATGAGGTCACACCACCGATTTCGGGTGCTCGAGCTGTCCGGTTCGATCGGTTGCAACGCTGGTAGACGTGCACGTGAGTGCAGGCCCGGCTGGTGCAGGCGATGCGGCGCGCTCAACCCAGCCATCCTGTCAGGGCATCCCGCAGCTCGCAGGCATCATCGTCGGCCAGGGTCAGCGTGCACGAGCCGGTGGCGTGCGGGTCCAGCTCGATGCACCCGTTGCGCCTGGACACCACCAGATTGGCGAACCCGTTCGCGACCCCGGGGCACGAGCATGATGCGTGCAGCACCCTGCGGTTGTCGCCACCAGTCGGCTGAATTATCGGGAAGTCGGTCATGGTTGACGACAGTGGACGATCACCAACCGGCCGGGGCTACATGCTGTTAACCCGTGCCGATACCGAACCGATTGCGCAGGCTGTTCAGTTCCCACACCGGGCGGGGCGCCCGCCGGTCAAGTGTGATCACCAGATCCCGAGCCAGGGGGTCGTTACGGAGTCGAACCGGCGCCAACCGGTCGGCGGTATCCAGTGCCCGTAATGCTTCCTGATCGTGTGAGCCCTCCGCCTGCGCCCACGCTCGCGCCAGGTCGAAGTGCACGTAAGCCGTCCGCCCCTTGCTGCTGAACACCGACAGGTCGATCGGGGCTGCCGCGATCCGTTCGGCCGCGTCCGGACCGGTGCCCGCTTCGACGGCGAGGCCGAGTTCCCACACGGCCACGTTGGTCGGGCCGAAGTGGTAGCGCATGTGGTTGCGCTCCCCGGTATGGGCCGCCAGTGAACGGGCCTCCGCAAGGTGCGTGGCGACGTCACCCGTTCGACCCTCGCGAGCCGCGATTAACGCCGTGGTCAGGTGCAACATCCCACACGCCTCGGCGACCCTGGTGTCGTCCGGGGTCGGTCCCGGCAACGCCGCGATCTCCCGCAGCGTCTCGCCGCAGACGGCGACCGCCCGGCGACGAGCGCCGAGCCCCAGCAGCGTGCTGGTCCGGCTCATCTCCAGCATGCCCACCAGGTCCGGCCGCTCGGCCAGTCGGGCTGCCTCCAAACCCCGCTGCGCGGCGATACCCGCCAGCTCGATCCTCCCGGTTCTCTTGGCCAGGATGTAGGCCACCTTGCAGGCTTCGGCCAGCTTGACCAACGCGCTTATGCGCTCCTCGGAGCTGCTCGTCACGACGCGGACGTGCAGCGCGATCAACAAGTCGGCCAAGCCCTGCCCAGCGAGGCCATAACAAGCGTCATCGGCGTGTGCATGGGCCAGTGTGGTGGCTTGTGCCAGCTCCGATAACGGCCCTACGGACACGTCTGGAGCATCGTCGAGCGTGGTGTCGTGCAGGGCTCTGCTGATCCCGGCGACTAATGAGGCGACCTCCGTGCCCTGCCGGTCCGGCAGCGAGTACGGCTGGCCGGTCAGGTCCGCCACGGAGCAGCCGATCGCCTCGGCGAGGTCGTCGAGCAGACCGCGCCGGTTGAAGCCACGCTCACCGCGCTCCAGCATCGACAGATACGGCTTGCTGATTCCGGCCAATCCCGCTGCCGCAGTCAGACCCAGCCCACGCCGGCGCCGGATCATGCGAAGCCGCTGGCCTATCGACTGCGCTTCTGCAGAGTCCACCACAGCCCTCTCTTCGCCGAGGTCTCCGCCGAGAATTGACGCCAGGCTACGCGGCGCCAGCATGGTTGGCGCACGGTTGCGGCACAGTGGGGGCACAAGAGATCGCCCACCCGGCGCGAGAGGATGACCAGCGATGAGATGGAATCGGGCAAATCAACGGCAGCAACGCCCCTCCGACGTGCACCCGGTCGGACCTGGTCAGGAGTCGGTCTGGGACTACCCGCGCCCGCCCCGGGCCGAGCGGGTGCGCCGCCGCGTCCGTATCGTGCACGGCGCGACGCTGGTGCTCGACACCGATGATGTGGTGCGGGTCTTGGAGACATCGCACCCACCGACGTACTACCTGCCGCGCGCCGAGTTCCGCGTGCCGCTGTTGGCCGCGCCGCGGCTGACGATGTGCGAGTGGAAGGGCGAGGCGTCCTACATCGACCTCGAGGTGCCCGGTGTCGCCCCGTTGCGCGAGGTCGGCTGGTGGTACCCGCAGCCCGATCTGCGTTACCCGCAGCTCACCGATCGGGTCGCGGTCTACGCCGCCCGGCTCGACGAGGTGACCCTGGACGGCGAGCCGGTCGTCCCGCAACTCGGTGGCTTCTACGGCGGCTGGATCACCCCCGACATCGTCGGTCCGTTCAAAGGCCCGCCGGGCACCCTGGGCTGGTGACCCCGCGCGCAGTCTGGATGCAAAACGCGCTAAACCGGCCGCTTGCTAGCGCAGTCTGCATCCAGAACGCGGTTGGGGCCGGTGCAGGAGCAGCCGGCGCAGCTCGGTAGTGCGGTGGCAGCTCGGTGCCCCAGCAGGCCGCCGGCGATCAGCAAACCGATCGTGCCTGCGCCGGTCACCCCGACGATCGCGGCGAGTGCCGGGCCGCCCGTGGCGCCGGCCAACGCACCCCCAGCCGCGCAGATCCCACCGGCGGCGAGCACCGGCGGGGCGGCTACCCGGTTCGCCGCGACGAAGGCGGCTTCCGAGCGCAGCGTGGCCGAGGTGCGGACGCCGGCGAACCGGTTACGCGGCAACCGCCGCTGCCAGCCGAGCAGACCGACGCAGAGCAGGGCGCCCCCGGCGACCAGCAGCAGCACACCGAGCAACGTGGAGGCGGACACGCCGGTAAGAATACGGGATCAGGCTCCGCCGCCGTCTCCGCCGGTGACCGTGGGAACGATCACCGCGACCATCACCGCCGCCTGGATCTCGCGCACCGCCGCGGACACCCAGGACTTAGCAGTTCGCGGCTTGCGCGACGCCGCGATGACCGTCGCGGCTTGGACCAGCACCGGGTGCTCGATCCCGACTCCCTCGACCGGGTGCAGCTGCTTGCCCACCGGTTGCAGCGCCCCGAGCCTGCCGAGGTCCACCAGCAGCGCACCAGCCAGACCCGGATCGATCGGAGTGAAGCCCACCGACCCCTTCGCCTCATCCAACGCAAGCAACAACACACTCTCCGCCAAGATCAACCCCACAAACCCATCATACGCCTCGACATGGAGACTTATCGCGGTAACGGGACCCCCGGATACCGCGATAAGTCTCCATATCGCCCGACGACGTGTGAGGGGGGCGTGACGTGAGCTCTGGAACGCAGGCAGCGAAACGCAGTTGGATCGTTCTGTTGTATTTTTATGTGGCGGCGCTGGTGGGTCTCGGTTTCGTCATCACCGGTATCACCATGACCCTCTTCGGCGCCAAGAGTGCGCTGTTCCCCACCTTGGGCCTGTCCAGCAGCTACTACGGTTACGAGTTCCGCTACGAGCCGGGCACGGGCCGGGCCGCGGAGCCGACGGAGCAGGAGCGTCAGGCGTCTCGCGACCGAGCGATCGACGACCGCCGCAGCAGCGGACTCGACCAACTGATCAGTGGCCTGATCATCACCGGAGTCGGGACGCCCGTGCTGATCTGGCACTTCACTCGTGGCCGGGCGCTGAGCGCCAAGGCTGACGGCGAGCCACCCCGTACGTAGCGGGCTACCGGTCCACCTCGCCGCGGATGAACGCCTCGACGGCCTGGTGGGCGTCGGAGTCGGAGTACTGCTGCGGCGGTGACTTCATGAAGTACGACGACGCGGAGACGATCGGACCGCCGATGCCCCGGTCTTTGGCGATCTTCGCCGCGCGGACCGCGTCGATGATCACACCCGCGGAGTTCGGCGAGTCCCAAACCTCCAGCTTGTACTCCAGGTTCAGCGGCACATCGCCGAATGCCCGGCCCTCCAACCGCACGTAGGCCCACTTGCGGTCGTCCAGCCATGGTACGTGGTCCGACGGGCCGATATGCACGGCCGCTTTCTCCATCTCATGCGGTACCTGCGAGGTCACCGCCTGCGTCTTGGAGATTTTCTTCGACTGCAGCCGTTTGCGTTCCAGCATGTTCAGGAAGTCCATGTTGCCACCGAAGTTGAGCTGGTAGGTACGCAGCAGCTCCACCCCACGGTCCTCGAACAGCTTGGCCAGCACCCGGTGCGTGATGGTCGCCCCGACCTGGGACTTGATGTCATCACCGATGATCGGTACCCCGGCTGCGGTGAACCTGCCCGCCCATCCGGGATCGGAGGCGATGAACACCGGAAGCGCGTTGACGAACGCGACCTTGGCGTCCAGCGCGCACTGCGCGTAGAAACGATCCGCGTCCTCCGAGCCGACCGGAAGGTAGGACACCAGCACGTCGGCGCCGGATTCACGCAGCACCTCCACCACGTCGACCGGTTTCTCGTCGGACTCGGTGATGATGTCGCGGTAGTACTCGCCCAGGCCGTCCATGGTGTGCCCGCGCATCACGGTGACCCCCAACGGGGGCACGTCGCAAATCGAGATGGTGTTGTTCTCGCTGGCTACGATCGCCTCGGACAGGTCACGCCCCACCTTCTTGGCGTCGACGTCGAACGCCGCGACGAACTGCAGGTCACCGACGTGGTATTCGCCGAACTGCACGTGCATGAGACCGGGTACCCGGGTGGTGGGATCGGCGTCGCGGTAGTAGTGCACGCCCTGTATCAGGGAGGCAGCGCAGTTGCCCACGCCTACGATGGCGACCCGGATACCGGGACCGGCGGGACGCTCGACGCGGCCTTCAGTCATGGCTCGACCTTTCTCTGCTCATGGTGTGCTGGGGTCGGGTTCGCTTGTTCTCGGGCGATCAGCTCGTTGAGCCAGCGCACCTCGCGCTCCGTGGTGTCCAGACCCATCCGGTGCAGTTCGAGGGTGTAGCGGTCGATCTGGTCGCCGGTCCGGGCCAGCGCGGCCCGCAGCCCCTCGCGACGTTCCTCGACCCGACGTCGCCTGCCCTCCAGGATGCGCATCCGGACCTCGGCCGGGGTTCGCGAGAAGAACACCAGGTGCACGCCGAAGCCGTCGTCCTCCCAGGTCTGCGGGCCGGCGTCGGCCAGTAGGGCGGTCAAGCGCGCTTTGCCGTCGGTGGTCAGCCGGTACACCCGCCGGCCGCGGCGGGTCCAGGTCTTGCCGCGACCGGTATGGAAGTCCTCCGGTCGCTCGTTGTCCTCCACGATGAAGCCACCGCGTTGCAACCGGCGCAAGGTGGGGTACAGCGAGCCGAAAGAGCAGGCGCGAAACGCCCCGAGTAGGCAGGTGAGCCGTTTGCGCAGTTCATAGCCGTGCATCGGATCGTCGTACAGCACCCCGAGTACCGCCAACTCCAGCACGCGGCACCTCCCAGCAGGCACGCCGATGTGTAGCTCGATTATATCGTGCCGATACATCCTGGGTAGTGTCGGTGACCCGGTCATCCCCCGCCGAACGCCCGAACGCCCGAACGATGATCACCGCGCCGTTGCGTAGGCTGTCTGGCGTGCGGACCCAACGGCAGGTGGTGGACTATGCGTTGCAGCGGCGTGCACTGCTCGCGGAGGTCTACTCCGGCCGGCTCGGGGTCACCGAGGTCTGCGATGCGACCCCTTACCTGCTGCGGGCGGCCAAGTTCCACGGCGAGCCCAGCTCGGTCACCTGCCCGGTGTGCCGCAAGGAGTCTTTGACGTTGGTCTCGTGGGTGTACGGTGACCAGCTCAAGCATGCCGCCGGCTCCGCCCGGACCGTCGATGAGCTGAGCCGGATGGCGGCACTGTTCGAGGAATTCAGCGTGTACGTCGTCGAGGTTTGCCGGACGTGCAGCTGGAACCACCTGGTGCAGTCATACGTCCTGGGGACGAGTGGAGTGCGGTCGCGTCGCAGGACCGCGGCGGAATGATCCGCGTGCCCTAGCTCGGCCGTGACCTCTGGTGCGTCCGAGTACTGGTCTGGGAGGCCAAAACGCGTGAGCGACCAGCGAGAAGACAGCGGTCGGCACTCATGGGACCCGAGTGTGAGCTGCCCACCGGAGCGTTTCGCTGCCGAGCAGCTCCGCCAGGGCGGTGCTCCGGTGGGGCGGCGACCTCGGTCGCAGCCCGAGCCGCCGACCACGCAGTTGGCCGGCTCCGGTGACCGCCCCCCCCCGGCCAGCGGTAGGCGCTGGATCCGCCGAGTCGTTCTGGTGGGGCTGCTGCTCGCGATCCTGACGCCGGTGCTGGCGTTTCTCACCGGCTGGCTGTTGCTCACCGTGCCGTCCCCGGCGGCGCTGGCGGCGCAGCGCAAGCAGGTCACCACCATCATGGCCGGCGACGGCAGCACTGAGATCGGCCGCTACGTGCCCGAGCAGGGCAATCGGATCGCTGTTGATCTTGATGAGGTTCCGCTGCACGTGGAGAACGCTGTGCTGGCCGCCGAGGATCGCAGCTTCCGGTCCAACCCCGGCTTCGACGTCGGGGGCATCGTGCGGGCGGCGTGGAAGCAGCTCACCGGGGGCACCGGTGGTGGGTCCACCATCACCCAGCAGTACGTCAAGGTGGCCACCGGTCAAGACGAGTACAGCATCGTGCGCAAGTTCCGCGAGGTGGTGGTCGCAGCCAAGATCACCAAGCGGAACTCCAAGGACCAGATCCTGGAGGACTACCTCAACACGATCTACTTCGGTCGCGGGGCCTACGGTATCCAGGCCGCCAGCCAGGCGTATTTCGGTAAGAACGTGCAGAACCTGACGCTGTTCGAGGCGGCGGTGCTGGCCGGCGCGATCCGGTCGCCCTCCCGGTTGGATCCGGCCAAGAACCTGGAGCAGGCGCAAGCGCGGTGGAACTTCGTGCTCGACGGCATGGTCGACCAGGGTTGGCTGCCCCAGGCCGAGCGGTCCGCGGCGCGGTATCCGGCGACCATCCCACCGGGACAGGCCCCGGGCTCACCGACCGACGATCGGGCGCACATCGTCGACCGGGTGCTGGAGGAGTTGGACAAGCAGGGCATCACCCGGGAGCAGCTGGCCGTCGGCGGTGGACGGATCAACACCACTATCGACGCCCGGGCGCAGCAGCTGGCCCGCGACGCGGTGCACACCCAGCTGGGCGGGCAGCCGAGCAACCTGCACTCGGCGCTGGTCGCGATCGATCCGCGCAGCGGTGGGGTGAGCGCTTACTATGGCGGCGAGCAAGGCGACGGCTTCGACCTGGCCGGTGGGCCGGTGTGGAACCCGGGCTCAGCGTTCAAACCGTTCACCATGCTGGCCGCGCTCGAGCGCAACATCGGCCTGAACTCGATCTACAACGGTGACTCTCCGCTGGTCATCGATGGCCGGCCCTATGCCAACTCGGAGAGTCGGGACTTCGCCAGGCTGACCTTGCAGCAGGCGATGACCCAGTCGGTCAACACGACCTTCGTCCGGTTGGCCGACCAGGTGGGACCGCAAGCGATCCGCGATGCCGCAGTCCAGGCCGGCATCCCCGAGCAGATCAACGGCAAGCGGGCGATGACGGAGCTGGACAGCGGGCAGCCGGCGCTGGGCATCACGCTGGGCCAGTACCCGGTGCACACCATCGACATGGCCGGTGCCTATGCCACCTTCGCCGCCGACGGGATGCGTCGCGACCCGTTCTTCGTCCGCGACTACGTCAACGCCCGCGGGGACGTCGCCTACAGCCACCTCGACGAGCCGCGACAGGCATTCGATCCGGTGAGCCTCGAGCGCAACTCACAGCTGGCGCGCAACCTCACCGCGACGTTGACCGACGTCGCGCGCAGCTCGCAGATCCCCCTGGAAGGTGGCCGCCAGGTGGCCGCCAAGACCGGTACCCACCAGCGTGGTGACACCGGCACCAACTCCGCCGCCTGGACCGTCGGCTACACCCCCTCGATCTCCACGGCGGTATGGGTCGGCGATCCGGCCAACTCGGCGATCAAGAACTCCACCGGTGGCGATGTCTTCGGGCGGGGCCTGCCCGGCGCGATCTGGCGGCAGTTCATGAACTCCTACCTCGTGGGTACCCCGATGGAGGTCTTTCCGGAGTTCCAGCTGATCGGCCCGGCCCCACCGCCCCCGGTGCCGGCGGCACCGCAGCCGGCCAAGCGTGAGCCCACCCGGGCCAGGCCGCCTGCCCGCCCGGAACCGGTCGAGTCGCTGCCCACGCCGAGCGAGGAGCCGGCGGAGCCGGCGGAATCTCCGCTGCGGAAGTGCTTCCCCTTCCGGTGTGACCCGTCCGGTTCAGATGACGAAGACGACAACGAGAGCGGTCAGCGGCGCTGAACCGGATTCGACGCAGTACCGTCGTGCCCAGTGCTGGTGGGCGGATCGACCAGCGCAGCCTGACCCCCGACCAGCGGGTGGTGCCCAGCTGGACCGATCCGGTGCCCCGGCTGGCCAGCCGGATGGTGGGCGGCCCGCTGGGCCGGCATGCCGTGCTCGGCCGGCACTGGTTCTGGACCCCGCTACGGGTGGTGCTGCTGCTCGCGACGATCACGTTGATGCTGGGCTGGCTGGCCAAGGTGCCGTGCCTGCAGACCTACCCCGGCAGTGCCGGCGGGCTGCAGCTGGATTGGCGCGACGGCCGGCAATACCGGGCGATGTGCTATTCGGACACCGTCGCGCTCTACACCACAGCCCGGCTGGACCGTCCCGGGTTGCCGTACGTCACCTCGTGGACCGAGCCGGAGGGCGTGCGGTACCTGGATTACCCGGTGATCACCGGCATGTACCAGTGGGCCGTCGCCAGACTCGCCCACGGCTGGCTCGTCCTCGCGGAGCGTGGCTGGCTGCCCGGTTCGGTGCCCGAGGTCGTGCACTTCGACATCAGCGCGGTGTGGCTGACCATGGCGTGGCTGGTGACGGTGTGGGCGCTGGTGGGGCTGTCGCCGCGACGCCCCTGGGACGCCGCGCTGGCCGCGGTGTCGCCGCTGGTGGTGGTGCATGCGTTCACCAACTTCGACGTGCTGGCCACCGCACTGGCCACCACCGGGCTGCTGGCCTGGGCCCGGCGGCGCCCGGTGCTGGCCGGTGTGCTGCTCGGTCTGGGTGGTGCGGCCAAGCTCTATCCGCTGTTGCTGCTGTTGCCGATCCTGCTGCTGGGCCTGCGGGCCGGACGGTTGCGGCCCGGGCTGGCGGCGACCGCTGCGGCGGTGCTGGTCTGGGTAGCGGTCAACCTGCCGGTAGCGGTGCTGTCGCCGGCCGGCTGGGCGGAGTTCTTCCGGGCCGGCGTTCACCGCGAGGCTGCCCCGGACTCGCTGTACACGGTGGTCGCCGCCGTCACCGGATGGCCTGGTCTCGACGGTGTGCTCGCTCCCGGTCAGACCCCGGTCGTGCTCAACCTGGTCAGCGCGGCGCTGTTGCTGCTGGCCTGTGTGGGGATCGGCTGGGTGGCGCTGGCGGCGCCGTGCCCGCCCCGGCCGGCCCAGCTGGGTTTCCTGCTGGTGGGCGCGTTCCTGCTGGTGAGCAAGGTGTGGAACCCGCAGTACTCGTTGTGGCTGGTGCCCTTGGCGGTGCTGGCGATCCCCCGGTGGAAGCCGGTGCTGGCCTGGATGGCGCTCGACGCGCTGGTCTGGGCCCCCCGGATGGCCTACTACCTCGGCGTGGACCGTCAGGGTCTGCCTCTGCAACCGTTGCTCGTCACGGTGCTGCTACGTGACGCCGCGCTGCTGTTCCTGATGGCCCAAGTACTCCGCCACATCTACCACCCACATCGCATTCTGTCCCCAGATTGCCGTCATCGAGCCCCCGAGGACGGCAATCTGGGGACAGAATGCCGTCCTCGCGGCTAGGCGGGCAGCTGGTCGCGTAGCCAGGCGATGTCTTCGGCTTGGGTGGTGGGGTCGGTCTCGAGGATCACGGTGGCGTTGGCGGCGGCGCAGACCGCTACCAGTTGGTCGGCCTCGATGGTGCCCTGGCGCAGCGGCGCGTGCCGGTCTCGGGCCGAGCCGAACTCGTCGCGTGAGTTGTTGCAGTGCACGAGGTCGATCCGGCCGGTGATGGCGAGGACTCGATCGACGACGTCGGCCAGGTCCTCTCCCGCGGCGAACGCGTGGCAGGTGTCCAGGCAGAAGCCGACGTCGTAGTCACCGATCGCATCCCACAACCGGGCCAACGAATCGAATCGCCGGGCCATCGCATTGTCTCCACCCGCGGTGTTCTCCACCAGGACCCGGGTGGCGAACCCGCCATCGGCCGATTGCCGGGCGAACATCTTGCGCCAGTTCTCGACACCTTGCGCTGGGTCGTCACTCTTAGCAACATGACCGCCGTGTACCACCAATCCGTGCGCCCCGATCGTGGCAGCCGCGGTGGCGTGCTGGGCAACCAGTTTCCGCGATGGGATGCGGATACGGTTGTTCAGTGAGGCCAGGTTGATCACGTAGGGTGAGTGCACGTAAATCTCCAGATCAGCGGTGCGCAGCTGATCGGTCTGTGGGTGGGCTCGCGGGGCCGCCCAGCTCTGCGGATCCGCAAGAAAGAATTGCACCGCCGCCGCGTTGCGTTCAGTAGCGGCCCCTATGGGATCGTCGTCGCGGACGTGCGCACCAATGTGCATGACGGCAGCTTAGACCGGCGCGTCGGAGCCGCTCGGAGCGCCTGCAAGAGGATACGGTGTGTGCACAGCGTCACCTCGATCTGCTGATAGTGCTGGTCACCGTCACAGCGAGGCTCTAGGGTCGTTACGCATACGACATAACCGGGTACTGAGCGACACGGAGGAATCTATGGGTACACGGGCGAGGGTGACAACGGTTGTGGGAGCAGCCACGTTACTTTGCGCTGCGAGTGCGTTCGGTGGGGGCTTCTCCGCTCTCGCTGGACCCTCCACCGTTTCCACCGTTGCGACCCAGGCGGCGCCACCATCGCCGATGCTCGTGGGCGGTTGCGGAAGCACAGTGCGTGGTGCCCCCGGCCAACGGGTGGGAGTGCGGAAGGCGAGCCTACCTGTCGTGGATGTGGGCGAGGTGCCCGCCGACGGGTCGCAAAAGCTTGACGCCACCCCGGCTCTGCGTGACATGGTCGGGCCGGTGGCCCCGGCATGCGCGATCACGGCCGAGGCGATCCCGCCGCTCACCGATCCGGTTGAGACCTTGGTCGGACCCGCCATGACCCCTGCCCGGGATTTGGCCGGCGGTGTGGTTCCGGCTCTGGCCAAGCCGGCGCCGCCCGCTGCCACGCCGGCCGCGCCGCCCGCTGCGGCACCAGCCGAGCAACCGCAGCCGGCGGCTGCACCAGCCCTGAGTCCGGCGGGTTTCGGTCCGTTCTTCGGACCCATGTCGCCTTCCTTCCCGCACGCGTTGGGCCTCTACAACAGCGGTTTCCCGCGCTACAACTACGCTGAGCTGCTGGCGATCGGTCGGCCCGGCTCGCTCGGGCGGCTCTCGGCCGGCATGTTGACCGCGGATCTGTTCGGCAGCCCGTCGGCGGTCAGTAACAGCCCGGCTCCGGCCAAGCAGAGCGCTGCGGCCAACGACGTTGCGGCCGCGGGTCGCGCGTCGGCGTTGGAGGCCAGCGGTGTCGAGCGGATCGCCCTGCCGGTGCTGGTCGCGGTACTCATGCTGGCCACCGTCAGCGCTGCCCTGTTGCGCAGCTGGGTGCTCGGCCGGCGCTGAGCTGCACTTCTGTTGGCCCGAACAGCCGCCCCACGATCACTTCGTGGGGCGGCTGTTCGCTGTCGTCGTCGAATTTGCTATGGTCGCCCGGTCGCCGTCGCGAAGTCGATCCCTCGGCGATCTGGGTTGCCGGTTGGTCCGGCAGTCCCCTCCTGCCGCGGAAAGTCCGTGGCCGACCAGTCCACAGGAGGTGAGTTTTTCTCATGCGCCGTTACGAGATGATGATCATCATGGATCCGCAGCTTGAGGATCGCACCGTGGCACCATCGTTGGATCAGTTTTTGGACGTCGTCAAGACGCAGGGTGGCAGCGTCGACCGGGTCGATGTCTGGGGTAAGCGCCGGCTGTCCTATGAGATCAGCAAGCGCACCGAGGGTATCTACGCGGTGGTCAACCTCTCCTGCACGCCGGCGACGGTGGCCGAGCTGGACCGCCAGCTGTCACTGAACGAATCGATCCTGCGTACCAAGGTGCTACGGCGCGACGACGCGAGGAAGGGCTGACGTGGCCGGCGAGACTGTTATCACAGTGATCGGAAACCTCACGTCCGATCCGGAGCTGCGATTCACCCCGTCCGGGGCCGCGGTGGCCAACTTCACGGTGGCGTCCACACCACGAACCCTCGACCGCCAGAGCGGTGAGTGGAAAGACGGTGAGGCGCTCTTCCTGCGCTGCAACATCTGGCGGCAAGCCGCCGAGAACACCGCCGAGTCACTCACCCGCGGGATGCGGGTGATCGTCAGTGGTCGGCTGCGCCAGCGCTCGTTCGAGACCCGGGAGGGCGAGAAGCGCACCGTGGTCGAGATGGAGGTCGACGAGGTCGGCCCCTCGCTGCGCTACGCCACCGCCAAGGTGAACAAGGTGACTCGCCAAGGTGGCGCAACGGGCAACGGTGGCTATGGTGCGTCCGGTTCGCCGGCCGACGATCCGTGGAGCTCGGCCCCGCAGGCCGGTGCACCGGTCGCCGCCGGCAGCAGTGCCGCTGGTTACGACGAAGAGCCCCCGTTCTGACCTCCCCGTTCTCGGCGCGACATCCAGGAGTACTTCAATCATGGCCAAGCCACCGGTGCGTAAACCGAAGAAGAAGATCTGCATTTTCTGCAAGGACAAAGACGCCGCTATCGACTACAAGGACACCGTGCTGCTGCGGAAGTACATCTCCGACCGCGGCAAGATCCGTGCCCGCCGGGTCACCGGCAACTGCAGCCAGCACCAGCGAGATGTCGCGGTCGCGGTGAAGAACGCCCGCGAGGTGGCGTTGCTGCCTTACACGTCGACCGCGCGCTGAGCCGAGTAAGGAGCCACAGGTGAAGATCATCCTTACGGCTGACGTTCCCGACCTCGGTGGGCCCGGCGATCTGGTGCAGGTCAAAGACGGGTATGCACGCAACTACCTGCTGCCGCGCAAGTTGGCCATCCTGGCCACCCGGGGTGCCGAGAAGCAGGTAGCCGGCATCCGGCGAGCCCAGCAGGCTCGCCGGATCCGCGATCTCGAGCATGCTCGAGAGGCAGCCGGCGCCCTGTCCGGCCTGGGCACGGTGTCCGTGGCGGCCAAAGCCGGTCGGTCCGGTGGGAAGCTGTTCGGCTCGGTCACCGTGGCTGATGTCGTCGAGGCGGTCCGCTCAGCGGGTGGCCCGACGTTGGACAAGCGCACGGTGGATCTCGGTGGGCCGATCAAGGCCGCCGGTGCCTATCAGATGACCGTGCGGCTGCACCCGGAGGTCTCGGTGGCCGTCCCCTTCCGGGTCACCACAACCGGCTGAGCCGTTCGCCCAGCTCCGTCGGAGCCGGCTGTCCACCCGATTCCTCAGTGTGATGACTCCGTTGCGGATCCATCAGCCGGCCTGTTCATGATCGTGGTTTGGGTGCCGTCAGCGACATCCGGTGTCGTTCCCGGCACCCAAACCACGATCATGCTGTACACCGGTACGCCTAGCGCTGATTCGCACCAAGCCGGCTGGCCCCGTGCTGGACAACTCCGCCGAGCCAGCTCAACGCGCGCCCCCGTGCTCGTCTCCCGCCCCAACACCATCACCCAGTGCGGGCGCGTCGTGCAGGGCGTCACCGCCGTGAGCTCGACCGCAGTGATCTCCCCGGTAGGACGAGAGGTTCGTGTCGAGTTCACGGCCGCCATGCCCGGCCAGCCGAGTGCTCGGTGTGGCGTTGGGCGGACACGCCGAGAGCGGCTGGAGAAGTTTGTCCACAGCCGTGCACAGGGCCGTATGCAGGGCCGATGCGTAAAACTTGACCAGCCGTCCCCAGGTTGTCCCCACCTGTGACCCGTGTTGCAGGCCGTGTCGGGCGCTGTGTCCGGGTGGTGTCCCCAGGCTGTCCCCAGCCTTGTTTGCTCCCCCTGTCAGGCCGACCTAACCTCACCCGGCAGCCGATAACTGTCGGTGCTATCGGGTAGAACGTGTGTTCGGCAGGGTTGGGCAGTCGGGGAAAGGGGAGGTGCCCGGAAGTGGCGCTGGTGGACGATCGTGGCGTGCGGTTGGAGGACAGCGGGCAGTCTTTCGACCGGTCCTCTTTCGACCGGTCTTCTTTCGACCGGCCGTCCTTCGACCGGCAGCCGCCGCAGGACATCACCGCGGAGCAATCCGTGCTCGGCGGGATGCTGTTGTCCAAGGACGCCATCGCCGACGTGGTCGAGGTGTTGCGGTCCGGCGACTTCTACCGGCCGGCTCACCAGGCTCTGTTCGACTGCGTGCTCGATCTGTACGGGCGTGGTGAGCCGGCCGATGCGGTCACCGTCTCCGCCGAGCTGGAACGCCGTGGTGAGCTGCTCCGGGTCGGTGGGGCGCCCTACCTGCACACGTTGATCTCGATCGTGCCCACCGCGGCCAATGCCGGGTACTACGCCGAGATCGTCGCCGGTAAGGCGGTGTTGCGACGTCTGGTGGAGGCCGGTACCCGGATCGTGCAGTTGGGCTACCACGGGTCCGACGGCGCCCCGGTGGACGAGGTGGTGGATCGGGCCCAGGCCGCGATCTACGAGGTCACCGAGCGGCGGATGACCGAGGACTATGTCGCCCTCGAAGAGCTGCTGCAGCCCACGATGGACGAGATCGACGCGATCGCTTCTCGGGGCGGCGCCTCAGCCGGCGTCCCGACCGGCTTCGTGGATCTCGACGCCGTGACCAACGGCTTGCATCCAGGCCAAATGGTGATCATCGCGGCGCGCCCCGGAATCGGCAAGTCGACCCTGGGATTGGATTTCGTACGCTCCTGCTCGGTCACCCATGGCATGACCAGCGTGATCTTCTCATTGGAGATGAGCCGTACCGAGATCGTGATGCGGCTGCTCTCCGCTGAGGCCAAGATCCGGCTGGCGGACATGCGGTCCGGTCGGATGAGCGATGACGACTGGACTCGGCTGGCCCGGCGGATGGGCGAGGTCAGTGAGGCTCCGCTGTACATCGATGACTCACCGAACATGACGATGATGGAGATCCGGGCCAAGGCCCGGCGGCTCAAGCAGCGACACGATCTGCGGCTGATCGTGGTGGACTACATGCAGCTGATGACCTCGGGCAAGAAGGTCGAGTCCCGCCAGCAGGAGGTCAGCGAGTTCTCCCGGCACCTCAAGTTGCTGGCCAAGGAGCTCGAAGTCCCGGTGGTCACGATCTCGCAGCTCAACCGTGGCCCCGAGCAGCGCACTGACAAGAAGCCGATGCTGGCCGATCTTCGCGAAAGTGGATCTTTGGAGCAGGATGCGGACATGGTGATGTTGATTCACCGGCCGGACGCCTGGGAGCGCGACGACCCTCGTGCCGGTGAGGCGGACCTGATCTTGGCCAAGCATCGAAACGGTCCGACCACGACCGTGACCGTCGCGCACCAACTGCACTACAGTCGCTTCAGCGACATGGCCCAGGATTGATGAGCCGACGGCTGTGGCCGGTGTGTTGCCGCAGCCGGCGGCGGTGGCTTGGGTGTCGCGGCCGGCGGCAGCGAGTTCACGCCGTGAGAATCCTGTAATCCTCTGCGGCGGTTACCACCCCCGGATTGCGGATATCAATACCTGGTGCTCATAACTGTTGATGTCGTGTTGCCGTGTCTGAACGAGGCTGAGGCACTGCCGGCGGTACTGCGCGCGTTACCCGCCGGCTGCACTGCTCTGGTGGTCGACAACGGGTCGACTGATGACACCGCTGCGGTGGCCCGCGAGCTGGGCGCCCGGGTGGTGCACGAACCGCGCCGCGGCTACGGCGCGGCCGTGCACACCGGATTGGAGCAGGCGAGCACCGAGCTGGTCGCGGTCCTCGACGCGGACGGCTCGCTGGATCCCGGGGTGCTGCCCCAGCTGATCCGTCCTGTCGCGCAGGGCTGGGCCGACCTCGCGGTCGGCCGGCGGGTTCCCGTCGGTCGGGGGGTGCAGCCCTGGCACGCCGGCGTCGCAAACGCTGTGTTGGCCGCCATGCTGCGCCGCCGCGGCCTGCCGGTGCATGACATCGCCCCGATCCGGGTCGGTCGCCGTGCGGCGCTGCTGGGCCTCGGGATCACCGACCGCGGCTTCGGCTACCCGCTGGAGTTGCTGCTGCGGGCCGCCGAAGCCCGCTGGCGGGTGCACGAGATCGACGTCACGTACCGGCTGCGTGGGGGCGGTCGCTCCAAGGTGTCCGGCTCGCTGCGCGGCACCCTGCGGGCCGCCCGAGACATGGCGGCCGTAATGCGGTGAGCACAGTTTGGTGACCTGCCGTCTCGGGTACCTGGCGGGTCACAGAGATTCTCGTGGATTAGGGGCTCACATGGACGCCAATGGCTACGTGACATTTCTCATTCTGGGTATAGCGCTGGTGCTGGCCGACGGGCAGCTCATCTTGCGCAGCGGACGACGCTACCTGCAGGGCGCGCACGAGCCGGGAGCCGGGCGCTCCATGCTGCAGATGGTGGCGGCGTTGTTCCACTTCGGGTTGCTGGGGTTGTTGGCGTTGATCTCCCTGATCGATGTGGACACCGGTCTTCCCGTTCGTGATGTCGTGGTGAAGCTCGGTGTGCTGCTGCTGGTGCTCGCTGCGGCCCACGGCGTGACGATCCTGATCCTGATGCGGATCCGGGACCGGCGGCAGGCGGAAGAGCTGGCCGGCGAGTTCGCTGAGACCCCCGCACACTCCCGGGTGCCCCAATCCCGGGTGCCGGGTGCCGCGGTCAGCCCGGTGACCGATACCGGTAACGGGCACCATCAGTCGCTGGGGACCGAGCCGCGCTGGTAAGGCTGGACGCCGGCGACACACCCGAACGGCGCGTCGCACGGCCAGCCTGGCCCGAGATTGTCGGGGTGTTGCCGCATACTGCGCTCCAACCGAGGTCGACCCGGCAGGGATGACCTACCCAGCGACGGGAGGATGCGTGGCACAGTCACAACGGCAGCAACGGGGGGATCGGGAGCGCCGCGTCGCCGCCGCGGCGCAGCGCCGAGCCCGCCGCCGCGCCTTCGCGGGATCGGTACCTCCAGCAGCTGAGACTGTCTGGACCGCGCCATCGGCACGGCGGACCACCGAGCAGCTGCTCACCGCGGAGACGATCTCGACGGTACTGCTCAGCGCTGCGCAGGAGGGGTGGGCGGGCGACCCGGATGTCGGCGCACGCATCGGCGGCGGGTTGGCCGAACGGTGTGCTGAGCAGCTCGGCACGGTGGAGATGGCGGTGCACCTCGCTGTCGCGCCACTCGTCGCCGCGGCATGGACCCGCGGCTGGTCACCTGAGGACCTGTACCAGCTGGCACGGCGGCGGTTGGCCGCCACCGCGGTCGGATACCTCGTCGATGCGATCGCCGAGGAGTCCCAGCGTTACGCCAAGGCCGCCATGTCCCCGCGGTGGTGCGATGAGCTGCTGCACATCGCCGCGGTGGTCTGGTGGGAGCCTCGCGGGGATCACCAGACCCGGGGTCATCTGCTGCAGTGGGCCCACCGGGAAGGTCACAGCCTGGCAGCGGCGCTCACCACGGTGGTCGAGGTGCTGGCGCTGCTGTTGTCGCTGCCGGCACTGCCCCCGATCGTGTCGCCACCGGGTCGGCGCCCGCTGGCCGAAGCTGCCCAGCCGCGCCGCGGCGTCGACCAGAAGGTGCTGGCCAGGGTGCGGGGGTTGCTGGCCAAGGCCGAGTCGACCACCTTCCCTGAAGAGGCCGAGGCGCTGTCGGCCAAGGCCCAGGAATTGATGAGCAGGCACTGCCTGGAGCGCATCGTCGTGGAGAGTGCCGGCAGTGCGGCGGGCTCGAGTCCACAGCCGGCCGCTGCTCGCCGGCTGTGGTTGGACAACCCCTATGTGGCAGCTAAAGCGCTGTTGGTGGGCGCGGTTGCCGAGGCGAACCGGTGCCGGACCGTGCTGTCGGAGAAGCTCGGGTTCACCACCGTGCTCGGCGACGAGGTGGACCTGGAAGTCGTCGAGCTGCTCGCTACGTCGCTGCTGGTCCAGGCGACCAGGGCGATGGTGTCGGCGGGTAGCCAGGTCACCTACACCGGCCGGTCCAGGACCCGGTCGTACCGCCAGTCGTTCCTGATCGCCTACGCGACCCGCATCGGTGAGCGGTTGGCTGCGGCTCGGGACGCGGGTGCGGCCGCGGTGTGCGATCCAGCGCGGCTGCTGCCGGTACTGGCCGCCCGCGAGCAGGTGGTGGACGAGCTTTTCGAGTCGATGTTCCCGGAGCCGGTGTCCCGCTCGTTCAGCGTCAGTAACAGCGCCGGATGGCACGCCGGCCGGGTCGCCGCGGACCTCGCGGTACTGGATACCCGCCGTGCGGTCGACAGCTGAGGTGTTTGACCAGCTGGTAGGGCGTGCGCGGCTGCTGGTCGGGGATGGCAACAGGGTGCTGCTCGGTATCACCGGGCCGCCCGGAGCGGGTAAGACCACCCTGGCCGAGCAGCTCGTTGAGGCGCTGGCCCCCGTGCCCCCACCAGGGCTTGTGCCTTACCACTGGGTTGCGCAGGTCCCGATGGACGGCTTTCATCTCGCTGACGGTGAGCTTGCTCGGCTGCACCGCCGTGACCGTAGAGGCGCTCCGGACACCTTCGACCCCGCGGGCTATGCAGCCCTGCTGCGGCGGCTGCGCCACGACAGCGACGAGGTCGTCTACGCGCCCGGTTTCGAACGCATCCTCGAACAACCCCTGGCCGGGGCGATCCCGGTACCTCCGTCCGCCCGGTTGATCATCACCGAAGGTAACTACCTGCTCTTACCCGACCATGGTTGGAACCGGGTCCGGCCCGAGCTCGACGAGGTCTGGTACGTCGATCTCGACCCAGCCGAGCGGATGCGCCGGCTCATCGCCCGGCACGTCCGGTTCGGCAAGGACCGCACCGAAGCGGTCGCCTGGGTGGCCGGCATTGATGAACCCAACGCTGTCCTGGTCAACCAGACCCGGCACCGTGCTGATCTCATCGTCCCGTCGATCGGGGGCCCGCGGGATAGCCGTGCTGTTACCGTGGGGGCAGTGGGTGGCGGGCTGGACCACTGCGGAGCTGGGCGCGGATCCGTTCCCACCGAAGCGACAACGGGGAGCCCGTGATGACCGAAGCCTTCCTCTACGAAGCCCTGCGCACCCCGCGAGGAAAGGGCAAGCCCACCGGGGCGCTGCACGGCGTCAAGCCGATCTCGCTGGTCACCGGGTTGATCGATGAGCTGCGCCGGCGCCACCCGAGCCTGGATCCGGCGCGGATCGACGACATCGTGCTCGGGGTGGTCAGCCCGGTGGGTGACCAGGGCGGGGTGCTCCCGCGCGCCGCGGCGTTGGCCGCCGGGCTGCCCGACACCGTCGCTGGGCTGCAGGTCAACCGGTTCTGCGCCTCGGGGTTGGAGGCGGTCAACCTCGGCGCGATGAAGGTCCGCTCGGGCTGGGAGGACCTGGTGCTCACCGGTGGTGTCGAGTCGATGTCCCGGGTGCCGATGGGCTCCGACGGCGGCGCGATCGCGATGGACCCGGAGACCGCCTACGCCGCGCGTTTCGTGCCGCAGGGCATCAGCGCCGACCTGATCGCCACCGTCGAGGGCTTCACCCGCGCCGACGTCGACTCCTACGCCGTGGAGTCCCAGCACCGTGCCGCCAAGGCCTGGAGCAATGGGTACTTCCAGCGCTCGGTGGTGCCGGTGCGCGATCTGACCGGCATGGTCGTGGCCGACCGGGACGAGCACCTGCGCCCGGAGACCACCCTGGCCGGTCTCGGTGCGCTGGCACCGTCCTTCGCCGGGATCGGTGAGCAGGCCGGGTTCGACGCCGTCGCGCTGCAGCGCTACCACTGGGTGGAACGTATCGAGCACGTGCACCATGCCGGTAACTCGTCGGGGATCGTCGACGGTGCGGCGCTGGTGCTGGTCGGGTCCGAGCAGGTCGGGCGGGATCTGGGGCTGGCACCGCGGGCCCGGATCGTGGCCGGTGCGGTCACCGGCCAGGAGCCGACGATCATGCTGACCGGCCCGGCGCCGGCGACCCGCAAGGCGCTGGCCAAGGCCGGCATGACGATGGACCAGATCGACCTGGTCGAGGTCAACGAGGCCTTCGCCGCGGTGGTGCTGCGCTTCATGCGGGAGCTGGACGTGCCACCCGACAAGATCAACGTCAATGGTGGCGCGATCGCCATGGGCCACCCGCTGGGTGCTACCGGCGCGATGATCCTGGGCACCCTGATCGACGAGCTGGAGCGCCGCGACCTGCGCTACGGCCTGGCCACGCTGTGCGTCGGCGGCGGCATGGGCATCGCCACCATCATCGAGCGGGTGTGAGTGCCGTGACCGGTTTCCTCCGTTGGGACGCCGGCGCCGGCGGCATCGTCACGCTGACCATGGACGACCCGGGTCGCTCGGCGAACACGATGAACGATCGCTATGTGGCGTCGATGGGCCAGACCTTGGATCGGCTGGAGGCCGAGCGGGACTCGATCACCGGTGTCATCCTCACCTCGGCGAAGAAGACCTTCTTCGCCGGCGCCGACCTCAACCAGCTGCGCGCCGTCACGCCGGACAATGCCCGCGAGTTCGCCGCGCACATCGCGCTGCTCAAGAGCCAGCTGCGCCGGCTGGAGAAGCTGGGCAGGCCGGTGGTCGCCGCGATCAACGGTGCGGCGTTGGGCGGTGGCCTGGAGATCGCGCTGGCCTGCCACCACCGGATCGCCTTGGACGTCCCGGGCAGCAAGCTCGGTTTCCCGGAGGTGACCCTGGGGATACTGCCGGGTCTGGGCGGGGTGGTCCGCACGGTGCGGATGCTGGGCCTGGTCAACGCGCTGATGCAGCTGCTGTTGAAGGGCCAGCAGGTGCCCCCGGCGCAGGCCAAGGAGATCGGCATCGTCGACGAGATCGCCACCGGCCCGCAGGAGTTGCTCGCCAAGGCTCGCGAGTGGATCGCGGCGCACCCGCGGGCACAGCAGCCCTGGGACGTCACAGGTCACAAGATCCCTGGCGGCACGCCGGCCACCCCGGCGCTGGCGCAGCTGCTGCCGGCGTTCCCGGCCACGCTGCGCAAGGAGCTCAAAGGCGCGCCGATGCCGGCCCCGCACCACATCCTGTGCGCGGCGGTGGAGGGCTCGCAGGTGGACGTGGACACCGCCATGCAGATCGAGACCCGCTACTTCATGGACCTCGCCACCGGGCAGGTCGCCAAGAACATGATCAAAGCGTTCTTCTTCGACCTGCAGCACATCAACAAGGGCGGTAGCCGCCCCGGCGATCACCCTCGGCGCACCTTCCGCAAGGTCGGGGTGCTCGGCGCCGGGATGATGGGCGCCGGCATCGCCTACTCCTGCGCGCGCGCCGGCATGGCCGTCGTGCTCAAGGACGTGGATCTCGCCGCGGCGGAAAGGGGCAAGGGTTACTCCGCCGGCCTGCTGGGCAAGGCCGTGGCCCGAGGTCGGTCCACCCCGGACCAGCGCGACGAGCTGCTGGCCCGGATCACCCCGACCGCCGACGCAGGCGATCTGCAGGGCTGCGACCTGGTGATCGAGGCGGTGTTCGAGGACCCGGCGCTGAAGAAGAAGGTCTTCGCCGAGATCGTCGACGTCGTCGACGCCGGCGCGCTGCTGTGCTCGAACACCTCGACGCTGCCGATCACCGACCTGGCCGGCGGGGTCGACCGCCCGGCCGACTTCCTGGGCCTGCACTTCTTCTCCCCGGTGGACAAGATGCCGCTGGTGGAGATCGTCCGCGGGCCGCAGACCTCGGACGCCGCGCTGGCCGCCGCGGTGGACGTGGTGCAGCAGATCCGCAAGACCCCGATCGTGGTCAACGACAGCCGTGGTTTCTTCACCAGCCGGGTGATCGGCACCTTCCTCAACGAGGGCGTGGCGATGCTCGCCGAGGGCGCGGCGGCGGCATCGATCGAGCAGGCCACCACCCAGGCCGGCTACCCGGCGCCGGCGCTGCAGCTGATCGACGAGCTGACCCTGACCCTGACCCGCAGGATCCGCATCGAGACCCAGCGCGGCGTCGAGGCGGCCGGGGGCACCTGGCTCCCGCATCCGGCCGATGCGATCACCGACCGGATGGTGCTGGAATTCCAGCGGCCGGGGCGTTCCGGCGGTGCCGGGTTCTACGAGTACGAAGGTGGTAAGCGGGTTCGGCTGTGGCCCGGCCTGGCCGAGCATTTCGGCCCGTCCCGCCCTGATGCGATCCCCTTCGACGACATGAAGGAGCGGATGCTGTTCGCCGAGGCGCTGGAGACGGTGAAGTGCCTCGACGAGGGCGTCATCACCTCGGTGCCCGACGCCAACATCGGCTCGATCATGGGTATCGGGTTCCCCCCCTGGACCGGCGGCGTGGTGCAGTTCATCAACGGCTACCCCGGCGGCCTGACCGGTTTCGTAGCCCGCGCCAAGGAGCTGGCCGACCGCTACGGCGACCGCTTCACCCCACCCGCCGCACTGGTCGCCAAAGCCGACGCCGGCGAGTCCTTCGACTAGCCCACCGCCGGTGCCTGGGCGTGCCGACGGCCACCAGCGGCCCGAGCGGCTAGCGTTGCGGGGTGAGCTCCGGTCCGGGTCGCCGCGATGCGGAGGCCGCTGTGCCTTACCCGCTGCGGGTGGCGGCGGCGGTGTCGTGGCGCGTGCTGGCCGTGCTGGGGATGGTCGTGGTGGTTGGCTACGTGCTGGTCGCCCTGCGCGTGGTGGTGATCCCGGTAGCGGTGGCGTTGCTGCTGACCGCGCTGTTGGGTCCGGTGGTGGACTGGTTGACCAGACGCCGGGTGCCCAGGGGGCTGGCCACCGTGGTGGTGGTGATCGGCGGGTTGGCACTGATCGGCGGGCTGCTCGCGTTTGTGATCCAAGCCTTTGTGACCGGGTTGCCCGCGCTGACCGACAAGGTTGTCAGCGGCTTCCAGCAGATCCGGGTGTGGTTGCAGGATCCTCCGTTCGGCCTGCCCCCGATGAACCTGCAGAGCCTGCTGGACTCGTTGAGCAAGTCGGTGACCAGCAACCGCTTCGCGATCACCTCGGGGGCGGTGTCCACCGCTTTCACTGTCGGGCAGTACCTGGTCGGCACGGCGTTGGCGTTGTTCACCTTGATCTACTTTCTCTACAGCGGCAGGTCGATGTGGGGTTTCCTGCTCCGTGGGGTGCCGCGTTCGGCCCGCGCCCGGTTCGACGCCGCGGGGCAGCGTGGTTTCGCCTCGCTGGTGGGGTTCATCCGGGCCACTGTGCTGGTGGCGGTGGTGGACGCGGTGGGGATCGGGATCGGCTTGCTGGCGGTGGGCGCGCCGCTGGTGGTGCCGCTGGCTGCCTTGACATTCCTGGCCGCGTTCATCCCGGTGATCGGCGCGGTGCTCTCCGGGGTGGTCGCGGTGCTGGTGGTGCTGGTGGCCAATGGTCCGGTGCCGGCGCTGATCGTGCTCGGGGTGGTGATCGGTGTGCAGCAGTTGGAGGGCAACGTGCTGCAGCCGTTCTTGCTGGGGCGTGCCGTGCAGCTCAGTGGCGTGGCGGTGGTGCTGGCCGTGGCGGTGGGCTCGGTGCTCGCCGGGATCGCCGGTGCGGTGTTGGCGGTGCCGTTGCTGGCCATGCTCAATGCCGGTATCCGGGAGCTGGTCGGCGACCACGCTGAGCCCTCCGGTGACAGGGCCGTGGGCTCCGTCTTCCCGCCGGTCGACGTCCCGCACTCGCCCGATCCGGTCATCGCAGAGTCCGCCGGCAAGCGGAGCAGCCACGATGAAGCCCGCTGATCTCGCCGCGGCCCGGGACCGCACGATCACCGACGTGCTGCCCGGGCCCGATGACCCGCCGCTGCGGGTGTTGTTCTGCGGGATCAACCCGGGCCTGGTCTCCGCCGCCACCGGCCATCATTTCGCCCGGCCGGGCAACCGCTTCTGGCCGGTGCTGCACGGCGCTGGGTTCACGCCCCGCCAGCTGCGGCCCGACGAGCAGCATCTGCTGCCCGCGCTCGGGCTGGGGATCACCAATATCGCGGCTCGGGCCACCGCCCGGGCCGGCGAGCTGAGCGCGGCGGAGCTGGTGGCCGGCGGGCAGCGACTCCGGGATCTGGTGTGTACGCTGCGGCCGGTCGCCCTGGGTGTGGTCGGCATCACCGCTTACCGGGTGGCTTTCGCCGCGCCGCGCGCCACGGTCGGACCGCAGCCTGCTCTGGGCGCCACCCTGGTGTGGGCGCTGCCCAACCCGAGTGGGCTCAACGCGCACTGGTCGCTGGCCGAGATGGTGGCCGAGTTCGACCGTTTCAGGGTGGTCGCGCGGGCGTAGGGTCTCCCGTCATGAGCATCGACGCACGGTTGGATCTGATCGGACTGGTGGTGGCCGATATGGCCACTTCCTTGGCGTTCTACCGGCGGCTGGGTCTGGACATCCCGGCTGGTGCCGACGCCGCGCCGCACGTGGAGGTCGCCTTGCCGGGCGGGCTGCGGTTGGCCTGGGACACCGAGGACACCATCCGATCGTTCGCCCCGGGCTGGCAGGCCGGCGGCGGTGGCAACCGCACCAGCCTGGCGTTCCGGTTGCCCGATCCCGCGGCGGTGGACGCCGCTTACCGCGAGCTGACCGCGGCCGGCTATCACGGCGAGCACGCCCCCTGGGACGCCTTCTGGGGTCAGCGCTACGCGGTGGTGCACGACCCGGACGGCGTCACCGTCGACCTGTTCGCCGCACTCGGCGGGTAGCCCGGGTGTGAAATATCAGAAGGAGATGGTGCCGGTCCCGCGAACCTTGGTATCGGCCTGCCCCTTCTCGGGATCGCTGCTCGTCTGCTGGCTGTCCCGCAGCTCCAGGTCCACGGTGAACAGCGTCTTGGTTCGCGTCCTCGTGGTATCGAGCGGATCGATGATCTCCCTCTTGACGAGGTCGACCGTGAATCCACCACCAACCTCCACGGGGCTGCCCACCTGCGTGGTCACGCCGCCCTCGAGATCGAACTGGCGACCCAGCGCCTGCAGGCTCCGCTTGAGCAGCTCAACACATTGGAATACCTCGGGCAAGGGGTCAGACGTCGGCGACGATCCGGCTTCGGCACCGGCAGCGTGTTAGGACCACCGTGACCTGCTCTGGTGTCGCCGAGTGCGACATGAGAGCTGTCCGCAGCCGACCTGACAGCTCTGGTGTCGCACTCGGCGCATGCCGGGCTGTTGCTGCGAGGTAGGGGTGATCACGGCTGGCGGAGTTGGCTCAGAATGGCGAGCCGGCCCAGTGTCGATCGCGGGTGCAGGTATTTCGGGGGGTTGGTCGGTCCTCTTATCTATTGGTCGGGGACGGGAACGATCATGATGGCACGTCCGCCCTTAGCGCGTCGACGGGACGGTAGCCGGCACGCTGGCTTTTCCGGCTGAGCCGGGCGCGGACGAGAAGGCCGTCATGGACGTCAGCGGCCGGGTCTCGACCTGGTCGCCCGGGCAGCTCACCTTCACGGGCCGAGGCCGCCCGAATACCGGCATCGCGGACTTTCACTACGAATACGACGGCTCGATCGTCCGCCAGTGGGAAGCAGGGATCAACCTAGCGCCTCGCCCTGGCTGGGACGGTGCTGCGTGCCGAGGATCACAGAAGTGGCGCCACCATCGCCAAGGCCGGCGCCACCGCGAGTTTCGTTGCGGTCAAGCGGGACTTCGTCGAGCCACGGGAGGTGCCCGGTCTGGCGCTGTTGCCGGACGCGGTGACGATGCTCGCCTCGCGGGGTGCACCGGCTGCGCCATGCGGTCTGGCACACCGTTCGGGGTGAGTGGTGGGACCCCCTTGATGACGGCGATCGCAGCGAGATCACCGAACGTGGCTGGGGTTTCGCCCGCCCGCTTTTCACCCCTGCCGGAGGGCTGGATCTGACCAACGGTGCCGGCGAGGATTTCCTGTTCATGCACCGCCGGATGATCCAGATGGTGGGTGAGGTCTATCAGCAGGCCGGGTCGGCGCCCATCCAGGGTTGGCAGCCCATCCCCGGTCCCGGCGTCCCGCAGTTCGTGTACACCGAGCGCGACGATCCTACGAATCCCGGTAGGAAGATCCTCAAGTTCGCCGCGGATCAGTCCGGATTCATGGTGCCCCCGGGCGAGCCGACCTTCATCGATCTCTTCGGGCCGAACTTCGTGTTCCCGAAAACGCCGGCTTACTTCCGATCCGTCATGGGGCCGCTGCAACGCATCTTCAGGTCACCGCGATATCTTTCCAGCCTCACCCTCGGTGCGCTCGGCAACCTCATCGAATTCACCATTCACAATCCGATGCACGTGCGCTGGTCCACTCTGCCCCGCGATCCGGTGACGGGTGCTGTTGCCGTGCGTGAGACCTACGATTTCGATGAGAAGTGGGATGATCCACGTTACGATTTTCTCGGGGAGTTCTACTCCTCGCACGTCAACCCGCTGTTCTGGCGGCTGCACGGCTGGGTGGACGATCGTATCGAGGACTGGTACCGGGCGCATGAGGCCGCGTCGCCGGGCGAGATCGAGCGCAGCGACCATCACGGCGTGCCCTGGTTCAAGCCCGGCAGGTGGGTGCAGGCCGCTGACGCCTTCGATTGGCCGGGCAGCGGCCATGACCATGGTGATCACTACGCTATCGCCGTCATGCTGGAGGTCCTCGAGATCGTCCGGAGGGCCGAAGAGCGAGTGGTCGCCGGACCGGACCGTCGCCGGTC
>JBOHGE010000040.1:0-54081 GCA_050700055.1 Pseudonocardiaceae bacterium
CGACAAAACTTGTCGTTTTCGGCACCCAAACAGCGATCACTACCCCGAGGACCGCCATCCACCAAGATCACCTTGACGTACCACCTGGTCGCTTACGGGCATCGGGTGCTGGTGGTGGAGACGTTCACCGATCCCGCCCGGCACACCGGCGCCTGCTATGCGGCTGCGAACTTCGCGCAGGTCGGGTCCACGCCGGGATACTCGCGCTCGGCGGGTGCTTATCACCATCACGGAAATCCCAAGCGGGTGTGGGTGTATCGGCTGCACCGGGACGCGGGTGGGATCTTGTCCGCGACGTTTCCCCACCCGCTGCTGGCCAGCAGGGACGATGACGTGGCTGAGGTGAACACCCTGGAACTGGCCGGGGCGGGCGGGCTGCTGGATGCGCTGCGCGAACTGACCGACCCGCGCGTCAAGCGGGGCATCCGCCACCAAGTCGCGAGGTCACGATCCGGCGCACCGTCAAGGAGTCGACGCTGATAAGGCCGACACCGTGGTCGGGACCTGGCTGCACACCGAAGTGCCGGCCGGACTCGTGGCCCCGAATACTTCAGGGCGCCGAGCGCACCACCATCGCCCCCGTGCTCACCAAGCGTTGACGTCCGGAAGCAGTGACCGGCAGCCGAGGAAGGCTTGCCAAGCGGGGGTGGGGACGGCCAGCGCGGGACCGTCGGGGTTCTTGGAGTCGCGGACCAGTACCCGGTCCGGCGCGGGCGCGACCTGCACGCAGGCGCCGTTTCCGCCGCTGTAGCTGCTGGTGCGCCAGCCGACCTGCACGCAGTCACCGTTACCGAAGCTGTAACTGCTGGTGTGCCAGACGATGCGGTCCGGCTCAACCGCGGTCATCATGATCCTCTCCATCCGCGTAGAGCCCGGTTGCCAGGGCGGCAATCAGCTCCTGCGATTGTCCCTCGTCCAGTGCAGTATCCGCCAGCACTCCCAGGATATTGCGGTAGGCCTGAATTTCCTCCGGCTTCTCCAGGAACACGCTGGAGGTCTCACTTTCCAGGTAGGTCACCGGTTTGAACTCGGTGAACTCCATCAGCTTGAACGTTCCAGCCATCGCGGCGTGCGCACCGAGCGCGGTGGGCAGCACCCGCAGGGTCAGGTAGGAGCGCGCCGACATCCGGTGCAGGTGGCGCAGCTGCTCGGCCATCACCGCGGACCCGCCTACCGGAGTTCGCAGCACGGACTCGTGCAGGTAGAAGGCGAACCGGGCCGGGCGGTGCCGGCTGAACAGGCTCTGCCGGGCCAGTCGGGCGGCCACCCGGTCGTCCACCTCGCCGGGCGGCACGTTGACGATGCGGCTGATCACCGCACGGGCGTAGTCGCCGGTCTGCAGCAGGCCGGGCACGCCAGTCGCTCCAAACTCGCTGATCGTCACCGCCTTGTTCTCGTGGTCGATCAGCGTGACGAGCTGCTTGGGCATTCGGGAGCCGTGCTGCTGGAACCAGCCCGGGGTGTCCTGCTCCCGGCACAGCGCCAGCAGCCGGTCCCGGTCCGCGCCCGTGACCCGGCACACGCCGAGGAACGCGGCGATGTCCACCTCGCTGGCCGCCCGTTTGCCGGACAGCAGCATCGACACGTAGCTCGGTGTCACGTCGAGCATGTGGGCAACCTCTTTACCGGCCAGCCCGGCCTGCTGCATGGCCTGGCGCAGCCCCTCACCCAGTTCCCTGCTGCGAATCGTCGGATCGCGATGTGGCATGGTGGCACCTCCCGACGCGAGATCATAGCTTCTACCGTCGCGAACTTCAGTCAGCGGGTCCCTATTAACCAGTGGTGAAGTCCTTGCATGACCATTAGTTAAGCGGTTACCTGATCAGGAGCGAGGCGACGGACCTCGCCCGAATCGGGGAGGTACCCGGTGAGCACACCAACCCCAGCACTCACTGCCGCAGGTCACCTGCTGCACGACGATCTCTACGGCCACCTGCACGAGGCGGAGTACCTGGCCGAACAGGACGACGAGTGGTCCCCGGAGGATACGGCAACGGCACGCAAGCTGATCAGTGACCTGGTGCTGGTCCTGCGCGGGTTGCTGGTCGAGCACCGAGCACAGGACAGCGGTGCCTGCCGGATCTGCCCGTCGCCGTGGCCCTGCCCAGTAGTGACGACCATTCACGCCGTCGTGAAAGACCCGCAACACCAGTTCGTCGCGCTCGTGAGCCGGGCCCGGGAGTGATCACCGCGATGGACGTAGCGAACAGCTGGCGGGTCGAGACCGCCGTTCAGGCCGGTCGGGTCACATACTGCGCGATGAGGGCGGCCAGCTCGTTCCATCCAGCGAGCAACTCGGGAGGTGCGGGCACGGGGTTGAAGTCCGAACCCGACTGTTGGTATTCGAACAGCACCAGCAGCGTCCCCGGCGCTTGACGGTCCGGCGAGAGCCCGAAGCGAAACCACCGGGTCCGGTTCGGGGTGGGCTCTACGTAGCCCCCGAACACGGAGCCTACCGAAGAGTCGACCCAACGGTCGTCCTCCTCTTTGAAGAAGTCGCCAATGCTCGTCATGGTCAGCGACACGGTCACCCTGTTGATCGATCGTGCCGCGTCGAGGGGACGGTCGAGATGACAGACGTCAGCCTCGACCCACGCGCGGAACTCACCGCGCAGCAGGCGTGCGACGTCGGCGTCGGGTACTGCCGAGCAGAGCATGAGCGTGATCGTCGGCTGCGCCGTGGAGTCACGCAGGAGCTCGCGAATCTCCCCCCTCGGTGGCACCGCGGTCGGTACTCGCGGACCGCAGGACACACCGAGCAGCCGCACCTGGGCGACCTTCGCGCAATCCGTACGCAGGCTCACTCCGGATCGGGGCGCCGGGACAACCTGCCCGGCAGGCCCGGCGGTTGTCTCTCCGCCTGCCGCAGGCCCCTCGCCCGACCCGGGCGCTGAACACCCAGAGACGACAATGGCGACCACCGAGACGGCACCGAGTAACCATCGCGTCACGTATCCGGTCATGCCCGCAGTGTTTCAGGACACCAGATCAGCCTCGGACGGGGCGACGAGCAGCCGGCCGAGCACGACCCGCCTACGGGCGCACAACGCGATCTCACCCGCGCCCAGCTCGTCGGCCCGCACGACCTCCCGGTTACCCAGCAGCCGGGCCAACACCTCGCCGTGCCCCCGGCTACCGACCAGCACCTCGTCCACCGTCGCCCAGAACTCGGCATCGACAGGCACCCGGGCGACCGCATGCACCACCGTGCACCACGGCGAGCGCCCGACCCAGCGAGGCGGTGGATCGGGCAGATCGACCAGCAGTACCTGCGGGCCGTGGCCCAGGTTCGGGGGCTGCCCCGGTACCGGCGGCCAACTCGCCCGCTGCTCCACCACGGTCAGCCGCTGCGCACCGGCGAGCGCCTGCAACGGCCGCCATGCCTCCCGTCTCGCGGTCGCGACGGTGAGGTGGCAACCGGCACCCAGGATTCGGCACGCGAGCACACGCGCAACGTCGATACCACCGACCAGTCCGAGCCGCAGCGGACGAGCCGCCACCGCAGTGACCGCTACCGGAGCGCTGTCCCGGCTCGTGCCCAAGAAAACGCCCGCCGCAGGCGGATCGAGTCGCGGCCGCTCGGTGTTGCCAGGTTTGCGGTTGCCCTCGACCGCTGCCACCGACACCCGCACCTCAGCACCGAGCGGAAGAGTCGCCACCACCCCGGCCCCCTGCTTGCCGAGCAGTGGCGTGGCGTGACCGGTGCCGACGACGGTGCTCCTGGCCCGCTCAAGCTGCTCAGGATCACGCGCCACCAGCCGCACCACCGCCTGCGAGCCGGCCGGCGCACCAGAGCAGTCGACGGTCAGCGACACCACCGAGCGCTGCGCACCGCTGGCGGCCCGCAGCACCGCTGACCAGGCTGCCGACGAGCTCACCTCAGCAAGCAGGCAACAGTGGCCGCGGTGCGATGTCACCCACATCTCCGGCCGGATCTCACCGACCGAGGCGGGGTCACCGAGCATCGGCAGCAGCTCCCGCAAGGCGGCTGGGCTCAGCGCCGTGGCGCGCACTCCGAGCTCGGCCAGCCGCACCCGCAACCGCGCGGTGGCGGCGACCAGCGCCGTCCGCGCGCCCAACGCGCCCCCGCCGCGGGCGGCAGCGGCCTGCACCGCCCGCAGCGGCTCGTGGCGTAACACGATCCAGGTTCGAACGACCAGCGGTAGACCGTTGGTGGGCAGCCGGCGATAGGCGATCGCCGGGCCGAAGTCCTCCCCGACGTCGACCGGCGACGTCTGCTCGACCAGCACCTGCACACCGGCCAGACCAGCCGCGTCCCCGGTGGCCCAGGACACCAGCTCGGTCAGCGGAAGCCGCACGTCAGGCCCGTCGTGCACTTCCAGCACGGCGGCGTAACCCGGCCCGTCACCCACCGTTGCGATGGGTGGATTGCGGCGATCACGCGCCTCCACGATGTGTAGTTGCGGCAGCAGACCGGACACCGCCCCAAGACCGCTGTCCCCTTGCGGGTCGCCTCGCTGCGAACCGGCCGAGACCACGCTGTCGCGGTCGAGCAGCCACTGCATGACGCGATCGCTCGCCCACCGGCCCTGCCGGCGTAGCAGAGCCGCGGCGAGCAGCAGCACGCCGAGACCGATCAGCGCAGCACCGGACGGGCCCCGCATTCCCACCCCGGCCAAGACCCAACCGAGAGCTGCGGCCACGGTCACGACTCGCGTTCGGTCGACGGCTATCCACCGGTCGACACCGTTGGCCATGACACCCCCTCGACTGCTCGGATCCGCCGCAGCCGATCGTAACGGTGGCGGTCCGTCACGTGTTCGTCACGAAGAGCCAACACACTCGCTAGTCTCAGCACGTCCCCATCCCGCGAGCCGACTAGTGAGCCATGGCGACGACACGTGATAAGGCCGAGGCGTACGCCTACGAGAACCGGCGGCAGGTCACCAGCCTGATCCGCGGCGCGGACGAGGCGCTGGACGATCCGCGCCGGCGGCTCACCCGCGCCATGGCGGGCGGCATCGCCGTCGGCGTCCTGATCTCAGCGGTGTTCGGGGTGATCGGATTGCTCGGTGGCGGGAGCGGACCTGGGCTGCCTGATTCCGGTGCGGTCGTGGTGGCCGGTTCCGGCGATACGTACGTGGTGCTCGACGGAGTGGTGCATGAGGCGCTGAACCTGAGCTCGGCGATGCTCGTCGGTGGCGGTCCACCCACCGAGGTCCGGGCCGAAACGCTGGTGGGGAAACCTCGGGGCCTGCCCATCGGCATTCCTGGAGCACCCGATGCGCTGCCTCAAGCGCAGCGCCTGACCAACGACCCGTGGACGGTCTGCGCGGTACCCGACGGCTCGGTCGAGGGCACCGCCCCGGCGTCGCTCTACGTCGGGCTGCCGGAACCGGGCGGTGAGCTCACCAACGCGGACGCCGTGCTGCTGCGCTCCCCGAACGGTCAGCTGTGGCTGGTGATCGAAGGGCGCAGGCGCGCCCTGCCCGGCCAAACCCTGGAGCAGCTGCGCCTCCCCCGAGCCGAGCCGATCCCACTACCTTCCGGGATCATCGCGACGATTCCGGAAGGACCGGAGATGCTGGTGGAAGACCTACCGTCGGTCGAGCCCAGAATCCGAAGGCTGCAACGTGACCAGCCGCTGTGCGTGCGCACGAGACCTGGAGCCAGCCCGGGGGACGCGCCGTGGCGGGTGAGCCTGCATACTCCCGAGGCCCTGCCGCACCCTGTCGGGATCATCTCCCTCAGAGATGACAGAGGTGGGCTGATCGGACCGCTGGAGGCGGTGCTGATCCCGTCGGGCAGTGGCGCATTGGTCCGGTCCAGCACCTCCGCGGGCAAGGACGGCGCCTATACCCTGATCACCGACTCCGGGCAGCGGTACCTGATCGTCTCGGCGAAGGCGGTCTCCCGACTGGGTTATCACCCGGACGAAGCGCTCACCATGCCGTCGCCATTCGTCGATCTGCTGCGGCGGGGACCGGACCTCGACCCCCGCAAGGCAGCCGTGATACGCCGCGGCCCCACCGGGTGATACCGCACGACTCCGATCAGCGTAGGACGGTCTTGGGCGGAGTCGGCGCCGGCTCGGTGTCCGCGGGTGTGCGGGTTGCCGTCGGCCCGGCCACCCACCCTCGAGCCGCGGCCCGGCGTAGCACCGAACCGCCGATCAAGGCCAGCGCCCCGAGCAGTACGACACCCCCGGACCAGGCGAGCGCGGTGGCCTGGTCCGCGGAGAGCACCGGATCAGGCTCCGGGAGCGGGGCCAACCGGACCGACCGAGGATCGGCGAAGCGCTGCACGCCGGTGGGCGGGAGGTAGGTCAGCGCGGCGTGCGGGTCGACCACCCCGGCACCCACTCGGTCATCGGCCGTACCGCTGACCGGCACCGCACTGCCGGTCAGCCGCACACGCACCTCGGCGGCGCTGATCCGCGGGAACCGAGACCGGATCAGTGCCGCGACGCCGGACACCAGGGCGGTCGCGAAACTGGTACCGCTCTGAGTGGCGAAACCCGACCCACCCGTCGAGGTACTGATCAGATCCGTGCCGGGGGCCGCGATGTCCACCCAGGCGCCCCGGTTGGACTCGGCCATCGGCTGGCCGTCCGGCCCGACCGCCGCGACCGCGAGCACATCGTCATAAGCCGCCGGATACCAACGCTGACCGGGCTGGCTGGACTGGCCCTCGTTACCCGCCGCCGCCACGACCACGATGTCGTTGCGCACCGCCTCCTCGATCGCGGCGCGGATATCCGGCCGGTCGTCGGGCAGCGCGAACGACAGGTTCAGCACCCTCGCCCCGCTGCGGGCAGCCAACCGGATCGCGTCACCCAGCGCTGGGGACTGCTTGAAGTCGGCCAACCGCACCGGCAGGATGGCGGCCTCGGGTGCCACCCCGACCACCCGGTCGTCGGGATCAGGTCGCGCCGCGATGAGACCCGCGACCATCGTCCCGTGATTGTCGCAGTCGATCGGGGCGGCGGGCTGCACCTCGAAGCGCCGGGCGTCGTGCACCGTGACCAGCTGGATCCCGGGCAGGACGGCGGGTGTCAGCTTAGGGTGCGCAGCGACACCGGTGTCGACGACCGCGACCGTCACGCCTGCTCCCCGGCTCAGGTCGTGCCAGACGCCTTTCAAGCCCAGCCGAGCGATGATCGGTGCCGGTAACGCCCCCTTGGGAAGGGGCCGGCCCTGCGGCGGTGGTCGACGGCACCCCGCGTTGTCGGTCTGAACAGCGTGCTGGGCGCCGGCCGGGGCGGCGGAGAGCAGGGTGATCACCACCGCGAGCAGCGTCGCGGCGAGCCGGTGCGTCATGCCCGCAGGTTGAGCAGCTGGGTGTAGACCTCCCAGACCGCGAGGATGAGCGGCACCGTGGCGAGCAACAGCGCAGTCTCCGCGATGTCGAGCAGCCGGTCCAGCCGAGGGTTGCGCTGGTAACGGCCGCTGATCAGCCCCACGGCCGCGGAGATCACGGCGAGGACCAGGGCGCCGGTCGCCACGACGCCGGGCAACCCGCCCGTCCCGGAACTCGCCGTCACAGCAGACCAGCCGCCACCAGCGAGCATCACCAGCACCGCCGACACAGGCACCCATACCTGAGTCCGATCCCGGAACAACCGGGCTCGCAACAGCGCCAACGCAAGGAGCACCCCGGCGAGCACCGCGGGCCACAGCCGGGCCGCGGACAGCAGCAGCACGGTGCCCACCACCACGGTCAGGTAGCAGCCCACGAGCAGGCCGGTCAGCATCCGGCGGGCCTGAACCACCTGGTCTTGCACGCGGTCCAGCGCCAGCTGACCCGGTATCTCGTCGAGATCCGCCGCGGAGCTCACCACTCGGGGCACCGGAACCCGGGCGATGCGTAGCGCGATCTGCGGCACGAGCGTGGTCAGTGCCAGCGCCACGGCGGCCACGACCGCCGCGGCTCGGACCCGGTCCACCTCCCAGATGATCACTAGCAGTGACCCGAGCGCCCCGAGCAGGCCGGCGACGATCAGCGCCGCGCAGAACGCTTCACCGCCGCCGATCACGGTCGGTCCGAGTGACCCCATCGCGATCACGACCCCGCAGGCCAGCAGCAGATGACCCGGGCTGAACACGGCGAGCAACCCGTCACCGGTCCCCAGCAGCACCATCGCGCCCACCGCGGCCGTCGGTGCGGCCAGGCCGAGTGTCAACGTGGCCCCGGCGAGATCGCCGAAGGCCCGGGCCAGACCACCGGCACACAGCAGCAGGATCACCGCGAGAGCCAGGCAGAGATATCCGGGCAGCCGCCCGGGCGCCGAAGCCGCCGCCGACACGGCCGTCCCGATCGCCACCGCCGCCACCGCCGCGGCGGCCCAACGGGTCTGTGCGGTACCCCAGCCCACCCGCACGCCTTGGTGGCCGATCACCTCGACGACGTCGTCGAACAGGGGCGGCGGCGCGGCCTCGTGGAACCGCCGCAGGAAGAGCAGCTCACCCTGGCCGACGCCCGCGACCGCCAGGGTGATCGTGCCGTCGATCCGGGTTCCGTCGTCACGACTGAGCACCCAACCCCCATGGCCGACGCCACCGTCGGGGGCCCGGTCCTCCCCCACCTGCCGCAGGAAGGTCGGCAGCAGCCGGGCGAGTGGCACCGCGGCGGGAACCGCCACGTCGACGCGGGTGCGCGGACCGGCCACCGAGATCCGGCGGAACTCGACGCCACCCGGCTCGCGCGGTCCGGACGGGTCCGGCGGGCCGGCCCGCGGCAGGCCGGCTGGCATCGTCACTGAATCTTCCCCCGTCAGAGTCACACCGTGAGTGATCGCTATATTACGGCTTGATACGGCGCGGGTGAGGATAGCCTGATCGGCACGATCTCCACGGCCGGCTCGGGACAGGGTGAAATAAGGGGAACCGTGCTGACTTCGGATCACGTGGTGCGTCGACCATCCCGGATCCCACCGCCGGCTGTCCCTGCCGGCCAAATCGTTCTGCAGCCACCACCCGAACTGCCCAAAGCGGAGAACAGCAACATCTGGCTGACCGCGCTGCCCGCGATGAGCGGCCTGGGCTCGGTCGTCTTTCTTTTCTCCGCGGGCAACAACCCGATCGCCTACGTCGCTGGGTCACTGTTTCTGGTCTCCGCCCTGGCACTGGTAGCAGGCTCGGTGTTGCGGGCGCGCTCCGGCCAGAAGGGCGCCGCTCAGCACAACAGATGCAACTACCTGCGCTACCTCGACCGGATGCGCAAGCAGGTGCGAGACACCGCAGCGGCGCAGCGCCAGGCCCAGGAGTGGGGCGCACCCGCACCGGAGATGCTGTGGTCGGTCGTGGACAGCCCCCGTCTGTGGGAGCGGCGCCCCTCGGACCAGGACTTCGGCGTGGTTCGGGTGGGCTTCGGTCCGCAGTACCTCGCCACCCCGTTGGAAGCGGGTGAGTCCGGCCCGGTCGAAGACCTGGACCCGCTGAGCGCGTCAGCCCTCAAACGGTTCATCACGACCCACTCGGTGGTGCCGGATCTGCCGGTCCAGCTCGCGCTGCGCCGGTTCGCGGCTGTCCGGATCAGCGCGCAGCGCACCGAGGCTCAGGCCCTGGCCCGCTCGATCGTGATCCAGGCGGCCACCTTCCACGCCCCCACCGACCTGCAGATCCTGCTCTGCACTCGGGCACCCGACGGGCCGGCCTGGGGCTGGGCGAAGTGGTTGCCGCACGCCCAGCACCCCACCGAGGTCGACCACGCGGGTCCGGTCCGGATGATCAGTCCCAGCCTCGTCGAGCTGGAGGACCGGCTGGGCGCAGAGCTCACCCGAAGGCCGCGGTTCAACCCCAACGCCGAGCCGGACCCCGACCTTGCGCACCTGCTGGTCGTGCTCGACGGAGGAGCCTGCACAGGTACCGAGCTGATGCTGGGCACCGGCGGGCTGGCCGCGGTCACGGTCGTGGACCTCGACGGCGGCGCCGGCGAGTTGGCGGATCGTCATGGGCTGACCCTGGTACTCGACGACAGCGCCCTGTCGGTCCGAGCCGGCGGGCACCTCGACGGGCTGGGCCAGGCCGACCTGCTGGCCGGTGCGACCGCGGAGGCACTGGCCCAGCAGCTCGCGGCCTACCGTCTCGACGTCGCCACGGCCCGAGCCGAGGACCTCGCGACCACCGACCAGACCCTGCCCGCGCTGCTGGACATCCCCGATCCCGGCGCGATCGACCTCGCCACGCTGTGGCGGCCACGCCCCACCCGAGACCACCTGACCGTGCCGATCGGAATGGCGGCCGATGGTGAGCCGCTCTTGCTGGACATCAAGGAGTCCGCGCAGGACGGGATGGGGCCGCACGGCCTGGTGGTCGGCGCGACCGGTTCCGGCAAGTCGGAGCTGCTGCGCACCCTGGTGCTGGCGATGGCCACCACGCACTCCCCCGAACTGCTCAACCTGGTGCTGGTGGACTTCAAGGGCGGCGCGACCTTCGCCGGGATGTCGGCGTTGCCGCACGTCGCCGCAGTGATCACGAACCTGGAGAACGACCTGAGCCTGGTCGACCGCATGCAGGAGGCGCTGGCCGGTGAGCTGAACCGCCGCCAGGAGATCCTGCGGGATGCGGGCAACCTGGTCTCGGTGCGGGACTACGAGCGGGCCAGAACGCGCGGCGCGGAGCTGCCTGCGCTGCCGAGCCTGTTCATCGTCGTCGACGAGTTCTCCGAGCTCCTCGCCCAGAAACCGGACTTCGCTCATCTGTTCGTCCAGATCGGGCGTCTCGGCCGGTCCCTGGGGCTGCATCTGCTGCTGGCCTCGCAGCGCCTGGAGGAGAGCAAGCTGCGCGGGCTGGAGGCGCATCTGTCCTACCGCATCGGACTGCGGACCTTCTCCGAGCAGGAGAGCCGGATGGCCATCGGTTCGGTGGACGCCCACCACCTGCCCCAAGCCCCCGGCCACGGATACCTGCGCACCGACACCAGCACACTGCGCAAATTCCGGGCGGCCTACGTGTCCGGCGCGCACCGAACCGGACCCGAGGAGGTGGTCAGCGCCCTGTCCGGGGCCCTCGACGTGCGCCGCTTCACCTCAGCACCACAACCGGTGCCGGCACAGCAGCACCCGCGGGCACCACAGCCGGTGATCGATCCCGATGACGCCGACCAGCCGACGGTGCTCGGCGTGATGGTCGACCAGATGGTCGGTCACGGCACTGCCGCCCATCAGGTGTGGCTGCCACCGCTGAACCGTTCCGAGACCCTCGACCGGCTGTTCTCGACGCTGGGCACCGATCCGGCTCGCGGGTTCGGGGCACCGCCGGACTCGTCACCGCTGCTGCAGGTGCCGGTCGGGCTGGTCGACCGGCCCTACCACCAGCGCCGCGACCCGCTGGTGATCGATGCCGCGGGCTCGGGCGGCCACGTCGCGGTGGTCGGCGGGCCGCGCAGCGGCAAGTCCACGATGATCCGGACGTTGCTGGCCGCGCTGGCCCTGCGGCACACGCCTGCGGAAGTGCAGTTCTTCGCGCTGGACTTCGGTGGTGCGCTGTTCGGCCTGGCCGACCTGCCGCATCTGAGCGGTCTCGCCGGCAGGCTGGACAGTGAGGTGGTCCACCGCATCATCGCGGAGGTGACCGGCACCGTCACCGACCGGGAGACCCGGTTCCGCCGGCTCGGGGTGGACTCGATGGCCGCTTACCGGCAGCTGCGGGCGCAGGGCCGGGTGTCCGACGACCGGTTCGGGGACGTGTTCCTCGTGGTGGACGGCTGGGGGGTGCTCCGGCAGAACTACGAGGATCTCGAGCACGAGCTGCTGGGTCTGATCGGGCGCTCGCTCAACTACGGGGTGCACATCGTCTTGTCCGGCAACCGTTGGCTGGAGCTACGTCTAGGGCTGCGTGACCTGATCGGGACCAAGATCGAGCTGAAACTCGGCGACGCACTGGACTCCGAGCTCGACCGCAAGATGCAGCTCACCGTGCCGGAGAACCGACCCGGCCGCGGCGCCACCCGGGACAAGCTGCACTTCCTCGGCGCGCTGCCGCGAGTCGACGGGCACCGAAGCGACGCCGACCTCGGCGCCGGGATCGCCGACCTGGTCCGGCGGATCCGCGACGGCTGGCCCGGTGAGCCTGCGCCGAAGGTGCGGCTGCTGCCGGTCAGCTACCGCCTCGAGGATGTCCCGCCCGCCGCGAGACAGGACGGCGTCGTGATCGGCATCGAGGGCCACCGGCTGGAGCTGGTGATCTTCCGGGCGGGCGATGACGCCGGCGCCATCGTGATCGGGGACACCGAATGTGGCAAGACCTCCTTCTTGCGGACGGTGGCTCGGCAGGTGCTCAAGCGCGGTGACCCGGAACAAGTCAAGATCATCTTGTTCGACTTCCGGTTGACCATGCTGGGTGAGTTCGGCGGCATCCAGCTCATGGACTACGTCACCACCGCACAGCAGGCCGTCGATGCGGTCGCCGGGCTGATGAAGGGCTTCACCAAACGCCTGCCCGGTGCCGATGTCACCCCCGACCAGCTGCGGGACCGCTCTTGGTGGAAAGGTCCCGACGTCTATGTCCTGATCGATGACTACGACCTGGTGGCGACCTCGGCGGGCAATCCCCTGCTCCCGCTGCTGCAACTGTTGCCGCAGGCCCGCAACATCGGTCTGCACCTCTACGTCACCCGGCAGGCCGGTGGCGCCGCCCGGGCCTCGTTGGACCAGTTCCTCGGGCGGGCCCGGGAGATGAACCTGCCCGCGGTCCTGATGAGCACCCCCAAGTCCGAGGGTCCGGTGTTCGGCGTCCGGCCGCAGCAGCTCAACCCCGGTCGTGGCACCTTGCTGCACCGGCGCCTGGGCGCGGTGCCCGTGCAGCTGCTCCGGTGCGACCCGGGTCCTTGGACAGAAGCCGGATCATGAAACTGAGTAACGAGGATCTCGCCAAGGAAGCGGGCGTCAATCCCTGGGAACTGCGTGACGACCTCACCGACGGCAACCCCGCCGAGATCATCACACTGGCCCAACAGTTCCACACCGCCGCCGGTCACGCCGCCGACGCCACCGGCATCGCCGCGAAAGCCGATGAGATCACCGCAGCCGGCTACCGGATCGACGACACCCCCGTGCACGACGTCAACACCCACCTGCAACAGACTCGGACGCACCTGGGCAACAGCGGCGAGAACATGGAGCTCATCGCCCGCGATCTGGCCACCATCGCCGACGAGCTCGCCGACCGCACCACCACCGCCAAGGTAACGGTCGTCACGCTGGACCACGAGCTGGAACGAGTGCGCGCTGCAGCGGACCGACTCGTCCAGGACGCGTACGCGAACCCGATCGCCATCGACCCCGCGACCGGCTGGCTGCGCAATTACAACCAGGAAGCCGTGGTGCTCAAGGAGGCTGCCGTCGGCATGGTGCGAAACAGCGGCGCCACCGTCCGCGATCTCGTCGACGGCTACGAAGACATCCTCACCAGCCGGCTCAAGTCCCTGGCCGAGATGGGCTACGACCCTCCAGCCGAGCTCGACGCCGGGAGTACCGACCCGGACATTCCCTCGAAGGGCACCGACCCGAAGCAGGTCAACGGCTGGTGGAAAGGCCTGACTCCATACCAACAGCGCGAGCTCATCGCCGAGCACCCGGAACAGATCGGCAACCTCGACGGCATCCCCACCGAAGTGCGTCACGAGGCCAACCGCTCGGTCCTGGCATCCGAGGCCACCCGGCTCGACGAACGGATCGCCGAGCTCAAACACGAGGAGCCCGAGAATCTGGCAGCGATCTTCGAGATTCGGGCCCTCGAGGAGCAGCGAAAAGATCTCGCCGTGATCGAGCAACGGCTGGACGCACCGGTCGGCGAGGGCAAGCAGCACGCATACCTGCTCGGCTTCGACCCGGACGGCAACGGCAGGGCGATCGTCGCGATGGGCGATCCCGACACCGCCGACAACATCGTCACGTTCGTGCCCGGCACCGGCGCCGGGTTGAGCAGCGCGGGTGACTACATGGCGAAAGCCGACCTGATGGCTACCGAGGCCAACGCACTTGATCCGAGCTCGCCCACGTCATCGATCATGTGGATCGGCTACGACGCCCCGCAGGATATCGTCAAGTGGCCACCGGGTAGCGGTGACGCGATCAGTTCCGACTTCGCCGAGCGAGGCGCGCCGGCACTGGACTCGTTCCAGGACGGGCTGCGGGCCACCCATCAGGGTCCGCGATCGCACAACACCGTCCTCGGGCACAGCTACGGCTCCACCGTAGTCGGCTACACCGCGAAGGATCACGGATTGGACGCCGATGATGTGATCTTCGTCGGTAGTCCGGGCGTCGGCGTCGAGAAGGCCGCCGAGCTGGGAATCGGCAAGGACCACGTGTGGTCCTCACATGCGAAGAACGACCCGATCCAGTTCGGCGTCAATCCCGGCGACCTACTTGCCCACAAACAGCAGGTCGACCTGATCCATGGCCATAACCCGAGCGATCCGGACTTCGGCGGCCGGACATTCACCTCCGATCCTGGTAAACCGCTCATCACCTGGAAGGAACGGAGCTGGGGGCCGATGCCACTCCCGCCCACCCCGGAGTTCCACGGGGACGCGCACTCCCAGTACTGGGACCCGCGATCGGCATCCCTGAAGAACATGACCGCGATCATCACCGGCCACAACGATCTGGTGAAATGATGAGATCAATTCTACTCGTCGTTTCGCTCGCTGCGACCGTCACGGTATTGGCCGGATGCGGGACGACGATCCCCGGAAGGAACGGCAGCATGCACACCCTCACCGAACAGCAAGCGAAGGATCGAGTGGAAGAACATATCACCGATGCGGTGGCCGCACTGCCGGTCCCCGCTCGTCTGGAGGTGCAGTCCACCGACCGGGTTCCCTGTGATGACCCCACTGACCAAGGGCCACTTGGGCGAATCATCGTCGCCAAGACGTACTGGCTGCGTGATCTTCTCGCAGAACGCAACAAGGAGATATTCGACGCCGTGGAGTCCTACTGGCTCTCCCACGATTATCGGGTACTCGATGACCACCGCGAGCTGCGCGTACCGGCCTTTTTCGCGGAGAACAACACCGACGCCTTCCGGATGTCGCTGCAGAGCAACGTGCGGGGTGACCTGTCGATCTCGGCGACTTCGCCGTGTGTGTGGCCGAACGGCACCCCACCTCCGTGATAGTGCCCTCGGGATAACGAAGAGTGGGGCGGGGTGCGCCCCACTCGCGATGAGCTGTAGGCTACAAACGGTAGCCGTCATCACACGGGGAGTGATTGATGCTGTCGCATGACGATCTCGCTGCCCGAGCTGGGGTGCATCCGTGGCAGCTGCGCGACGACCTCGCCGACGGAGACCCTGGCGAGATCAGCCAGATGGCCTCGGCCTGGGCCCGCGCGGGTGGTCACGCGGCCGACGCCGATGCGTTCGCCCAGGAAGCGTCGCAGCGCACCGCCGACTCCTACACCGTCAACGGGGCGGCGGTGCGTGACAGCGCGGCCGGCGTCGCGGAGACGAACCGGCAGCTGAGCCTGGGCGGTGATGCGATGGGGCGGGTCGCGAAACTGCTCGACGGGATCTCCGACCGGCTCACCGAGAGCACCACCAAAGCGCAGGCTCAGGTCAGCGCCCTGGAGGGTGAGCTACAGAAGATCGACGAACGTTTGCTGCAGACCGCTTCGACCACGCCACCGAAGGAGCAGGAATCGGCCCGCAACGGGTTGATCGACGAAGCGGTGCAGGCGGTTCGCCGCCACGGCGGCACCATCCGGACCGAGGTGGAGTCCTATGAGGACTTCCTGGCCCAGAACCTGCGCTCGCTGGCCGATCTGGGCCTGGTCCCGCCCGACCCGATCGACTTCGGCCCCGGCGACATCAACTCCACCGACAGCGGTTCGCAGGCGGCCGGCAGCACCGTCAGCGCCGCCAAGGCGAACAACGCCGAGGGCGTCGAGGACGCCACCCGCTACCTCGACCTGCTCAACCACAAACGCCAGAGCGGCGCCGACCTCACCGACGCCGAGACGGCGTACCTGCGCGACTACTACAACACCCTCACCCCACACCTACCCGAGATCAAGAAGTGGGCCGACCAGGCCAACTGCACCACCGGCGCTGAGGACGACATGGCACCGAACCTCGGCCAGCGCGAGACACAGCTCGCCAGCCGGGTCGCCGACGGGCTGCTCACGCTGTCCCACGAGGTGCCCTACGACCAGCTGCCGCAGCCAGTGCGCAGCATCATCGACGGCGACATCGGCGTGGTCGATCCGAGATACTCCGACGAGGGTGGCCGATTGCCGGGCAGCTACCCGCCGAAGGGGGACGACAACCTCCGCCGCTACGCCGGGTTCATGGATTTCATGGACGACTACGCCTCGGCGAACGCCAAACCGAGCAACGACCTCGCCCAGCATCTCGGGGACTCGGCGATCCGCTGGAAACAGCAGATCAACGTCATGGCGCAGAACTACGGCGAGCACATCGAGGCGGCCAACCACTACCACGCCGGCCCCTTGGACTCCAACGACGCCAAGCCACCGAGCCCTGAGGAGTGGGCCGGGCTGTTCCCCGACGAGCTGTCGTCGGATGCGCTGGGCCTGGTCGGCCGCAATGCGCAGTTCTCCAACCAGTGGATCACGGGCGACCACGCCGACCGGCGAGCCCTGATGGGGATGAACTGGCAGCACGGCTCCGGAGCGGCCGAGGTGATCCTGGCGGGCACGCTGCCCAGTAACCAGCCCGACGACACCGTGTCCGCGCCGGACGCCACGAACGGCGCGCTCGCCGTGGTCCGTGACGCCTCGGCCGACTACATCCAGTTGGCCCGCACCGCCAACTCCGACGTCAAGGCCGCGATCGGGGTGATGGGGTCGGCCTACGTGGACTCCTTCGCCCAGGATCCCGGCGAAGCGCCCGGGCAACCCGGAGTTGGGCAGTTCGAGCTGCCGAACGGTCAGCAGACCTGGGGGATGACACTCGACCAAGGCACCCACGCCAACTTCCTGAAGTTCCTCGCCGCCTCCGACGGCGACGTGTACGGCAACTTCCGCGCGCAGGCCGACGGTCGCGCCGCCTGGTACGTCGAGCAGGCGGTGCGTGCCGGGCACACCGACCCGGGCGATCCCGCTTACCAGCAGGCGCTGTCCGCCGGAATGCGGCTGCACGGCTCGCTGGACGGCGCGTCGGCCGGGGTGCTGAAGGACATGGCCAGTGCTGGGGCGAGCGCCGACCAGCAACGGCTGATGGCTGAGGAGCAGGCGCATGCCCGGGCGGTCGCCGACTACCAGGGCGCCAAAAGCCTCACCGACGGCGCGATGCTCGTCGCCGACGTCGTCGGCCTCGCGCCCGGCGCCACCGGTACCGCGGCGAGCGCATCGAAGATCGTCCTCGAGCAGCTCACGGACACCTTCCTGAAGGAACCCGAGGAGCCCGGCTGGGGCTCGCACATCACGAACCTGCAGGGCTACATCGTCAATCTCGCCGAGTCCCAGACCGTGACCGCTGAGGCCAATGCGACCATGACCGACGACATGGCGCACATCATTGCCCGTGGACACCAGGATGCCGGGACGCCGGCGACCGACCCGGCCACCGGTCAGCCAGTGGTGCCCGACCCCGATGGCGACATGCCGGAGTCATACCGCGACAGTGTGTATGACTCGGTGTCGCCCTCCTTGCGGATCAGGGGATCCGAAGCGATGAACGCCGTCATCAGCAACCGTCCCGGCTCCGGCTCGGGGTACCACCAGCAGTGGGCTACCGGCACTGCTGGTCAGGTAGGCAGCCTGAACGACGCCGGCGGCAACTGGTCCAATGAGGACGATCGCTACCGGATCTTCTGCGGTGACGAGAAGCGCATCGACTACCAGCCGGCCGGCTGGTTCCACGGCAGCGAGTGGAAGGCGGAGATACCCGACGGAAAGCTGAAGACCAAGACCGATCCTGTCGACCCCGACCGGCTGCCGTCGGTTCGATGAGCATTCGACGGCGAACTCCGCTCGTGGCCATGATGGTGGTCGCGCTGGTCGTCGCCGGATGCTCGTCCGGGTCCGGGACGCCGGCGGGTATCGAGCCGGCGGGCCCGCGGTGTGACGTGGTCGCCTTGGCCGACTTCCAGAACCGCAACCTGGCGGTGCTGCTGATGACGGTCAGTCCCCAGTCGACACTGCTCGGGGTGGACGTGCGCACCGGCACGATCGCGGTGTCCTGTCCGGTGCCGACGCCGTGGGAGGAGACCAAGAGCCCCGGGCTACCGATGCGCGTGGGTGGGGTCGACTACCGATCTAAAGCGGTGCCCGACGCGCCATACGGGACGCTGTGGTTCTCGCCGGACTTCCGCTGGGCCGCAGGTCCGGAACAGCCGTTGGTCGACCTGCGGACCGGTGCCGTGGTCGAGCCGCGGCCACCCGGCGATGTCGTGGCGCTGTCCCGCGACCGGGCCGTCGTGCGCCAGAGCGAGTCGGCGTGGTGCGCGATGCCGTTGCCATCGCGCGGTGCGGAATGCACATCACTACCGGATAGGGCCGGGCCGGGAAGCTATGCCCTGGATGAGGCTGGGCAACCGACGTGGGTACCAGCCGAGGCGGTGCCGATCCAGCTCGGGGACTTCCGTGGGCTGGTGGTCACCGACGGCGCACGGGTCTATCGCGGTGAGTTCTACCCGCCTGACGGCCCGGTGGTGTACCCGATGCAAGTGACCGCGACCGGGCGTTCGGTGTACTCCAAGACCGACCCTGAGGACGGTGCCCTGCTGACCCAGTACGACTGGTTCACCGTCGACGGGGTCCGGGACGGAGTCATGCGGACCACCCGGCATCGCAGCGCCGCCCCGGAGCAGCTGCGCTACGACCGGTTGCGCGGGCCGATCGACTCCGGCTACGTCGTCGCCGGTGGCCGGGCCATGGTCATCGGTGTGACGGACTTCTACGCCCCCAACGCCGTACGGATGGAGTTCTCGATGGTGCTCGACGACAGCCGCCGGCTGGTCGACCTCACCGCCGAGACCGGGGTGGCCTGCCCGACGACCGGCTGCCGGATCTTGGCCTGGCCGGACGTGATCCCCCCAGGGTAACCGGAGCCGAATCAAGGCGCCCCGAATTGGGACACCTGAATTAAGCCAACGATTTCCCAACAGAACGATTCCCCAACAGTAAGGAGAGAAAACATGGCCGGACAGTACGACGTCAAGGTCAATCAGGAGCAGATCGCCCAAGCCGAGTCGGTGCTCGCCAGCGCTTTCGCCGAGATGGAGCAGGTCGCCCGCTCCCTGACCCAACAAGCCGGGCTGAGCACCGAGGCGATCCAAGCCTCCGCGGGCGCGGTCACCTCCGAGAGCTACACCTCACTGGGCGGTCGCGGTCAAGCCCTCGGCGAGACGCTGGACCAACTTCGCATCGACCTGCAACAGGTCCGCCAACTCGCCGGCATGGCCGATGACGAGACCTTCGGGCTGGCCACCAATGCCACTCCCGATTACGCGATGTGACACCCACACACCGACTAACAGCTAAGGAGCAGAGACCATGAGCAGCGGCGGCCTCACAGCTTTCAACACCGATCAGATCCAGCAGATCCGCGGCGCCACCAATACCGGTCAGGAACAGTGGGACGGCATCTGGGCACGGGTCAGAGCCAACCTCAATGACGCGGTCGCCACCGCGTTGGACCACACCACCGGCGGCTCGCTGGCCGACCGCGAAACCCAGTACCACCGCCTGAGCAACCAGTACACCCAGCAGGTCGGCACCCAGGGCATGGCCATGAACAACATCGCCGACACCGCCTTGGACTACGGCGCCCAGATGGCCCGCACCCTGCGCGGCTGACACCGGAGGAGAGACCACGATGAGTGGCGACGAGGAACGGGTCGTCTTCGACCCCGAGCTGCTGGACGGCTCTGCGAGCGAGCTGCGTGCGGCTTACCAGGTAGAGGATCTGCAATCGTTGCTGGCCTCGGGCCTACTCGACCAGGAGGCATTCGGCGAGGTTCCCGGTGCCGGCACCGCCCACGGCCGGGTGCAGCAGGTGTTCGACCAGACACTCTCGCAGACGCAGCGGGCCGGCATGGACATCCACCAGCTCGCCACCGACGCGATGTCCGCGGCGCAGCAGGCCCGCGACGCCGAGCTGGCGACATTACGGCTGGCCCTCGCAGCCACCAGCGCGGTTCTGCGACCATCGGGGCTGGGCCCGCTCATCGCGAGCACGATCCACGTCTCGACGCCGGGATGGGCGAGCTGATGGCGGGCTACAGCTATCCGGAAGCGGCTCGAATCCTGACCAGCGGAAACCCCGGTCGGCTACGAAACGTGGCGGGAAACTGGACCGGGTTCGCCTCGGCCTGCAAGGTGGCCGCCCAGAAAATCTCCGGGGTATCGGGTGACGTCACCGCACAACGTGGCCAGGCGTACCAGAACTTCGGTTCTCGGGCCGATGACTTCGCGCGGTGGCTCATCTTTGTGGCTGGTATCGCGGAACAGAAGGCCGAGGAGTTGCGGAAGGCGGGTGCCGCCGGTGTCACCGCCCAGTTCCGCCGGGACGAGATCGTCCGCGATTACGACAACCGGGTAGCGGAGATCCTGGCCATGGACGCCGTGGCTAACGCGATGATGGCTGTGCCAGCGCCCCCCGGCAGCTCCCCGACCGCCCAGGCGCAGCTGCGCGAGGCGGAGAACACTGCCACGCGGCAACTCAACGCCGAGATCGACACGTGGTCGGGGGTCTTCGACGGAATCACCGTGGCCGCCGTGCCTCCGGCTCCGGGCACGTCGGGTACACCCGGTCCGGGCAGCCCGAGTAGGCCCGGGCCGGCCCAGACGATGACCGGCCCGGGCGCACCCGTCGAAACCACGGCCGCAACGCCCACTATGGGTGACCAGGACGGGCCAGTGGCGGCAGAACACGGGATCGACGCAGGCCGCCCCACGTCACCGGTGGTCGGCACGGAGGGTGGTGACTTCGCCGGCTGGGTCCGCGATCCGACCACCGGCTACCTCGTCGACCCCGCCACCGGCCGGGAGTTCGACTCCACCACCGGCCGCTGGATCGACCCGGTCACCGGCCGCCCCTTCGGCGAGGTCGCGCAGTACGCTTCCCGGCTGGAAGGGCTGCACGGCGGCCTATCCGCGCCAGGGTCGCCGATCATCGGCAGCGGTGTCGGCTCGGGCGGCAGCGGTGTCGGCCACGGTGGATACAACTATGCCGCGCTCTACGGCGGCACGATTCCCCCGAGCCTGGTCGCCTCGAACCCGGCGGCGCTACAGCTCGGCCAGCAGGCGGCCCGCCACCTGGACGCCAAATCCTTCGCCGCCCAGCAGCTCGCCGCCCGCGAGGCCGCGCAAGGCAACCGCACCTTCGCCCCACCGGTGGCCCACGGCGGTTCCGCGGAGGGCGCCCCGATTAACAGGGCAGCCAGCCCGCGTTATCCCGGAGCGCCCGCCGGTATCTGGACCGGCAGACCCGCAGGCGGCGTCGACCCCGGTGCGGCAAGCCGGCTCGCGGGCTCGCCCGGTGGCTTAACCGGCGGTGGGTCACCCACCGGTGCCACCGCTTCCGGCGCTCCGACCAGCCAGGACGGTCGCCGGGCACAACAGCGCACCCGGCGACCCACCGCAGAACCAGCAGCGCCACTAAGCAGAGCCAAGGAGCAGAGATGAGCCGGATCGAGTACGACAGCAGTGGGCTGCGCGAAGGTGCAACCGGGCACCGGCGCTGCACAGGCGCGGCGCAGGATGCCGCCGGCACACTCGACGGTGCCTCCGTGGTGAGCACCGCATTCGGCCGGGTAGGCGCGGCCCACGCCTTCGCGGGCGCCCTGGGCACCGCCAAGGACCACAGCGCCCAAGGCGCTCGGGCCGCGAGCGAATCCCGCGCAACCCAAGCCGGCGGCAATGACACCACAGCCGACCTCGGTGACGGTTTGGCGACCACCACCCACGCCATCGCCGACAGCGCGCGAGCCCAGCGTATCGCCGACAGCATGTGACATCCGGCGTTCCAGCGGTCAGTAAGGAGTACCGGCTTGGGTTGGAGTGATCAGGAACTCGCCGCGAAAGCGGGCGTGAGCCCCTGGCAGCTACGCGACGACCTCGCCGACGGCAACCCCGCCGAGATCATCGGCCTCGCCCAGCAGTTCCACGCCGCCTCCGGCCAAGCCGGCGACGCCACCGGAATCGCCGCGAAAGCCGATGAGATCACCGCCGCCGGCTACCGGGTGGACGACACCCCCGTGCACGACGTCGAGACCCACGTCCAGCAGATCCGGACCCAGCTGGGCAACAGCGGCGAAAACATGGAACTCATCGCCCGCGACCTGGCCACCATCGCCGAAGAGCTCGCTGACCGCACCACCACCGCCAACAGCGAGATCGACGAGCTGGAACGCCTGCTCAACGGAGTGCGCACCGCAGTGGCCCAGCTCGGGCTGCAGGCCTACGTAAGCGATGCCGGTGAGATGAAGGGATTCGCGATCGGGTTCATCCTCACCGCGAACGAAAGAATCAAGAAACTCGTCGACGAGTACGAGGACATCCTCAGCTCCCGACTCAAGGCCCTGTCCGATATGGGCTATGACCCGCCGGCCGAGCTCGACGTCGACAACCGACAACCGATCCAGCGCATTTTCGACACGTACCAGGTCTCCACCGATCCGGACGGCATGGTCACGTACCCGGATGGCGCCGAAGGCTGGTTGGCGAAGAAGTTCGGGTTCACCCCCAAAACGGTAACCGCGACCGAGGCACGTCTGCTCGACGACATCGGCTGGGCTGGCGTCATAGACGCCAACGACATCCAGGAGGGCGCTTCCACCAGGGCACAGTCGGCCTTCGGCGGAGCGGGTATCGTGGACGGCCATGCCGATGCCTTCCGGCACGCGTACTGGAACGCGCTGCTGACCCGACGCTTCGATGAGGACTGGACCAGCGACTTCACCACAGCCCACGAACGCAAACCCGATAACCGTCCGCATGAAGAAGCCATGGACCTGCACAACAACGAGGTAGGTCGGCGCATCGCTCGGGAGAACCCGCATGCTGGTCCGGATGAGCTCGCCCCAATCGTCGAACAAGCCGTACGCGACGGCGAGACCGTTGTGATCGATCGGAACGGCGATCTCGGCTACAGCGACCGCGTCCCCATCGGCGAGACCGGCCGGGCGCCCGAAATCACACAGCCACCAGGCACCGACCCTCGAAAACCGGACGATACCCGTTGGTCAGGCGGCTACCACCCCGGTAGCGGCGTTGACGACGACTACACCACATCCGGAGACTACTGATGGTGAAGACAGTTCACGCGCTTGTCGTCATATGCTTGACACTTTTCGCCACGTCATGTTCCAGCCAGTCGAGGGGTACCCCGTTGGAAGAGGACGCTCAACTCGTCGCACAGTTACAGGAGTTGCGGAGCACCGGAGGCTCACGACCCCTGAAAGAGTTCGTACCCGGAAGCTGGGATACCGTTTACATCTTTCCGGACGATGGCATCACCAAAAGCTACGTGGAAGAACGGGTGGGGCGCCCGATCGATATGCCGAGGCTGCCCAGCTACCAGAACATCGCCATCTTCATGAAAAACTCGGAGGTTGTTCGCGCCGTCAATATCCAACCCCCACAGCTCTATCCGGGAGACCCCTTCAAGTACAGTTCTGCCGTACAGGTCGTCGCCCCTCGTCCGGGATCAGTCGCCTGCGATCTGGTGGATCCGGAGAAACCGGCTCGTCGAACACCGTAGAGCGCAACAGTCCGACGCGGGCCGCAAGACGCATTCCCGTCACTTCCCACATCGGTTACACAGGGTCACCTCTCGTCTTTACCGCAGCACAACCCGCTCACCGAAAATCTCGGTGCCCGGGCATAGTCAGCTCAGCGGCGTGCTCGGCCAGCACGTTGATCACCCCCTCGGCGACCTGTAGCCGGCCGCGTAACAGCAGCGCCGGACTGGTCCGCACGACGGTGCGGTACCGGACCCAGAAACCTGGTGAGCAGATCACGTTCACCATGCCGGTCTCGTCCTCCAGGTTCAGGAAGGTGACCCCACCGGCGGTGGCCGGACGCTGCCGGTGCGTCACCGCGCCGGCGATCAGTACCCGCTGCCCATCCTGCGCTGCCCGCAGGTCGGCCGCGGGCACCACACCCAGCTCGGCCAAGCGGGTCCGGAGGAACTGGGTGGGGAAGCTGCCCGGCGAGACCCCGGTGGCCCACACATCGGCCGCGGCGAGCTCCAGCGCGCTCATCCCGGGCAGCGGTGGGGCAACGAACCCCGTCGCGGTACCGGGCAACCGGTCCGGCCGCTCGGCGGCCACCGCCCCGGCGGCCCACAACGCTTGGCGGCGTTGTGGGGCCAGGTCGATTCCCCCGCCAGTGGCCGGTGACGGGACCAACCGGTCGAACGCTCCGCCGGTGGCCAGTGCTTCGGCCTGGGCGGTGGTCAGTCTCACGCGGTGAGCGACATCGGCGATGCTGCGGTACGGACCGTGGGCTTGCCGCTCCTCGACCAGCCTGGTGGCCAGCGACCGGCCCACCGTGCGCACCATGGCCAGCCCCCACCGCACCGCCTGCTCCGGCCGCGCCACCTGCTCCAGCAACACCACCTGCTCCAGCCGCACTGCCTGCTCCGGTGCGCCTTGCGCAACCGGTTCCAACCCGGCGTGCACCCCGCTGGCGTTGATATCCGGGCCGCGGACCGTGACACCGTGCCGTCGGGCGTCGGCGATCAGCGACTGCGGGGAGTAGAAGCCCATCGGCTGGGCTTGCAGCAGGGCCGCGCAGAACGCCGCCGGGTAGTAGTGCTTGAACCAGGCGCTGTAGTAGACCAGCGAGGCGAAGCTGATCGAGTGGCTTTCCGGGAAACCGTAGTCGGCGAAGGCTCGCAATGTGGCGTAGATCTTCTCGGCCAGCTCGCCGGTGATGCCGTGCCGGGCCATGCCGCCGAACAGCCGCTCGCGCAGCCGCTCCATCCGCTCGGTGGACCGTTTGGCCCCCATCGCCCGGCGCAGCTCGTCGGCCTCGGCGGCGGAGAAGTCGGCGACGTCGATGGCCATCTGCATCAGCTGCTCCTGGAACAGCGGCACGCCCAGCGTCTTGCGCAGCGCGTTCGCCAGCAGCGGGTGGTCGTAGTCCCAGGTCTCCAGGCCGTTGCGGCGCCGGAGGTAGGGATGCACCGAGCCGCCCTGGATCGGGCCGGGCCGGATCAGCGCCACCTCGACCACCAGGTCGTAGAAGGTTCTCGGTTTCAACCGCGGGAGGGTGGCCATCTGCGCGCGGGACTCCACCTGGAACACCCCGACCGAGTCGGCCCGGGAGAGCATCTCGTAGACGGCCGGATCGGTGGGCTGCAGATCCGAGAGCCGCACCCGGTGTCCGTAGTGCCGGGCGACCAGATCGACCACGTAGCGCAGCGCGGCGAGCATCCCCAGCCCGAGCAGGTCGAACTTGACCAACCCGGCAGCCGCACAGTCGTCTTTGTCCCACTGCACCACCGAGCGGTTCTCCCGCCGCGCCCACTCCACCGGGCAGACCTCGGCCACCGGACGGGAGCAGAGCACCATCCCACCGGAGTGGATGCCCAGGTGCCGGGGGAACCCCTCCAGCTCAGCGGCCAGCGTCAGCACCGGTTCGGGGATACCGGTCTGCTCCTGCCCCAGCGGACCCCACCGGTCGATCTGCTTGCTCCAGGCGTCCTGGGTGCCGGTCGAGTAGCCCAACGCCTTGGCCACGTCCCGCACCGCCGAGCGGGGCCGGTAGGTGATCACGTTGGCGACCTGGGCGGCACAGTCCCGGCCGTATCGCTGATAGACGTACTGGATGACCTCCTCGCGGCGGCCGGACTCGATGTCCAGGTCGATGTCGGGATAACCGTCCCGGTCCGGGGCCAGGAACCGCTCGAAGAGCAGATCCATCCCTACCGCGTCGACGTTGGTGATACCCAGCGCGTAGCAGACCGCCGAGTTGGCCGCCGAGCCACGACCCTGGCAGAGGATGTCGGCCCGCCGGCAGAACCCCACGATGTCGTCGACGATGAGGAAGTAGCCGGGAAAGCTCTTCTGCTCGATGACGGCCAGCTCGTGCTCGATCTGGTGATAGGCACCGGGCCGCTCGTCGTAGCTGCCGTACCGGGTGGCCACGCCGAGCCAGGTGAGCTCCCGCAGCCGGCCGGCCTCGGTGTGGCCACCGGGGACGTCGAACCGTGGCAGGTCCGGCGCCATCAGCTGCAGGTCGAAGGCGCACTCGCGGCCCAGTGCAGCGGCCCGCTCGACCGCCCCGGGCCACCGGGCGAACCGCTCGGCCATCTCCGCGCCGGAACGCAGGTGCGCCGTTGCGGCGGCCGGCAGCCAGCCGTCCATCTCGTCCAGGCTGCGCCGGGCCCGGACCGCGGCCAGCACGGTGGCCAGCCGGTGCCGGGCGGGGGTGGCGTAGTGCGCGGCGGTGCTGGCGACAGTGCCCAGCCCGTGCGCGGCGGCCAGCTCGGCGAGGGCGTCGTTGCGCTCGGTGTCGTCGGCCAGGCCGTGGGCGGTGAGTTCGACGACGACGTGCTCACGGCCGAACAGCTCGGTCAGCCGGCGTAGCTGCGCGGCTGCAGCGGCCGGGCCTTCGCGCTGCAACGCCCGGCGCACCGCTGCCTTACGGCAACCGGTGAGCACCACCCAGTGCCCACCCGCGGCGGCTGCCAGCTCGGCCACGTCGTAGACCGGTCTGCCCTTCTCCCGGCCGCGCAGCTGAGCATCGCTGATCACCCGGGACAGCCGGCGGTAGCCCTCGGGATCGCGGGCCAGCACGAGCAGGTGCTCACCCTCCGGGTCGGGTATCCCGTTCTGTGCTGCGCTGAGACCGAGGCTGAACTCGGCCCCGAACACGGTTCTGATACCCAGCTCACGAGCTGCCTCGGCGAAGCGCACCACCCCGTACATCCCGTCGTGGTCGGTGATCGCGATCGCGTCTAGGCCCAACCTGGCGGCCTCCTCGACCAGCTCCTCGGGGTGGCTGGCCCCATCCAGAAAACTGAAGTTGGAATGGCAGTGCAGCTCCGCGTAGGGAGTGCGCGGTAGAGCCCGCGCGGGTTGGGCCTGGACGGGTTGTGCCCGCCCCACGTCTGCCCACCGCACCGGGGGGTTGTTCCGGCCCATGACGCGGCGCTAGAAGGGTGGCGGGTCGTCGGGTGGCGGATGAAGATCGGATTGGCAGTTGTGGGGGTAGCTGGCGTGCAGGTTGTGTTCGCTGGTCGCACTGTCGGGATAGAGAATGGTGTGGCCGGTGTCCGGCGGCTCGGGGACCTGGTCGAGCCAGGCGGGGTCGAACCAGTCCTCCTCACGGGTAGCACTCGCGAGAGGCGCCCCGTCGAAACCACAAATATCGAACATATGTTCGATTCTAACAGAACCGCCCCACCCGCGCACCCCCCCGGCGTCAGATCTCGACGATCCGCTCCTTGAGATCAGGAGCGACCAAGAGGATGTCATCACGGTCCGAGGTGATCACTGCCGCGCGATGGTCACGAGCAACCAGAGCGACGTGCACATCCACGACGTCGGCGGGCGCACCCTGCCCAATCGCGAGCCCAACCCGCTTGGCGGCTGTTGTCTCCAGCGGGACCGTGACGCATCGCTCCGGTGTGAGGCCGAGCAGCGCCGAAATCCGCGCCTGCCGACCCGTCCCACCGCGCCAGACCTGCGCGATCACTCCATCAGGCACCACCAGGCGGGCCTGCCCGGCTCGGACCCGCATGAGCAGACTGGTCATCGTCGGCGCGGCCCGCTCAAGCGCGATGAGCGCCCCGGAATCCAGAATGAACGTCTCCGGCGAGCTACTCACGCCACGTCCCTGGCATTCAGGCCACCGTCGGCGGGGCACGCTCTCCGGGCCGCCGCCATCGCCTGCTCCACCCACGCCTCGGCCGCCTCGTCGGGTTCCCCCGTCTCAGCGATCATGCTGGCAATGAGCAGATCCAGCGGTTCGAAGTCACGCATGCTCTCGACCGCCCGGGTGACGAACGCGGACACCGAGGGGTACCGGCCTTCCTCGACCTCCCGTCGGATGTGAGCCGCGAGCTCCTCGGGGACCGTCACGGTGATCTTCACTGTCGCCATACCATCTATCTTACTCCGCGCCATACCTCCGCCACTACTACTCGTAGATCCCTTCCACCTGCCAGCGACCCCCGGTACAGGCCAGCAACACCGCGAGCGGCTCCTGGCCGGGTTGGGCGTCGAGCACCGCCTGCAGCCGCGCGCAGCGCCGCCCACCACCGGGCTCCCACCACCGCTCCACGACCGGCCACGGCCCCGCCCAGGTCAGCACCCGACGCAGCGGGCTCCCGTCGATCGCGATGCAATGCGGGACACCGGTGAGCACCCCGCGCCCGGTCACCCCGACGACGCGTCCGGCATCGTCGAGCACCTCGGCGGGCAGCGGGCGGGTAGGCACCCGGGACGGGGACGGCGCGGGCAACCGGCCCGGCCAGGGATGATCCGCAGCGCGCGCCGGGACGAGGTCGTCACCCCAGGGCACCAGGTGTATCTGGTCGGTGGGATCTCGGCCACCGCCGAGCACCCCGGTGAGTACCGCCTCGGGTCCGAGCATCCCCTGTACCCGGACCAGCGCCCGCCCAGCCCGCTCGTCGTCCTCCCCCGACTCCCCCCACAGCCCGCGTTGCAGCGCCTTCCCACCGACCACCTCCTCGGGGACCAGACGCAGCAGTGTGATGCCCGCGCTGGGCCGTGCCCCGTGGGAGGTCAACCAGCCGTCCAGCTGCCAGCGCACCCGATCGGCGATGCCGGATGCGGTCAACGGCTCAGCGCAGCGCCAGACCCGGTGCAGCTCCTCGCCCGCCTCGGTGCAAGCGCTGACGCCCAGCCGGATGCAGGCCAGACCCCGGGAGGCCAGCGCGGTGTGCAGCTGCTCGGCGGGTTCCCGGGAAGCGAACGCTGCCGCATCAACCCGGTTCACCGGTGGGTCGAGCCGGCGAGTGACGGCGAGGTCGACCGGCGGGGCACGGCTGGCCAGCGGGCGCTCGTCGAGCCCCTGGGCGAGCCGGTGCGCGCGCACTCCCGCGGAGCCGAACCGGGAGGCGACGTCATCGACGTCCAGCGCGGCGAACGCACCCAGGGTGCGTAACCCCAGCCGGCGCAGCAGATCCACCAGGGCAGTGCGATCAACCCCGGTGGCGGCGTGCTGGTGCAGCTCACCAACGCCCAGTGGGGCAAGAAAGGCGGCAGACCCATCGGGTGGCACCAGCAAACCCCGATGTGCAGCCAGGATCGCGGCGAACAGGCCGTCGGCAATGCCGATCTGACACTGGACTCCGGCCCGCGCGACGACCGCATCGATGATCTGTTTGGCCACCGCGGGTTCGCTGCCGAAATACCGGGTCGGTCCGCGGGCCGGCACCGCGACCAGGCCGGGGCACACCATCTCCACCCCGGGAGCCAATGCCTCGACCGCCACCACCACCGGTTCGAAGCAGCGGGCCTGGCGGTCCGGATCGTCGGGTAGCAGGACAAGCTCGGGGCAACGGGTCTGCGCCTCCCGACGGCGTTGCCCTGGGCGCACCCCGTGTGCCCTGGCCGTCGCCGAGCAGGCCACCACCCGGTTGGCGGCCACGACCGCCAGCGGTGTCTGCGGAGACAGCCCCTCGGCCGCCGCCATGGCCACCACCGGCCAGTCCGGGCACCACACCGTGACCACTCGCGGAAACGCCCTATCGAACACGATTGTCCCCTATGTAACTTATCTGGGCCGATCCGGTGAGCCCGGCCGCCACCAAGCCGCCAGGTCCGGGCAGCAGCAAGCGGGCGGTGCGAGGTTGGGCCGCCGCACCCCGCCCCACCGCGTGCACGACGACCTCGCGGCTGCGTAGCCGCCCATGCCCGGCCTCGGCGCCATGCCACACCTCGGCACGGCAGTCCAGCTCGACGTCCGCGCCCGGCCATCGACCGAGCGGAAGCAGTACCGACCCGCGCTGTCGCGCCCTGGCCACCAGAGATCGCCGCGCCCCGGCGGGCATCCGGTCCGCGCCGGCCAGCGCCACCAGGCCCACCCCGTCGAGCAGAGCCGCGGCCACCGGTGCCGGATCCGACCCTGGCCGGGGGATCAACGCCAGCCGCCGCACCACCACCCCCGCCTCGGCCGCGGCCAGCACTCCGAGGTCGCCGACGCCGACCACCGCAACCCAGGCTCCCTGCGCGCTGGCCGCAGCCAGCAGCGCCAGCAACAATGCCGTCGAGCCCCGCACCGCGACCACCGATCCTCGGCGTATCCCACCGCCCGGCAGCAACGGCGTGAGCGGTTCAACCACCGGGAACAGCGGGCGGCCACCTGGAGCGTCGAGCCGCTGCCTGAGTACCGAGGCGGACAGCACCGACGCCACGCTCATACCTGCCATCCGGCAACCTCCGCATCCGGACGAGCTGCGGGGAAGGCAGCATCAAGCTATCGAACATATGTTCGATTAAACCCGAGCAATCGGACATAGTCAAGAGAAGTCTGCGTCTTATGTCGGAAATAGGCGAACCCGGGTGCGGCGTGGACGTCTTGTCAGCAGGCAAGCAGTGCGAATCGACCTGCGTGAAGCGCAAGGCTCAGCACCATGCGAGCACACACCCTCGGAACCGGCCTGCTACTCAGCCTCGCCGCAGCAGTACTCACCGGACCGGCCGCATCGGCCACCGACCCGGAACCCTTCCTGGCGGCGCCGAACGAGCTGCTGAACCCCGGTGATGAGCTGCAGATTCGCGGTTACTGCCCGGACCACGACGCCGGAGCGCTCACGTCGGACGTGCTGACCGACATCCAGGTCTGGCACGACCCGGCAGCCGGTCCGCCCAACCTGAAAGCCTCCGGCGTGGTCGCCGACGGCACCACACCGGGGATATACCAGGTGTCGATGGATTGTTCCGGGCAGACGCTCACCGTGACGCTCACCGTGGTCGAACCGGACGACACCACGATCGGTCCACCTGCCGACTTCGTCTCGCTCAACCCAGCTGCTACAGCCCCCGGGCAGAAGGTGCAGGTCCAGGCGCGCTGCGACAGCTCAGGCGATGCGGTGATGCGCTCACCGGTGCTGCGCACCGTCACGCTGGCTCCCGATCCCGAGGGTCACCAGCCCTGGGCGATTCACGGCACCACCACCGTCACCGAGGACGCTGCACCAGGCGACCATCCGGTCTCGGTGCAGTGCGGCGGCGGCGCTGCGCAGACCACCATCACGGTGCTGGCACGCAAAAGCCACGACGGCGGCCGGCGCACCGGCGGCCAGGTGTCTCGCGTCCCACGGGGTGCGCCGGAGACCGGCGAGGGTCCGCCGGACGCCACGGTGCCGCTGCTCGCGGTGGGCTTGGTGTTGGGGACGGCGGCCGGGGCAAGCGCGATCACCTGGCGCATGGTGCGGCGATGACCAGGCTGGTAGCCGGACTGATCGGCGCGCTGCTGCTGGTGGTCGGGTGCGGCGCCGGGAAAGGCGGCTTACCGTCACCGGTGCAGGCAACGGTGCAGGCGTTGCCCGCGTCCGAACCGGTCACGCTGCGCGTCGAGGCGATCAACGTCAGGTCATCGCTGATTCCGCTCGGGCTGGGTGCCGACGGGACGGTCGAGGTCCCTGCGCTGGACCAGCCGCTGCAGGCAGGCTGGTACCGCTACGGCCCCACCCCGGGCGAGCTGGGACCCGCGGTCGTGCTGGGACACGTCAACGCCCATGGTGTGGACGGCGTCTTCGCACGGCTGTCCGAACTGGTGCCGGGCGAGGACATCAGCGTCGACCGCAGCGACGGCCGCACCGCCGTGTTCACCGTGACCAGAGTCGAGCAGATCTCGAAGACCGCATTTCCCACCGAGGCGGTCTACGGCGACACCACGGCCGCCGAGCTGCGGCTGATCACCTGCGGCGGGGAGCTCGACCGGGAAGAGCGCAGCTACCGCGACAACATCATCGTTTACGCCGTGCTCACGAGTTCAGCCTGACCGGCACTCTAGCCCCACACACCATGTCCTCGCAGGTGAACATCCGGACGGGACCTTCTGCTGACACGTCCGGGCTCCCGCCCCCTCGGCTCCAGAGCGCGAATTCCACGTCAGGATGCGGCTCAGGGAGGTAGCGGAGCTTAGCCCGCAACCCCTGCAGGTCCGGTAGATCCAGCGGATGGCTCTGCCACCGAGCTTCTCCGATCAGCCTGGTGCGCTCATCGAGCAACCCCAGTACACCGATCTCGGCGAGCTCGTCACGCCACCACCGACCAATGGTCATCCGGGCCGGAAGCTGCCCGGACTCGACGAGGTGGACCGCATGCTTCCGCGCCGCCTCCTCGAACACCCGACCGAGATGCGCCTGCCAACGTTGCCGGACTCGCTGCTGCACGGCGTGGCCTTGGCCGCCCTCGACGAGGTCGGCGTCTTCGCGCAGTACCGCGAACCAGAACGCCAGGTAAGGGTCCGTGATCTCGTACAGCGGATCGGCGGTGGCCGGCGATCCGTGCGGCCGTACAGCACGCACGTAGCCGGCTCGACGCAGCCGGTCCAGGGTGTAGTCGATGCGCTGTTGAGCGCGATCGGCGATGCGCGACCGGCGGCGGGTGCCCGCGCCGAGAGCGCCCAGAACTCGCTCGTAGCCGCCTCGCCAGTCGAGGTCCTCGCTGAGGATGTCCAACGCATCGCGCAGCAGCAACCCGCCGGGGGTGAACGCGAGCTCGCGCAAATTCTCCTCCGGCGACGCCGCCGGGTCCCACCGCTGCAGGTGCAGCGGATAGCCACCGCAGGCGGCGAAGGCTTCGACATACTCGGCCGCAGCCAACCGCGGCAGGAACGCCCGCGCATCGGTGAACGAGAACGGGTCGAGCCGGCGCTCAACCGCTGCCCGCCGATGCAACCCGCCCTGGGGGCCGAGCATCTGTTCCATCACGGACACCGCCGAGCCACTCAAGGCGAGAAACAGCCGGGTCCCAGCCGATCGTGACTCCCACACCGCGGAGAGGAGATCCGCCGAGCGGCCACACCTGCGCATTGACCTTGCGCAAGCCCGCCAGCACGCCGGGGATCTGGTCCCGGGCCGCTTGGTCCCGGGACTCGGGACCGAGGTCACGACCGTACGCCGGGCTGTCCTGGACATCGAGATTGCCGTCGGTCACCAGAAACACGATCTTGGCTGCCCGGGCGAGCCGTCGGAACTGCCGAACCCGACCACCGAGACCGTGGTGTCCTGGGCCACCGCTCCGAGGGCGATGGTCCGGGCCGCCTCCTTCTCCCGGGCGACCCCCGTCGGCGGTCAGGCTTCCGGACTCGTCGACCAGCAGGACGATCTGCACCGGCGGCAGCGTCGGCGGCTCATCGGCCGGCAACCGAAGCTCAGCAGACGACAGTCCAGGTGCCGCGACGATCACCCACAGCAGAGTCAGGACGACGAGCAAACCGAGCGAGGAGGAACGAGGACGGGACAGCCTGGCGCCATATCGCGTTCGAACAGCAGGGCGCAGCTCTACTGTTGCCGAGCGCGACATCAGAGCTGTCCGCCTGCGACCCGACAGCTCTGATGTCGCGCTCGGCGACAGTAGAGCGGATCCCGGTCACCCGTATTCTCGAAGCAAGCAAGTCGTCATCGACTGGTTCGACCCAGCAACCTGCCGGTGCCGAGCGGATATCAGCGGATCATCGCGATCGACTGCGATCAACGCCCCGGCGTCGTAGGTGCCGCTCACGCGCTGCGTCGAGAGATCACTCCGGCGTCCTCGAGCTCACGGCGGGCGACGACCTTCAACTCGGGCGGGGTCGGACCGCAGTCCCGCTCGAACTCACGCACCGCCTCCAGACCGGCGGAAATCCTCGTCCAGTGATCCAACCTGGCCTCGAGTCATCAGTGCGCGAAGTGCCGGGTGCCGGTGAGGTACAGCGGCACGCCGGCGGCCTCGGCGGCGGCGATCACCTCGGCGTCGCGGATCGATCCGCCGGGTTGCACCACGGCGCGCACCCCGGCGTCGAGCAACACTCCCAGGCCGTCAGCAAACGGGAAGAACGCATCGGAGGCGGCCACCGAGCCGACCGCCCGCTCGCCGGCCCGAGCGACCGCGAGCCGGGCCGCGTCCACCCGGTTCACCTGCCCCATCCCGATGCCGACGGTGGCCCCACCGGCGGCCAACAGGATCGCGTTGGAGCGCACCGCGCGGCAGGCACGCCAGGCGAAGGCCAGGTCGGCCAGCTCCACCGCAACACCGGTGGCCAGCGTCCAGGACGCCGGATCGTCACCGGGAGCATCGAGCGCATCAGCGGTCTGTACCAGCAACCCACCCGACAGTGCCCGGAACTCCACACCGCCCCGGTCCGGCGGCGAGGCCACCAGCAGGCGCAGGTTCTTCTTGCGGGCCAGCACGTCCACCGCACCCGCCGCGTAGGACGGCGCCACCACCACCTCGGTGAACACCTCGCTGATCTGCTCGGCCAGCTCGACGGTGACCTCGCGGCTCACCGCGATCACCGCGCCGAACGCGCTCACCGGGTCGCAGGCATGCGCCCTGCGGTGCGCGTCGGCGACGTCCCCGGCCTGCGACACCGCGATACCGCACGGGTTGGCGTGCTTGATGATCGCCACACAAGCCGCGGCGTGATCATGGGCGGCGCGCCACGCCGCGTCGGCGTCGACGTAGTTGTTGTAGGACATCTCCTTGCCGTGCAGCTGCTCCGCACCGGCCAGCCCCGGCGGGCCAGCCGCGGTGTACAAAGCGGCCCGCTGGTGCGGGTTCTCCCCATAACGCAACGATGACGCCCGCCGCCAGGAGCGGCCCACCCAGGGCGGGAACCCGTCTGGCGTCGAGCCCAGCCAGGACGCCACCGCGATGTCGTAGTCGGCGGTGTGCCGGAACGCGGCGACGGCCAGCGCGCGGCGCTGCGCCAGGGTGAACCCGCCGGCCCGGACCGCGTCCAGCACGTCGAGGTAAGCCGCCGGGTCCACCACCACAGCCACCGAGGCGTGGTTCTTCGCGGCGGCCCGCACCATCGCCGGGCCACCGATGTCGATCTGCTCGACGCACTCGTCAGGACCAGCGCCGGAGGCGACCGTCGCCTGGAACGGGTACAGGTTGGCGACCAGCAGGTCGAACGGCGCGATGTCCAGGGCGGCCAGCTGGGTCAGGTGCGCGGGTCTGCGGGTGTCGGCGAGCAGCCCGGCGTGCACCCGGGGATGCAGGGTCTTGACCCGCCCGTCCAGGCATTCCGGGAAACCGGTGAGCTGCTCGACCCGGGTCACCGCAATCTTCGCGTCCGCGATGGTGGCCGCGGTCGAGCCGGTGGAGACGATCTCCACCCCGGCCGCGGCCAGACCGGTGGCCAGCTCCTGCAGGCCGTTCTTGTCCGACACGCTCACCAGCGCCCGGCGCACCGGCTTGCGATCATCAACGGTCACAGCAGCGACACCTTTCGTCCGGTGACAGTGCACCCACGATGGACCAGCTCAGCGACGACGTCGACCAGCAGCTGCCGCTCCACCACCTTGATCCGCTCGTGCAGCCGCTGCTCGGTGTCGTCGGGTAACACCTCGACGGCGCGCTGAGCCAGGATCGGACCGGTATCCACCCCGGCGTCCACCAGGTGCACCGTCGGCCCGGTCACCCGGACCCCGTGCGCCAGCGCGTCGGCCACCGCGCGCGGGCCGGGGAACGCGGGCAGTAGCGCGGGGTGGCTGTTGACGATCCGGCCGGCGAAGCGGTCCAGGAACGCCGGGCCCAGCAGCTTCATGAACCCGGCGGTGACGACCAGATCCGGCTGGTGCGCGGAGACCGCCTCGGCCAGCGCGACGTCCCAGGCCGCCCGGTCGGTTTGCCGAGCCAGCTCGACGACGAAGGTGGGCAGGCCGCGACCCGCGGCGCGCTGTAGCGCTGTGCTGCCAGACCGGTCCGCACCGACGGCGACGACCCGCGCGGGGTAATCCGGGCCGGCCGCGTCCAGCAAGGCTTGCAGCAGCGTCCCGGTACCGGACACCAGGACGACGACCCGGGTCGGGACCGGCAGGCGGAGCTGGGTCAGCGCGGGCTCCTAGCAGCAGGGACAAGAACGGCAAGGGTAGTGGCTGCGCCCTGTGAGTGGCGATGCGAGCCATGGCTCGCATCGCCACTCACAGGGGATAGTGCCCCCCTGGCACTATCCCTGGACATGGCACTATCCCTGGACGCCGTGGTCGTCGGCGGGGGGCACCATGGTCTGGTCGCGGCGACGGTGCTGGCCGATGCGGGCTGGGAGGTGTGCCTGCTGGAGGCCACCGACCAGCTGGGCGGCGCGATCCGCTCAGCGCAGCTGTGGCCTGGCTATGTCACCGATTTGTACAGCGCGTTCTACCCACTCACCGCCGCCTCGCCGGTGCTGCGCTCGCTGCGGCTGCACGATCACGGGTTGCGCTGGTCGCACGCCCCGGCGGTGCTCGCCCACCCGCTGCGGCCCGACGCCGACGCTGCGGCCGTGCTGCACCGCGACCCCGGGCAGACCGCCGCCGGGCTGGCAGCCGAGCACCCGGCAGACGGTAAAGCCTGGCTGGAGTTGGTCGAGCAGTGGCAGCAGGTCCGGGATCCCGTGCTGCGCTCGCTGTTCACCGCCTTCCCGCCAGTGCGGGGGCCCGCGGCGCTGCTGCGCACGCTCGGCACCGCCGGGGCACTGCGGCTGGCCCGTTTCCTGATGCTGCCCGCCCGCCGGATGGGCCACGAGCTGTTCGGCGGTGAGTCCGGGCGGCTGCTGCTGGCCGGCAACGCGCTGCACGCCGATGCCCCGCTGGACGCCCCGGGCAGCGGGGTCTACGGCTGGCTGCTGGCGATGCTGGGCCAGGACGTCGGATTCCCGGTGCCGGTCGGCGGGGCCGGCGAGCTGGCGGCGGCGTTGGTCCGGCGGGCGCAGGCAGCGGGCGCGCAGCTGCACACCGGGCAACGGGTGGAGCGCATCGACGTGACCGGCGGTCGCGCGGTGGGGGTGCGCACCGCGGCCGGCTTGACGGTGCGGGCCCGCCGGGCCGTGATCGCCGACGTGTCGGCACCCAGCCTGTACCTGGACCTGCTGGCGCCGCACGCCGTCCCCGCCGCGCTGCGCGACGATCTGGGCCGCTTCCAATGGGACAGCCCAGTGGTGAAGGTCAACTGGGCGTTGGCCGGCCCGATCCCGTGGCGGGCGCCCGGCGTGCACAACGCCGGCACGGTGCACCTGGGCTGTGACGAGAACCAGCTGGCGCACTGGTGCGCCGATATCGAGGGCGCCACCATCCCCCGCACACCGTTTCTGCTGCTGGGACAGATGACCACGGCCGACGCCAGCCGCTCGCCCACGGGCACTGAGAGCGCCTGGGCCTACACCCATCTGCCCCGGGGGATCGCCGACGACGCGTCGGCGGACCTGCTCGCGTCACGGATCGACGAGGTGGTGGAGCGATTCGCGCCGGGATTCAGCGCCCGGGTGCTGCAGCGGACCGTGCAACGCCCCGGTGACCTGCAGCGGGCGGACGCCAACCTGGTGCACGGCGCGGTGCACGGCGGCACCGCGCAGCTGCACCAGCAGCTGGTGTTTCGCCCGGTGCCCGGTCTGGGGCGACCGCAGACACCGGTGTCGGGGCTGTATCTGGGCAGCGCCGCCGCACATCCCGGCGGCGGCGTGCACGGCGCCTGCGGGTGGCTGGCGGCCCGGGCCGCACTGGCCGACCACGGCGCGCTCGGCGTCCTGCGACGCCGAGTCACCACGGCTGCGATGGAGTTGCTCTACCGCAACCAGCACCGCGCGAGGTAGCCACCTGAGGTTAAAGTGCGACATCGGTACCGGCGCACAGTCCTCACGCGACCGCTGGTGAGACTGTACACGGTTGACCCACAGGTGCAGACCCACTTGCGGCGGCCGAGGTCAGCCCGTGAACAGGTCGTGGATCGAGTCGGTGGTGGCGGCACGACGAACCCAGATGTCGAGCTGGTCGAGGTGCAACATTCGGTGATCCGGATACGGGCATCGGCGGGGACGTCGACACCGCGGGCGTCAAGAACTCCCAGCACCGCCTTAGCCCGGCCTTTCGCCTCACCCTGGAAGAAATAACGGCGTGCGAAATCGCTCTGGTACTCATGGGCTTGAGTGATCATCAACGTCTCCAGATAGCCTCGCGCTGCCACCGGCAACGCAGCGAGCACAACATCAAGGTACCGGCTCGCGCGCTGCTCATCGATTCCCGCCAGCGCGTCGAGTAAAACGTCCAACACCGCACAGCGAGCCGGATCAGCCCCGTGCGCCATCGCTGAGAGCACAGCCCACTCTGGCCCAACCCCAGCCGAGCCGACATCAGTCACCACCGGCACCCGGTCAGGGCCTACCACCAACGGAGTCACCGACGCACCGGGATACCCCAGCCCGATCGGAGTCGCACACCAGACCGCGATCGTTGGGTCCACACAGACCACCAACAACACCGCCGGACACCGCAACCGAGCACGCAACGTGGTCAGATAAACGGGCCAGCTCCACCGTTTATCCGGGTCCCGGCCCAGCTGCACCTCTACCACCACCGCCAACACCGGCATGTCCGCGCACGTCAGCACCACCGCCGCGTCAGCCCGATACTCGGTAGGCGCCAGATCGGTGAGCTCACCGGACTCCACCCGCGCCACCTGATACACAGGCAGGTCCATCCCCAGCGCATCCGCCAGCAACTCAGCCACCAGCGACGGCCGCTGCCGGACCATCTCGATCAACATCTCATGTACAACAGAGGGCATACCCGGCACGCTAGCGACGACCACCGACAGTTCTGGCGCGTCGGGACGCGACCACTGCTGGTCTTCGGCTGCTGCCCAATAGGGTTCCTCAACCGCGACCTGCGAACCTGCTCACCGAACTACTCGGCAGATCCCGCATCGTCCCTGGCCGCTGCCGGTAGCGTGTCGATTCCCCGCACCTGCCCGTCCAGCGCCGGGCATCGCGGGTTCTGCTCGCCTACTCTGAGTTGCCATCCCGGTCGGTAAGATCCACGATGTCCGGGGTGGCAGGCGCTGGGCCGGCGTCGTTGGACGGCAGCGACGACAGGATGGTGGCGGCACAGCCGCCGAGCAGTGTCGCCCCCAGTACGGCGACCGCGAGCGCCCCGGCGGGAACCCGGACGGGATCGAACGCCGCTGCGCCCAGCCGCCCGCCGGCTAGTCCGGCGAGCACCGCGCTGCCGAGCGCGAGTGTCGTGGCAGCCACCGCGAGCACCCGCAACCGCCCTACCAGATCGGGAGCTGCGGTGCCACATCGGCGCCCCACCCCCACCCCGACCAGCAGCGGAACTGCCAACGCGATACCCCACCAGGGCTGCACCGGACCCTGCGGCAGCGCGGCGAGCAACGGGACCGCAGGTAGTGGCCCGGCCTGCATCGTGACCGGGCTGGCCGACCACATCCCGATCGAGAAACCTGGACCAGCCAGCCAGGACAGCCCGGCGATCGCCGCGTTGGGCAGGTAGCCGAGCGACACAACGGTCAGCCCGACAACGCTGCCAGCGCCGGCTCCGGACATCTGGCTCACCTCGGCCGCGGAAGCAACCAGACCTACCAGCACCACGGCGAGGCCGGCAGTGAGCAGGACCACCAGACCCCACCCTCCAGCGGTCAGACCCGGCCGTACCCAGCCGGGTGCCCGGCGCAGCGCCTCCGGCAGTAACCCGCAGCGCCGAGCCAGGCCCAGACCGGCCGCAGCACCGGCGACCAGCGTGCACCCGACAGCGGCCAACCCCGGATCGACGGTGATCGCTGCCGGGGTCAGCGCCAGCGCGACAACCGCACCCAGCACACCGTGCGTGCCGGCGATCACCCCGGCTACCCACCCCGCGTCGGCCGGTGTGTGTAGCCCACCACGATCGGCAATCCAGGCCGCGCCGCACGCCACCAGCACGCCGAGCAGCAGAGTGGGCAGCAACGGCAGGACGCTGAGCGGGGTCCCGTCGATGGTCAGCGGGACCTGGTGCGCGGCCAGCCAGACCGCCGCACCAGCTCGCGTGACACTGGCCACCGAGATATCCGCCGAACTGGCAGCGGTCAACGAGGCGAACAGCGCGACCGAGACGAGGTAGCCGGCGACAGCCAGCAGCAAGGCAGCGCCTACCGCCGTGCCCCGGCTGAGGGAGACCCGGCCGGCGACGTCAGCCGCGGGAGCACCGGAGACCGGCGACAACAGCAAGCTCACGAGTACCACCCTCGCAGGCGAGCGCCACCGTCGCGGTGATCACCGGACCGACGCGCCCTGACCATAGCCCGATCGGGTGATCCTGGGTTGGTAGCGGCCGGTGGTCTGGGTTGGTGGCGGTTAGCGGCGCTCGGCACCCGGGTTGGTGGCTCTTGAAGAGCGACCAACTAGGTGGCGTACCAGGGCGGCGGTCTCGCTGGGGGTCTTGCCTACCTGGACGCCGGCTGCCTCGAGGGCGTGCTTCTTGGCTGCGGCGGTGCCGGCGGAGCCGGACACGATGGCGCCGGCGTGACCCATGGTCTTACCCTCCGGCGCGGTGAAACCGGCGACGTAGCCGATCACCGGTTTGGTGATGTGGGCCTTGATGTAGCCGGCGGCGCGTTCCTCGGCGTCCCCGCCGATCTCGCCGATCATGACCACTGCCGCGGTGTCGGGGTCGTCCTCGAATGCCTGCAGGGCGTCGATGTGGGTGGTGCCGATCACCGGGTCGCCACCGATGCCGACACAGGTGGAGAAACCGATATCGCGCAGCTCGTACATCATCTGGTAGGTCAGCGTGCCGGACTTGGACACCAGACCGATCCGGCCCGGGCCGGTGATGTCGGCGGGGATGATGCCCGCGTTGGCGGCGCCGGGGCTGATCACCCCGGGGCAGTTCGGGCCGACGATGCGGGTCCGCACCGCAGCCGCCGCCAGCCCGGTAGCACCAGCGTGCGCGCAGAACGCGGCGGTGTCGTGCACCGGGATCCCCTCGGTGATCACCACAACCAGCCCGATGCCGGCGTCGACGGCCTCGAGGACCGCGGCCTTGGCGAAGCGCGGCGGGACGAACACCACGCTGACGTCCGCGCCAGTCGCGGCCATCGCCTCGGCGACCGAGCCGAACACCGGCAGCGACACGTTTCCGAAGTCGACGGCCTGGCCGGCCTTGCCCGGGGTGACCCCGCCGACTATCTGGCTGCCCGCGTCGAGCATCCGCTGGGTGTGCTTGCGGCCCTCCGAGCCGGTCATCCCCTGGACGACGATCCTCGAATCCTTGGTCAGGAAGATTGCCACCGGTCAGACTCCCTTGGCACAGGTCAGTGCGGCGAGCTCGGCGGCCTTGGCGGCCGCGGCGTCCATGGTGTCGACCATGGTGACCAGCGGGTGGGCCGCGCGGGCGAGGATCTGGCGGCCCTCGGCGACGTTGTTGCCGTCCAGCCGGACCACCAGCGGCTTGGTCGCCGCGTCACCGAGGATGGCCAACGCCTGGACGATGCCGGCGGCCACCTGGTCGCAAGCGGTGATCCCGCCGAAGACGTTGACGAGCACCGACCGCACGTCCGGGTCGCCGAGGATGATCTCCAGCCCGTCCGCCATCACCTGCGCGTTGGCGCCACCGCCGATATCGAGGAAGTTGGCGGGCCGTACTCCCCCGTGCGCCTCGCCCGCGTAGGCGACCACGTCCAGCGTGGACATGACCAGGCCCGCGCCGTTGCCAATGATGCCGACCTGACCATCGAGCTTGACGTAGTTGAGGTTGCGGGCTCTGGCTTTGGCCTCGAGCGGATCCTGCGCGGCCAGGTCGGCCAGGTCAGCGTGGTCGGGGTGGCGGAACGCGGCACTGTCGTCCAGCGTCACCTTCCCGTCCAGCGCGATGATCGCTCCCTGGGAGTCCCGGACCAGCGGGTTCACTTCCATCAGGGTCGCATCCTCGGCGACGAAGGCGGCCCACAGCGCCACGATGACGCCGGTCACCTCCGCCGGGAATCCGGCCGCTTGGACGATCTCCGCAGCCTTCGCGGCATCCACCCCGGACCCCGGATCCACCGCCACCTTGGCCAGCGCCTCGGGCTTCGTCGCGGCGACCTCCTCGATGTCCATCCCGCCTTCGACGCTGGCCATGGCGAGGAAGGTGCGGTTGGTGCGATCGAGCAGCAACGACAGGTAGTACTCCGCGACGATGTCCGACGCGGGCGTGACCAGCACGCGGTGCACGGTGTGGCCCTTGATGTCCATGCCCAGGATGGCATCCGCATGCTGCTGCGCCTCGTCCGGCGTCCGGGCCAGCTTCACCCCGCCGGCCTTGCCGCGGCCACCGGTCTTCACCTGCGCCTTGACGACCACCGCGCCGCCGAGCTCGGCAGCGGCGGCACGAGCCTGCGCGCTGGTGGTGACCACCCGGCCCGGCAGCACCGGGACGCCGTGCGCGTGAAACAGCTCTCTCGCCTGGTATTCGTACAGGTCCACGCGGATCTCCAGGAAATGGGTCGGCTTGCCGACTGACCGCCCGACCCTATCCAGCCGCGGGCGGCAGCGGGGCGCCGGCACTGGTGAACCTGATCACTCCACGGGCGCGGTCACGGCGGCACGCAGCCAGTCGACGATCTCGTGCGTGGTGGCACCGGGGGTGAACACCTTCGCCACCCCGAGCTCGGCGAGCTTGGAGATGTCCTCCCCGGGAATGATTCCCCCGCCGAAGACCAGCACATCCGTCGCGCCCTTGCTGCGGAGCAACTCGACGACCCGGGGGAACAGCGTCATATGCGCTCCGGAGAGAACCGAGAGTCCCACCGCGTCGGCGTCTTCCTGCAGTGCGGTCTCCACGATCTGCTCCGGGGTCTGGTGCAGTCCGGTGTAGACGACCTCCATGCCGGCGTCGCGCAGCGCACGTGCGACGACTTTGGCACCCCGGTCGTGCCCGTCGAGCCCTGGTTTGGCGACGACCACCCGGATACGTTCGCTCATTACCCAAGGGTAGCTTCCGCCCGGCAGACATGCCCCGTGCGAAGACTGTGCTGACGACCTACTGTGCCGGTATGAACCCCGCTGGGGAGCTCGGGCGCACGGCGAGCCAGGTGGTCGTCCGGAGCACGCAGCTGGCCGGATCGCTGGTGTCCTCGGCGTGGGCTGTGCTGTCCCGCGGCATCAGCACGATCACCCGGCCGGCCGGTGCCCGAGGAGTGGCCCTGGAGGCCGGAGTGCTGGCGATGCATCTGGTGATGTACCCGTGGGGAGTGCTGGCCGAGCAACGGCGACCGAGTGGCCCCTATGTTTGCTACCGCACTGACGAGCTACCCCCCACCGAGCGCGGTCTGGTAATCGCCGACGTGTGCGCTGCGAGCACGCCGATTCTGCTGGTGCACGGCTTCGCGGACAACCGGTCGGTGTTCGCGGTGCTGCGCAGGGCCCTGCGCAGGCGCGGGTTCGGCCTGGTCTTCGGCCTCAACTACAGCGTGCTCACCTCGGTGAGCGGTGACGTGTCCAGCGCAGCACGCGAGCTTGGCCGCGAGGTCGAGCGGATCTGCGAGACGACCAGCGCAGAGCACGTCCACGTAGTAGGACACTCCCTGGGCGGGCTGGTGGCCCGCTACTACGTCCAACGGCTCGGCGGGGACGCCAGGGTGCACACGCTGGTCACCCTGGGCACTCCGCACCAGGGGACGATGGCTGCGTACCTGCTGCCCACCCACGTGCTGCGCCAGCTGCGTCCGGACTCCGATGTGCTGGCCGAGCTCGCAGCACCGTCTCCCGGGTGCCGAACCCGATTCGTCGCACTGTGGAGCGAGCTGGACCTGTTCGTCGTGCCGCAGCACCACGCCAGGCTGAGTCATCCGGACCTCATGGTGACCAACCACCAGCTCAGCGACGTCGGGCACCTGTCGCTTCCGGTCGACCCGCGCGTCATGCACATGGTGGCGAGCGCGTTGGCCGGCCCACCCACCTCCTGATAGCTCAGACAGGTCGGCGAGACCGACCGCACAGCGCGCCAGAACCGACGCTTGCCGATATTGCCGAACGTATCTCGGAACGGCGACTTGCCCGCAGGCGTCGTCCTTCGTTACCTTCCCCCGGTCCACGATCACAGTCCGATCACGGCTGATTACGGAACTAGCGCCCAGAGTTCCCCGGGATCCCCCGCCCGGTGTCAGCACGGACTGCCCGACGCGGGAAGGCAGGTCTTGGCTCGACACCGCTCCCCATGCGGCGCACGACCATCTCCGGTAGTCGAGGCTGCACTACGCTCCGGCCTCGCGGTGACCCGGTCGGCGCATCGCTTCGTGGCTCCCTCTCCCGCCGTACGCGGTCGCGTGGTCGTCGCAGCCGTCGCCGCCGGTGCTTTCGTGGCCGCGGGCCAGACGATCGACACCACTACCACCGTGATCTCCGACGATGCCACGGTGGTGGCCTCCGCACGGAACACCTCATCAATCACCGGAGTCGGCGGGCCCGTCCCGGCACCGGAGTACCTGCCGGTGACCCGGCCCGCCCAAGCCGCCGAGGCCGTACAGGCAATGGCCAAAGGGCAGCGCCTTGTCGACCAGCGCATCGCCCGTGAGGCCGAGGCCCGCCGGATCCGATTCATAGCGCCCACCAAGGGCACTCTGACCTCGGGGTACGGCAGCCGGTGGGGTGTCTTCCACTTCGGTATGGACATTGCCAACGCCATCGGGACGCCGATCCTCGCCGCCGCCGACGGTGTGGTCGTTGAGTCCGGGCCAGCCAGCGGCTTCGGACTCTGGGTACGCGTCCAGCACACCGATGGCACGACCACCGTCTATGGGCACATCAACCGCTCGCTGGTCGCCGCAGGCCAGAAAGTCCGCGCTGGCCAGAAGATCGCCGAAATGGGCAACCGGGGCCACTCGACCGGGCCACACCTGCACTTCGAGGTCTGGAACGCGGCCGGCCAAAAGATCAATCCAATCACATGGCTGCGCGATCACGGCGTCGACTTCTGACAGCTGGGTGGGACCTGACGCCTGGACTTGCGAGATCACTGGCCACCATCCGATGGCCATCCGCCGCCTAGATGGGCGTGCGCTGCGCGCCACACCGAGCACAGCGGTTGGCGCCTGCGCAGCGGACGTAACGCTCGATCGCAATGGCGACAACGTCCGCGATGGTTGGGACGGTGCTGCGCCAGCAGCGTCCGCCAGGCAGCAGCCAAGGGCAACAGCCGGGCCCGCACCGCCGGCCACGCCGCACCTGGCTCCATGCCACAAAGCAGTCGTTCGGCCTCCTGCAAGTATGCTTCCACGCGCTCCCGTAACACCCGGCCCAGCCGCTCGTCCATCTCGCACCCCCAGAAGTGTAGTAGAACATATGTTCGAACGCTAGCCGAGGAGTCTGACAGTCACTGAACACCTGGCACCGCCTGCACCACCGGGGCGCGGGTCGGTCGCCATTCGGAGCAACGCCGTGGGCCGCTGCGCGCCGCCCTGAGGGATGAGCTGCGGGTTGCTGCCGGTCGTGATCACCCCTGCCTCGCAGCGACAGCCCTGCATGCGCTGAGTGCGACACCAGAGCTGTCAGGGCAGCTGCGGACAGCTCTCCTGTCGCACTCGGCGACACCAGAGCGGGTCACGGTCACCGTATTTCGAAGCGAATGGCGGTTCGCGTCGGGTTACCGGCAACGGAGGAAGTGCACAGTTGCCGATTCGCCGGTCAGGCCAGCTGCGTCCAGCCCTTCTTCTCTCCGCCGATCTGCAGGACACCGTAGAGGAGCGCCACGCTCAACAAGCCGGTTATCAGCTGCAGCGGGGGTAGCCCGAGGGCCAGATTGACCACAAACGCAACAACGGTGGTTGCCACAAACCCAGAGAAGCCCCACTTCCTCCACCGGAAGAGGGCGACGGCGAAAACGATGTTGGCCACACACGCGAGGATCAGCACAGGAAGCGCCCATAAGGGAAAATCGGGAAAATCCCGCACGATGGCGCCACCATCAACGAGGTACACAAGCGCTGCGATGACGTTGACGACAATGATCAACACCAACCACGCGGTCAAGCATCCATGCCGCTGCTTTTCCATATGCCTAGTGAAACCAGCGGCGCTGCCGCCGGTCAAGACCCGTTCGGCCCAACGCCCATCACTCAGAGTTTGACCAGGGGGACTCCGCCGATGAGCATCAACCGGATCTTGCCCGAAGAACCGAAGTCGATGGTTGCGGTGGCTCGTGGGCCACTACCATCGGTAGCCACCACGGTGCCGAGGCCGTACTTGTCGTGGGTTACCCGGTCCCCTACGTCCAGCACCAGTGCCGCGGTGTTCTGCCAACCCCGGAACGGGGTCGCGCGCAGGCCGCCGGCTGCCACTGCCGCTTGCGCGGAATCGCCGCCAGTGACGTCTGCACTGGATCCGCGACGTCCGAAGACCGTCCGGACAACCGGGCCGGCCCGCTCGGGCTCCACTCGGCGCCAGTGCACCAGCGACTCGGGTACCTCAGCCAGAAAACGCGACGCCGGGTTGGTCATCGGCTGCCCCCAGGCCGACCGGGTGATCGCCCGGGACAAGTACAGCCGGTGCCGGGCCCTGGTCAGCCCGACGTAGGCCAGCCGGCGCTCCTCCGCGAGCTCGGTCGAGTCCCCCAACGCACGCGAATGGGGGAACTGCCCGTCCTCCCAACCGGTGAGAAACACCACGGGGAACTCCAGGCCCTTGGCGGTGTGCAGCGTCATCAAGGTCACCACACCGCCGGAGGCTCCATCATCGTCCGGGATCTGATCGGCGTCGGCGACCAGCGCAACCCGCTCCAGGAACGCCGACAGCGACCCGGGCTCAGCGCCGCCGTCCTCGGTCACCATGCTCGATCCTGCAAGCAGATCTTCGGTCACCATGCTCGATCCTGCAAGCAGATCTTCGGTCACCATGCTCGATCCTGCAAGCAGATCTTCGGTCACCATGCTCGATCCTGCAAGCAGATCTTCGACCGGGACGACCGGGCCGGTGGCGGATTCCCTGGCCACGGCCATCAACTCGGTGAGGTTCTCGAGCCGCGAGGCATCCTGCGGATCATCGGACTCATCCAGCTCAGCGCGGTAGCCAGTGCGCTCCAGCACCGCGTCGAGAAGCTCCGCGACGCCCTGCCCCGCGGTCACCTTCTCCCGCAGCTCGTCCATCATCACCACGAACGCCGTGATCGCGTTGCGAGATCTCGGGTTGAGCAGCGAGATCTCCTGACCAGCCGCAGCAGCCCGCAGCGCGGCGGCGAACGAGATCTGCTCCCGTTCAGCGTGAGCGGCCAGCACCGCCTCAGCGCGATCCCCGATCCCCCGGCGCGGCGTGTTGAGAATCCGGCGCAGTGACACCGTGTCCTCGGGATTGTCCAGCAACCGCAGGTAGGCCAGCGCATCCCGGACCTCGCGGCGCTCGTAGAAGCGCACCCCGCCGACCACCTTGTAGGGCAGACCGAGCCGGACGAAGATCTCCTCGAACACCCGGGAGGAGTTGTTGGTCCGGTAGAACACCGCCACGTCGCCGAACCGGGCGTGGCCGTTATCGACCAGCCGGTCGATCTCCGAAGCGACGAACGCAGCCTCGTCATGCTCGTTGTCGGCGACGTAGCCGACGATCGGCTCACCATCCCCCGCGGCCGACCACAACCGCTTGTCCCGGCGACCGGTATTGCCGGAGATGACCGCGTTCGCGGCGGACAGGATCGTCTGGGTGGATCGGTAGTTCTGCTCCAGCAGGATGGTCCGGGCGTCTGGAAAGTCCCGCTCGAACTCCTCGATATTACGGATCGTGGCGCCCCGGAAGGCGTAGATCGACTGGTCGGCGTCGCCCACCACACACAGCTCCGCAGGCCCCGTACCGTGCACCGGCGGCGCGACCAGCTCCCGGATCAGCACATACTGCGCGTGATTGGTGTCCTGATACTCGTCGACCAGCACGTGGCGAAACCGGAGCCGGTAGTGCTCGGCGACGTCCGGCAGGGTCTGCAGCAACTCGACCGTGCGCATGATGAGGTCGTCGAAGTCCAGCGCATTCGACGCGCTCAACCGCCGCTGGTAACCGTCGAACACCTCGGCAACCCGACGATCAAGATCATCAGCAGCGGTGCCGGCAGCACCATCGGCGTCCACCAGATCGTTCTTCAGGTTCGAGATCTTCGCCGCCAAGGTACGCGCGGGGTACCGCTTAGGGTCCAAGTCCAGGTCACGGGCCACCATCGTGATCAGACGGCGAGTGTCGTCGGCGTCGTAGATGGAGAAGCTCGACGTGAGCCCGGGCAGGTGACCGGCCTCCCGGCGCAGGATCCGCACGCACATCGAGTGAAACGTCGACACCCACATCACCGCGGCCCGGCCGCCGACCAGCGCGGCGACCCGGTCCCGCATCTCCGCCGCGGCCTTGTTGGTGAAGGTGATCGCCAGCACCTGGCCGGGTGCGACGGCGCGCCGGTCGAGCAGGTAGGCGATGCGGTGGGCGAGCACCCGGGTCTTGCCGGACCCGGCTCCCGCGACAATGAGCAGCGGGGAGCCGGCATGCTCCACCGCCGCATGTTGCTGCGGGTTGAGCCCGGCGAGCAGATCCTGCGGGGTGGCACGGGGAGAGTTGGCAACGGAGGTACTCATCGTGGTGGCAACGGTACCGCGAGGCACCGACAGTGTCGGACATCGCTGAGGGCCCGCTGAATGCTTCCGCCGGGGTGGACGGCGCACCAGGCAACGTGGCAAACTCGATGCCGTGTTGCGTCGTCACCGGTTTTTTTACGGGTACCGGATCCCGGTGCCCGTGGTGGTGTGACGCACGACACAGACCACCTCGACGCCCCGGAGTCCATGGACCCGGGGCGTCGTGCTGCCGGGGGCATGGACTCCGGGACAGAACCCAGGAGATTCGAGATGCCCACTCACGCGAGCACCGAGGCTGACGTCCAGGACGGCTCCACCGTCGACCTCGCCGCGCTGCGTACCGAGATCGACTACCTCGACGCTGAGATCCTGCGGCTGGTGCAGCGACGCACCGCGGTGTCCCAGGCGATCGGTAACGCCCGGCGAGCCGCCGGCGGCCCACGGATCGTGCACGGCCGTGAGATGGCCGTCCTGAACCGCTACCGCGAGCTCGGTACCGAGGGCCACGAGCTGGCGATGCTGCTGCTGCGGCTCGGACGCGGTCGGCTCGGGCGCTGATCGCCCAGCACCGGTACCGCGGCGTCGCTGAGGCACACTGGCGGCATGGCTCTCATTCTTCATCTCATTGCCGTGCTCGCCGCGCTCGCCGGATTGGCGGTCGCGCTGGGCCACGGTGGATACCTGGCGATGCTGCGCTCAGCCGCCGGCCGGCGGGCCGGCGGGGAACCGGTCAGCGACTACGTCCGCGGCCGGATCCCGGTGGCGGCAACGACCCTCGGTGTGGCGCTGCTCGCGCTACTGCTCACCACCGGCGGCTCGGTTGCCGATGTCATGGCCATCATGGCCGGAGCCGGCAGCGGCGCGATGGGTTACCAGGCACTACAGGCCACCCGGGCCCGCTTGCGTACCGGCGGCTGAACACCAGGTGACCACCTGGCCCACCGGGCGTACCGGACACCGATCGGGCTGCGCCTGCGCCGGTGCAGGTCCTAACCTGGGCCGGTGTGCGAGGAGCGCAGCAGGTGAGCACCGACGCCCGGCTGGTCGCCGGCCGTTACCGCCTGGACCGGCGGATCGGCAGCGGCGCGATGGGCGTGGTCTGGCAAGCACACGACCTGCGGTTGGCCCGCCCGGTGGCCCTCAAGGAACTGCTGATGCAGCCAGGGCTGACCGCGGCGGAGGCCGAGACCGCCAGAGCCAGAGCGATGCGGGAGGGCCGCATCGCGGCCCGGCTGCAGCACCCGCACGCGATCTGCGTCTACGACGTGGCCCTTGATGCCGGCAGCACAGGTGATCAAGCGGTGCCGTGGCTGGTCATGGAGTACCTGCCGGCGCGCAGCCTGGCCACGGTCCTCGCCGAGCAGGCGACATTGTCGCCGCACCAGGCGGCCGGCGTCGGCTGGCAGGTGGCCACTGCGCTGGCCGCCGCCCACGGAGCCGGGATCGTGCACCGGGATGTCAAGCCGGGCAACATCCTGCTCGGCAACGACGGCACCGTCAAGATCACCGACTTCGGGATCTCCCGGGCGACCTGGGACACCACCGTGACCTGCACCGGCGTGCTGGCAGGCACCCCCGCCTACTTCGCCCCGGAGGTGGCCCGCGGTGAGCTGCCCGGCCCCGCCGGTGACGTGTTCTCGCTGGGCTCGACCCTGTATGCCGCGGTGGAGGGACAACCACCGTTCGGGCTGGACGACAACACCTTGGCGCTGCTGCGCGCCGTCGCCGACGGCCGGGTCCGACTCCCGCAGCGGGCCGGGCCGCTGACCCCGGTGTTGATGCAGCTGCTGGCGAGCGACCCGCTGCAGCGGTTGCCGATGCGCGACGCGGTTGACGCGCTCCGCGCGGTAGCGGAGGCAGCCGCACCTGGGCCGGCCACCGCTGGGCCGGCCACCGCTGGCCCAATCACCGCTGGGCCAGTCACCGCTGGGCCGTTCGCACCATCATTGATGGCACCGCCGCACCCACGAACCGCGGCGACGCTTCACCAGGGCGCCAGCCGACGGCCGGACGCTGCGGATCGGGCGGGCCCGATGCAGGATCGGACCCGGCGGCCCGCAGTGTTGCTCGCCGCCGGTGGCCTTGTCCTGCTCGTCATGGTGCTAACCCTGGTCACGGTGGGTGGTGGCCAAAACCAACCCGAGGTAGCCACGTCGGCGCCAACACCCGGCGCGAACACCAGTGCGCCGGTAGCAGCTCCCCCTGCGGGGCAGCTGGAGCAGACCGTCCGGACCTACTACGGCCTGCTTCCCGAGGACACCGCTGCGGGCTGGCAGTTCCTCGGCCCCGCCGAGCGCGCCAAAGCTGACGGACTCGCGGGCTACACCCAGTTCTGGAACGGGATCGACCAAGTGAGCATCCGCGGCCCGGTCACCGTGGCAGGCGACACCGTGCTGGTGAATCTGCAGTTCGAGCCGAAGAACCGCAAGCCGACCTTCGAACGCTACCGGCTCACCATGGGCACCGCCCCCGACGGCCGGGTACTGATCACGTCCGCCGCACGGATCGGCACCTTCGCCCTCGCCGGCCGCTGAAGCCGACGCCGCGCCGCTGACCGGCACACTCCCGATCCGCACTGGCATAGCTGATGAAGACCCTGGCCACTGCCCCTCCCCCGATCAGCGCCACGGCACCCTACCTGCCTAAGCACGACAGGCCGTGCTCACGAGTCGAACACCGTGCCCGCGGCGATCGAGTGCCCTGCCGGTGCCGCCTTGATCAGACGACGATCACCGGCAGTGGAGGATCCAGCACCGCGAAATCCTGCGGGTCCGAGGTGACCACGTGATGATCACGTTCCCGGGCGCACAGCACCACCGACGCGTCGATCACATCCGAGGTGCCCACCCGCCCGCACAGCACTCCGGCGGCGCGCGCCGTGGCCGCATCCCATTCGACGATCCCCACCCGGTCCGAGGCATCGAGGAACCGGGCCAGCGCGGCCTGCCGCGCACCACCGCGCCACACCTGGGCCAACGGCCCGACCGGCACCACGATCGACCCACCAGCCCGCTCGGTCTCATCGAGCAGCACCCGCACCCGCCGATCACCGCGTTCGACGGCGATCAGCGCGCCCGCATCCAACGTCAGCCCAGACGGTGTCGTCACCGCGAAAGACCCGATTCCGGGAGACCGAGTTCCGCCCGGGCCGCCGCACGCTCGGCATCCGACGGCAGACCTGCCGGGTCCTCCGCCCACCACTGGTCGAGCAACTCACGAAGTGTGGTGGACCGCTCGTAGTGCCGGAGCGCGTCGGTGACATAGGCGCTCACCGATTCCGCCTTGCCGTCCTGGACAGCGAGGCGGACACTGCGGGCGAGCTGTTCGGGGATCGTGACGGTGATACGGTCAACAGTCATACAATCATCTTACTTGATGATGGTAGCTCGGCCAATTCCAGGGCGGTACCGACCCAGCTGAACCGACGACGCTGGCCAGGTGAGCATTGTCAATGACGGCGGCGGTCAGCTCACCGAGCGGCGGCGAGCTGATCGAGGACTTCGGTGGAGACAGCGGTGAGCCACCACGCCTACCCGAGCAGATGTGGATCAACCACCCACCCAGCACGAGCCAACCCGGTAAGATTCCCTGTCCGATTTGCCTTGACAGCTATCGGGGTGCCGATCAGATCACGTGTTCGGCCATTGTCGCGGGTATGTGCGACAGTGTCAGGTGATGGCATCGCACACCGGAAGGAGGCGTATGAGGGACCGAACAGCTTACGACGTCGAGGTTGGTCAGATGAGCGAGCAGGCCGCGGGCGAGGTCTTCGACGGCATCGCGCGTCGCGAGCTGGGGATCAGCGGCTCCGAGTTCCTCCAGCGGTGGGACGCCGGCGAGTACCAGGAGACCGACCGCGACGACGTGGACGGACTCTCCGAGGTCCTCGCAGCAATGCCGCTCGTCCGGTAGGGCGACCCCGTCAAGCACAATGCCGGCATGCCCGGAAGAACGCCAACGAAGGCTGGAAGATGACTCCGAGGAGGAAGTCGGCGTAGTACAGGGCCAGGTCCTTGCCCAGCTTGGTCAGGGCGGTCCCGCCGGTGTGGGACAGTTCCACGGGCAGTGGCGGGGCGCCGAACTTCTCCAACTCCTCATCGACGATGTCGTCGTGGACGGCCAGGAAGTCTGGGTCAGCAAGGGGTCGCGGGGGAGCCCAGGGGACATTCCTCCGGGATCTGGGTGGTGCCGTGGCCGGAGCGCAGGTGCAGGAAGGACGTGAAGCTCCAGCCTTTCAGGCGGCCCAGTTGGGCGGGCAGTTTGCCGTTGCGGCGCATCACCGACACGCAGCGCTGCTCCGCGCGAATCCGGCGGGCCAGGGCCAGGGCGTCGACGACGGCCACATCGGTGTCGAAAAGAACCGCCACCGCCTCTCGGCGTGGCACGGTGGTGAGCAGGTCCACGATCCGCTCGAAGCCGATGGAGAACCCACAGGCGGGGACATCTCTGCCCAGGGACCGGCCGATCAGCTTGTCGTAACGGCCGCCCCCGGCCAGTGATCCGGGGGATGCCGGGTGGCTGATCTCGAAGATCTGCCCGGTGTAGTAGCCCATGCCCCGCACCAGGGTGGGATCGAACTCGAAGTGCACCCCCCGGTTCGTCGGCAAGGCATCCAGGCAGCCCGCAGTGGTGGCGAGGTCCTCGACCACCGTCTCCGGCAGGCCGGGCACCGCTTCGATGACGGCGTCGGCGACCTTGGTGGCGGCCAGACCGGTCAGTGCCTCGATCTTCTCCTTGGCCGCGGCCACCGCGACGGCGGACAGTCCCTTGGTCTCGACCAGTTCGGCGATGACCCCGCTCCAACCGATCTTGTCCAGCTTGTCCAGGCCGACGAAGAACGCCGGCCACGCTTCTTGCGGTACCCCGACCTGCTGAGCCAGCGCGGAGAGGAACCGGCGATCGGACAACCGCACCGTGGCGCCGGACAGTCCGATCTCGGCCAACGCCTCGGTGGTGGCCTCGATCAACTCCGCCTCGGCCAGCACGCTCGCTTCGCCGATCAGATCGATGTCGCATTGGTAGAACTGCCGGTAACGGCCCTTCTGGGGGCGCTCGGCCCGCCAGACCGGACCGAACTGGAAGGATCGGAACGGCAACGGCAACGCCGCCTGGTGGTGCCCGTAGAAGCGGGTCAACGGCACGGTCAGGTCGAAACGCAATCCGAGATCAACCAGGTCGGATACCGCCGTGCCCGTAAATGCCCGCTCGGGAAGGCCACGCCGCAGCACCTGGAAGATCAGCTTCTCGTTCTCCCCACCCTGCCCGCCGGTAAGCCGCCCGATGTCCTCCAGGGCAGGGGTCTCGATCCGCTGGTAACCGTACCCCGCGTACACCCCGGCGATGGCGGCCAGCACGTGGTCACGCGCGGCCACGGTCGACGGAAGCAGGTCGCGGGTGCCCCGTGCCGGGCTGTTGTCACTCTTCACCTGGTGTCCTTGTGCCTTACCCGATGCGGGTGTGCGGGATGCCTCGGGCTGTCGCGTAGTCAGGATGGCTCTGCGGGGCACCAAGGAAGACATCCACACTACGACCCTGCTCGCGTTCGCTGCGTGCCGCATCCATGTCCGTGGCCATGAAAAAGTCCCCGCTGGTGGCCAGATCTGAGTTCCCGTTGGTGGCCAGTTAGAAGTCCCCACCCTTCGTTCGTCGTGTCGTGAGAGCGGGTGGGCCCTGCGTGGTGACGGTGGC
>JBOHGE010000041.1:0-52223 GCA_050700055.1 Pseudonocardiaceae bacterium
ATCTCGAACAGGCCGCCGCATCCGGTCGCGCTGCGCTGCGCACCGCCGCCGAGGTCAGCTCCACCCGCACCCTCGACAGCCTGCGCACCCTGCAACGGCAGGTCCGCCCGCTGCGGTCGGCCTCACCCCACCTGACCGACCTCGACGAGCGCATCACCGACTTCTGCACCCGAACCACCCGCCGACACCAGCAGAACAACGACCTCTGACGACTTCGGCCCGGGTTCTGGTTCGCCTGTGGGACCAGATGTATCTCCCGCCGTGGGTTCGTTCGGCGTGGTATCCTGATCGACTCGACGCGCCCGGCAGCCTGGCCACATGCCCCTGGATCCACTGCAGGAACGAATCGCGCGTACCGCACTGGTCTTGCCCCAGTCTCACACCCTGGCGCTGGCCGGGGGTGGAGCCATGATCGCACACTCCTTCGTCGACTGGCCAACGAAGGACGTCGACCTCTTTACCGAGATCAACTGGGCATTAACGCGCTCAATGAGGGGTCTCGCGAAGCGCTGCTGCAATAGCGCGTTCATGCCCGAGGCCGGTCCGGACGACACGTGTCTCCTCGTCGGTGCAGTCGACGACCGTGAGGTGGTCAGCGGCCGGGCAGATGCCGCCGTCTATGCAGAATGCGACCTTCATGCCGCTGGTCTGAAGGAAGTGACCGACCTCGTCCACTGTGATCGCTGGTCCCGGGCCAGCCCTGCCAGGGCCGCCCGAAACGCTGGCCGTGGTGGTTGCGATGGGCACCCGTGACTTCGTGGCGAGTTCACCGAGGATCCCTGGATCGTTGGATGGATGTGTAGGAGATGACGTCGTTGAGGGCGGTGATCGCCGGGTCGTCGCCGTATCGTGTGCGAGCCGCGTGGTACAGCTCGTCGGTGATCATGGACAGGCTGTTGACGGATGTGCGGTCGGCTTGGAATGCCTTGTGTGCCCAGGCGGTGGCGTGGTCGATGTCGCCGTTTCGGAGGGACACGATCGCGAGGGTGAGTCGGGCTTCGGTGGCGCGCATGGGGCTGCGGTCGCTGCCGTCGGGGCGGTGGGACAGGTGGAGTACTTCGTGGGCGTGCTCGGCTGCGCGGGTGTCGTCGCCGGCGATGCGGTAGCAGTCCATCGCCTGGGGCGCGGCGTTGATCCCAGCGTCGGCGTAGTCGAGGACGGACCGCAGGCGGCCTTGGGTGAGGGCGAACCAGGCGCTCATCTCGAATGACCAGGCGATGATCTCACCGTGGCCGGCTTCACGGCCGAGTTGGAAGGTGGCGGTGCGGGCGGTCTCGGCGCGTCGGGCCAGACCGAGGTCATAGTTCAGGCAGCCGATCAGCAGCGACAGCCACCCGGCGATGATCAGTAGCTCTCGATGCTCGCTCAGCCGCGTGGGTCCCTCGAGCAGGCGTTGAAGGTAGTCGAGCTGGTGGTGCGCATCCTCGCGCAGCTCCTCGGGGCGGCGGGAGGCGTATTCGCAACACAGCTGCTCGGTGATGACGGTGAGTTGGTCGATCGTGTCGCGGCCGACGTCGGTGCGGTGGATCTTCCGTAAAAGGTCACTGAAGATCAGCGGATCGCGTCCGGGGTGGATCGGGTCAGCGCTGGACGTCGTGACGGTGGCGGATGCCGCGATGAGCCGGCCGTTGGCGTCGAGTGCCCGGTCCAGACGTTGGACGGTGGCGTCGTCGGGGGTGAACAGGTTCTGCTCGGTGCGGCTGATCTGGCTTTGACTCCACTCGGCCTGTTTCGCCAGCTCCCCTTGGGTGAGACCGGTCGCAGTGCGTAGCCGGCGCAGCGTGTCACCGAAGGTCCGCACCAGCCTGTCCGTTCCCTGAATATGCGCATGTCATGCGCGTATCCCGCATCCTGTGGCGTCCTTGCCAGCCTAGCCCGCACGATGCATCCGGCGGGTCGTCACCCGTCACTGGGGCAGCAGGAAAGAGTGGGCTGGGGTGACGTGAGACGGGGAGCGGCCATCACAGTGAGTTACGCCGCCACTTGATATGGAGAGCCGATTGACGAGGTAGATCTCGGCGGCGTCGGCGAAGCGCGAAGCGATCGACAGCATCATGGTGCGCTCGCTGGCCCGGGTGCGCAGCTCGCCTTGGAGGTTGTTCGTCGCGGCGGTCTTGGACGACCCCCAACGCTCCACGCGGACGGTCCCGCCGTTGAGCTGGCGGCAGCGGCCCGGTCGGACTCGCCCCACAGCAGCAGTCGGGATCCCGATGGTGGGCAGGATGTCGCGTCCGCGCAGTGGCCGGTCCGGTGGTCTGCGCGATGCCGGAGAGCCGGGTGCCGCATCCGTGTCTAGTCCGAGATAGACAGTTGCGTCAAGTGCGGAATAGACTTATGCTCGTGAGCAAGCTGAGGGACATCGTCAAGCGGATCACCCGAGAAGCGCGGCGGCAGGGCCTCGGGCTTCGTCCTCGATCACGAGGGTGCCAACCACACCGTGTACAAGCTCGACGGGCTGCTGATCCCGATCCCCCGTCACCGTGAGATCGGCGAGGGGCTCACCGAGCAGATCTATCGCGAGTGTCAGCCGAAGCTCGGAAGGGGCTGGTGGAGACGATGAACAACTACACCGCACACGTCACCCGGGACGGCCGATTCTGGCTGGTCCACATCCCCGAGATCGACCGCCACACCCAGGCCCGCAGCCTGCGGGAGATCGACGTCATGGCCCGGGACCTGGTCGCGATCATGGAAGGTGTCGAACCCGACTCGTTCGAGCTCACGGTCGACATCACCATGCCGGGCGCTGCAGCCGAGCATCTGCGCCGAGCCGAACACCTGCGAGCCGAAGCGGCTAGGGCCCAGTCCGAGGCGGCGGCCGAGGTGCGCGCCGCAGCGGCCGAACTCAGGAGATCGGGGATCCCGCTGCGGGACCTCGGCAAGCTGCTCGGCGTGTCGCACCAGCGGGCAGGCCAGCTCACCAAACCGGGCTGACGTCACAGGCTTGCGTCGAACGGCGGCCCCGGAGAACTGGACCCGCCGTGGGGCTTGTCACCGCACGTCGAGTGCGGCACGGAGGCGGTCGGGATTCATCGTCCCGGGGTTGTCGGCGAAGGCGGAGAAGGATTCGAGGAGCCGGATCAGGTCGCCGCGCCGGGTGGGGTCGGCAGCGGCTTGCCGGGGGGTGTGCCCGGCCAGGGCGGGGATGGGCTCGTCGAGCCACTTCTGCTCGTAGTCACGGATGAATCCGTCGAGCACGGCCGCAACCTCAGGATCGGTGGGGTCAGTGTTCTGCAGTGCGGGTGGGGCCAAGCGGCGGGTGAGGAAGTCGACCAACTCGAGCGGGTCGGGCTCGGCGTCCAGCAACGCGATGAGCTCGTCGCGCTGGTGCAGGGCGACGGGTTCCATGCCACCGAAGATCTGTGTGGTGTCACCGGCAGGCACCACGCGGGCGCACACCAAAGCACCCGCCTGCACCGTGTTACTGGCTGTCCGCTCCCGGACCTGGTGAAGGTCGCCGGTACGCACGTCTCGCATCGTGAAGCCCGCCCCGCGGCTGACCCGCTCGATCTCGTACACCGACCGGTCGACCAGCAGCCACTGCTCGGCCAGGGACCGCTCGTCGGCAGGCAGCAACCCGCCCCGGGTGGCCACGAACTCGGCGAACCCGCCGCCCTCGAACAGGACCGCGTCGGTGACCAGCGGATCACCCAGCGCACCGAGCAGCGCATGGGGAGCCTCGGAGAACTGCGCGCGCACTCCCGCCGCCTCGACCAGCGCAGCTCGCCAGCCGTCGAGCAGGAACATGCCCGCCTTCTGGTACAGCCACACCGCGCGCTCGTCCAGCGGAAGCTGCTCGTGCTGGAGGTGGCATTTCTTGTACTTGCGGCCGGATCCGCACCAGCACGGTGCGTTGCGGCCGAGGTCGGACCGGGGTGCAGCCTGGAATTCCTCGAGCAGCTCAACCAGTGGGTGATCAGGTGGGGTTGCCGCGCGGCGCAGCAGCGCCAGCCCGGCGGTCGCGTCGCCGCGGTCACTGGCGTACCTGGCGAGATCGACCAGCGCCGGCGACCAGGCAGGGTCGAGCGACTCCGCGGCGCGGTAGGCCGCCTCAGCCGCGACGAGGTCGGCAAGCCGCTCGTGGGCCTTACCTCGCAGCCACCGCAATGCCGGGCGAGCGACTTTCGGTGCCAGCGGCTCGAGGGTCTCGGCGAACAGCCGCAGCGCCGAGGCGCCGTCACTGCCGAGTCCGATGGTCTCGACCAGCACCGCCTCAGCCACCGCGGGCTCGGCCAAGAACACTATGGTTGCCTTGGCCAGGACTGCCGGCATTATCGTGACCGCACCGGGATCACCGTCCGGATCGGCCTCCCGCCGGCCCGTGAACTCAGCGGCGAAGGTGGCCAGCGCGGCCTCCTCCTGGGTGGCCTGGATCTCGGCGACTTGATGGTACAGCGTGACGATCACGAAGACCGCGAGAGCTTCGTCAAGGCTGAGGCCGAACGCGTCGGCGATCGCCGCGCACCGTTTGCTCACCCACCACCGCCGGAAGTCGAACCCTTCCGCGGCGAGCCACTCGGCGTCATGCGCCAGCCCGCAGGCATCCAGCGCCGCCCCCAGCGGCGGCAGCGGTTCGGTGAACAGCGTCGGATCATCCGCACAGGCCGTCCAGACCGCGACGTCCAACAGCATGGGCTCGCCGGACTCGGTCTCCAGCAGGGCCGCGTCCAACCGCTGCCTCAGCTTGGTCACTGCCTCAGCCGCCATCACCGGTTCCGGGACGGATTCCAGCAACAACCCGTCCCCGGTGAGGCCGAGGGTGATGACATCCCCCTCGGTGACGCCCTTTTCCCGCAGATACCCGGGCGCAAGCAGCAGGACACCCTCATCGCTCACCGCATCCAGGGGGATGTCTCGCCCGGTCAAAGTGTCGGCGTCGAACGGCATCAGCAGCGCAACTACCGGTGAGCCGTCGGCCAGCCGCTGGTACTCCGCACGCTCGGCCAGCATGTCGAACGCTTGGAGGTCTGGGTTCACCATGAGGATGTCGTGCTCGACCTCCAGCCCGGTCACCCGGTGGGTGAACACCCGGCCGGCCAGCAGCGCCGGCAACAACGCCCACCGGTCATCGGCCAGCATCACCACCAGACCATCGCCGTCGTCGAACACCTCGCTCAGCGCCGCACCGGGATCGTCACCAAGATCCACCCCACGCTTCGCCAACGCGGTGACAAGCTGGTCCTCGGTCATCGGCCCGTTCTCGGCCAGCATCCCGGCAATCACATCAATGAGCCCCGAACTCGTCGTGGGCAGTGCGTCAGCCACGACGCGGCACAGTACCGAAACCGACCACGCGGCAGCGGTCGGGCCATCGTCGGCGACCGCGCCCCGCCGTTGGATCAGGCTCGAGACGTCCCGGTAGGCTGGACGACAGCGCGCGGGGCCGTTAGCTCAATGGTAGAGCTGCAGACTTTTAATCTGTAGGTTCTGGGTTCGAGCCCCAGGCGGCCCACTCTTCAAACAGCACCTCTGAGCAGCAGCGGAGCGGCCGAGGAAGGTTGTCTCACTGGGCCAATTGTGGATCTTCGTCTATCGGGCCGTCCATTATCGCGCGCTGAACTGCGCACGTGCTGCCGCTGTCACGGCCGCGCCTTCGTCGCCGCCGACCTGGGAGTCGTCACAGTCCGGTTGTCGACGTCGATCACCTTGCCCGGGTGACGTCGGTCCGGCTGGTCGCTGTTGCGGGCGCCCCGGTCTGCGGTCAACGCGCCCGCAACCACTTCAAAGAACCAGCCGTGGACCACGCCAGCGGATCGAAACCCGAGCACGAAACGGCGATCGGAGACGCCGATGTACTGATCACCGTGCTCACCGCCCTCGGCATTGAGCCAATCATCGCCTTCGAGAAACACTGCGTGAACTACCGATTCACCACACGCGGCCGTGACCTGCTGGCCACCGTGGTCACCGTCCCCGAGCTAGCGGGACAGACGTTCATCGAGCTGGAGACCATCGCCGATCGAGACGACGTGGACGCCGCATTAAACGTAGTACGGTCCGTACTACGCGAATCAGGGATCGAAGACAGTGACCTCACCACCCAGGCTTACACCGACGCAGTCGCGGCCCAGAGAAGCACCGCCCAGCAACACCACCATCCGCCCGGCTAGCGATAATTACACTACAGCGCCCGTGAAGCGGGGCAGCACCGATCCGAGCAGCGGCATCTGGGTGGTCCTGCACAGCTCGCCGAACACCTGCCGGCGATTCACCCATCGGGCGCAAGCACGTCGTGACATCCACGGCGAGGCTGGGATGGTGGGCCGCGTCTGCTGCCCACCAGTCGACCAAGGAGGACACCCATGGCGGACACGCCGACGGTAGGACTGCTCGTGACGATGGAAGCGAAGCCGGGCAAGGAGGGCGACGTCGAGAAGTTCCTCGACTCCGGACTGGCGCTGGTCAACCAGGAACCCGCGACCACTGCGTGGTTCGCCATAAGACTCGGCGGCTCCACATACGGGATCTTCGACGTCTTCCCGGACGAGGCGGGTCGCGACGCGCACCTGAACGGGCCGGTCGCCGCAGCACTGATGGCGCAGGCTCCGGATCTGTTCACCGGCAGCCCGCAGATCCAGAAGATCGACGTCCAGGCCGTGAAGCTACCCTGATCAGCGCCGATCGGGGATCTCCGCCGCGGGGTCCCCGATCGGTACCGAGCAACCGGAGGCGACGTGATCGAGAAGATCCTTCCCGATGCCGTCGCCTGCGCCGAGGCGTTCGACGATCCACCCGACGCCGTGCTGCACCCGCAGGAAGAGGTGGTGATCAGCAGGGCGGTCGAGAAGCGGCGCCGGGAGTTCCGCACGGTCCGCCACTGCGCCCGCCAGGCGCTGGGTGAGCTCGGCTTCCCCCCCGTGGCGGTGCTACCCGGCCAGCACCGCGAGCCGTTGTGGCCACTCGGAGTCGTCGGCAGCATGACCCACTGTGCTGGCTACCGGGCGGCGGTGGTGGCCCACAGCCGGGAGCTGCTCACCGTCGGGATCGATGCCGAACCACACCAACCGCTGCCACCCGGTGTTCTGGAGGCCATCGCGCTGGCCGATGAGCGGGTCCACATCAGCGAATTGGCCGCAGCCAACGGCGCATTACATTGGGACCGGATCTTGTTCTGCGCCAAGGAGACGGTATATAAGGCGTGGTTTCCGCTGATGCAGCGCTGGCTAGGATTCCACGACGCCACCGTCACGGTCGAAACGACCGCCATGATCCCCACCTCCGTGGACTCGATCGAAGGCACCTTCTCCGCCCGGCTGCTGGTGCACGCTCCCACTGGCCCAGACCCTGCGTTGACCGGGTTCGACGGCCGTTGGCTGGTCGATGACAGCCTAGTGATCACCACGATCGCGGTCCCCACACCCATTCGGGCTATGCCCTAACGGGTGATAATTGAGAAGAAATCAGGCCGTCCGGATTACTCTCACATCCGGCAATCCGGACCTTGCCGAGCGGCCCACGAGCCGCTCGACCTGCGAGGACAACAAACCTCACAGCTTAGCGTGATAATTTGTGAGAACGAGCGTAGCGCGACACGCTGAACTGCACAGTCTTGCATCGACCACGACGATCCGTACGGTCAATGAAGTCCGGCCCTACGGAGCCACCTTGGGGCAGGAATCCGGCTACCGGCGCGCATAAGCTCTGTCCCTCGGGACCGGATACCTAAACCTCACCCTGAATCGGGACAGGGGCGCTTCGGGATCGATACCGGGACTCGAATCCCGTACGATCACAGCGGCCGGACGTATGCGCGATCGCGGAGACTTGATCATGACGAGGACCTTTCGATCTCTCGTGCGTGCCATTAGCGTCGCAGTCGCCGCGGTTTTTTCATTGATTTTCTCGACATCGGCCCAAGCGGCCACGCTGGATCAATGGGATCGATTGGCGCAGTGTGAGAGCAGCGGTAATTGGCAGGCAAACACCGGCAATGGATACTACGGTGGGCTGCAATTCAGCCGCCGGACGTGGACCGGCCACGGTGGCGGTGCCTACGCAAGCACCGCCAACCACGCCACTCGGTCACAACAGATCGCCATCGCCGAGAAGGTGCTTCGCACGCAGGGTTGGAAGGCTTGGCCGGCCTGCTCCAGAAGGATCGGGGTCCGTTGACCGCGTGACAAGCGTTCGACTGCGCAACCGGAAAGATACTGCGCAACGCACGGTACGCAGGGAGCAGTCTGGGCGCTCTACTCGGTAAGCCGCCCAGGATGAACCAGCCCGGTGATCTCGGTGTCGGCGCCAGAACGTGGCCCGAGGGGTCTGACGATGCTCGACACACACACCGCGATCGCGCAGGAAGCCGGCCGGTATACCGCGGACCGGATGGCCGCGGTCGCCGCAGCGAAGGCTAAGCGGCTATGGCCGGACGTGATTGGCGACGTGCTCGCTGACGAGATCATGGCGCTGCTGGACCTACCCTCGTGGATGCGCTCCCAGACCCGCACCCACCAGCTGATCACCGCGATCCTCAACATCACCGAGCCGGCCGACTCCGTCCGCCAGCCGCATTCAGCAAGCTCAGCGGGGTAATCTGCCCCACTTTTACCCCGCTGAGCCCGCTGAATGCGGAGCGGCATATGGTCGGGGTCTCATCTTGGGGGGTGTGGTGAGTCGATCTCGACTGCTGCTCGGCGGGTTGGCAGCGCTGGTGTGCCTGGTGACAGCCTGCGCGAGCACGGCACCGCCGCTGAGTTCCGGACTGCTGCTGCCCGGGTATGACCGCAGCGTGCGCGTGCAGGACGACCTGTTCCGGTTCGCCAACGGCCAATGGCTGCGCACCACCGAGATCGCGGCCGACCGATCCAGCAACGGGGTGTTCATCGCGCTGACCGACCAGTCCGAGCAGAACCTGCGAACGATCATCGACGAGAGCGGGACCCGCCGTGGCGCGGCCGGCTCACCGGATCAGCAGATCGGTGACTTCTACCTCAGCTTCATGAACACCGCACGGCTCGAAACGCTCGGCACCACCCCGCTGCAGGAGGCACTGCAGCGCATCGACGCACTCAGCACCCCCGCAGACCTCGCCCGGTACTTCGGCGAGAATGCGACGACGGGTGTCCCCAACCCCATCGCGCTGACCATCGACCAGGACGCCAAGAACGCGTCGAGCTACATACCGTATGTCTCGCAGAGCGGCCTCAGCCTGCCCGACCGGGATTACTACCTGAAACCGGATCCGCAGTATGTGACGATCCGCGACCAGCTCCGCGCCTACATCGCGCGCCTGCTGGGTCTGGCCGGCGTCGCTGACCCCGACGGCGCAGCCACCCGGGTGGTCGCTCTGGAGAACCGCCTTGCCGAGGTCCAGTGGACCGCGGCACGGCGACGCGACGCGACGGAGACCTACAACAAGCGCACCCTCACCGAGGCCACGGCGCAGGCGCCAGGGCTGGACTGGGCCGGCTACCTCGACGCGGCCGGCGTGCGCACCCCAGACTTCGTGGTCAGCGAGCCCAGCTACTTCACCGCTGTCGGCACCGCTGTGACCACCGTGGCGCCGGCGGACTGGAAGGCGTACCTGAAGTTCAAGCTCCTCGACGACTTCGCCCCCTACCTCAGCGAGGCATTCGTCACCGCACGCTTCGAGTTCCGTAACCGCGACCTGGCCGGGCAGCAGGAGATCCGCCCACGCTGGAAACGAGGTGTCGCCACAGTCGACGGCGCGATGGGTGATCTGCTCGGCCAGCGGTACGTGCAGAGCTACTTCCCGCCAGAGGCCAAGCGCCGGACCGACGCCCTGGTCGGCAAGCTGATCGACGCCTACCGGTCGTCCATCGACGGGTTGGACTGGATGAGTGAGCAGACCAAGGTCGAGGCCAGGGACAAGCTCGGCAAGCTCTCGGTGAAGATCGGCTATCCCAGCAAGTGGAAGGACTACTCGAAGCTGAGAGTCACTCGCGACGACCTGGTGGGCAACCTGCTGCGGTCATCCCGACTCGAGCACCAGCGCGACGTGGACCGGCTCGGCAAGCCGGTGGACCGCAGTGAGTGGTTCACCACGCCGCAGACAGTGAACGCTTTCTACAACCCGACGCTCAACGAGATCGTGTTCCCGGCCGCGATCCTGCAACCGCCGTTCTTCGACGCCACCGCCGACGACGCGGTCAACTACGGCGCCATCGGCGGGATAATCGGTCACGAGATCAGCCACGCGTTCGACGACCAGGGCCGCAAGTACGACGGGACCGGCAACCTGCGGGACTGGTGGACGCCGCAGGATCTGGAGCGCTTCACCGCCCGGACCGCCGCCCTGACCGCGCAGTACTCGGCTTACCAGCCACTGGCTGATCAGCCCATCAACGGTGAGCTGACGCTGGGCGAGAACATCGCCGACCTCTCCGGCCTTGCGGTGGCGTTGCGCGCCTACCGGTTGTCGCTCGGCGGCCGGCCGGCTGCCAATCTGGACGGCTTCACCGGTGAGCAACGCTTCTTCCTGGGCTGGGCGCAGGCATGGCGCGGCAAGACCCGGGACAAAGCGCTGCGCTCACAGCTGTTGAGTGATCCACACAGCCCGAATGAGTTCCGCGCCAACGGCGTTGTCAGCAATTTACCGGAATACTACGCCGCATTCGACGTAAAAGAAGGCGACAAGCTGTTTCGCGCACCGGACCAACGCGTGCGGATCTGGTGACCTGTCACGGTGACTGGCTCGACCGGGGTGCGGTGACCAGTCCGGTCTGGTAGGCGGCGGCGACTGCTTGGGCTTTCTCCCGGACCCCGAGTTTCATCATGACCCGAGCCAGGTGGGTCTTGACGGTGGCCTCGCTGATGAACAGCTGCACCGCGACGTCGGCGTTGGACATGCCTTGTGCCAGCAAGGTGAGCACCTCCCGCTCACGAGGAGTCAGCTGGGCCATCTCCGCGGGCGTGGGAGCGTGCTGCTCGGGCCGGGTGGCGAAGTCGTCGATCAACCGGCGGGTGACCGCAGGATCCAACCACGCCTCGCCGGCCACCACCGCACGGATCGCGTTGACAATCTCCGCCGGCGCGGCGTCCTTGAGCAGAAAACCCGACGCACCCGCACGCAACGCGGCATAGACAGCCTCATCAATGTGATACGTGGTAAGGATGATCACCCCGATCGGCGCCCCCGTGTGCGCGGTCAGCCCCTGCTCGAGCACCGCCCGAGTCGCGGCCACCCCGTCAGTGCCCGGCATCCGCACATCCATCAGGATCACATCGGGGCGCTGTGCCCGAGCCTGCACCAACGCCTGCTGACCATCGGCGGCCTCGGCCACCACCGCGATGTCGTCCTCAGCATTGACCAACATCGCGATCCCAGCCCGAACCAACGGCTGATCATCAACCACCACAACCCGGATCACACCGACACCCTCCCTTGATCCCCACCGGCCCCCGTCGCCAGCACCACACCCCCCGCAGTGCCGGCATGCGGCAACGTCGCAGCCAACCGGTAGCCATGCCGACGCGGCCCCGCGGTCAGCTGCCCTCCCACAGCCTGGGCCCGCTCCCGCAGACCCACCAACCCACGGCCGACGGAGAGCGCCTGCCCCCGGTGCTCCGCCGCGAGGTTGGTCTCGTTGTCGATCCGGATCAGCAGATCCTGTGGTTGCCAGGTTAGCCGCAACCGCGGCGTGGCGTCCTTGCCTGCGTGCTTGAGGACGTTGGTCAGGCCCTCCTGCACGATCCGGTACGCGGCCAGATCCACGCTGGGGTCCAGGTCACGCGGGGTGCCCATCACGTTCATGGTGACCGCCATTCCCGTGGCCCGCAGCGAGGTGAGCAGCACGGTCACGTCGGCCAGCCCAGGTTGCGGCCCGAGCTCGTGGACACCCGGGGCGGAACAAGCCGGGTCATCGGCCTCCAGCACGCCGAGCAGCCGCCGCAGCTCTGCCATCGCCTGTTTCCCGGTGGACTGGATGTGCGCCAGCGACTGGGTGACCTGGCCGAAGTCGGTGCCGGCGACCCGGCTCGCTCCGGCGGCCTGCAACACGATCACGGTCACCGCGTGCGAGACGATGTCGTGCAGTTCTCGGGCGATCCTTCTGCGCTCCGCGCCCACCGCTTCCCGGGTCGTCTGCCACTCACGTTCCAGCTTTCGCACATGCAGCCGACCGGCCTGGGTCAAACGGCCCGCACCCCATGCCGCGGCAGCCACGACGGTCAGGAACACGCTGTTTCCGATAAACGCGGCGAGCTGCTCGGTGAGGTCACGGTAACTTTTGAAGGCCACGGCGGCGGCGAGCTCATTGGGCACGAACGATGCCAGCAACGCCAGCAGAGATATCTTCTTACCACAATAGACGGAAACCGCATACAAGGCGACCGGAATTCCCACGATCGGCGTGTAATGGGGCATGATCGGCCAAGCGGCCACGGTGAGCACCCCTTGCGCCGCGAAAACGGTCACCGGCGCCCGGTCTCGCCATAGCAGTGGAACGAGCACCACAATCCCGTACAACCACACCAGAAGCAACCACGGCTTGGTCGCCACCTGGCCCAGCTGCAGCCATGCGGAGTAGATGAAAACGTTGACGAGGTAGAGCGCCGGAAGCAGGAGGGCGTCCAACTTCGCTGACGGTGGAACCTGAACACTCCTCGACATCCAACCCGCAATTCTCATCGGGTTTCCTTACTGCGACGGGTACTCAGCGCCGCGACCAGCCACGCCGAGGTGCGCTTTATCCTTACCGCCCGGCATCGTGACCTTACCACCTGGTTCACCCCGAGTACGGGCAGACCCCGGGAGTCTGGCCTTCGCAGCGAAGAACAGGTGGATCGCTACGACGACTGTCCAGATCATGAAACCAACCCGGCCCGCCGGGGCAGGCACCAGGCCATTCACCGCGGCAGTAGCTGGGGGCACCATCAGTGGCTGCGACCGCGGCAGGCGAACCCGTCAGGACGAATCCGGTGGCCAGAAGAAACGTCGCGACCACCGCCCTGGCACGGATCGCCGAACCAGTTCGTCGGTACGCCGGCTGCGGGCGAGTGGTTCGCGGCTGTGCACCCACGGAATACTCCTCAAGGAAACTCATCGTGCTCTCTTCCCGACATCTACCGCGGTCAGCGCAGGTAGCCACAACTGGTCGATCCAGTGGTCAGGGTTCCACGCATCTCGACCCGAGGCAACCCCATGAACGACTGACTTTTATCTCCGCAGCCGGCGCCGGAAACAATCATCCCACAGATGTAGTGCGGCATCCGAGCTACTTCATCTGAGGTAGGGTGATACAGCGGACGGAGTACCTTGAAGATGGTCCCCGGAAACGATGACCAGGATTCCGGTCGTCCGCCATGCTGGCGAGGTGGACGACGATAGCCACATTACGCCGACGACAGTTGCGACCTTATGCTGCGCGCGGCCGGGTTCCAACCGCAAAACCATGTTGTCTGGGACACCGCAGGCCACACACTCCGGCGGAATGGGGCTCGCCAGAGGTCGTGCCGAGGGGGCACGATTTCTGGCGAACAGCGTGACACCACCGTGAAATCGACACCAGCGACATTCCAGACGGGCACAACGTCGCTGGCGTCGAGTTCACGGCGCGCAGTGACGCGGGGGCAGGGGGCGGGCGCGGGTGGTGCACTGGGCTAAGGCGATGCCGTCGAAGTCCTGGGCCGGCACGACGGAGGCGAACTGGTCCCCGGCCAGGGGCAGCATGAACGACCCGAAGCTGCGCATCCGTTGCCGCCGGCCGGCCCAGCCGCCGAGATCGGCATCGTCCGCGGCGCAACGCAGATCCACCAGCTGGTCGCCGTAGCCGATCGCGGCCAGGGTGTGCTCCAGGGACCGTCTCGGCGGCAGCCCGACGGCGAACTCCCGCGGTCCGCGCAGCCCCCGCACGGTCAGGTGCAGCGCCTGGAAGCTGCCGTGGTGAAACGTCAGCCCCAGCGCGTAGTAGGCAGCACCGAGCTCGTCGCGCAGGTACCCGCCGGCCGCTTTCAGCCGTCCGGCGACGTAGCGCGCCGAGACGTGCCCGTTGTGCCCCCAGAACACGGCCTTGCGCTCGGCCAACCCCAGCACGGCGTCCGCCATGGCCCGGTCGCGACCCGCGACGCCGCGACGCCGCGGGTCCGACGGGTCGACCCCGACGACCCGGACCGCTGCCCCGGCCGGTGCCGTGCTGTTATACGCCCGCAGCCAGGTGAGCAGGGCCGCCACCTCGCACGTGTGCCAGGTCCAGTAGCCCAGCTCACGGAGCCCCTGCCCGGCGTCACCCACCCCGGTTGTCACGTACGCGTCGAGCGCCCGGCAGCGCTGCTGGTCCGCCTCCAGTGCGAAGACCGTGAACTGCTGTTGCGTGACGAGGTATTCGACCAGCCGGTGCTTGAGTGTGAAGAACTCCCGCGAGCCGTGAGTGGCCTCACCGAGCCCCACCACCCGGACCCCGCCGAGGCCCGCACCCCACCCGGCCAGGTCGTCGTGCGCGCCACCGGGGTGCAGCGAGCGCAGCTCGAGCGCTCGTCGCCGCAGGCCGGTGAGCACCTCTGCGGTCATGCCAGCGGGCGCCACGGCGCGGCGGTGACGAACCCGAAGACCGTTGCGGCGACCAGCGAGGCCACCGACAGTCCCAGGAAACCCAACCAGAAGCCACCCACATAGTCGTGGCACAGGACAACGGCGAGCAGGCCGGCGACCGCGGCGGCCAGCCCGGCGGTGCTCAGACCCAGCGCCAACCGGGGGGGCCGGTGGGTCGTGGCCAGCGCCACCGGCACCGCCAGCGGCACGAGCACCGCGAGCCAGCCGGCCGCCGAGTTGCCGTAGAAAACGATCTTCGCGAAGCACAGCACAGCCGCGACGCCGATCATGATCACGCTCTGCACCGCCAGCACCCCGGGCCCGCGCGGCTGCGGCCCCGCATCGTCGTCCCCGCCGGCTCCGCCGCCCACGAGTGAGTTCCACCCGGTCACCATGCCCACCGCGTCCGCGAGCTCCCGCAACGGTCGGCGCCCGCTGGTGCCTCCGGTCATCCCCTTCACCCCTTCTCAGCGTAACCGAGTCGAAGATCCGCTACCGTCCGCTAACCGGGGACGGGCTCGTCGAGATAGCCGGCGGCCTGTAGCCGGAACAGCTGCGCGTACCTGCCGTCGGCGGCCATCAGCTCGGCGTGCGATCCCTGCTCTTGGATCTGGCCGCGGTCCATGACGATGATGTGGTCGGCCACCCGGACGGTGGAGAACCGGTGCGCGATCAGCACCGTGGTGGCCCGTCCCGCGATCTCCCTGAGGCGCCCGAACACCTCCGCTTCCGACGCCGCGTCCACCGACGCGGTCGGCTCGTCGAGGACCACGATTGGAGCGTTGCGCAGGAACGCCCGAGCCAGCGCCACCTTCTGCCACTGCCCGCCGGAGAGCTGATGGCCGTCCTCGAACCAGCGTCCCAGGTGGGTGTCCAACCCGCGGGGCAACTGGTTTAGGAACGGCGCCGCGCCGGCCTGCTGCGCCGCGGCGCGAATCTTCGCGTCGTTCGCCAGCTCGCTGGGCCGCCCGTAGCCGATGTTGTCCCGCGCGGACGCCTCGTACTGCACGAAGTCCTGGAAGATCACCCCGATGTTGCGGCGCAGGTCGTCGGGGTCGTACTCCTCGATCGGCACGTCGTCGATCAGGATCGAGCCGGCGGTGGGCTCGTAGAACCGCGCGAGCAGCTTGACCAGCGTGGTCTTGCCCGCACCGTTGGGTCCGACCAGGGCCACGCACCGCCCCGCGGGCAGCAACAGGTTCAGACCCGCCAGCACCGGGGTAGCCGTCCCCGGGTAGGTGAACGTGACATCCCGGAACTCGATGCCCTTGGTGAGCACCGCGGGCAACGGGCGCTGGCGGCCGGCCGGCGCCCGGCGCTGCGGCAGCTCCAGGAACCCGAACAGGTTCTCCAGGAACAGGTTGTGCTCGTACAGCTGCGCGAGCCCACCGAACAAGGCCTGCACGGCGCTGTGTACCAGGCCGACCGCCGCCACGTAGCCGGCGAACTGGCCCACCTGGCCAGTGGCCACCGTGGCCTGGACGGCGAGCAGGACGGCCCCGCCCAGCGCACCGACGCTGAGCATGCCGAGCAGCCCGGTCGCCACGGCCTGGCGCCGCTCCAGGCGGCGGTCGACCGCGTAGAAACGGGTCACCAGCTCCCGGAAGCGCTGCACGAACAGCGGCCCCAGGTCGAACAGCCGGGTCTCCTTGAAGGTCCGGTCGGTGGTGACCAGGTACTGCAGGTAGGTGGTGCGGCGGCGGTCGGCGGTGCGGTCGTTCTCGATGCGCCACCCCATCCGGCTGTAGCCCAGGTTCGCCAGCATCGACGGCACCGGCGCCAGCAGCACGGCCAGCGCAACCCGGACGTCCCAGGACAGCAACACGGCGCTCACCGAGGCCAGGGACACTAGGTTGGCGGCGACCGAGGTCAGGTTCGTGAGCACCTGGTACGGCCGGAATGCCGCCTCACGGTTGGCCCGCTGCAGCTTGTCGTAGGTGCCGGCGTCCTCGAAGTCCCGCAGCTCCAGCCGCACCGCCTGCTCCATGATCTGCTGCTGGACGTCGTTGGCCACCCGGTACTGCAGCAGCGTCTCCAGGTAGCCCCGGACGACGCTGAGCAGGTGACCGGCCGCCGCGAGACCCGCCAGCCCCCCGGCGGCGAGCAGCGCGAGGCCGAGCATCTCGGGGCGGCGCGACGGCGCGACGGAGTCCGCCACCGCCTGCACCGCCACCGTGGTGAGCGCGACGGTGAGGGCGGGCAGCAGTGCCACGAGCACCGTGACCGTGAGGACACCCGCGACGTGGCCCGGGCTGACCCGCCACAGCAGGATCAGTGCCCGCAGCCAGGGCCGCGCGCGCGGCCCAGCGTCTGGGGTCATGTCCGGGGCCTGCGCTGGATGGACCGGCGGGCCAGGGACCAGAGCTGGTGGCACTGCTGCTCACGCTGGGCGTCCATTCCCAGCAGCCGGTTGACCTGCATGTGGACCAGGCTGGAGAGCACGCTTCGCTCGTCACCGGCCAGCAGGCCGGCGGCGGCCAGCTCCCGGGCCCGGGCCCCGGCCGCCGCCACCCGGTCGCGCTGCGGCTCCAGGGCAACCCCGAGAGCAGCTGCCTGGGCGCGCGCGACCGGGTCGGGGTGGCGGTCCCAGGGCACAAGCAGGTCGCACAGCGTCGGCGCTACCGCGCGGAACCGGGCCCGGACCGCATCGTCGACCTCGATGCCGGCGTCCGGCCGGATGTCCCGGATCGGGTCCAGTCCCCAGCCGCGGCACAGCTCGTGCATGGCGAGCACGCACACGACCTCCGGGTCGAGGTCGCTGCCTTGCTGGTGTAGCCGGCGCACCAACTCGACGCAGACGTCGCTGTTGACCTCGAACACGCTTTCGACCAGGTCGAACAGCTCCGGGCCACCGTAGCGCTCGATCTCCGGGTCGTAGCTGACGAAGGCGAGGTCCGACGCCAGCCCGCAGCTGACGAGGTGCTGGGACCAGCCCGCGCAGGCCGCCTGCACGGCCGGCACGTCGGCGGCGCCGGTGGCCCGCAGCCGCAGCCGCAGATGCGACGACGAGTCGCAGTACCGCAGGTAGAACCACCGGTCGAGCAGGCCACCGGCCCGCAGGTCCGCGACGAGGTCGCGCAGCGGCCCGGAGATAACGCCGTCGTGCTGCGATCCAGCGCAGTACAGCTTCAGGTACACCCACTCCGAGCCGACCAGCCTGCGCCGGCCGGCCACCGTCTCGGGCAGCCGGGCCATGCCGGACCGCCCGGGGCTGGACCGTCCGGGCACCGCAGCGAGGTGCGGCGGCCGGACGCTTTCGGGATCGCGGGCCAGGAGCGGGACGACGATCTCGTTGAGGTAGCGCCGCCCGGCGCCGTCGGTCAGCCACACCTGGTCGAAGCCGGGCAGCATCTCCTGCAGCACGACCCCGGACGCGGGGACCAGCTCGGCCGCGCGGCGCAGCTCCGCGCGCAGCTCGTCGAGGCACAGCGGGTGCTCGAGGTCCAGCAGCAGCCGGTTGTCCATCCACACCAGGTAGACGTGCCGGGGCACCCGCCAGTCGTGGCGCCACGCCTGGACGGCGTCGAAGCAGGCGACCGGATCGGCGAGCACCCCGTCGCCACCCAGGCGGCGCGCCGACAGGTTCCACTGGGCCGAGCTGAGCACTACCCGTCCGCGGACCACCCGCGGCAGCGACGGTGCCGCCGCCATCGTCCCCCACTCGAAGACGGGCAGCGGCGGGCAGCCGTCCTGGGACAGCTCCAGCAGCAGCCGGCACACGTTCGGTGCGCCGGTCTGCGCGAGCAGGTGGCTCTGCGTGACGATCAGTTCTTTCCCGAGCCGCCGCGACCGCAGCGCGAACCGGTCCACGGTGGCCGTCACCAGGATGTCGGTGAGCGGGATCTGCCCCTCCGGGCCCACCGACGGTGCGGTGTTGACGCAGATCTCGTAGCGTCGCAGCAGCGGATGGATGGTGACGTTGCCGGCCCGGCCGAACGGCGTCAGGTAGCTGAGCTCGGCGAAGACGGCGCCGGGGCACAGCGCCTCCTCGGCCCGGGCGTAGCCCACCAGCCGGGTCAGCGACTCCTCGCCGAGCAGGTCGAAGAACCGCCCGAAGGTCCGCGCGCCGTCGGTCGTCCCGGACGGGGCCACCACCAGCCGCCAGTCGCCGCGCTGCAGGGCCTCGACCGACTCGGCGGCGAGCTGGGCGTACAGGTCCAGGGCCGGTCGCAGGGCCGGGCTTGAGTGACCGGACCGCCACCCTGCCAGGAGATCGAGCCGCTGGTCGGTCAGCTCCAGCTCGTGCTGCCCGCGGCTCAGGGCCTCCGCAGCGAGAGCCGCGAGGACCATGTCCCGCTGCCGGGTGCTCTCCTCGGGCAGCACGGGCAGCGGGTAGGAGCGTGGCGGTGACAGGTACGTCGGCGGCGCCTCCATCCCGAGCTCCGGGCTGAGCAGCTCGAGCAGCGGGACCTCGGCGTTGACGCCGTACCGTTCGAGGAAGGCGGCGTGGTACTCGACGAGGTGGTGGTGGCGCTGCGGCCAGGCACCCAGCCGCAGCAGCGCGTCTGCCGCCTCCGCGGCAGCGTCACCCACCTCAGCGGTCAGCGCGTGCCCGGTCAGCGCGAGGCCGGTGTCGAGCTGGTAGGTCTCCCCCGAGTAGCCCGGCGTCAACCTGCGCTGGTGCGCGGTCAGCTCGTCGAGCCGCTCCCGCCAGGTCCCGGCCTCGTCCACGGCGCCGGCCAGCGCCCTCAGCTGCCGCAGCTGCGCCTGCAGGTCAGCGCAACCCGGCACGCCGTCGAGCCGCTTGGTCAGGTCCTCTTCCGGCAGGGCGACCGTCGACGCGGGACGCAGGTCGCTGGTCAGCACGTGCAGCTCCCACAGCCGCCGCAGCAGGCCGCTGACCTGCTCCGCGGTGGCACCGCTGATCCCCGCGCGGACTCCCTCCAGCAGGTCCAGGTAGGTGACCCCGGGCCGGCCGGCGAGCTCGAGCGCGAGCTCGACCGGCTTGGTGACCCGGAAACCGACCTGCCGGTTGTCCTGCTGGCCGTGGATGTCGGCGAACGGCAGCACCGCGCGGTCCCCCACCCGGTACAGCAGGGGGTTGACGGTGACCCGCAGCTGCTCCGGGTTGCTCTCGATCTCCTTGATCAGCGCCAGCAGCCACCCGACGTCGGCGCGAGTCCGGGTACCGGCCACCGGATCAGCGGCCAGTCGCAGCGAGGTGGTGGGCTCGAACGTGCCCATGCCGACCCCGGAGAACAACCCGTACGGCGTGGGGCGGGAGGCCATCCGCGTGACGTAACGCAGCAGCGACGAGTACCCGCGGTCGGCCTTGCGGCCCTGCGCCGACGCGAACCCGGGACGGGTGATGGCCGCGGTCAGGCTCGGGCTGGCCACGTGCAGTGCTCGGGCCACCCGCGGGTCCTCGGCCAGCTCACGCAGCCGCGCGCGGCCCCCGGTGCGCAGCCGGGCGAGCCGGTCCGGGGCGGGTCCGGCCCGGTCGGCGGTGACCGTGCTGAACTCGGCGAGTGCCAGGATCGGCGCCCGGAGCAGGAAGAACCCCGCTGCCCGGTAGGTCGGCTGGGTGGTCATCGCTCACCTCTCTGGTCGGGCCGCGGATATCAGGTGATCAGCAGCGCGCGCTCCCAGCGCGCGGGGACCGGCGTGGATGCCGACCACAACGCGAGCGCGACGCCGGCCGAGCCGGTGAGCAGCCCCGGGGAGTCCAGCAGGATGCCGGGCTGCTCCAGGTCCTGCACGCCCAGCGGGAGGTCGGGATCGCAGTGCGCGAGCAGCTGCTCGGTCAGCACGGGCACCGCACGCCGCGCGAGCGCACTCCCGGTGTCCCGGGCGAACCGGACACACATCACCAGCGCACCGGCCGCGCCATGGCACAGCGTGGCCGACGGGAAGCCGCCGTGGGCGGCCACCCGGCGCAGCACCCCGTCGAAGGCGTCGATCGCCACGGCCCGCAGGGCGTCGTCGGCCAGCGTCTGCGCCGCGACGAGCAGGGCGCAGGCCACCCCCGGCGCCCCGTAGCACCACGCGGTCCGGGTGGGGACGCGATCTGTCCAGCACTCGCCACCGCTGCCGGTCAGCGGCACGCCGGTGCCCCAGTTCCGACCCCACCCGTCGTCGAAGGAGACCGCGACGAGGTAGCCGGCGACGTGGCGGATGGTGTCAAGCAGCAGGGCGTGCCGGTAGCCGGCCGACGCAGCGAAGCACAGGGCCGCCAGCGGGCCCGGGATGCCGTGGGCGAGCCCCAGGTTGACGTAGCCGTGCGGGAAGTGCTCCAGGTGGTCACCCAGCGGTGGGTAGTGCTCGGGCGGGATGAACCACGGTTGGCTGCGCCGGCCGTTCGGTGGTGCGCACAGCCAGACCAGGTCGTCGACGAGCACCCCGACGGCTCGGCGCACCACGGCGTCGGGGTGCACCACGGTGGCCAGGTGAGCGAGAATCCCCGCGGCACCGAGCACGAGGTCGTAGTCGCCGTCGCGGACACCGTGCTCGTTGCGCCACGTCGGCGCCTCGATCACTTGCAGGGCCAGCTTGGCGTCCAGGGTGCGCCGGGCGGTGTCGTAGCGCGGGTCGTCGGCCGCGCAGTCCGCGAAGGTCAGGGCGAGACCGGCGGTGCCGGCGGCCAGCCCCCGTTCCACCAGCGGTAGCTCGTGGGTACTGCGCACCGCGTCGACGAGCTGCTGGTGGCAGTGCTCGACCCAGTCGGCGGCGTCGGCGGGCAGCGCCCGCGCGGCGTACCGGAAGGCCAGCGCGCTGCCCGCCGGACCGGAGGCCAGCGACGCGCCGCCCCAACCGAAGGGGTACCGGGCGGACCGTTGCGCGCTGGTCACCGCCTCGGTGACCAGCTCGGGGTCGGCCAGCCTGCGGGTCAGCAGCTCGGCGCAGCTCCTGGCCTCGGCAGCCAGACCGGGCGGAGCGTGCAATGCGGTCACTGGTTTCTCCTCTCACGTAGCAGGGCCGGCCGGCGTGCCTCCGTGGCCCGCGGCGGCACGCCGGGCTCAGGGCATCAGCAGGCGATGGGGCACTGGGTGATGCAGCTGAGGCAGGTGCAGCTCCGGCAGGTGACTCTGGTGCAGACCCGAGTGCACGGGATGCTGCACGGAATCGTCGGGAACGCCGCAGCCTCCGGCGAGCTGCCCGACGTGGCGACCCGGACGTCCAGGTCGAACTGATTCGCAGCGCTCATATTCTCTGTACCTCGTTCCGTTGCTCGCGAGAATGACGCAGAGCAGGCGTCCGGCATATACGATTAGCCGCCGACCGTGTACCCAGCTGGAAAATGATTTTCCCGTTGCTCTGGAATGATCCTGCTTGCTTCACCAGGATGCCGATGGACGGCGCGCGGGACATCGTTTCCACGGATCATCTTCGGCCTACCCCTGAGCAGGTAACCCGCCTGCATCAGATGCGGTAGCCGGGACGGTTCGTACGCCTGTGGAACGACCGGGAATCATGGATGAGAGGACCCGTGGTGAGCGTTCACGCCGATCCCCTGCCCTGATCTCCACCAACCACCATCGCCGCCACCACACCCCCCGCCGTGCCGGCATGAGGCAACGTCGCGGTCAACCGGTAACCCTGATGATGCGGCCCAGCACTCAAACACCCCCCCACGGCCTGAACCCGCTCCCGCAGGCCCACCAACCCCCGACCGACGGACAGCACCCGTCCCCGGTGCGCCCCGGTGAGGTTGGTGACGTTATCGATCTGAATCAGCAGATCCTGCGGTTGCCAGACCAACCGCAACCGCGGGTCGGAATCCTTGCCGGCGTGCTTGAGGACATTGGTCAGACCCTCCTGCACGATCCGGTACGCAGCCAGATCCACGCTCGGGTCCACATTATGCGGGGTACCCTCGACAGTGAGCTTGACCGGCATCCCGGTGGCGCGTAGAGAGGCGAGCAACACAGTCACATCCACCAGCCCGGGCTGCGGCCCCAACTCACCACCGTCCACGGTGTGACTGAGACCGGCACTGGCGAGATCACCATTGTCCAACACCCCCAGCAGCCGCCGTAACTCCGTCATCGCCTGCTTACCCGTGGACTCGACGTGCGCCAGCGACTGCTTCACCTGGGCCAGATCAGTATCAGCGACCCGAGCCGCTCCCGCAGCCTGCAACACGATCACCGTCACCGCGTGAGAAACAATGTCATGCAACTCTCGAGCGATCCTCCTACGCTCCTCGACCACCGCTTCTCGGGTCGTCTCCCGCTCACGCTCTAAACGCTGAATATGCTGATGACTGGCACGCGCCAAACGGCCCTGGATCCACGCGCCGAGAAGCAGCACAAAGATGATCACAGCATTGGCGACGATGATCTCGTATGATAATTCGGGATCGCTCCTCAGTATCGTGGTAGCATCGAAGAAACCCGGCACAAAAGCTGCCGAAAACGCCAGTAGCGACGTTTTGATGCCACGGTGAAGTGAGACCGAATACAGAGCCACCGCGACACCAAGAACAGGAGAGTATCGTGGCAGGATCGGCCATCCGGCCACATTATGAGCCCATATTACGATGAAGACGGTCACCGGAGTCTTGTCTCGCCACGCCAGGGGCAGAACTCCGGCCAACCCATACAGCATGATCAAAATCAACCAAGGATCGGCGGCCACGCCAGTCAACTCACCAAAGGCGGCAGAGAAGAAGTACGAATTGACGAGGAACAGCGCCGGGATGAACAGCGCATCCCGTTTTCCCGACGATGGCAGGCGGATACCGCGCAGCAGCCGACCTAAGGTTCTCATCGGAAGATCGGCATGCCAGGAACGTACATCGTGTTAATTCTCTTCCGGTGGTGGCAGTGGATCAACACTACCTGATGGAGTGACGTGGCAAGTCGGAGCCCCGCCGATACACGAGATGAGGACGGTTCCCGGCGGGCACTTACAGCGCAGCGCACTGCGCCCCGCACCAGAGACCGAGCAGGGCGATGAGTCACTGTTCGCAGACGCCGGTGCAGGCGCGCCCACGAGTACGAAGAAAACCGCCAAAAAGAGTGTCGTGATGACCCTGGCAACACGCCTGGGCAAAGACTTCAGACGACCGCTTGGCAGCACCCCACTTACCGGAGGCGTCACAGGAATGCTCATTTTGTTCCTTCATGTCGGACAAGTCCGGTGCCATCAGTTAATGTACTGTCAAGCGTTCCACGTGCCACGACTGGGAGCAACCCTGCATGGGAGGTGGCGGTGCCGTTTCCCCTGATTGGGTCGGCCACAATCATCCCGCAGATGGAGACACCGCCCCAAGCTACCGCACCTGACGTAGCAGGACTGCATAATCTCGGGTACGCCAGGGTAAGCGCTCACCCGCAGGATAACCACACCCGCGACCAAAGGCCGCGAACTATCCCAGGCCGAGCGTTGATCGCCCTGGCCGCAGGTCCCTGCATGGGCCGACACCGGAAGTCGATCACTAGACGCCTTGGGCTCAACCCCGGCGAGGCGTCAGCCGGCACCGGTCGAATCAGGCCGAGTCCCACGTTGATCCACAGGCCTGACCACTGGCGGTGGTTGCGGCATCCGCTGCGCGGTATCCATCAGCGGCAGAGTCGCGGTCAGCTGGTAGCCGTCCTCGTCGCAAGGCCCTGCATACAGGCAGCCACCGACCGCGTACGCCCGCTCTCGCAGACCCACCAGGCCGCGGCCGGCAGACAGAACCTGCTCCCGGTGCGCCGCCATGTGCTTGGTGTCGTTGTCGATCCGGATGACCAGATTCTGGGCTTCCCAGCTCAGCCGCAGCCGCGGGTCAGCGTTCTTGCCGGCGTGCTTGAGGACATTGGTCAGGCCCTCCTGCACGATCCGGTAGGCGACCAGATCTACGCTGGAATCCAGGTCTCTGGGAGTGCCCTCGACGTCGATAGTGACCAGCATCCCAGTGGCTCGTAACGAGGTGAGAAGCGCGGTCACATCCGCCAGTCCGGGTTGCGGACCGAGTTTGCCGGGGCCGACCGGATGGTCAGCGGGGTCGCTGGACCCCAACACCCCGAGTAGCCGTCGTAGCTCAATCATCGCCTGCTTACCCGTGGCCTCGATATGCGCCAGTGACTGAGTGACCTGAGCGAAGTCGGTCTTGGCGACCCGGGACGCCCCGGCGGCCTGCAAGACGATCACAGTGACGGCGTGCGAGACGATGTCATGCAACTCTCGGGCAATTCTCCTGCGCTCCGAGGCCAACACTTCCGCTTCCCGCGCCGCTTCCCGCTCACGTTCCAGAATTTTGAGATGTTGCTGACCGGCCCGAATGAGACGACCCTGGCTCCACGCACCGAGAAAAAGCACGAGGACAACAATGACGTTAACGATGATCTGGTTCCCCAGCTCCGGCATGTCGGGTTCGATCCTCAGCGGCAGAGTGACCAGGAAAGCCCCGGGCACCACAGCCGCCAGTAACATGAGCAGCGAATTCTTGATCTCACAGTGGAGCGAGACCGCATACAGCGCCACCGCAATACCCAGGACGGAGGGGTACCACGGCAGGATCGGCCACCCGAACACAGTATGAGCCCATAATATGGCGAAGACGGTCCCTGGCGCCTTGTCCCGCCACGCCAGAGGCAGGACTCCGGCCAGCCCGTACAGCATAACCAAGATCAACCAGGGTTTGGCGGCCACCCCGCGCAACTCGTGAAAACCGGTGGAAAAGAAGTAGGAGTTGACGAAGAACAGCGCTGGGATCAACAACACATCCCGCTTCACTGACGATGACCAGCGAATACCGTTCGACACCCAACCCGGAGTTCTCATCAGCGCAAAGCGACGCACATCAACATTGCGCCGACCCGAGAGACGAGTCGCACCAGCAGCGGGAACCGGTGACCGAGCGCACTCCGGCCCGCGCCGACGTGGACGTTTCGTAATACGCCACGCGCTGAATAAACCTCATAAAAGCCCATCTGTCACCTTCTTCTTATGCCCATGGAAGTCTGGTGAAAATGAGCGACACATCGGCGTTCCGCCAATACAGAAGATGAGACGTGTTCCGCTCGGACACGAGCAGGAAAAGGCAGAATAGTTCGTTTTGGGCACCGAGCAGGACAAGGGTCCACTGTTTTCGGAAACCGGTGCGGCCGTCGCAACCGGCGCGTCCAAGAGCGCGAAGACAGCAGCGATGAAGAGCATCGAAACCACAGCTATAGCAGGCCTGGATAAAGATTTTGCATGGCCGTTTCGTAGCACCTCACCCGCGGGAGGAGCCACCGGAATTCGCATTTTTATCCCCCATCTCGAACCGCTACCAGCCAATCCGATGTCAAGCGTTCCACGTGTTGCGACCGAAGACAACCCTTCGGAGCGCAGATGCGCCATTTTCCCTGGTCGGGTCGAACGCAATCATCCCACAGATGGAGAGACATTTCCGGACTACTTCACCTGAGGTAGCAGGATTGCATGACCTGAGGTACGTCGAAAACGAGCCCTCGCCCGCAGGGAAGCCGCAGAGCGCCAAACCTCGATCTATACCGGAGCTACGAGCTACCCGGAGTAGAGCAGCATCGGCACCGCCATTCGGAGCCAACGCCGTAGGCGCTGCGCGCCGCCCGAGAGATGAGATGCGAGTTGCTGCCGATCATGATCACCCCTACCTCGCAACGACAGCCCTGCATGCGCCGAGTGCGACACCAGAGCTGCCAGAGCGGCTGCGGGCAGCTCTCCTGTCGCACTCGGCGACACCAGAGCGGGTCGCGATCACCGTATTTCGAAGCAATGGCGGTCCACGGCCGCACTCAGCGTCTGGGAGAGGCGAGACCGGCGATCATCGCGGGAGACGTCGGTAAAACTCGGCTCTAGTGTCACGCTCCTTGCGTCCAAGGGGCGCTACGTCCCGTCCGGGACTGCGCTCGGACGGGACGACCCCCGACGGGCAGTTCTGGTCACGGCTACGCCGGACTCGCCCGGCGTTGTTGGCCAGGTCGGCGCACCCCCACTCATTGTTGCGTTTGCGCAGCTGGACGGTGCGGGCCGGGCAGGTCCAACGGTCACTTCTCCGATGAGTCGCCCGAGGGTCTCCGCGTCCCTTTTGGCCGGATCTGCGACAGCCGGCGAATGAGTTCCCGGGGCGCAGAACCAGGCATTCTCCGCAGCCTCCCGCGAGTCACGATAGGGAGACTTGTCGCGGTCTGGAACACGCCCCGGGCCGCGATAGGGAGACTTATCGCGGTCTGGAAAGGCGGCGCAGGCCGATCCGGCGGGTGCGGCGTTGCGCGCGTACCTGGCCGTTGTGGTCTCCGTTGCGGCGGCGGCGGACGGCGGCGCCGGCCCGGGCCGCGGCGCCGGCCACCCGGCGGCGTAATGGCGGGCGCAGCCCGAGGCGGCGCATGCTGCGGGCGGTGCGGCGGATCACCCGGCGCTGGTGGGGCGGGACCTCCCACGCTGAGGGGTGCTTGGCCAGCCAGCGGTAGCGGTAGCTCGCGTAGGGCAGGTGGACCACGTACAGCAGCATCGCCACGGCCAGCAACGCGAACGGGAACGTGACCACCACGGCAGCCAGGCCGGCGATCAGCACCAGCAGCGGCGCCACGGCCTGCGCCGGCACTCGGACGGTCTTCGCCGACAGGGTGGGCAGCCGGCTGACCATCGCCACCGCCACCGCGATCGTCCACACCGCCACGGTCACCGGCGAGGACCACCACCCGGCGCCGAACTGGAGGAAGACGGTCAGCGGGAGCAGCGCCAGCAGCGCGCCGGACGGAGACGGGACACCGACGAAGAACTCCTTGGCGAACGGCAGCGCCTCGGTGTCATCGAGCAAGGTGTTGAACCGGGCCAGCCGCAACACCGCGCAGACCGTGAACACCAGCGCCACCGGCCACCCGGCGCGCAGATCGTCCAGCACCCACACGAACAGCACGACCGCGGGCGCCACACCGAAGGAGATGCAGTCGGCCAGCGAGTCCAGCTCGGCGCCGATCCGGGAGGTGGCGTCGAGCAGCCGAGCCAGCCGGCCGTCCACCCCGTCCAGCAGCGCAGCCAGGGCGATCGCGGCGAGCGCACCGGTGTAGTTGCCGTCCAACGCGAACCTCAGCGCGGACAACCCCGAGCACAACGCCAGCACGGTGATCACGTTGGGCAGCAGGCGGACCCCGGCACCGGACACGGCTCAGGACTCCACGGGAAGCCGGGCCAGCGGGGTCTCCCCACCCACGGTGCGCTGCCCGGGGCGAACCAGCACCACGCTGCCCGGGGGCAGGTAGAGGTCCACCCGGGAGCCGAAGCGGATCAGTCCGTAGGTTGCTCCGGCTGACACCAGGTCTCCGGGACGCACCGAGCAGACGATCCGGCGGGCCACCAGCCCGGCGATCTGCACCACCGCGACGTCGTGCCCGGTCGCCGAACGCAGCAGCACGCCGGCGCGCTCGTTGGCCTCGCTGGCCTTGTCGAGGTCGGCCGGCAGGAACATCCCCGGGTGGTAAGCAACGCAACGGACCTCACCGTCCACCGGGATGCGCTGCACGTGCACGTCGAACACGGAGAGGAACACGCTGACCCGGGGCCGAACCTGATCGCCGAGCCCCAGCTCTGCCGGTGCCGCGGCGGGCACCACGCTGCGCACCGTGCCATCAGCGGGGGCCACCGCCAAGGTCAGGTCCTGCGGCGGAACTCGACGCGGTTCGCGGAAGAACGCCGCACAGCATGTGGTGGCGACGGCGCCGAGGGTGGCTGCGGTCGGGGACAACCGCCGCAGCAGCAACGTCGCGGCGGCCCCTGCCGCCACGAACGGCCGGCCGGCGGGGTGCATCGGTGGGAGGGTCTCGCGGGTGAGGTCCACCAGGTGTCGCAGCATCGCGGGCAAGCGAGAACAGGCCATGCGTTCGGGGGTCCTCGGGTCTTTGACAGGCGGGCCAGTGCACACCGTAGGGGCTTCACCGTACGCGTGTGCCGGCAGGGAAAGACGCCGGGGATCTACCGTCCCCCGACGGCGGATCCCCGGCGCCCATAAACCGTTCGACCGCTCCCCAGCTTCCCGAACGGTTTCTCCCAGCGTCCCTGCGCCCCCCGACGGCGCAGGAACCCCACGCCTCTGGGATGCAACAGCTCGCCGAGCAATTGCTTACCCTTAGTGTGCGTTGACTCACCCGCAATCACAAGGCCCATTCGAGCAGTCGTGGGTTTCTCACAACCGGCTGTGTACGGCTCAGATAGCGGTGCGTAGGACCACGACGTCGCTGCCCGCCTCGAGGTGGGTCACCGTCTCCGGGATCTCGATCAGGCAGTCCGACCTGGCCAGCGCGCCGAGCAGGTGTGAGCCGGGGCCACCGACCAAGGCGACGGTGCCGGCAGCGCCGTCCAGTGCGCCGCGCCGGAACTGCCGTAGCCCAGCTGGTGAGTCCAGCGTCTCGGCCAGCCGCGCGATGACCCGGGGCCGCTGCGCGGGCAGGCCCATCGCGGCGCGCAGCGCCGGGCGGACGAACATCTCGAACGACACCGAGGAGCTCACCGGGTTGCCGGGCAGCGTCGTCACCGGCACCCCACGGTAACGGCCAGCACCTTGCGGGCCGCCGGGATGCATGGCCACCTTGCCGAACTCCACGCCGTGGCCGGTCATGGCGATCTTGACCACCTCGTAGGCCCCGGCGCTGACCCCACCGGAGGTCACCAGCAGGTCGATCCCGTCCAGCCGGACGGCCAGCGCGGCCTCCAGCGCGGCGACGTCGTCGGGCACGAAGTGCATCAGCTGTGCTTCGCCGCCGGCCTCGCGGACCGCGGCGGCCAGCATCGTGCTGTTGGACTCATAGATCTGACCGTGCCGCAGCGGTGTGCCCGGCGCCACCAGCTCCGAGCCGGTGGCCAGCACCAGCACCCGAACCCGGCGATGCACCGGCAGCTCGGCCTGGCCGACCGCGGCCGCGACGCCGAGCTGCGCCGGTCCCAGCACCGTGCCGGCCGCCAGCACCTCGTCCCCGGCTCTGACGTCCTCGCCGGTCCGGCGCACGCTCTGGCCGGCGGCCCGGGCAGCGAGTATCCGCACGCGGTACCGCCCGGCGTCGGTGAGCTCCACCGGCACGACGGCGTCCGCGCCGGGTGGCATCGGTGCTCCGGTCATGATCCGGTGAGCGGTGCCCGGCTGTAGCGGTGGCGAGTCGGTGCGCCCGGCGGGGATGTCCTCGGTGACCGGCAGCTCCACCGGGTGCTCCGCGGTGGCGCCGGTGATGTCCATCGCGCGTACCGCGTAGCCGTCCATTCCCGAGTTGTCGAACGGCGGCAGTGGCAACGCTGCGGTGACCGGCTCAGCCAGGGCAAGCCCAGCGCACTGCGCCAGGGGCAGCCGGATCACCGGCGTGGCGGCCAGCAGGGCGGCCACCACCCGGCTGTGCTCTTCGACGGAACGAGGCTTCTGCGCTACGGCCACCCTCGCATCCTGCCAGGCGGCTGCTCCGCTCGTGAGTGCGTAACAGTGTTATAGCACGCATTACCACGCACGAGCCGCCGCAGGCGGCACGGCGGCTTGCACTCGGCGGGTGCGAGTGCTAAACACGGCATTGGCACTCGAAGCCTTCGAGTGCCAGCTGTACCAACCACTGAGGTCGGGACGGTGAGTCCGGCGATCGCCGGACGTCCGTCGCGGGCACCGAGCCTGGCCGAGCACTGTGTCCTTGCCGCGGACACCCCGCGGCGCCCATGACCGGAGGACCACACAGCAATGGCCAAAATGATCGCGTTCGACGAGGACGCCCGCCGCGGTCTCGAGCGCGGGATGAACCAGCTCGCCGACGCCGTCAGAGTGACGCTCGGCCCCAGGGGCCGCAACGTCGTCCTGGAGAAGAAGTGGGGCGCCCCCACCATCACCAACGATGGTGTGAGCATCGCCAAGGAGATCGAGCTCGAAGACCCGTGGGAGAAGGTCGGCGCTGAGCTCGTCAAGGAAGTCGCCAAGAAGACCGACGACGTCGCTGGTGACGGCACCACCACCGCCACCGTGCTGGCCCAGGCGCTGGTGCGCGAGGGCCTGCGTAACGTCGCCGCCGGGGCCAACCCGATGGCACTCAAGCGGGGCATCGAGAAGGCCGTCGAGGCCGTCTGCGCCCAGCTGCTGAACTCGGCCAAAGAGGTCGAGACGAAGGAGCAGATCGCGGCTACCGCCGGGATCTCCGCTGCCGACCCGTCGATCGGCGAGCTCATCGCCGAGGCGATGGACAAGGTCGGCAAGGAAGGTGTCATCACCGTCGAGGAGAGCCAGACCTTCGGCCTCGAGCTCGAGCTCACCGAGGGCATGCGCTTCGACAAGGGCTACATCTCGCCCTACTTCGTCACCGACCCCGAGCGTATGGAGACCGTCCTCGACGACCCGTACATCCTGCTGGTCGCCTCGAAGGTCTCGTCGGTCAAGGACCTGCTCCCGCTGCTGGAGAAGGTCATGCAGTCCAACAAGCCGCTGGTGATCATCTCTGAGGACGTCGAGGGCGAGGCGCTGGCCACCCTGGTCGTCAACAAGATCCGCGGCATCTTCAAGTCGGTCGCCGTCAAGGCGCCCGGCTTCGGTGACCGTCGCAAGGCGATGCTGGCCGACATGGCCATCCTCACCGGCGGCGAGGTGATCAGCGAGGAGGTCGGTCTCAAGCTGGAGAACGCCGACCTGTCGCTGCTGGGCCGGGCCCGCAAGGTCGTCGTCACCAAGGACGAGACCACCATCGTCGAGGGTTCCGGTGACACCGACCAGATCCAGGGCCGGGTCAACCAGATCCGCATCGAGATCGACAACTCGGACTCCGACTACGACCGCGAGAAGCTGCAGGAGCGGCTGGCCAAGCTGGCCGGCGGCGTTGCGGTGATCAAGGCGGGGGCGGCGACCGAGGTCGAGCTCAAGGAGCGCAAGCACCGCATCGAGGACGCGGTGCGCAACGCCAAGGCTGCGGTGGAGGAGGGCATCGTCGCCGGTGGCGGCGTGGCGCTCATCCAGGCCGGCGCGTTGGCGTTCGAGAAGCTCGACGTCGTGGGCGACGAGGCCACCGGCGCGAACATCGTGCGGGTGGCACTCGAGGCTCCGCTGAAGCAGATCGCGATCAACGCCGGTCTCGAGGGTGGCGTGGTGGCCGAGAAGGTACGCGGCCTGCAGGCCGGGTACGGTCTCAATGCGGCCACTGGCGAGTACGAGGACTTGATCAAAGCCGGCATCATCGACCCGGCTAAGGTCACCCGTTCGGCACTGCAGAACGCGGCGTCGATCGCGGCCCTGTTCCTCACCACCGAGGCCGTGGTCGTCGACAAGCCGGAGAAGCACGCGGCACCGGCGGGTGGCGGCGGCATGCCCGACGGCGGCGGAATGGACTTCTAGTCTTTCACCGCCACAAACAACATTCAGCGGGCTTAGCGGGGTAAAACCGGTCCGGTTAACCCCGTTGAGCCCGCTGAATGCGTTGGAGCGAGATGTCGGGGCTGGCGCGGCGGTTGGGGTTGGGCGACGCTGTCGTGCTCGGGCTGGGGTCGATGCTGGGGGCGGGGGTGTTCGCCGGCTTTGGGCCAGCTGCGGCAGTCGCCGGTGCCGGGTTGCTGGTTGCGCTGGGCATCGCCGCGGTGGTGGCCTACTGCAACGCCACCGCCTCAGCCCAACTCTCGGCCCGCTACCCCGAGTCCGGCGGCACCTACCGCTACGGTCGCCACCAGCTGGGACCGGTCTGGGGGTTCCTGGCCGGCTGGGGATTCGTGATCGGCAAGACTGCCAGCTGCGCGGCGATGGCCATGACCTTCGGTGCCTACGCCTGGCCCGCCCACCCCACCCCACCGGCGGTCGCCGCGGCGGTGATCCTCACCGTGGTGAACTATCTCGGGATCACCCGGACCGCCCGGTTGACCTGGATCCTGGTCGGGCTCACCGTAGCCGCCCTGACCGCCGTCGTGGTGGCCGCGTTGGCCGGTGGCCAGGCCGACTCGGCCCACTTCAGTGGCTGGACCAGCGGCGGGCTGATCGGTATCACTCAGGCCGCCGCGCTGCTGTTTTTCGCCTTCGCCGGTTACGCCCGGATCGCCACTCTCGGCGAAGAGGTCCGCGACCCCGCTCGCACCATCCCACTGGCCATCCCGATCGCGCTGGGCATCGTCGTGGCCATCTACGCCGTGACCGGCGCCGCCGCCCTGGCCGCGGTCGGTCCCACCGAGCTGGCCGGCTCGACCGCCCCGCTCGCCGCGGCCACCCAAGCCGGCAGCCTGAGCTGGCTGACCCCCGCGGTGCGCGCCGGGGGCGCCGTCGCCTCGGCCGGTGCGCTGCTGTCGTTGATGGCCGGCATCGGCCGCACCACCCTGGCGATGGCCCGGGACCGCGAGCTCCCGCACATCCTGGCCGCCGTGCACCGGCGATATCAGGTGCCCCACCGCGCCGAGATCCTGCTGGGTCTCACTGTCACCGTCATCGTGGCGGCTGCCGACCTGCGTGGTGCCATCGGCTTCTCCAGCTTCGCCATCCTGATCTACTACACCATCGCCAACGCCGCCGCGTTCACCCTGCCCGGTCGCCAGCGCCGCTGGTTACGCCCCCTGGCCGGGCTCGGGGCCATTGGTTGCGTGCTGCTCGCGGTGAGCCTGCCGGTGGTCAGCGTGCTGACCGGTGCCGCCGTCCTGGCTCTCGGTCTGGTCGGCAGAGGGGTCAGTCACCATTTTGGTGCGGGGCGGCGTAGCTGACTGCCTCAGGCGCGGCGAACAGCGGCGTCACCTGCCGGAGCCGGCCCGGCACAGTGGCGTCGGGAACGCCGATGTAGACCTGTCGGGCGGCCGGTGCGCCCGGCTCGGCGAAGTCCAGGTCGGCGACCAGATCGTCGGTGGTGACGCCGGTGATCTGTCGCAGTGCTTCCTGGATGCCGGCCCGGGTGAGGTCACCGTTGGTGCAGGCCCGCTGCAGCAACTGGCCCCAGACCTCGCCGATCGCGTAGCCGTAGGGCACCCCGCTGCTGGGTGGTCCTTCGAAGCGGCCCTGCTGGAAGGCCTGGGCGACGTGCTGCGCTCGGGGCACCTCGGCGGAGAACGGCACCGAGCTGGCCACCACGCTGAGATTGCCCAGGGCTGCCGGACCGTCCAGCAGCTGCGGCGCGAACGCCGGGTTGTTGCCGACCATCGGCAACCGCGGGTTGGCCTGTGCCACCGATACGGTCTGCGCGGGAGTGACGGACAGCGCGATCGCTCGCATCCGTGAGTCGCTGACCAGACCGGCCACCACGCCACGCAGATCGGAGTCGGTGGGGCTGACCTTGACGTCGCGCACCGTGAGGTTGTGTTTCGCGGCGAAGTACCGGGTACCGCGCAGCGCGTTGGCGCCGTACTCACCGTCGATCCACAGATGACCGATGGTGTCGCCGTCGCGGATTTTACCCTGCTGCATCAGGTAGGACAGTCCGTTGATCATCTCGATGTCGTAGGTGGCACCCGGGATGATCACGTACGGGTTGCCCAGCAGCTCGGAGGACTGCGACACGGCCACCGCGGTGATCTCGTCGTCGATCAGGCTCTGGCTCAGCGCGGCGTTGACGGGTGCATCGAGGACCTGCAGGAAACCCAGCACGGTGGGCTCCAGCGCGGTGTAGTGGACCTTGGCTTTGCCCGGGTCGGACCCGTGGTCGCGAACCGTCAGGGTGATTTTGCGCCCGCAGACACCGCCTGCGGAGTTGGTCTCGTCGACCCAGATCCGGCTGCCTGCGACGGTGCTGAGGCCGAGCGCCGACAACGGGCCGGAGTGATCGGTCAGGGCGCCGAGGCTGATCTCGGAGCCGGTCACGCCGACATCGGTGGCCACATGTGCTTTACCGGGCGTGCTCGCCCTGGTCGGCTGCTGCGCGACGGTCGGCTGCTGCGCCTTGGTCAAGTAGCCGATCAAGGCGAGCGCGCCCGCCAGCGTCACAGCCGCAACAGCGATCCCACGCCGCATTCCATCGTCCCTTCGCCCAGTCATCACCAAGTCACTGCACGTAGATGAAACGCGATCAGGATCACCGAAGTGACGGTCTTGCCGCCACTGTCCGCGCCGGGTGCGGTCTTCTCGGCGCGAGCTGGTAGCCGAGGGGTTGGCAGCTGTTGACAGCGCCCACGCCCGGGGTTGGTGGTACTTGAAGAGCGACCTACAGTGACCTGCGTGGGGCTCACTGAACTTGTGGTCTCCGGGCCGCTGCTGCTGGCGGCCGGGGTGGCGGTGCTGGCGGGCGCGGTCAGTTTCGCGTCGCCGTGCGTGGTTCCGCTGGTGCCGGGATATCTGGCTTATCTCACTGGATTGGTCGGTGTGGAATCCAGCAGCCGGGGGCGGGTGCTGGGGGCGGTGGCGCTGTTCGTGCTGGGGTTCTCGGTGGTGTTCACCGCCAGTGTGGTGACCGTGCTCGGCGTCGCGGACCGGCTGGTCGTCAACGAGATCATCCTGCAGCGCGCCGGTGGCGTGATCACCATCGCCATGGGGCTGGTGTTCGTTGGGCTGGTGCCGGCGCTGCAGCGCGACGTCCGGGTGCATCCGCGCGCCGGGCTGGGACCTCGGCACGTGCTCGGCGCACCGCTGCTGGGTGCGGTGTTCGGCCTGGGCTGGACGCCGTGCCTGGGGCCCACCCTGGTGGGGGTGACCGCGCTGGCGGTGGGCACCCCCGGGGGTGGCCTGGCGCGTGGGGTGCTGCTGGTAGCCGCCTACTGCCTCGGGCTGGGGGTGCCCTTCCTGCTGCTGGCGCTGGGCGCGCAGCGCGCCGTGCGCGCGGTGGCCTGGCTACGCGGGCACGTCCGCGGGGTGCAGCTGGCCGGCGGGGCGTTACTCATCGTGGTCGGGCTGGTGCTGGTCAGCGGGCTGTGGGCAGAACTCGTCGCGGTCCTGCGCGAGCCGGTGGCCGGCTTCGAGACACCGATCTGATGCCGCGGGCGCACACCGTGCTCGCCGCGCTGCGCAATACCTGGCGCGCGCTGACCAGCATGCGCACCGCGCTGATGCTGCTGTTCCTGCTGGCGCTGGCCGCGCTGCCGGGAGCCCTGCTGCCGCAGTACTCGCTCAACCCGGAGCGGGTCCGGACCTACCAGGCCCAGCACCCGACGTTGGCGGCGATCCTGGACCGGCTGGGCTTGTTCGAGGTGTTCGCCAGCCCCTGGTTCGCGGCGATCTACCTGCTGCTGTTCGTGTCGCTGGTGGGTTGCGTGCTACCGCGCAGCGTCGAGTACGCCCGGCAGCTGCGCCGGGCACCGGTGGCCACCCCGCGAAACCTGGCCCGGTTGCCGCACTATGCCCGCGCCGACTATGCCCGCGCCGACTGTGCCCGCGCCGAGTGCGCCGGCGCCGACGAGATGCTGGCCGCGGCCCGGCGACGGTTGCGGGGCTGGCGGATCGCCGAGCGCGACGAGCCCGGCGGGGTGCGCACCTTGTCGGCTGAGCGGGGCTACCTGCGCGAAGCCGGCAACCTGGTGTTCCATGTCGCCCTGCTGGGGCTGCTGGTGTCGTTCGCGATCGGCAAGCTGGTCGGTTACGAGGGTCAGGTGATCGTGCTGGCCAACGGCTCGCAGTTCTGCAACTCCGGCCCGCTGGCTTACGACTCGTTCCGTCCCGGGCTGTCCGTCGACGGCACCGCGTTGCACCCGTTCTGCCTGCAGGTCGACGGGTTCACCCCGACCTACCTGAGCACCGGGCAACCGCAGGAGTTCCGGGCCACCATCCGCTACCAGGATGCCGGCGAGCTGACCAGCAGCGATCTGGCCACCGGCAGGTGGCGCCCGGCGCAGCTGGCGGTCAACGACCCGCTGCGGATGGGTGGCACCCGGGTCTACCTGTTCGGGCACGGTTACGCGCCGCAGTTCACCGTCACCTTCCCCGACGGGCAGCAGCGCAGCGGCGTGGTGCAGTGGCGACCGGTGGACAACGCCACCTTGCTCTCGGAGGGCACCACCAAGTTCGACCCGCCGGGGGTGACCGACGACGCCGAGCGCCGTACCCGCCAGCTCGCGATCACCGGCTTGTTCGCACCCACCGCGGTGTTTCGCGGCGCGTTGCTGTCCTCGGGTTTTCCCGACCTGCTCAACCCGGCCGTCGCGATCGACGTGCTGCAAGGTGACCTGGGCAACAACTCCGGCCGTGGCCAGTCCATCTTCGCGGTCGACCAGTCGATGGTGGACTCCGGACGGCTCAAGCAGGTCGCCCGGCGCAACCTGGCGCCCGGCGAGCAGCTCACCCTGCCCGATCGCACGATGGTGCGTTTCGACGGGGTGACCCGGTTCGTCTCGTTGCAGGTCTCCTATGACCCGGCGCAGCGCTGGGTGCTCGGTTTCGCGGTCGCCGTCCTGGGTGGCCTCGGGCTCTCGCTGGCGGTGCGGCGGCGCCGGTTCTGGGTGCGCGTCAGCCCGGCCGGGCCGGGCGGTACCGTGGTCGAGCTGGGTGGGCTGGCCCGCACGGAGGCCGCCGGGTACGGCGAGGAGTTCGACCGGATCGCCGTCGACCTGCTGGCGCCCGGGTCCCCACAGCCACCGGTGACCGCGGCAGCGTCGAGGGAGGGACCGTAACCGTGCCAGTCGACCAGGTTCTGGCGTCTTACGGTGACCTCGCCTACGGCACCTCGCTGGTGTTGTACCTGCTGGCGATGGTGCTGTACGCGGTGAGCTACGCCACCGGCAAGGTCGGTGCTGAGACCCAGCGGGTGGCGGCCGGCGGGTCGCTGGCCACGTTGGCCCCACCGGTGGCGCCGCCCCGGGACACTGCGCAGCGCATCGGCCGCGGCGCGGTGGCGTTGACCGGGCTCGCGGCGCTGGTGCACACCAGCTCGCTGGCTTTGCGCGGGATCGCGATCGGGCGGGTGCCCTGGGCGAACATGTACGAGTTCACCTCCGCCGTCTGCCTCGTCGCGGTGGTGGTCTGGCTGATCGTGCTGTACCGGCAGCGCCGTGGTGGTACGGCGCTGCCGCGGCTGGGTGGGTTCGTGCTGCTGCCCGTCGTGGTGCTGATGTTCCTGGCCGGCACGGTGCTCTACGCGCAGGCTGCGCCGCTGATCCCGGCCCTGAACTCGTACTGGATCGCGATCCACGTCTCGGCGGCGGCCACCGCGTCGGGCATCCTGCTGGTGTCCGGGGTGGCCAGCGTGCTGTACCTGGCCGCCACCAGGGCGCGGATAGCCGCCCGGCTGCCGAGCGCGGCCGGCCTGGATCGGCTGGCCTACCGCACCGCGGTGGTCGCCCTGCCGGTCTGGACCTTCGCGGTGATCACCGGCGCGATCTGGGCCGAGGCGGCCTGGGGCCGCTACTGGGGTTGGGATCCCAAAGAGACCTGCGCGCTGGTCGCCTGGGTGGTCTATGCGGGCTACCTGCACGCCAGGGCGACGGCCGGCTGGCGCGGCACACCAGCGGCCTGGATCAACGTGGCGGGCTTCGCGGTGATGCTGTTCAACCTGTTCTTCGTCAACATCGTCATCGCCGGGTTCCACTCGTACGCCGGGATCTGAGAGGAAGGTGAGTGTGATCGGCCCCGACATCCAGGATGAGGGACCACCCTCGCAAGAGCTATCGTCGGCGCAGTTGCTCCGCCCGGGCCGGAGACCTCCGCAGTCGGGCTGGCGGCGGGCGTTGTTCGTCGCCTCCGGGCGCACGGTCAACCTCGGCGAGAGCCCCGCCGACCTGCAGCGACGGGAGCTGATCTCCCGGATCAACCAGCCGTTGCAAGGCTGCTACAAGATCGCGATGTTGAGCCTGAAGGGCGGTGTCGGCAAGACCACTGTCACGGCCATCCTGGGCTCCACCTTGGCGTCGCTGCGCGGCGACCGGGTGATCGGTGTGGACGCCAATCCCGACCGGGGCACGCTGGCCCAGAAAATCCCGCTGGAGACCGCCGCCACGGTGCGGCATCTGTTGCGCGACGCAGACCGGATCCGCCGATACTCCGACATCCGTTCCTACACCTCGCAAAGCCCCAGCCGGTTGGAGATCCTGGCCAGCGAGCAGGATCCGGCGGTGTCGCAGGCTTACAGCGAGGACGACTACCGGCGCACGGTGAACCTGCTGGAGCACTTCTACAACATCGTGCTCACCGACTGCGGGACCGGGCTGATGCACTCCGCGATGAAAGGTGTGCTGGACCTGGCGTATTCGCTGGTCATCGTCTCGTCCGGGTCCATCGACGGGGCACGCTCGGCGTCAGCGACCCTGGACTGGCTGGATGCGCACGGGTACCGCGAGCTGGTCAGCCGGTCGGTCGCTGTGATCAACTCAGTGCGCCCGGCGGCAGGCAAGGTGGACTTGGACCGGGTCGCCACGCATTTCGCCGCTCGCTGCCGCTCGGTGTGCTGGATGCCGTTCGACGAGCACTTGGAGGAAGGCGGAGAGATCCACCTCGACCGGCTCGGTCAGAACACCCGGCTGGCCGCCTTGGAGCTGGCGGCGACCGTGGCCGACGACTTCCCGCACGCGCTCACCCAGGCCCGCCGGTAGCCCTCAGCGCTCGTCACCGGAGTCCGGGCGCTTGCGGTTCAAGCCCCGGAGGAACTCCGGATCGTCATCGGGTGCCAGCACCGAGCGAGCGGCCGGACGCTGCGGGCCGAACGCCTTCCATAGCAGCGTGACGACCGTAGCCGCCCCGATCGCCGCCATCAGGTACTGCACGGCAGCCACCTCCTTCAGGTTGCCACCGAGCGTAGCCGCGCTCAGCGCGGCAGACGAACCAGCCTCACCCGGACTTCACTGCACCGGTTCGCACCGGTCGGCCCGGTGGGTCGACCGGATCCGGTGGTGCCGGGGTGGTGAGCGAGGCGAGTAGCGCTCGCACCTCGGCCTCCCGGAAGCGCCGGTGCCCTCCGGGCGTCCTGATCGAGCCTATCCGCCCAGCGGAGGCCCACCGGGTGACCGTCTTGGGATCCACTCGGAACAGCGCAGCAACCTCCCCGGGGGTGAGTAGTCGTTCGGCGTGCGGTGACTGGGACATCGCGGGCCTCCCCGGACTCGTCGATCTCACAGTAGCGGGATCTTTCGGCCTATCGTGACAGGCCACGCGGTATGTACTCGAACGGTTCTGTGGAGGTAAAGCGTCGGTAATGGGATGAACCATCCTAAATCGGTGTGGCCATGGTGTCACCTCCGTAGTCGACAGGTAACGCCTAGGGGTGGGACTGTCCTACGATGGACCCTCGTGGGGGCACCGCACAACCCGCCGACCGGTTCTGCGCTGGTTCGCGACCTCGTGCTCTACAGCGCGGCCCGGTCGGGTCTGGTGGCCGGGCCGGCGGCGATCCTGGTGCTGGCCGGGGTTCCCTTGCTGGTGTCGATCCTGCTCGCCCTGGTGGTGGCGTTACCGCTGTCCATGGTGCTGCTGCGCTCCTTGCGCTTACGGGTCAGCACCGGCCTGGCCACTGCCGCCGCCCGCCGCCGAGCAGAACGCACCCGCCTGCGCGACCAGCTCCGCGGTGACCGTTAGAGGGCGAGCGTGGCGGCGGTGGCGGCTGCCCAGATCAACAGGGCCAGGGCGGTGCCCTGCAGTACCGGGATCAGGGCCGGGCCGTGCGCCCCGCCCCGGACCTGTCGCAGTGCGGGCACCGCGAAGATCAGGGCGAGCAGGCCGGCCAGGGTGGCCCAGCGGGTGACCGCGAAGCCGAGGGTCACCAGGAACGGAACGGCCACCAACCCGGCGTAGAGCAGGCGGGTCCGGTGATCCCCGAGGCGCACCGCGAGGGTGCGCTTGGCCACAGCCGAGTCGGTGGGAATGTCGCGCAGGTTGTTGGCCACCAGCACCGCCGCCGACATCGCCCCCACCGCAACGGCGGCGAGACCACCGGTGGGGGTGATCCGCGCACTGATTGCGTACTGGGTGCCCAGCACCGCGATCGGCCCGAAGAAGATGAACACCGCCAGCTCGCCGAACCCGGCGTAGCCGTAGGGGTGGTGCCCGCCGGTGTAGCACCATGCTGCGGCGATGGCCGCCGCGCCCAGGGTCAGCAGCCACCACTGCGTGGCCATCGCGACCAGCGCCAAGCCCGCCACGGCGCCCACCGCGAAGCTGGCCCACGCCGCGGTGCGCACCGCGGCGGGTGCCGCGACGCCTGACCCGACCAGCCGCATCGGCCCCACCCGGACGGTGTCGGTGCCGCGAATACCGTCGGAGTAGTCGTTGGCGTAGTTCACCCCGACTACCAACGCCAGCGCGACGACCAGAGCCAGCAGCGCCCGCAGCGCCGAGTGCGGTGGCCCGGCTGCCGCCGCGGCCCCCCAACCGGCCAGCACCGGGGCGATCGCGTTGGGCAAGGTGCGCGGTCGCGCCCCCGCCACCCACTGCGCCACGGTCGCCACGAGCCAACCTTAGGGGGTTGCGCAGCGCCCATCGCTGCCGTGCAGGGCGACGTGGGCGGCGGACACGTACTGCTGGGGGCCGATCCGCAGCCACCGGTCGGTGCTGCCCTGGGTGCCGTCGACGAGCTGGCCGATGACGGTGCACTCGACGCGCAAGGCGGCGCGCTGCGCCGCCAGACCCACCGGCGGGTGCTGGGTGCCGGGGCCACTGCGGACGTGCAGCAGCGGCAGCCGCACGATGGCCCGCGACCCGCGGTCGGTCCACAGGTAGGTCACGCTGACCCAGCTGTTGTCGCGTAGCCCCAGACCGTCCCAGAACGTGCCGTCGGCCAGGTCGATTCCGCCTGGGTTGCGAACTTGGCGGTCGAACTGGTCTTTACCGCCGTTGTGCCCGTCGGCATGGGCGGCCTGCGCCTGGGGCGTGCCCTGCGGCAGGTCGGGCCAGGACTGGCGGACCTTCGGGGCGTTCCAGTAGTCGTCGGTGGTGTTCCACGGGCCGACGTCCCATACCGGTGCCCACTCACAGCGGCCCTGATCGGAGCAGACCTTCACGGTGTAGTCGCCCGAGCCGCGGGGAGCCAGCCCCCGGCGCGAGGGCAGGGCGACGAAATGGTCGCGCTCGCGGATCACGTGCCCGTTGGCCGTGGTGCCCCCGACCAGGCCCTCCCGGGTGGCGAACACCCGGTAGGTGTGCGGCGACCGCGGGCGGGCGGCGAGGGTCTGGGCGATGGTCTGCGCGGTCAGCCGCACTGACCGCACCCGGGGGCTCGCTGCACCGTCTCCCTGTAGCGCGACCCGGGTCTGCACCGCTGTCACCAGGTCGTCGAACACCGCTGGTGCCGTCGCGCCGACCGGTGTCCACTCCGTCCACGAACCGTCCTGCTGAGTGCCGCGGACGTCGACAGCCACCGTCGAGCCGGCCGGCTGATCGGCGACGAGCTCGGCCACCACCTGGTTGCCGGGTTCGGCCAGCTGGTGTGCCGGGGTGACCAGCATGCCCTGCGGTCGGTCGGTCCGGATGCTCGCCGGCGCGGTGCGGGTGTCGTCGAGGGTCAGCGCACCGGTGTCGGAGCGGACGTTGGTGTCGTCCCAGTCGGGGGTCAGGCCGGCGAACCAGGTGTCGGCAGCGGCGCTCTGCTGGCCGCCGTCCTGCGCGCCGGCCGGGAAGCCGGCCACGACGAACGCCGCGAGCGTGCCGGCGGCCACCGCGGTGGCGATCAGGGCGGTGCTGCGGATGCGGCGGCGGGGCCGGGACAGCGGTCTCACGGATGCTCCTGAGCGTCGGGGACAGGTGTTTCCGCTGTGGTTGGTGTGATTGGTGAGCCTCGTGGTATCCAGAGAACCCGCGCTGCGCTTCGCCGTCCATACCCAGAGTGGGTGAAGCTGCACCGACCGTGCGGGTGGCTGCTCAGCGATCTCGCGCGGTGAGCATCTCCCGGATGGCCCCGCGGTCGGGTTTGCCCACGCCGCGCAGCGGTAGCGCCTCGAACAAGACTATCTCCTTGGGAGCCTGTGCCCCGGTCAGCAAGCGGCGGGCGGCGGCGCACAACGCGGTGGGATCCGGCGGTCGCCCGGGGTCGGCGGGCACCACCGCGGCGGTGACCCGCTCACCCCACTCCGGGTCGGGCAGGCCCACCACGCAGGCCGCGGCCACCCCGGGCAGCCGGGTGAGCACGGCTTCCACGTCGGCCGGTGCGACGTTGAGCCCACCGGTGACGACCATGTCGTCAACCCGGCCGAGCACCCCGAGCCGGCCTTGCCCGTCGAGCCGGCCGAGATCGGAGGTCGTGAACCAGCCGTTGCGAAACGCCGCCGCGGTCAGCTCGGGGGCACCGAGGTACCTGACGGCCAGCATCGGACCGGTCAGCTCGATTCGCCCGTCACCCCGCACCCGGACCCGGGTCCCGCCCAGTGGCCACCCGTCGTAGACACAGCCCCCCGCGGTCTCGGTCATGCCGTAGGTGGTCACCACCCGCACTCCTGCCACCTGGGCCCGCTTGAGTAGCTGAGCAGGTACGGCACCACCACCGAGCAACACCGTGTCGAAGCCGGTGAGCGAGTCGGGATCGGTCGCCAGCAGCCGCGCCAGCTGGGTGGGCACCAGCGCGGTGTAGCACCGATCGCGGGCTTGCCGAGCCAGGCGCCGCGCCGCGGCGCCGAAAGCAGCCGGATCGAACCCGGCGCGCATATCGAGCACCGCGGGCCGGCTGCCGGCCAGCGCCGCGCGGACCAGCACCTGCAGCCCAGCGATGTGATACGCGGGCAGCGTCAGCAGCCAGCGGCCCGGACCGCCGAGTTGAGTGTGGGTGGCAGCCGCGGAGGCAACCAGTGCGGTGGCGCTGAGCTGCACCCATTTGGACGATCCAGCGGAGCCCGAGGTGCTCAACACCACCTGCCCGGGTCCTGGATCCGTGGGTGGGACCGGCTGCGCCGGCCCCAGCGGGGCTACTGCCTCATCGCCGGCCAGCATGGTGCACAGCGCGGCGTCCAGCTCCCGGACCGCCGCCGGTGACCCGTCACAGTGGATCACCCGCATCGCGAGACCACATCGTCGGGCCAGCTCATGCGCATAGGCCCTTCCGCCCTCCCCGACAGTCCTGCCCTGCTGGCAACCGTACCGAACCGCGCAAGCGGTAAGCCGGGAACTCGACGCCGGGAACGTCTCACCTTCCGCGAGACGTCGGTACTGTCTGCTGCACGGAGGTTGTGTCCCTGCGCACGGCAGGATGGCGACCACGCGACAGGAGGTAGAGCATGATCATCGAGGTGATGTGCCGCATCGCCGATGGCCCGCTCGGGCCAGGCGAGCTGGAGGTCACTCAGGCAGGCGTCCCCCTGGTGAGCTGGTCGGTCAACGCTCACGACGTATCGCAGGCGCGGGACCTGCGAGGCCAGGATCTGGCCGTTGAGCTGCACTTGTCCGACGACACCGTATGGACGGGCGAGGCATACTCAGCCGACCTCGAGCCCGAGGCTCCCTTGCGGATGCAACTACGGGGTATCGGCCCACTCAGCGAGAACTCGGTGCCGGTGCACGCTGACGTGGTGGTGCAGCGGATCGATGCGCTGCTGGCCGAGCGTCAACACTGAGCCCCTGAGTCACCGGCGCCGGCTTGGACGTACCGCTCTGCGGTTCTGGCTACGCTTCGTCGAGCCCGGGCTGGAAGAGATCGAACGGGGACGCATGACCTCGCCCTTGCCAGGATCGAGGAAGGCTGACCCACCTACCGTGGCGTCGCCGTGGAGCCGATCGTTCAGAACTCGTGCCCGACCCGATCCGGCGTTACCCGGTACATCGCTTGCTTCGAAATGCTCCGAATGCCGGTCGGCGGCGACCCGCTCCGGTGTCGCCGAGTGCGGCATGAGAGCTGTCCGCAGCCGCCCCGACAGCTCTGGTGTCGCGCTCGGCGCATGCAGAGCTGTCGCTGAGCTTGGTGATGAGCGCAGTGTTGGAGTACACCGTGTCCAGCCACCGCGGGCGACCTCTTCCAGTGCCGCCCGCGAGCCCGTCGAGCGCTCGTCTCCGCAGCCTCTGCTGCCCCAGGGAACGGGGGGTGGGTCTGTTACGGATGTGCCGCAGGTGGCAACTTTGCACCAGAAGTTGCCACCTGCGGCACATCCGCACACAGCAACAGTCCTCCCCCGAACTGAACCACTGCGGGGGCGATCGGGACAGCACGACGACATCGTGTACGTGGGGACTGCTGAGCAGCAGCTCTCCGAGCCCGACGAGGTAGCCGTCTACACGAAAGCGTTCGCCCTGCTTGGCCAGGCCGCCGTCGCAGGTCGTATCTGCGCAGTGCCGTGGTCTCTCTTTCAGGGAGAGGGCGCGTAGTTTCCTGCCCAGGAGAGGAAAACGTTGACATGAACGGACTGAAAAGGTATTGGGGCAGAAACTCAAGATGACGGTTGTGCCTCATGCTTGGCGAGAGATGAACCGTGGGCTGTGGGTTAGCCCACGCGAAGCACTCACCACCCTGGGTGCAGTTGTGGGCCTTATCTCAGCTGTCGCGGGAACAGCCGTACTCGTCAGCCAGAAGTTCTTCGCGTGACGGCGAGCGGAAGATCGGGTTGATCATGTGATACTCGATAACGACCGCAGAAAGACGCCTAGTGCCCCTTGGACGCTAGAATCTTGACACTTGAGCCGAGTTCTACAGGCATCTCCCGCAATGCCCGCCCGTCTCACACCTCCCAGACGCTGAGCGTGACCGTGAGTCGCCATTCAGAGTCGAATAGCGGTTCACAGCCGCCGCCAACCGCTATTCGGAGCCGAATGGCGACTCACGGCCGCTGTCGAGCGCCATTCGGAGCCGAATCGCGGTTCACGTCGCGTTACTGATCAAGGTGACCCGCGTCTCGGCGGTCGGAGGCGCAGCCTCACTAGTGGGAAGAATAGATGATCGGCTCGTCGGTCGACTCAAAAGACAGGGACCGGAAAGTTGTCTGTTCGCGGCGGCGGACGCTCTGGAAAATCCCTCCAGTGCGCTTTGTCGCGCATTGAAGACAGGGCGACATAGGCGCACATCTCCCATCGACCTGCTGTTGGAGTTCATCATCATGCAGCTGTTGTCTGGGGCAATTGATCCGTTCGCTCAGGCGGCAACACCGCTACGGGTACTCGACATACCAAGCCGCTAATCGGCTTCCTGATTTGTCTCGCTCTTCACAATGGCGATGGTGTTGCCGGGTTCGTCGGCGTAGAGGGTTTGGGTCTGGGGAGTGACGGCTAGGCCGAGGCGTGGCCAGTCGGGCCGACCGGCTGCGTCCCATAAGTGGTGGGCGTCTTCGAGATGGGACCAGAGCCGGGCATGGCCGGTGTCGTGCACGGTGTGGCTGCCGTCGGTGTTGGGGGTGAGGGTGATCTCGCTGCGGGAGCCGTCCGGGGTGGACAGGCACACTGCGTCCGGGCCGTGGCGGGGGTTGCTGCCGGTGTAGCCCAGGCGGTAGTGCGGGCCGATGCGCAGCGCGGTCAGGAACCACACCACCGGGTTGGTCCAGGGGGTGCGCGGGTCCAGGGTGGTGGTGTGTTCGGTGATCGGGTTGTCGTGGGGCGCTCGCGTGTAGGGGACCCGCCCGTCGAATCCCGGGGTGTGGCGCAGGTGCATGAATGCGGCTTGACCCGCCTCGAAGCGGCCCTCGGCCCGATGTGGGCAGGTGCGGGTGAGGCGCAGGAGGTTGCCGGCGTTGAGGCCGAGTTTGATGTCGGTGAGGATGATCCCGCCTAGTGTGGTTTGTTCGACCCAGGCCCAGGGAATTGCGGGTACCGAGCAGGTGGCGATGATCCGGTCGAACGGGACGTGCTCCGGCAGCCCAGCCGCGCCGTCGCCGGCCACCAGGGTGGGGTGGTAGCCGAGTTCAGCTAGTCGGGTACGGGCTAGGTCGATCAGGTCGGGTTCGATGTCGATGGAGAACACGTTGGCCGCGCCGAGCCGGTGAGACAGTAGTGCGGCGTTGTAGCCGGTGCCGGTGCCGATCTCTAACACCCGCTGCTCGTCGTGCACGTCAAGGGTTTCCAGCATGCGGGTCATCAGCCCCGGTGTGCTGGAAGAGGACAGAAACACCGGCGGTATACCGGCGGTGTCCTGGGCGAGCTTGGTGATGAGCGCAGTGTTGGAGTACACCGTGTCCAGCCACTGCGCGCGGCCCTGCTCGTCGGTGGCCCCAGCGGCGACCATGCCGCCATCGCGGTGAACATAGTAGGAGGGCACGAATACGTGTCGCGGCACCTCGAGCACGGCTTTGTGCCACTCGGGGGAGCTCAGCTTGCCGGCCGCGACCAGTTCCTCCGCTAACGCGGCGGCACGGCTGGCCCAGTCGCGGCCCTCGATCAGGACTGTCATATGGTGCCTTTTGCCAGCATTGTGGCCATCGCCTCCACCATCGCAGCACCGGTCGCCGCTTCCAGCCAGCCGATCTGGGGACCGGTGTTGGCTTCCAGCATCACAGCGCCAATCGGTACGAGCGGCCTCGGTGCTCGCGTGGATCGCGATCGGGAACATCTGCTGCCCGATCACCGTCAGCCTGACCTCGAATGCCTTGGGAACAAACCGTTGCAGGGTCGTTGCAGTGACCGAGATCCCCACCGGCCCGGCCAGATCCTCAGCGGACAGCCGGCGGGTGTAGGCGACCTTGACCTGACCATGGTCGGTGATTCCACCGGGCCCCAATGCTTTGGTAATCACCTCGCCCGGTATGTCACCGACAAAGCACTGCGCGGCCTGCCAGTCATTGGTGATCATGGTATCTACCACCGACAGGCCGCACGCGGCGGCCAGGGTCCACTGGGGCTGGTTCCGGCTGGCCGCCAGGAGTGTCGGGGGTCCTCAACCGGCGGCCAGCCGGCGTCTCAGGGGAGATCAGCCACGACGCGCACCCCGGACACTGTCGACACCCTGGCTTGCCGGGCGCTGCGCGGTTGCTATCCACGGGTTGAACAACGCCAGGTGCACCCGGCACCACACGATGCAGGGCCAGCGGCGACGACGGCCCCACCGTTTCGGGCACGCCGGGCATCGCCCGTACCGCGGCGGCTGGTGCGCCAGCAGCACCGCCCGCAGCGCATCGACCAGTGTCGGGTCGTTGCCGGTGCGTTCCAGCTCACCCAGGTGACCCCACACGGCGCCGACCGGGTTGCCGTGCCGGGGCAGCCCAGCCAGGAACCGCTGGGTGGTCTCCGGCAAACCGCCGCCACGTTGCCGGATCGTCATTCGCCGCTGGGGTTGACGATTGCCTGGATCGCCCGCCGACGCCTCAACAGCTCCACAACCAGGGTGTCGTTGTCCGCGTTGGCGCCCCGGTCCGCGTTGTCCAGGAACAGCTTCGCCAACGCCTGGCCCGGGGTAAGAGGAACCGCCGCGGGAGAGCGAGTCGCGGGTACGTCGTTCATCAGAGGTCGCGGACGGTGCTGCGCGGGTACGGAGACCTGCGCGCCCTGGCGCTTGCTGTGCCTGCTTGCCATGAAGTCCCTGCCACACGTCGAGAGCGTCTAAGGTGTGTGGCCGCCGGGTCCTTGGCTTGCGGGAACCTGCAGTGGCACTGTGTTCCGGACTCTATCATCGTGATTTCACGGTGACAAGCACCGTAGACTGTTTCCACATCCTGGAATCCCGCTACGATCACGCCCATGGCAGGACCAACCGTCAGGCGCGTCCAACTGGGCACCGAGCTGCGACGGCTGCGGGAGGCGGCAGGTATGTCGCGACCCGAGGCCGCCGCCGCCATCAAGACCTCGAAGTCACGGCTTGCCGCGATCGAGCTGGGCCGCAACGTCGTCTCGTACTCGGAGCTCGTCGTGCTACTTCGCGACCACTACCACGGCACCGAAGAGCAGCTCGCCACGCTGGAGGAGATCCGTGAGGAGGCCAGCCAGCGCGGCTGGTGGTCCACCTACGGGCTGCCGGAATGGCTTGCCGGCTACGTCGGCTTGGAGCACGACGCGGGTGCCGTACGGACCGTCGAGCTGGAGCTTATTCCCGGCTTGCTTCAGACCGAGGAATACGCGGGAGCGGTGTACGTGCTCGGAGAACGGCTATCACCCAAGGAGATCGAGCGGCGTACCGCGGTCCGGATGCAACGCCAGGACCGTTTGCTCGGTCCCGATCGGATGCAGCTCACCGCCGTGGTATCAGAGGGGGCGCTTCTGCGTTGTGCTCGGCAGACCGCAGTAGCCGCCCGGCAGCTGACCAAGCTGCTCGATCGGGCGCGATGGCCCAACGTCGAGTTGCGCGTGCTTCCGTTCGACGCCGGTTTGCACGTCGGCATGGCGGGAGGGTTCAGCCTGCTCAGCTTCCCTGACCAGCTGCTGCCTGACGCCGCCCACCAGGAGTACGTGGTAGGTGGCCACATCGTCGATGACCAATCAGTGGTGTCGCAGCTGGATACGCTGTTCGACAAGCTCCGCAGCCAAGCACTCGGTACCGACGAGTCCCTGGCCATGATCGCGGAGCTTGCCGCCCGACACTCTTGAAGACGAAGAGAGGCATCTCGATGGATGACCGTGCGCCCGTCGTATGGCGAAAGTCTAGCCGCAGCAGTGACATAGGCCAGTGTGTCGAGGTGGCCGACCTGGACGGCCACCGGGCCGTGCGGGACAGCAAGAGCCCCACCGGTCCGGTGCTGAGCTGCACCGCGGCGCAGTGGTCCGGGTTCACCACCGGAGTTCGCTCCGGCCAGTTCGACTGAACGATGGCAACGGTCCCGCCTGCCACCCGGGCGGGGCCGCATCGCTGTGCCCGGTAGCCACTCAGCGGCGTGGATCGCGAAGGCACGATCAAGCTGCTGGCCGTGATCTCGGCCGATATCCCGAAGCTGGACGGGGCTGCCTGCCGGGGTCGATGCGTTTGTCGATCAGCCTGAGTATCCGCTCGCTTCCCGACTCGATGCCCAGCGCGACTTCTCGCAGTCCGTTGCCCGCTAACCCATCCAGCGTGGCGTCGCTGGCCCGGTTGAGCACGTTGATTCGGCCGGTGGCATCCCAGACGGCCCAGTCGCTGACCCGGTCAGCGCTGAACGTGGCCATCATGGTCTCGATCACCTGGTGGGCGCCGAGGAATAGATCGTCGACGAACCGAAACGCCGTCACGCCCGCGTCACGCAGTTGGTACATCTCGGCGATAATGGTGTGCGGGTCGCGGGTGCGGATGGTGATGTCGGAGTTGGCCGAGACCGTGGCGCCGCAGAATGAGCAGTCGTAGGGGCAGCCCCGCGCCCACCCGGGTCTCACCCTCGCCGAGCACGAGCGCTTCGTAGCAGGCCATGCGCGACGACCTGGCCATGCTGATGCAACCAGGTACCCAGCACCGTGTGTTCCGTGCTTTCTGTTACCTGTTCCACCTGGCAGAACAAGGAAATGTGACGGCCGTTGATATCACGTCAGCGGTCATCGGCCGGTTGCGGTTCATCAGCGGGCACGGTGCAGTCGCCTGATGGCGTCTCAGTCGACCCCAGACGAGGCCGCTTTGTGGCGCGGAAGCGGGAAGAGGTGCTGGCCATACACGCGGCCGTACGCTATCGCCACGTACTGGTGGTCGACGTGGGCATGCGGCTCATCCAGGTGATTGTTGGCGGGCACCAGCATCTCGGTGATCCACCACGGCTGCGGGTTGTTGTGCGAGGCGGTGGAGCAGTGTGTGGAGTGTTGCGACGCCCTGTTCCCGAGTGGGTCCGGAGCGCAGTGTTCCGGGGCGCAGGGCGGTGCGGTCTCGCATAATGCTGCGGAGCAGTGTGGCGAGGCCGTTGACGTCCTGGTGATGGACGTGGTGGAAGCGCGGCGCTCCGGGGATGTTGAGCAGTGCTGCGCCGGGTGGGCAGACCGCGATGACGGGAACGCCTGTCGCGAGGTAGTCGTAGATCCGTGCGGATCACAGTCGTCGACCACCACACCATCCGCATCCAGGTGGGCGACCGGCGGTTTCTTGTGGAGTCCAGTTGTCCGCACCGCGGGGGTCGATTCCGGTTCGCTCACGTCAATCCCCGAACGCTGCGTTTAACCTGTCCGCTGCACCATTCATCGTTTGACCTGCAGACTGGTCACCGGACCGGTGGTCCCGCGTGCCGCTCGTTGGACGTGAGACCTGACCCGGGGACCAGCGCAGGCGGTGGGTAGCCGCCAGCTACGTAGATTACTGCTGGCCTGGAAAGCCTCGCGCGGTCGACCCAGCTGCCCGACGCCCAGGTCGACGCCGCGTCGACCAGCCTGCCCGAGCACGTCGAGACAGCGGTCTACCGGATCGCTTAAGAAGCCCTGCAGAACGGGACCGCTAGTCAGCCGACGCCGGGTTGGTGACGTCGACGGTCGCGATGCCCAGCGATATGCACGCGTCGAGCAGTTTCCTGTCACCAGTGGCCACGACAAGATCGTCGTCTCTCAGCTGATCGGCCGATGCACAATGGACTGCGTCATAACCACGCAACGCGCAGGTGTAGGCCAGTTGGGCCGCGCGGTGCACGATCCGGTCGTCCACGTCGATCACCTCGAACTCATCCCACAGTCGATCAAGGATACGCATCGCTGCTCGGTAGCTCTGCTCGGTGAGCCGCGCCATTCGCAGCGCTTGCGCCAGTGCAGCGGCAGCCTCGACATAAGACAGACGAGTGGTCACGACCGCATCGGCGTCGTCCCATAAACGCCGACACAATCCACTGGTTGGCTCGGCGATCAGTAACGGCACGAATGCCGAGGTATCGAAGTATCCGATCATCGACGCTGATCGGCCACCAGATCACTCACCGTGCCAGCGGCAGAGACCGGATCGGGCGCGGGTTGCTTGGGTCGCCTCGCCGGATGCACGCGTCCCTCGGCGATGAGCCGCTCCAGCACCGTCGGTGCACCCGCCGGCACGATCCGAGCGATCACCTGCCCATGATCGGTCACGGTCACCGTATGCCCACGGCGAACCTCGGCTAGATGTCGGCTCAGTCCGTCCCGCAACGCACGAATACCCACCTCCACGACACACCTCCGGTAGCCACTCTACCGATTTCAAATATAGCCACACCAGATGACGACGTCCATCCGATCACGCCGCACCGGTACAGTCTGTGCACCCTGTGGTGGTGGCTGGCGGGGAGGTGCGGTGGCCAGGGTATTCGTCAGCCATGCCGGCGAGGATCGCGTGTTGGCCGGTGAGGTGCACCGGTGGCTGGTCGAGGCCGCCCATGAGGTGTTTCTGGATCAGGATCTGCGCGACGGCATCGCTGTGGGTGAGGAGTGGGAGCGGCGGCTGCACGAGCGGTTGCGGTGGGCCAATGCGGTGGTCTGTGTGGTCACCTCGGATTACCTGGACTCGCCGTGGTGTGCCGCCGAGGTCGGTATCGCCCGCTCGCGGGGTAGCCGGTTGCTGCCGCTGCGCGCCGAGCCGGAGGTAGTTCACCCGCTGCTGGCGTCGCTACAACACTTCGACTACCCGACGGATCCGGTCGCGGCCCGCGCCGCAGTGCTCCAGGCGCTATACCAGGTCGACGCCGGCTGGCCGGACGACCGTTGTCCGTTCCCGGGGTTGCGCCCGTTCAACACCGATCAGCATCGGGTGTTCTTCGGTCGCGTCGACGAGGTGGGGCACCTTGCCGAGCTGCTGCGATCAGCCGCCGAGCGCGCTGAGGGCGCGGCGCTGCTGGTGGTAGGCCCGTCCGGGTGCGGCAAGTCCTCGCAAGTCCTCGCTGGTCCGCGCCGGGCTGTTGCCGATGATGGCCGACCAGCCGGGCTGGCGGAGTCTGCCACCGATCCTGCCGGGCACCGACCCAGTAGCGGCACTGGCTCGGGAACTGGCCGCCGCGGCCCGCCGGATCACACTGAACTGGACTGTCGACCATGTCCACCACCAGCTCGACCAGCGCGGGTTGACCGGTCTGGCCGACGAGCTGCTGCTGGCCGACCCCGCAGGCCCACAGCAGCGCCTACTGATCGTGGTCGACCAGTTCGAGGAGCTACTCACCCAGATTGTCCCCGCAGATCGAGCCCGATTCACCGAGCTGCTAAAGCTGGCGCTGACCGGCCCGGTACGCGTAGTGGCCACCCTGCGCCCAGAGTTCCTCGACCAGCTGCTGGTCGATCCGACCCGGCCACCCTGCCGACCCG
>JBOHGE010000042.1:0-7339 GCA_050700055.1 Pseudonocardiaceae bacterium
ACACGCGCGAGCAACCGCTCGACCAACGCCTCCAACGACCCGGAATCCAACACACCAAGATCATCCCAGACTACGACCTCAGCGCCCGTAGCGACACACCACGACCATCAACCAGCTGAACAGCTACTGTCATAGGCCCTGACGATTGCGGGTGACAGGAGTATCACCGGCACCGATACATTTCGATGGAGATACTGCCAGTGGGTTGCTACCGCACATCCAAAGGAGTAGCCGATAACGGCATCGTAACGCTGCCGGACGATCTCCCCTTGAAGCCAATTCGCGTAGTCATCAAGAGTCCAGTACCCCGTACGGTACTTGTCGTCGCGACTAAATCCCGGCAAGCTTGGATAATTGAGTTCGTAGTGTTTCCGCAGTTCAGTCAACAGCTCTTGTCGATTTTGCCACTGATGCTTAGGGTTGAATACTGGATATTTCTCCCAGTCCCAACCGTGCAGCAATAGAACTCTGGTCATTATCGATACATCCCCTTTGAATCTCTGTCATTATACGTCATTCTACCGGGAGACACCGCGCCACGGCGTGTCCGCCATCGCCCGCGCGGCCGGGGTCGACCGCACCTTCCTCTACCGCCACCACGACCTCCTCGCTAAGATCCACCGAGCTACCCGCCACCGGCGACGGCACCGGGCCAGCGGTCACCCGAGCCTCGCTGCAAGCCGATCTGCTCGCCGCCCACGAACGCGCTGCCCGGCTCCATACCCGCATCCAGCACCTCGAAAAACGGGCCCCAAGAATTGATCCAGATCATGCGGGTGTGGAAGTCACCTGTGGACCGTTTGTGGACCCTGCGAGATGTTTCGACAGCAGCGCGACTGCGTTCGAGACGGAGTGACGGTCGAGGTGTAAGTACCACTGTGTCGTGCTGAGCGAGCCGTGGTCTGCGATCTTGCGGAGGTGGCGGATGGGTACGCCGGCGTCGGCCATCCAGGTCACCGGCGCCACCGCACGCTCACGCACCTCACGAGGGTGTCTCGAAGATCGGGCCGTCTCTCCATCTTCCACTTAGGACAGTGCCTCCATCAAGCCCGGGGTGGTCACCCATGGCGGCGGGTGCACTTGATGGGGGGTCAGGTTGCGAGGTAGCGCTCCAGCGCCTCGCGGGCGACCTCGGATACCGATCGCCCTTCGGCACGTGCGCGCTCCTCGGCCCGGCGGCGAGTCTGCTCCGGTACTCGGAAGGACACCTGGGGTGAGTGGCCGGCGGCGGGGGTGTCGTCGCCCAGTGGGCGGCGGCCCCGGCGGGCGTGCACGTCGGCAACGGCGCGATCGACGTAGTCGGCGTCGATGCGGCGGCCCTGGCTGTCGCGCACGTCGTCGCGTTCGAGGTCGATCTCGCCGTCGAGTACGCGGAACTCGTCGCTTATGGTTTCCTCCTCAGGGCGGTGGGCATGACGTGGATGATCAGCCACAGGTCGGGCAGTGAGGTCCTGCACTACCTCATTGTGTCAGACAAATTTTGTCTGACACAAGTTGCGTCGGGGGTGAAGTTGACGCGGACGTGATCGCCACGCTCTCCGGATCACCGCCACGCGATCGACGATGGGCAACCGTACTGGCTGGCCGTCCCGGTGATCAGGTTGTAGCGGGGTGACACGGACCCGATCATCACCAATCCTGGCTCACTCGGGGCGTTCGCCGGCGCTGAGTCGTGCTCGGCCGTGACCTCGACGACGTCATTGCTGGTACCGAACTTCGTCGTGCCGCCGGCGTCGGACACCACGAGCTGGTCGCGCAAGAGTCCCTCCTCGAGGAAGAGCTCGGCCACCGCATTCGCCCGCCGCCCGCCGATACCCCAATTCGTCCACGCCGTGAGCGGCGACCAGGTCTGGCTCCGGTAGCCGGTGATGCGAACCTTGTCGAAAACGCCCTGGTAGACGTCGGCCCGGGCGGCCTTGGCCTGCCTCGTCGCCGCGGCGGGGTCGTCAGGTGTCTGGACGCCGGGTCTGAACGTGAGCACGCAGAGGTTGAACCGGAGGAGGCGGTTGGACTTGAACTGCTGGTGGGCGATCGCCAGCGTGAGCGGGTTGGCGAAGTCCCCGCTAGCGGCCATCCGCTCGTGAAAGGACTGGTCCGCTTTTTCCCGACGATTCTGAAGTACCACATCGTCGCCGCAGCCGGACCTTTTTGCTGAGCGGCGCCCCGACGGCAGTTGGTATCAAGGTTGGTTCGCAATCGATGGTCCGCCGCTGTAGACGGCTTAGGATGAGTGGTGGTCTAGGCTAGGGGAGTAAGTCCTAGTGGCTTGATGGTTTCGTTGACCGACTCGATGTCGGCAAGTTTTCCAAGCAATGCGTCGGTACCACAGTCGGGGTTCTGGCCAGCGAGGCGGGAGAATCACTCTGCGCAGCGATGGTGATGTGGGCGGGCGTCCGGGCCGCTGCTGCTTGTCGGTTCATCGTCGTCTGACCAAGTCAGCATGCCAGCGCAGAAGCGTGACAGGGGTAACGAACAGGGTTTGGCGACGACGAGCCTTGGAAGTAGTCGGCCTACGCGGAGGAAGGTGCGGTCTGCCCAGGATGGTTGAGGACGGCCGACTTGCCGACGCAAGACGTTTACCTAGTGGCGCAGCACTAGGATCTCCGCAGTCTTGGAAACCTCCGGCGCGCGAGGAGCGCAATCAGACACTGAGCTGACAGAAAATCCAGGTACACCAGCCGCAACGTCACGAAAACCGATCATGCCAAACGGAACCGGATTCCCATCACGCACTCCATGCAAACCTGCGCAGGATCAGCCGGTTCAATCAACGTCGGGCCACGAAAGCTCCACAACCGCAGTGGTGTGAACTCCACTTCGCATACGGCAAGCACGCGTCCTCGGCGCAAGTACCCACGATGGGTGCCATAATCATGCAGTGACTGTAGGTGCCAGTTCATCCCAGCCACTCTCCAAGAATGTCAAAGAGCTGAGTGGCAGCAGTCTCATCAAAGCTGAGGACACAAGAACCGCCTACGTGCGGGTCCAACACGATCTCCCCATTGACCATGCTGACCCGGAGATTGCAGAATCCCCGGGCACCGTGGATCTGGCAAGTGACAGGAATGGTGCAGTACTTAGTCATTACGATTCCGATCGCTGTGATGAGTCGTTCTGCATCTCACGGTTCACCCGCTGACTTGGGATAAGACATACGACAGACAACGCGTACGTCCTGCCTCAGTAAAGCTGACCGGCGTCACGTCTTGCCCGGAGACCGCGAGGTAACGACCCCTGTGAAGCCGGCCGGCATTCAGCGTATCCGGCGTCAGGACGTGCGTAGTACGGGTGTACGCATTGATGACATTGACCGGACAGTGCCGGGAAGTGCGGTGTACTACAGTGCCCGTGTGGCTGTGTTTACTTGCCATCAGTGATTCCTCCGTACACACAACTTTGGATGGTCGGACCGAGACGGGCGCTGCTGCTCACCGGGCGCGGGCCAGGCTCATCCTGGCCAGAGGATGAGCCGGTGGTTGTCGGCACCCGCACGTCCGGGACAGTGATCATCTCTTGTGGGTGGGTGAGGGGCCTGATGAAGGCGGCTTCGGCGGAGCGAGGTGCTGCGGCGGCTTTCAAGCCTGACCAGCCAGCCCGTGGTTCCTGGTCTTCGCGGGTCGTAGCTGGCTTTGGGTGGTGTTCAAGGCCGTGTGTTCCGGGTTCTGCTGTGCCGGTGTCGCTGCTGGATACTTCGCTGGTGGGGCTGCCGAATGCTGCTTCGATGGCGTGCCGCAGTGGACCGGTATCTTCTCGCACCACGAAGGCTGTCGGTCCATGCTGAACGCCCGGACGGACGCTGTGGGGGATGCCGGGTGAGTCTCGGTCCTGGTCGTGGCCTTCGCCACCGGTCCTGCTCATTGGGCACGCTCCGGGGTCTTCTCACGTAGGGCGGCCATGTCTGTCGTTGGCAGCCGCATCTCCGGCTTGCCCGGCCCGTGAATCACCCACGTATCGCTGCACTCGTGGGTCACTACCAGGGTGCAGGCGCTGCTGTCGTCAGTGCGCTGTCGCTGGGTGCAAGCCGGGCAGAGTTGTCGGGGCGGCTTGTCGTCCAGGCTCGTGCCGCCGAGTAGCTGGTGTCCGCAGCGGGCGATCCAGATTCCGGGCAGGTGATCAGCGCCGTCAAGGCTTCATGGTTGGTCCCTGGGGAAGGCTGGGAAGGCTTCCGTCTCGGACATGGTGAGGGTTTCCTGGTTGTCGGTGGTCTACATGGGTGGGTGCGGTTCCCTGCTTGTCTCATCCCCCTCGGTGACTTGGCAGGCACCCAGGACCGGGGCGAGTCCGTCCCTGGAACAACGCGCGGTTCGGGGGCTTAGGTGCCTGCCGGTTACGGTGGTCTGCGCTGAAGGAGGAGAACGCTGACTTACCGGCAGAGGCACCAACCGCATGCGGGGGTGACTTGTCAGCCCGGTCCTGGGGCCTTGACAGACAGCCAATCCCGCCGGTTCAGGCGGGGACAGCGCGGAGCTGACGCGGTTTTGTAGCGCGAGTATGGCACTGCGTCCTTGACCTGGGGCGGGGATACGCTGCGAGCGTCGCGAAACTTCGGGAGGTCTGTGGGTATGGTCGTCAAGCGTCGTTCCTTCGCCCAGGCGCGCAGGGCTGCCGGGTATACCCAGGAGGGCCTGGCTGAACGGCTGGGCGTTGATCGCACGACGGTGGCGCGGTGGGAGGCCGGGGAGTGCTCACCGCAGCCTTGGCTGCGTCCCCGGATCGCTGAGGTGTTCGGGGTGTCGGTGGGGGTATGCAGTGAGCTGATCGATGGCGGGGAAACAACAAAGCACGATGTCGTCGGGGTCACAGCATCTTTGGTCAAGGCTGACGGCGGGCTGCTGGCTGGAGCTGAGCTGGTGCCAGCGGTTCAGCAAGAGCATGATCAGCTGAGCCGGGACGTAGAGTTGGCCGAGGCGTACGCTGAGGAGGCTAAAGCTCTGCAAGCTACGATTACTTCGTATGTCATCGGTGACACCGGTCGGTTGGCAGTGCCGACCGCGCCGGAGGTGGTGGCAGGCATCGCCTGGCCTGCTGGTGTTGAGCTGGCCGAGGGGTTCGCTACACCACTCGACTACCTCACGTTCCTGAGTAGCGCCGCACGGTGTGTGTCTGGTGAGCAGAGGGACCAGATCTATGACCAGCTCACACAGCTCCTCCGCCACTGGGCAGGTGCCATGAACCGTCGGGAACTGTTCCAGCTATTCGGGTGGATCGCTGCGACCATTGCCGCCTCGTCTGTCGTAAGCGGTTTTGATGATGAGGAACAGGATCGTCTAGCCCGTGCGCTTGTCGCCCCCAGCCGCGTCGATACCCAGGTCACCGAGCGCCTGGCGATGATGCTGCGGGAGTGCAAGCAGCGAGATGATGTGCTGGGGCCTCGAGCCGTGCTCCATACAGTGCTTGCCCTCCGGCAACTTGCCCGGCACCTTTTGACGGAATGCCCCGCCCGGTTTCGTCCTCGTTTGCTTGCCGTCTATAGCGGCATGTCGAGTTCGGTCGGGGATTATTGTTTTGACCTCAACGATCTCGACAGCGCGGGGTATTATTACAATCAGGCGCGGGTGGCAGCGCATGAGGCCCACAATACCGAGCTTAGTGTGTATGCCCTCTGTAGTATGAGTTATGCCGCGTCCTCCCAAGGGAAGGCGCACACCGGGATTGATCTTGCGGCAGCCGCGCTGAGCTTGGCACACAAAACCGATGATGTGCTGCTGCGGGTCTGCGCGGCAGAGCGGGCCGGTACGGCGTATGCGGTGGATGGGCAGCACAAGGAGTGCCTGGACGAATTCAACACAGCCCAAGCTGCGTTTGCGGCATCAGTCGGACTGGTGTCTCCTGAATCGCCGGCGTACTACTACCACGAAGGTTTGCTGGCCAGTCACCGGAGCGAGTGTTTGCTTCTGCTGCAAAAGCCGGATGAAGCAGCGGCGAGTGCCCGGAGCGGCCTGGAGGTGTTCAATACGTCGTATGTCGATGGGTACGCGCTCTGCACCCTTTACCTTGGCGGCTCCTATCTGTTAGCCGGTGAGGTTGAGGAAGCGGCACAGGTCATCGGCCACGCCGTCAGCCTGGCTGCTCGGAACCGGCAACCACGGCTGGTGAAGGAACTGCATGCTGCCCGTGGGCGGATGGAGCCGTGGCGGGAGATGCGGGCGGTCAAAGAATTGGATGAGCGGTTGGTGGGGGTGGGGTTTGTGGGGTGAGTTTGAAAGACTCGACACCGGCTGTGGCAAATAAGCGATTGAAGTGATTGCTTGATAAATCAGTCGCGCCTTGTCGCCTCACGGGAGAGTCTGGAATATTTTCACTCTCCCGTCATCGCTAAAAGTCATTGACTTAACCATGCACCCATCGCATCTGTCAATGTCGGTAAGCCATTTGCGGTGATCTCACTCTCGACTAAATGATCGGCGCCTGGATCGGATCGGGCAACGCTATACCCACGTTTGGTTCGGTGGGGTTGCTACGGGATGAAGCATTTTGCGCATTGTTTTATTTGTTCACCCATGCCGCTTTGCGTCTGGAAGTGCAGGGCAGCTGTCACGCTCCGAACAAGGTCGGGCGGTTCGACCTTTCCCTGACAGGTCAGGCTGACGATTCCGCGTGGCATCGATCGTGGCTGAATCTAGTTCAAGAAGGCACCTCGGCAGGTAAGAACATCACACACGCTCGCGTCGTCAATGTTCCTTATGTCGACTATACTCGGTGGGGCCTCACTGTCGCCCCGCTCAATATCGTTGCTGGTGAAGACGTCCGGTGGATTCCCCGTCACCTCATCAACGCTGACGCCCTGGCAACAGACGACTATGGCTGTTCGACGACGAGCTAGTGGTGTTTACGGTGTTCGAGCCAAGCGGACGGTTTGCCGGTGGCGCGGCCACGCGCGACCCGAAAATCGTCTCCTATTGTCGCGAGGTTCGAGGCGCATGCTCGACACCGGAACTCGACGCCGCCAGCAAACATTGCGGAATTTGGAAGCCAAAACTCGGCTGATGCGCTGGTACAAGCCGCTGCTAATTCCGGGCATCCTCTACGCTGCCGATACGCCGAAGCTGCCATGCGCGGAGTGATCGAGTTCTACGACAATCGACTAGTTAATGCAGAAACAGTCTCCGTGAGGCCATTGGTCAACCCTAAGAAGTCACCCTCGATATGAAGACACTTGAAGCACTCGCCAAGCAAACCGTCAGCGGCAACGAAGCCCGCACCTTAATCAACACTGCACTGAACCAACGACGAAACGATCTACCACCTTGAGGCGTGGTGAGGGGCCGGGGCAATGGTCTCACGTCGGGCGCTAGTTGGCTCCGTCCAGATGCTATCCCGTCGTGCGTCGCCCCAGGAC
>JBOHGE010000042.1:7349-51907 GCA_050700055.1 Pseudonocardiaceae bacterium
CCCCAGGACGACGCACGACGGGATACGTGAGAGAGGAGTGACAGTTTCTTCCGGCATGACCCCGTATACGCTAATGTGCCGCCCGAATCGATGGGTTACGAATCCGAGGAATGGGAGCTCACTGGTGGGGACGTGCATGAGGCCCTCGCATGGGCCACGGAGCATGCCGGTCCTGGCCAGACTTGGACCCTCCATGTCACTGGTCCCCCATCGGAGAGTCCCGGATTGATCTGGTTGACGGGAATTGATCCCAATGCGGCCAATGCTCCGACCGTCACGTGGCGATTCACCGTTCCTGATGGAGCCGAGAAACAGTTTCCCAATGCACGTTCTTAACCGGGATCGTTCACCCAGACCTGATTGCTGGATGCGCGTGACGGACCAGTGGTGACGATTCCGGGAGGCCCAACAATCTGGCCGGAGATGTTGCCGTTATACCAGCTGCTGCCACGAACCTTGGTAGGCCCTACCATGGGCGCCTCGAAGCACCGAACTCACCGGCCGCGCTGGTGGACTCGCTTCGCGGTCGCGGAAGCGTGCCTGCGTCCTTGTGGCGATGGCGGTGTGGTTGGCAGCCACGCTCCTGAGGTGCCGTGAGGCTGGCCGGGGTCACCTCCGCACCCAGGTAACGGTGCCTAGCCGGTTTGGTGGTGTGACCGTAGGCTTTGTGGCCCAAGGTGGTAGATCGCTGGTAGGGGGTTGTTGTGCGGGTCGCAAGGCGAGTTCTGCTGGGTGTTGCGGTGTTGTGCTGGTGTTGGTTCCTCCGAGATTGGATCATGCTTACAGCCCGGCAGTGGCGGCGCAGGAGGCACTGAGGGGGTTAAGGGGTTGCGGGTTCGAATCCTGCCGTCCCGACTAACAGCGAAGCCCGCTGACGGTGGTCGAAACGCCACGTCAGCGGGTTGCCCATGTCGGGGTCGATCTTGTCGGGCCGGGGACCGTGCGCAGCTGGAGACCATTGGTTGATCGTCCGGTATATGTCCACCTCAAACCCGGCCGGCAGAGACGGCCCCCTGGCGCCTGGACCACCTCCGCCTCACGTTTCGCGCACCGCAACCCGGGAAGTTGTTGGCCGGCCTTCCCGGCGATTACCGCCTGGACAGCCCGTGGAACCCAAGAACTGCCCGGTCATGACTCGCCGCCGCGCTGGCATTGCCCTAAGTACAGGAGTGGTGTACAAGCCGGTATGAAATCCTCATACCTCTCGATGGAGCAGGTGCTCGAGGATCTGGGAGACAAGGTTGTCCAGGGCCTCGCGCTCGCACTACGCCGATCTTGCCACCGGCGCAGCCACCTGCCCCAGAGGTCGAAATGACGTCCGATGACGAGCGCGTCGAGGGGACTGAGAGCCTGTGACCGCGCTGGGCGAGGTTCTCGAGACAGCCCGCCGAGCGCAGGGCCGCACGCAAGCTGACCTGGCCGAGACGGCCGGAATCACCCAAGCGGCACTGTCGCGGTACGAGAACGACCTACGCGAGCCGGCGGCCGACGCGCTGCAACGCCTCGCAGATGCACTCGGGGTGACCGTGCCGTTTCTCAAGTATGCCGGCCAGGCCCGGGGCGACATCGCGCTGGACGCGCACATGTGCCGCCGCGCGACCGCGCCACCCGGGACCTGGCGACAGCTCGAGGCACGATTGAACGTCTACCGGTGGCACGCCAGTCATCTCTTCGAGGAGGTGTCTCTGCGCGCGGAGCAACATGTGCCGGCTCTGGATCCGCTGGACGTCGCACCCGAGCAGGCAGCGCGGTTGGTGCGGGCGCAATGGCGGATGCCCGCCGGGCCGGTCCGGCGCCTGGCGCAGTGGCTCGAGGCCGCCGGGTGCCTGCTCATCGCTGAAGACTTCGGTACCCGGCGCGTGGACGGCCTCTCGTAGTGGGTCGGAGACCACCCGGTGATCCTGTACAACGACGTCGCCCCGGCCGACCGGGTACGGCTCACGCTCGCCCACGAGCTCGGCCACTTGGTACTGCATGCCGCTGCCACCAGCGTTGACGACGTGGAGGCAGAGGCCAACGCGTTTGCCGCGGAGTTCCTCATCCCCGCCCAGGTGGCACGACCGTCCTTGCGCAACCTCAAGATCGGTCGCCTGCTCGACCTCAAGCGTGAGTACGGTGTCTCGATACAGGCTCTCGTGGAGCATGCGTACCAACTGGACCTGCTCAGCTCTACCCAGCGCAGCGGCATGTACAAGACGCTCAGCGCCAGGGGCTGGCGGACCTGCGAGCCGGCGAGCGAGGACATCGCACCCGAACGCCCGGTGCTGGCGCAGTCGATCGGCCAAAGCCTGAGCGCCCGCGGCCTGAGCCCGGACGAAGTCGCCGGCATGGCGGGATTCTCTGAGCCGAGCCGCAACAGTCTGTTCCGACCCAGCGGACTGCGGGTCGTCTGACAGCGCGATGCCTCGACGTCTGGAGAAAGGATGACCCCGAACCCCAACTGACGTCCTACGATTTCACCTGGGCACATCGTGCCCCGATGGTCGATGTTGATCACTACCGCCGACCACGACGTCTCGCGGCGGATACCCGTACAGCCAGTCCGAGAAGTCGTCGTCCTGGCGCGGCGTAACGTGCGCTCGTCCACCTTCGCTCGTGTCGGCGGACCGCAGCACGATCTTCGTGGTGCGGGGATGCGTTGCTGTTCGTAGGCGCTCAGCGCCTCGGCTGGACTGCTCGAGGCGGCGGCGCAGGTGGCCAGGACGACGGCGTCCTCCAGCGCGGTGTTGGCACCTTGACCGAGCGAGTTGTTTATCGGATGGGCGGCATCGCCCAACAGGGTGACGTGGCCCCGGCTCCACGTGGTCAGTGGTGGACGGTCGTACATGTTTCGGGCGGCCAGCGGTCGCCCACCGGCGCCGGCAACCAGATCGGGGCAGGGAGAAGTCCAGCCTGTCAGGCGGTCCAGCAACGCGGCCCGGGACTCGTCGGCGTCGCGCGGCCAGGCTCCGGCTGGGGTTTTGATCACGGCTGACCAGTGGTACTCGTCGACAGCCGGACGCCGGAGTCGCGGAACGCATGGAACGACAGCAAATCCTGTATCGAGGTAACCGTAGATTCCACTTCCTGGTCGCGCAGCAAGCTCTCCTGACCACTGTCGGTGACAATAATGTGATGATCGGACAACTCGACCGCTTGCTTGCTGTCATGTCCCTGCCGCGCGTAACGCTCGGCATCATTCCAGCCTTCGCCGAGTATCGAGTTCCCACAAACCAATTCATCATGTTCGACAACCGATTAGTGCACGTTGAAACAATCTCTGCGAGTTGACGATTAAACAGCCGCGTGAGATCGCGCTTTACGGTAAAGTATTCGAAGAACTTGCCAGGCTCGCTGCAATCGGTAATAATGCTCGCACTCTGATCATCTCAACGCTTGACCATCGCCGGAATGCGCTGTCACGCAACGAAGAAGAATGAATACGTCACCGTGTTGGACTGCACCAGCAGTGTCATACGGGGCGAACGAGTGGTCTGCTTTGAAAATACGGGTGGCCGGGCGGCCGGCGGTCACTCGTATCCTACCCATCGGGGCGGCGCTTGGCACCTACGGAGTTGCTTGCTTCGAAAGGCTACCCCGGCCCGGCTGTATGGGAGCTGCACGAGATAATCAGCGCTCAACGAGCACAGTCCGGGTCAGGGGTCTGCACCCGGGTGCGTTGGCACTTCGGGCAGACTTGATCAGGATCAGGCGGTTCGAGCAGTACCGGGCCACGGAAACGCCATGCCCGCAGTGGCGAGAACTCCACGCCGCACAAGGCGAGCACGCGACCACGGCGCAAGTGACCGCGGTGTGTGTCATGAATGCTCAGAGACCGTAAGTACCAGGTCATCCCAGCCACTCTCCGAGCAGGTCGAAGAGCTGGGTGGCGGCGGTCTCGTCGAAGCTGAGCACACAGCAGTCGCCAACGTGCGGATTCAAGACGATCTCATTATCAATCTTGCTGATACGGAGATTGCAGAATCCCCGGGAGCCGTGGATCTGGCAGGTGACGGGAATGGTGCGGTGCTCAGTGCCCATGATGTATGTGATCTTTGTGCTCGTGTTTCACGTCTGCAACCTGTCCCGTCTGTGTGCTCGGCTCATCGCTGCTTGGCGGGCATCCAGGACCGGGCGAGCCACCTCATCAGCCCGGTCCTGGGGCTTGATCACAACTGTGCCTGTCTCTCAGGTGCCAGCCCACCCGGAGCGGTCTTGATCGCTCAGATGATGATCCCGACGGCTTTGGGAGCTTCTGTACCGGTTTGGTGGAGTTTGGCTGATCCGGTAGCGTCCCTGCTGCCGGTAGGACAGAGCGGAATTGCACGGACAAGGGAAGCGTGATGGGTGAGTTGCGCAGTCGGAAGCAGCAGCGTGAGCAAGTGGTGCGGTCGCTGCGGGCTGAGGGCAAGTCATGGGTGGAAGTAGCTGGGGTGCTGCGGCAACGTTACCGTTTCAATGCCCGGGTAGCGCTGCGCTATGCGCATGGGTGGAGTCAGCGTCAGGCTGCTGATGAATGGAACAAGCGCTGGCCTGATGAGCTGAAGACGTTCAAGATGTTCTCGTACTGGGAGATGTGGCCAAGTCATACCGGACATGCCCCGACTTTTGACAACCTGGGCAAGCTGGCAGAGCTCTATGAGTGTGCGGTCAGTGACTTGCTTGTGGACTTGCCGGATTTCCGGCATCGTGATAATGCGACGGCGCTTACGGTGGACAAGCCTGATACCGAACGTGTCGTGCCGAGGGATGTCGCGGCGTGGGCGACGGCGACCGGTCTTGCGCTGCCGGACACGCTTGTCGCGATGCTGATGCAGTATCTCGGATCACTGGCACCGGCTGATCGTGACGTGCTCACCACGCCCAGTGACCGCGACAGGGCGTACCATCGGCTTGTTCAGTTTCTTCGCGGTTGGGCGAACAACATGGATCGTCGGGATTTGCTGCGTGTCCTGAGTGGGGCAGCGCTCACTGCGTCACTGCTTCCGGCCACCGTTGGTGACGAGCATGCGCGTGTGGCGTCGGTGCTGGGCGCGTCGAGCCGGGTCGATGCGCAGACCATCGAGCACGTCGAAGCGGTGCTGTGGCGCTGCCGGCTGCAGGATTACGCGCGGGGTCCGCAGGCGGTCCTGAGTACCGTCGTGGCTCAGCGTGATCTGATTCGTATGCTGGTGCCCGGCTGTCCGGCCGTCTTGCGGCCTCGTTTGCTCTCGGCGGCAAGCGAAGCCTCGCGCCAGGCTGGGTGGCTGTCGTTCGACCTGAAGCAGTTCGACCACGCGGGATATTACTACGAGGACGCCCGTGCGCTGGCCCACGAAGCGGAGAACACGGGGCTGGGTGCGTTCGTGCTGTGCGAGATGAGTCACCTGGCGACCTGGCAGGGCACACCGCGCATCGGCATCGACCATGCTGTCGCGGCTGGGCAGTGGGCCGATCGCACCGGTGACGTGCGCTTGCGCGCCTACACCGCTGACGTGGCCGCGCGGGCGTACGCCGCCGACGGGCAGCGGGACGCCTGCATGACCGCTCTCGACACGGCTCACACCGTGCTCACGACGGCCGATGACCAGGCACCGAGCTATAGCAGGTATGACGAAGCGACACATATTGCGATCCGTGGTGGCTGCCACCTCGAGCTTGGCGAGGCTGATCAGGCTGTTTTCTATCAACAGCAGGGTCTCACAGTCATGGACCAATCGTTTAACCGGCGGGACTTTGCTATGACTACTGTCGACCTCAGCGAGGCGTATGTGCAGTGCGCTGAGATCGACGAAGCGGCGCGGTTGCTCGGTGACGCCGGCGAGATTGCGGCGGTCCACAGTTCCGTTCGGCTGATCGGGCGGTTGGAACAGGTCAGGGCTGGTATGCAGCCCTGGGCGGATACTGTCGCGGTTCGGGCGCTTGATGAGCGGTTGGAAGGGTGCGGAGTGGTTGCTCCCACAGTAGTTAGCTATCCCGCAGCTGTTCGTGCCCCAAAGGCAGCTGGCTGACCTTGGTTGCTAAGGCCGGCAAGTCGGATGCGGTCGCCCGAAGCCGTGACCGGCGGTTGCCGCGGCCGGTCTACGAGCGTGAGTTGTTTCGCTTGCAGGAGGAGCTGGTCACGTTGCAGGAGTGGGTGCGGAGCGAGGGGGCACGAGTCGTTGTCGTCTTCGAGGGACGTGATGCCGCCGGCAAGGGGAGCACCATCAAACGGGTCACCGAGTACCTCAATCCACGTGTGGCGCGCATCGTCGCGCTGCCCGCGCCCACCGAGCGGCATCGCACCCAGTGGTACTTCCAGCGCTATGTGGAGCATCTGCCGGCAGCGGGCGAGATCGTGCTGTTCGACCGGAGCTGGTACAACCGTGCTGGGGTGGAACGGGTCATGGGTTTTTGTACCACCGACGAGTACCGGCGTTTTCTGTACCAGTGCCCTGTCTTTGAGCGGTTGCTCATCGAGGACGGGATCATATTGCGCAAATATTGGTTCTCGGTCAGCAACATCGAGCAGGAGAGCCGTTTCAGAGCCAGGCTGCGGGATCCGATGCGGCGTTGGAAACTTTCTCCGATGGACATGGAGTCGATCATCCGGTGGGAGGATTACTCGCGAGCCAAGGACGAGATGTTCGTGCATACCGATGTCGCGGAAAGTCCGTGGTATGTCGTGGAGAGCGAGGACAAGCGGCGGGCGCGCATCAACATGATCGCGCACCTGTTGTCCACCATCTCCTACTACGACGTCCAGCGGCCCCCGGTGCAGCTTCCGCTACGACCGCCGTCACAGGGCTATGAACGGCCGCCGCGGGAGACGCAGACCTACGTTCCCGACCACACGGCCACGCTGGCGTGAGCTTCGCCTGCGATCACCCTTCGGAACACAGTACGTGGGCGGCTTCGACGGCGGCACGTTCAGTCGTACTCGACGAGCCTGTGTAGCGCCGGTGCGACGACCGACGAGGTCAGCTCCGGGTTCAGCGCCTTATGTACTATCACGCCGTCAAGGGCTGCGACCAGCACGGAAGCGGTTTCTTCGGGTACCCTGGCGCCGTGCTCGCTGAGCCACCGCGCCAGTTTCTGCCGGAACTCCTCAATGAGAGCGGCAAGCTCGATGCGCAGGCTCTCATCGCGGGTGGCGGCCAGTGAGGTCTCGATGAACAGCAACGATGTCGAGCCACGTCCGGTGCGGCTGAGCATCAGGTCTATGCCGGCGTCGACGGTTGCAGCGTCCTCGACGATGACCTCGGTGGCGGACAGGGAGTCGCTTATCATGCCCAGGGCGGCGTCGCACAGTAAAGCCTGCAGTGACGGGAAATGGTAATGCACCAGCCCCGGTGTCACGCCCGCACGCTCGGCCAGGTTCCGGGTGCTCACCGCGTTCCAGCCCAGCTCCGCGATGAGCTCGGCGGCAGCGTTGAGAAGCTGTAGCCGGACTTCCCGTCCTCGATCCGCCGCGGTCCGGACCGGCATGTCGACCTGCTTTCACTGGGCGTTCACCTTGGGCGATCGCCCAGATAGTAGCCGGGGGACGTGACGGCGCGGTCTGGTGTGTCACGCGTCCGGAAGGGGAACAATCGCCTGCTTACAGCGTTGCAGCGGGAGGCCACGACCGGTTGCGCTGCCGCGGAGGAAGCTTGATGGACAACTCATGGAGCCTGTTGCGCAGCTCGATGCGCCAGGATGGGGTTCCGCGCGCCCTGGCGCCGGGCACACTGCGCCGGATCATCGCATTCGCCACCCCGCACAAAGCATCCCTGCTGATTTTCCTCGCGCTGAGCATGGTCTCGGCGGTGCTTGCTGTCGCCACCCCGGTGCTGGCCGGCCGGGTCGTCGACGCCGTCGTCGGCCGCACCGGAGTGACCCTGGTCGTCGGGTTGGCGGTGCTCATCGCGGTCCTGGCGGTGATCGACGCCGGGGTCGGGCTCGCGTCGCGCTGGCAGTCCTCCCGGATCGGTGAGGGGCTGATCCTCGACCTGCGCCGCGCGGTGTTCGAGCATGTGCAGCGGATGCCGGTGGCGTTCTTCACCCGCACCCGCACCGGGGCGCTGGTCAGCCGGCTGAACAACGACGTGATCGGTGCGCAGACCGCGCTGACCTCCACGCTGTCCGGGGTGGTCACCAATGTGATCCAGCTGGTGCTCACGCTGGTGGTGATGCTGACGCTGTCCTGGCAGGTCACGCTGCTGGCCCTGGTGCTGTTGCCGATCTTCGTGCTACCGGCCCGCCGGATGGGTCTGCGGCTGGCCGATCTGCGCCGGGAGGCGTCGACGCACAACGCGGCGATGACCACCCAGATGACCGAGCGGTTCTCCGCGCCGGGCGCCACGCTGGTGAAGCTGTTCGGACGCCCCGAGGCCGAGGCCGCCGAGTTCGGCTACCGGGCCACTCGGGTTCGCGATATCGGGGTGCGCAGTGCGATGGCGACCCGGGTGTTCCTCACCGCATTGACGCTGGTCTCCGCGCTGGCTCAAGCGCTGGTGTACGGCTTGGGCGGGTGGCTCGCGCTGCGCGGTGACCTCGCCCCGGGCACGGTGGTCACCCTCGCGCTGCTGCTCACCCGGCTGTACTCGCCGCTGACCGCGCTGGCCAACGCCCGGGTCGACGTGATGACGGCGCTGGTGGCCTTCGAGCGGGTCTTCGAGGTGCTCGACGTCCGCCCGATGATCACCGAACGGCCGGATACCCGGACCGTGCCGGCCGGCGAGGTGTCGGTGCAGTTCGATGACGTGCGCTTCGCCTACCCGTCGGCCGATCAGGTGTCGCTGGCGTCGCTGGAGGACGTCGCGACGTTGGACACCCGGGCCGGTGCCGAGGTGCTGCACGGGGTGGGCTTCCGGGCCGAACCGGGGCAGCTGGTCGCGCTGGTCGGCTCCTCGGGCGCGGGCAAGTCCACCATCGCGTCGTTGGTGCCGCGGCTCTACGACGTCGGCGCCGGGGCGGTGCGGCTCAATGGGGTGGATGTCCGGGACCTGTCCTTCGCCGCACTGCGCGACACCGTCGGCGTGGTGACCCAGGACGGGCACCTGTTCCACGACACCATCGCGGGCAACCTCCGCTTCGCGGCACCGGACGCGCTGGACGACGAACTGTGGGACGCGCTGCGACGAGCCCGGCTGGAGCCGCTGGTGCGGTCCCTGCCCGACGGGTTGGACACCGTGGTGGGGGACCGCGGGTACCGGCTGTCCGGTGGCGAGCGCCAGCGGCTGACCATCGCCAGGCTCCTGCTGGCCCGACCCCGAGTGGTGATCCTCGATGAGGCCACCGCGCATCTGGACTCCGAGTCCGAGGCGGCAGTGCAGGCTGCGTTGGCCGAGGCGCTGCACGGTCGCACCGCCCTGGTCATCGCCCACCGGTTGTCCACCATCCGGGCCGCGGACCAGATCCTGGTGATCGAGGACGGCCGGGTGGTCGAGCGCGGCACGCATGATGAGCTGCTGGCCGCCCAGGGACGGTACGCGCAGCTGCATCGCACTCAGTTCGCCGAGCCGGCCGCTGCCTGAGCTGGGTGCGGGTGCCCCGCACCCAGCTGGGACGCGGACGGAATCGGCGTAAGTAACCGCGGAAGTAACGCTGCGAGTGTCGGAGCAACTGGGTAGCGTGACGGGTCGGCTCGCCGATTGAGCCGACTGCAGGAGGTGGAGTCGTGACATCAGCGGCACCGTTACCTTGGGCGTCGACGCCGGCCGCACCGCCGACGGTGCTGCGCAGCCGCGCCGAGGCCGAGTTCTATGTCGCATCAGTCTGCTTCAAGCACGGACCACCCACACTGCTCGGCGCCGAGCTGGAGTGGGTGGTGCAGCACTCCGGCAATCCCCACCGCCCGTTGCAGGCCCGCCACCTCGCCGACGCTCTCGGCCCGTACGTCCCGGTTTCCCTCCTCCCCAGCAGCTCCGCACAACCACTTCCCCATGGCTGCACCGTCACAGTCGAACCCGGTGGCCAGCTCGAGATCTCCAGCCCGCCGTGCGCCTCGCTGACCGAGCTCATCACCACTGTGGACGGCGACACTGCCGCACTGACCGATCTCCTCGACCCCGCAGGACTGGTACTCACCGGTTCAGGCGCCGATCCGTACCGCCGGTCCCGGCGGCTGATCGACATCCCCCGCTACGCCGCGATGGAGACCGTTTTCGACCGGATCGGCCCGATGGGCCGGGCCATGATGTGCTCCACCGCCGCGGTGCAGGTGTGCCTGGACGCCGGCACGCACACCGAGATCGCGTCGCGCTGGGCGGCTCTGCACGAGCTGGGGCCGGTGCTGCTCGCCGCGTTCGCGAACTCGCCCTGGCTGGCTGGCCGGCCCACTGGCTGGGCGTCCTCCCGGATGCAGGCGTGGTTCGCGCTGGATCCGGTGCGCACCAGGCCCGGCCCGGTGCGCCGGGATCCGGCAGCGGACTGGGCTCACCGGGCGCTGGACACCCCGGTGCTGTGCCGGCGCCGTTCCCGGGGCAGCTGGGACGTGCCGATCGGGCTCACCTTCGCCGACTGGCTGGCCGGAGCATCGCCCGGTCGCCCCAGCATCGCTGATCTCGACTACCACCTGACCACACTGTTCCCGCCGGTCCGGCCACGCGGGTACCTGGAGGTCCGTTACCTCGACACCCAGCCGGCGGGGCAGTGGCTGGTACCGGTGGCGGTGGTGGCCGCCCTGCTGGCCGACCCCGGGGTCACCGCCGCGGCCCGGGATGCCTGCGCTCCAGTCGTCGGGCGGTGGCGGGCAGCGGCCGAGAACGGCCTGCGTGACGATGCGCTCGCCAAGGCCGCGGTCGCGGTGTTCGAGCTGGCCTGCCGCGCCCTTCCGGCGCTGCAGGCACCCGCGCGGGTGCAGCGGCTCGTGGAGGAGATCACCGAGCAGCGGGTCCGTCGCGGTCGTTGCCCAGCAGATGATCGGGCCGAGGAGTACGCCGGCCACCGGAACGCAGGGCTCGAGGGAGGACGACCGCTGTGAGCACGCTGATCACCGAGCTGGGCACCGCCGCCCTGCGTGACCACCTGGCCGCCGAGCTCACCCGCGCCCGCGCCCGCAGCGCAGCGCTGACCGAGGCGGTGGACGACGGCGAGCTGATCCGCCAGCACTCCCGGATCATGTCCCCCCTGGTGTGGGACCTGGCGCACATCGGCAACCAGGAAGAGCTCTGGCTGGTCCGGGATGTGGCTGGGCACGACCCGGTCCGCGCCGACATCGATCACCTCTACGACGCGTTCCAGCATCCCCGGTCCGACCGGCCCGCGCTGCCACTGCTCGACCCGGCCGAGACCAGGGGTTACCTGGGCGACGTCCGTGGCAAGGTGCTCGACGCGCTGGAGCACACCCCACTGGAAGGCCGCAGGCTGGTGGCGCACGGCTTCGCCTTCGGCATGATCGTGCAGCACGAGCAGCAGCACGACGAGACCATGCTGGCCACCCATCAGCTCCGAGCCGGCCCGGCCGTGCTGCACGCCCCCGCGCCCGCGCCGCAGCGGGTCACCGGCCTGCCCGCCGAGGTGCTGATCCCCGCCGGGGAGTTCACCATGGGAACCTCCACCGAGCCCTGGGCTCTGGACAATGAGCGTCCCGCGCATCGAGCCTGCACCGGCGCGTACTGGCTGGACACCACCCCGGTCACCAACAGCTCCTACCAGCAGTTCGTCGCTGACGGCGGCTACCACGAGCCGCGGTGGTGGAGCGAACGGGGCTGGGCGCACCGCTGCGCAGCGGATCTGGCGGCGCCGCAGTTCTGGTACCTCGACAGCGGGGCGTGGTGGCGCACCCGGTTCGGTGCCACCGAGCCGGTTCCGCCCGACGAGCCGGTCATGCACGTCAGCTTCTTCGAGGCGCAGGCCTACGCGGCGTGGGCCGGTAAGCGACTGCCCACCGAGGGGGAGTGGGAAAAGGCCGCCCGGTTCGACCCCGCCACCGGGCGTTCCCGCCGTTTCCCCTGGGGAGACGATGACCCCACCCCGGTGCACGCCAACCTGGGACAACGGCACCTACAGCCAGCTGCCGCGGGTAGCTACCCGGCCGGGGCGTCCCCGTTGGGCGTGTACCAGCTGATCGGGGACGTGTGGGAATGGACGTCCTCGGGGTTCGCCGGCTACCCGGGCTTCGTGCCGTTCCCGTACCGGGAGTACTCCGAGGTGTTCCTGGGTGGGGATTACCGGATGCTGCGTGGCGGCTCGTTCGGCACCGACGCGGCGGCCTGCCGGGGGACTTTCCGTAACTGGGACCACCCGGTGCGCAGGCAGATCTTCACCGGTTTCCGGTGCGCCCGGAACGCTGACCCAGGGGACCTGGCCTGACCGTGTGCCGACACCTGGCCTACCTCGGGCCACCGCGCGACCTCGCGACGCTGCTGCTGGATCCGCCGCACTCGCTGCTGCACCAGAGCTACGCGCCGGTGGACATGCGCGGCAGCGGGACGATCAACGCCGACGGTTTCGGGGTGGGCTGGTATGCCGACGGCGCCACCCCGCCGATCCGGTACCGGCGAGCGGTCCCGATCTGGACCGACGGCTTGTTCGCCGCGCTGGCTCGCCACGTGCGCAGTGGCGCAGTGGTCGCCGCGGTGCGCTCGGCCACGGCCGGGATGCCGGTGATGGACACCGCCTGCGCCCCGTTCAGCACCGGCCGTTGGCTGTTCAGCCACAACGGCAGGATCACCGGCTGGCCGCACAGCGTGGCACCGCTGGCCGGGCAGCTACCGGTGACCGACCTGCTCACCCTCGAAGCACCCACCGATTCCGCCTTGCTGTGGGCACTGGTCCGGCACCGCCTGGTGGCCGGTGAACCGCCGGGCGGCGCGCTGGGTGCGGTAGTTGCGGAGGTGCTCGCCGCCGCCCCGGGATCTCGACTGAACCTGCTGCTCACCGACGGCACCATGCTCGCCGCGACCACAGTGCGCCACGCGCTGGCGGTGCGTGCCGGCGAGGGGACGGTGCTGGTCTGCTCCGAGCCCACCGACCAGTTCACCGGCTGGGAGCCGGTCCCCGACGGCCATCTGCTCATCGCGACACCGTCCACCGTGGACGTTGCGCCGATCCCTGCGACCCTTGCTGAGGAGCTATGACCGCACCCGTGCTCGAGATCCACCTGTCCGACTCCGATACCGCCGACGCGCTGCATCACGACGTGCGGCTCGGGCTGTCGGCCGATCCCAAGTGGTTGCCGCCCAAATGGTTCTACGACGCCCGGGGCAGCGAGCTGTTCGAGCAGATCACCACGCTGCCCGAGTACTACCCGACCCGCACTGAGCGCGAGCTGCTGCGGCACAGCGCCGGCGAGATCGCCGGGTGTGCCCGGGTGCATACTTTGGTGGAACTCGGCTCGGGTTCCTCGGAGAAGACCCGGCTGCTGCTCGACGCGTTCACTGCCCGCGGATCTCTGCAGCGGTTCGTGCCGTTGGACGTGTCGGAGTCCGCGTTGCGTGGCGCGATGGCGGCGGTTGCGCGGGATTACCCGGGGCTCGTGGTGCACGGCGTGGTCGGTGATTTCACCCGGCATCTGGAGCTGCTGCCGGCCGCTGCGGGCGGGCGCAGGCTGGTGGCCTTCCTGGGCGGCACGATCGGCAACCTGCTACCCGGCGAGCGGGCCCGGTTCCTCAGCGCGCTGCATACCGCGCTGGATCCCGGTGATCTGCTGTTGCTCGGTGCCGGGCTGGTTACCGACCCAACGGTCATGGTGCCCGCTTACGACGACGTCGCCGGAGTGACCGCCGAGTTCAACCGCAATGTGTTGCACGTGCTCAATCGCGAGCTCGGAGCCGATTTCGACGTCGCGGCCTTCGACCACGTCGCGGTATGGGATGGTGCTCGCGAGTGGATTGAGATGCGGCTGCGGGCCTGCCGCCCGATGACCGTACGATTACCCGTCGTGGACATGACGGCGCATTTCGTTGAAGGTGAGGAGATTCGTACCGAGGTCTCGGGGAAATTCGGCCACGATGGCCTGTCGAGGGAACTTAACGGCGCTGGATTCGATCTCGCACACTGGTGGACCGACCCGGCGGAACGTTTCGCGCTGAGTCTTTCAACCCGGCGATGAGCGCTGTCCGGGCGTGCTGAGCAATCCCACCAGTGCGCGCTGCGGCCGATTTCACGAGGAGCTGGCTGGTAAGCAATAATCGTGTGAGATTCGGGATTGGTTTAGTCATCGATGGATCCGTCGAGCGCATGGCCCTTGGTGAAGTAGGGGGCGATCTTGTTGTCGAACGTGGACAGCGCAGACCCGATGGCCATGTGCATGTCGAGGTACTTGTAGGTGCCCAGCCGCCCGCCGAACAGCACGTTGCCCCCCCGCGTCTCAGCCTTGGCCAGCTCGCGATAGCTCTCCAGCTTGACCCTATCCTCTAAAGTGTTGATCGGATAGTATGGCTCGTCATTTTTTTCCGCTGAGCGCGAGAACTCCCGAACGATGACGGTTTTGTCGGCCGGGTAGGTGTCCCGCTCGGGATGGAAGTGCCGGAATTCGTGGATGCGAGTGTAGGACACACTGGCGTCGGCGTAGTTCATGACCGGGGTGCCCTGAAAATCGCCGCAGTCGCGCAGCACTTCCTGCTCGAAGTCCAGCGTTCGCCAGCCAAGCCAGCCCGCTGAGTAGTCGAAGTAGCGGTCCAGTGGGCCGGTGTAGACGGTCGGTGTGCCGGCGGGGATCTCGTCCCGGACGTCGAAGTAATCGGTGTTGAGCCGGACCTCGATGTTCGGATGGTCGGCCATCTTCTCCAGCCACGCGGTGTAGCCGTCTACCGGTAGGCCCTCGTAGGTGTCGTTGAAATACCGGTTGTTGAACGTGTAACGGACCGGCAGCCGGCTGATGGTCGCTGCCGGCAGTTTGGTCGGGTCGGTTTGCCACTGCTTGGCGGTGTAATCGCGGACGAACGCGTCGTACAGCGGGCGACCAATCAGGGAGATGGCTTTCTGTTCGAGATTGGTTGCGTCCTTGCCGTTGATCTCGGCTGCCTGCTCAGTGATCAGTGCCTTGGCCTGCGCGGGAGTGAAGTAGCGGCCGAAGAACTGCGAGATTAACCCGAGGCCCATCGGGAACGGGTAGACTTGATCGTCGTGGACGGTGAACACGCGGTGCTGGTAGCCGGTGAAGTCGGTGAACTGGTTGACGTAATCCCAAACGCGTTTGTTTGAGGTGTGGAACAGGTGCGCACCGTAGCGGTGTACCTCGATTCCGGTGTCCGGTTCCACCTCCGAATAGGCGTTACCGCCCAGGTGGTGACGGCATTCCACGATCAGCACGCGCTTGTCCAGCTGGGTCGCGGCGCGCTCGGCGATCGTCAGGCCGAAGAATCCGGAGCCGACAATCACGAGGTCATGCTCGGCGAAGCTCACGGCGATCGAGGGTAGCGGTAGCGGTGTGGCCGCCATCCTCCGGCTGGGCGCCACTGGCAGCCCAGGATGGGCGTGCGGCGGTGGGCCGCTGTCATCGTTACCGCACCAGCAGCAGGTGCTGCCTGAACAGCTCACGCAGCAGTGTCGCGAGTTGCGTGTCGCCCAGGCCGCTGCGGCGACCAAGTTCCGCTACGGTCATCTCGCGGTCGCGGATCAGCACGTCTAGCGCAGGCCGGGCTGCGGCTTTGAACGTATAGCGCTTGCCGCCCGTGGTCAGCGCCACCGTGTCCCCGGTCGTGGTCACCACCGGGGCGATCACGGTGGCCAGTTCCACGGTGATTGTGCCGGCAGGCAGGGCCGAGTGCACCGGCCATGGCAGGCTGAATCGCTGGCGTCGCCCGAAGTGCTGATTCTGCTCGGTGAGCAGCTCCGCCGGCCCGTGCGCAGCTGCTGTGACAGCGAGCTGGCGCAATAGTTGTCGATAGTGGTCGGCGCTGTGCTCGCGGTCGGCGAAGCGGGGAAGATCTCGGCGGAACAGATCGAGGGTGCGTAGGTGCTCGACCAGTCGGGTTGCCCAGTCGATGCCCGTGCTGCGGGTGAAGCCGAACGTCAGGTGCAGGCTCACGCCTCCGGTGCCGCGCACGGTATGCCACCAGCCCCTCGGCACGTGAAGCGCGTGACCGGCGTGGAGAACTCCCTCCCACACGATGGCAGTGGGACAGATGTCGTCGAGGCTGGCATCGATGCGCAACGGGTGTGTTCGGCCCGGGCCGTGGACGGTCCAGGACTTCGTGCCCATGACTTGTACGATGACCGTGTCGTGGTCGTCCCAGTGTGCGTCGAAACCGTGCATTTCGCCCCACAGTAGGTACATGTTGGCTTGGGCAGGCTCGCGGACCAGGCGAATCAGATCATCTGCTGCGGCGCGAATCGGTGGATGTAACCAATCAATGGCCTCGATGATCAGACTCGCTCCATCCCGCAGTTGTGCGTAAAGCTCGACTGGTCGGACGACCGCGCGTCGCTCGCCGCCGACTGTGGCGGTCTGGGTGTAGCATTCGACCGGCACTGCGGAGCCTTGGCGATGTAGGCGTAGGCGCGGCGGTTGCAGAGTTCCGGTCGACAGGATGGCGTTCAGGTCGTCCCAGGACAGCAGCGGTGCGACCGCTTCTGCACCGAGGTCGGCGTGGACGACTCTTTCGCCCAGACCGTGGGCGAGGAAGTCATCGCCTCCCTGCGAGAGGAAACGGCCGCTGAAGAGAGCGTCAGTCATCGCCTGTCCTCGAAATGAATGATGGCTGTCGGGAGCAAGCGTGTGCCCCCGACAGCATGGGGAATCATCGCCGACATCACGCGGTCGCGGATCACACGAAATCGGAGCTTCCGTCCGCGCCGTCGTTTCCGTCCTTGCTGGCCGTCGCGTTTCCGCTGACGGGTGCGGCGAGATCTTCGACCTCATCCAGCAGAGTTTCGGTGGTTTCGGGCATGGTGCGTCCTCCTTTCATCGTCTCGTTGACCCCCAGTCCGGTCCAGCAGGCGGCGAACGCGTGCGCATCGGCCGCGAGTCCCACCGCCTGCGACAGTGGTTTCGGGCCGTGCCCGGACTGATAGCTGTAGCGGAGCAGCACAGGTCGATCGCCAGTCGTGGCCCCTTGCAACGCCGCGCACATCTTCCTGGGATGCTGCGCACCAGTACGGGTGTCCTCGTGGAAGCCGATCAGCAACGTGGCCAGGTAATCCGTACCCGGTCGCACATTGTGGTACGGCGAGTAGGCCAGCAGCGCGGCGAAGTCGTCAGGATCGGTGACCGATCCGAATTCTTCGGTCCAGTGCCTGCCGAGCCCGAAGCGCTCGAATCGGATCATGTCTGCCAGCGGAGCCAGCGCGATGACCGCGTTCCACAATTCTGGGCGGCGCATGGCCGCCGCCAGAACGAGCAGCCCGCCGGCAGAGCCGCCGGAAAGACACAGGTGGTCGGGTGTGGTGTACCTGTTGTGGTGAAGCCACTCGGCAACAGTGATCAGGTCGTCGACTGCGACGGCCTTGCGGGCGCGGCGGGCCTGCATGTGCCAGTCTCGGCCAGCGTCAGCGCCACCTCGTACGTGAGCGACGATGTACTGGCCACCGGCTTCGATCCAGGCGGGCCAGACTCGCCGAGAAGCCGAACTGCGGCACGCGGCCGTAGGAGCCGTAAGCGTGCAGGATCGTTGGCCGTGGCACACCAAGCGTTCGTGAGGATAACACCGTGACCGGAATCGCGGTGCCATCCGCCGTGATCGCTTCATGACGATCACGCCGGATTGTAGTCCGCGGCGCGGATACCGGAGTGCGCCACGGCCGTACCCCCACGTCGCCGCGCCGGTAGGAAACCACCGACGGCGGCCGGCTCACATCCGCATACGACAGGTACACCGCATTGCCAGCAAACTGCGCGGTCGAGGTGTTGACCACGCCCTCACCGGGAAGCGCGACTTGCCGTATCAGCGCACCGCTAGTGGGATCGTGCGCGGACAACTCCGCGATCCCGTGCCGGCCGCGGACCGCGAGTATTTCGGCAACCCCGCTGGCCGACTCGATGAGCCCGAACGCGTCGAGCGTGGTCGCCACATCCTCGGCGATGAGTTCGTGCCATCGCCTCGGCGTGGCCGGATCTGCCCAGCACAGCCGGCCACGAGGAGCACCGAGCGTGGTTCGCAGGTAAAGGCGGTCGTCCCGCCCCATCCGGGTTTCCGTGTCCGCCTCGGTGTCCCGCTGGACCTCACGGAGTACCGGAGAGTCCCAGGTGCGCAGGTCGAGTTCGGCCAGCCACACATCGGTGCGGTATCCCGTACCGTAGCTCTCCCATACCAGGAGCCACCGGCCGTGATCGACACGGACGTGCGGTGCGGTGACGTGCCGACCAGTCGGGACATGAATAAGTACGTCATGCTCCGGTGGCGACCCGACATTATGGAGCCAGACACCACGCTTGACCGTCACGCCGTTAGCGGCGCGGACGTAATAGAACGTGTGATCGTCCAGCCATGCCACCGGCGAATATCGAACGCCACGGATCGGGCCGTCGACCATCTCTCCGGTCGCTACGTCGTACACCGCTAATTCGCCGCGTTCCCGGCCGTGTCGAGACAGCTGTACTGCGATCCGGCTGCCGTCCGGATTGGGTTCCCACCGGTCGAGCGCAGTGTTGCCTGCGGGATCGAGCACCATCGGATCGAGTAGCACACGGTGCGTACCATCCTGGATTACGACAAGTTGCGGATGGTCGGCGCTGGGCGCTCGTCGGGTGGCGAACAAGCGTCGCGATCGCTCACAAGGTGGAGTCCACGTTTCGCTTTCCAGTAGTCCTGTGATCCGATCGTGCAAGGACGAGCGAAGCTTCCACCGTTGCCGGTGCGAAGCGAAGAGATCCTGCTGCCGCGTCAGCCATTCTCGTGTGTTCGCCGATTCCGGATTTTCCGGCCACCGGTACGGATCGTGAATTTTCCGACCGTGCAGCATGTCCGAAACGTCGCTAGCACTGGTTACTGGCAACATCGTGTCGGCATTGATTTGGTCTGTCATGTCGTCCGTCCAGTGGTTCATCAATGGCCCCGAATGGGGGGTGAACCGGTTGTAACCGACAGTCAGCCCGTCTCCCAGGTCAACACCTCGTTGAGAACGTTCAGCGCAGAACCATCGGCGCAACGCTCCAACAGTCCGTCGCCAGAAACGATAAGCGGCCCGTCCACTCCTGTAGCGGCCCGCCGGAATTAGAAGCCTGGCAGCTCACGCTGGTCAAGCAGTCGCTTTGCGATCACCAAATCCGGGTTGTCAGTCCGCATCGTGTACCTCGTTTCCGGCGACAACTGAATCGCTCCTCGAAGTGTTGGCGGAGTGCCTGCGCCTATGCCGTTGTTAGTAACATTGTGTTCCACGCACGTTTTCAACACGATGGCCCGAGGACGCACTCACTGTGCTTCCGCGATGCACTTTCAGCGCCGGCAAAGTCGTGAAGCTGGTGGCTCACCTGGGGAACCGGCAGTACCGGCAGCATGCAACGAAGCTCTACTAAGACGAACGATCCTCCAAGATCGATCCGTCTCGGGAGCTTCGTTGCGCGCGCAGTCTGCCACGTCCGACACATCCACCCTCGACAACTCACAGCCCCCAGACCCGATCGCCTTCGGCGCCGCCGACCGCGGGCCTGCCGCGGCAGCTGCCGTGACCTGCTCGACGCGCTGGCCGAGGTGGTCGATCCGCGCAAGCGCCGAGGGATCCGCCATCGTCTGTTGTCGATCCTGGCGTTGGCCGCGGCCGCGGTGGTCGCCGGAGCCCGGTCCTACGTCGCTGCCGGACAATAGACCGCCCACGCCCCTGCCCGGGGGTGCCTGCGCTGGGCCAGCTATAGCTTCGACCACCCACTCACGCTGCTCGGTATCACCTGACTTTACCGGGACTCTGGATACATCTTGGCCGGTAGGGTCAAGGCGAACCGGACCCTTGGGAGACGCTGTGACCACGACTGTTCGCCTGTGGACGGGCCTCGAAGCAAAAGCTCTGCGTGCAGCGCTACGCATGACGATGCGCGAGTTCGCCGACTACCTCGGTGTCGGTACTCGCACAATCGCCAAGTGGGAGGCGCGCGGTAGTGACATCCAGCCACAACCTCAGACTCAAGCCATCCTCGACACCGCGCTGGCGAAGGCTTCCAATGACGTCCAGTCTCGTTTCACTGACGCAGTCAATGACTCGCTCACAAGCAGGATAACTACTATTAACCATTCCTCCGGACCGGTCAAAAGTAGCGGCCACGTACACAACGTAGTGGGCTTGTCAACACCAGTCGTGCAAGGTGGCGTGCTATTGCCTGTTGTGATTGACGGTCGCCAAGTCCTGCTGCCCTTGGACACCGCCGCTGTCGTCGGTCGCGGCCTGGCATTGGCTATGAACTTGACTCCGTCACTTGGCCAACCGTCCCAACTCGAAGCCAAGCCGTCCAACATGGAACGCGCCTATGAGATGTACTTGCGGGGTCAAGGACTGTTAGCCACCAACGAGAAACAGTGGATCGAAGCTGCCGCGACCTTGCTGGGCGGCGCCCTTGACATCGATTCGCGCTTTGCTCGAGCCTACGCCGCTCGCGGCTATGCCTACTGGCGGCAGTACTTCTCCGGGTGGGGGTCGGATCAATCAACATTAGAGCAAGCGCTCGGCGACGTCGATGCAGCGCTGCGGCTCGACCCCGACTCCATCGGCGCCCGCACGACGCTCATTCGCATCTGCTGGGACATGGGCTGGCACGAGAGGGCGTTGGAGATCGGTCGAGCGATTTATGAGAAGAACCCCGACAGTCTGGATGCCACGCTCGCATTCGCTCGCGCACTCAACAACAGTGGAGTAGCTGAGGCTGCTCTGCCGCTGACCAAAAAAGTTCTCCAGGTGGACCCGACCAATCCCACTGCGTTAAAGTTGCTTATCTGGAACCATCTGATGATCGGCGACTGCCAGTCCTCCTTGGAGGCGGCTCGCCGTTATCTACCCGCATATCCGAATGATTCCAACACGCGCTGGGCGGTCGCATTGGCTCACCTCGGTCGCGGCGACATTCGCGCAGCCATCCATACTGCCCGCGATGCTGCCGATGCAAATCCGGATGACATCGCGGTCTGGAACCTGCTTGGCTATCTGCACCGTGTTAGTAATGACGACTCCGCCGCTCAAGAGGCATGGTCTACCGGAATAGGGCACGCTGATGCATGCGCGGGCACGGGAATGTGCCGCAACTTCCGCATACAGTCATGGCTGGCGAACGTCGAGGCGTGCGTGGGTCATACTGAGCGGGCTCGCGCTACGGTCGCACGGCTCGCTGAAGCTGCGCCGAATAACGGGTACCTCAAGTACCGACTCGCCCACGTCCTGGCGGAGTTGAGCGATACCGAGACAGCTATCCGGATGCTGCGTGAGGCGGTACAGGACGGCTTTCTCTCGGTTCAGCTATTGCGACACGAAGAGCGACTGGGTGTGTCCAGACTTGTTGGTCAAGCTGAGTACCTCCGAATCAGGCAAACCCTTCAGCAAAACGTTGTGCGGGTCAAGAACAAGTATGTCCCCGAAGTGTGAACCGAGCGGCGCAGAACAAGTCTCTTGCTGCCCGAGCACGACGAAGGAGATAGGCGGATGGCGCTTGCCCAAAGTGATCGGGGCTGGATGTCGGGTGTAGCCGGCGAAGATGTCGTCACTATTGGCGATCCCCGACTCAAGGCCGACACCGAGGCGATCAGCAATGTCGATGACGTTGCGGAACTTCTTGCGCGGATGGTGAGTCGGTTGCGCCAGTTGAATGGTGCCGGTCTGGCCGCTCCTCAGATCGGCGCTCCAGTAAAGGTGATCGTCATCGAGGTCAGGAAGACCGATGTGTTCCCTGACCGTCCGGTGTCTCCGTTGCTGCAGATGATCAATCCGGTGATCGTGGAAGATTCCGGGAAACCCGAGACCGGTTGGGAGGGCTGCTTCAGTGTACCCGGACTCATGGGCCGCGTCCCACGAGCCGAAACCATCATCGTCGAATACACCTCGGCAGAGGGCGTCGAGGTCAAGCAGAGTTACTCCGGTTATGTAGCTAGGGTGATCCAACATGAGATCGACCACCTCAACGGCATCGAGTTCGTTGACCGGATGACGTCGCTTGACAGCCTGACAACGGTCGCAAACTACCTGGAGTTTCATAGGTGACACTGCACCTTCCAACCGCTGCGCCCATGCACCGACTCGCCGAATTTCTGATTTTGGCCCTTGGATGCGATATCGCAACGCCGGTCACGACAGCGCCACGCGGCCGATGAGCAGGGCGGCGCTCGCAGCGGCCACCGCGAGTACAGCCCGCCGCGTCCAGCCGTTGTCGAGCACCCGGCGGGCCGGCCCGGACAGCGCGAAACCGGCCAGCAGGAAAGGGGTGAGCAGCGCAGCACTGGCCAATGATTCTCTGGTGACCTGACCCGCGGCGGCCAGCGCGGCGATCGAGGTCACCGACCCCAGGACGAAGTAGCCGGCGATCGTGCCGCGGACCCGTGGACCCGCCTCGTCCTGGTAGAGCAATGCGATGGGCGGTCCGCCGATTCCCGCAGCGGTACCCCCCGCTCCGCTGGCGATCCCCGCGACCAGCAGCGCGCGCGGTCGCGGACGTGGCCGCCAGGCGAGCAGCGAGAGTGCCACGCAGGCGAGCACACAGAGGCCGACGACCAGGCTGAACACCCGCTGCGACAACATCACCACGGCGAGTACTCCGAGCCCGGTGCCGGGCAACCGGCCCAGCATCGCCCACCCGATCCCGGGCCAGTCGGCGTGCCGCCCTTCCCGGATCACGGCGAGCACCGAGTGCACGGTCCCCAGAAAGATCAGCGGGACCGGAACGAGTGCGGGGTCGACCAGGGCCAGCAACGGTGCCGCCACCAACGCCAGCCCGTACCCGACCGCGCCCTGCACCAACGCACCCAGCGCCACCACCAAGCCCGCTGCGACGATCACACTCGTGAGTGGCATTGAGTGCTATAACACTGTTTCCCACTCACGAGGCGCGCAGCGCCATGGCGCGCAGCACGTACTGCAGGATCCCACCGTTGCGGTAGTACTCGGCCTCACCGGGGGTGTCGATGCGCAGCACCGCGTCGAACCCCACCGGATCTGCCCCGTCGCGGGTGGCGGTGACGTGCACCGTACCCGGGATGGAACCGTTGTTCAGGGTGGCGATGCCAGAGATATCGAAGGTCTCCGTACCGTCCAGGCCCAGCGATGAGGCCGATTCTCCGGTGGGGAACTGTAACGGAAGCACGCCCATTCCGATCAGGTTGGAGCGGTGAATACGTTCGAACGACTCGACGAGCACCGCGCGCACTCCGAGCAGCCGGGTTCCTTTGGCCGCCCAATCCCGTGACGATCCCGAGCCGTATTCCTTGCCGCCCAGGACCAGTAGTGGAACGCCGGCTACAGCGTAGCGTTGCGCCGCATCGTAGATAGAAATCTGCTCGCCGTCAGTGGTGAAGTCACGGGTGTAGCCGCCGCTCACCGGATTCTCCGAGATCGCATCCAGCAGCAGGTTGCGCAACCGGATGTTGGCGAATGTGCCGCGGATCATCACCTCATGATTGCCCCGGCGGGATCCATAGGAGTTGAAATCCTTGCGTGCCACACCGCGTTCGGACAGGTACCGGCCGGCCGGGGAGTCTTCCTTGATCGTCCCAGCCGGGGAGATGTGGTCGGTGGTCACCGAGTCACCGAGTAGTGCCAGTACCCGGGCGCCGGAGATGTCGGCTAACGGCGACGGCTGTGCCGCCAAGCCCTCGAAATACGGGGGCTTGCGCACGTAGGTGGACTCCGGGTCCCAGCTGAAGGTCTCACCTTCCGGGGTGGGCAGTGACCGCCAGCGGGCATCTCCGGCGAAGACGTCGGCATAGTCCTTGGCGAACATCTCCTGGCTGATCGCAGACTCGATCACTTTCTGGATCTCCTCCGGCGAGGGCCAGATGTCGGCCAGATAGACGGAGTTGCCGTCGAGATCGAGACCCAGTGGCTCGCTGGAGAAGTCGACATCCATCGTTCCCGCCAGCGCGTAGGCGATCACCAACGGTGGTGAGGCGAGGTAGTTCATCGTGACGTCGGGATTGATCCGGCCCTCGAAGTTGCGGTTGCCGGACAGCACGCTGACCACCGCGAGGTCGGCGTCATGGATGGCGGGCGAGACCTCCGCCAGCAGTGGACCCGAGTTGCCGATGCAGGTGGTGCAGCCGTAGCCGACCAGGTGGTAGCCCAGCTTCTCCAGGTACGGCCACAGGCCGGCCTTCTCGTAGTAGTCGGTGACCACCTGGGAGCCGGGAGCCATCGATGTCTTCACCCATGGCTTGACGGTCAGGCCGCGGTCGACGGCGTTGCGGGCCAGCAGTGCCGCGCCGATCATCACCGAGGGGTTGGAGGTGTTGGTGCATGAGGTGATCGAGGCGATCACTACTGCACCATGGTCGATCTCGTACCCGGCGCCCTCGGCGGGATGCACCGGCGTAGGGCAGCTGGGGCGACCGTCCGCACCGGCCGCAGCCGAGATCGCTGGATGGGGCATACCGCCACCGTTGCCGCTGCTCACCGCTGGTGCATCGCTGGCTGGAAAGGATTGCTCGCCGGCTTGGTCCACCGCTGAGGCCGCTACCGGGGCGTAGTCGACCAGCGCGTGGCGAAACGCGGTCTTGGCATCGGACAGCGCGATGCGGTCCTGCGGGCGCTTGGGTCCGGCGATGCAGGGAACCACGCTGGACAGGTCCAGCTCGAGGTACTCGGAGTAGGTGGCCGCACAGCTCGGGTCGTGCCACAGGCCCTGCTCCTTGGCGTAGGTCTCGACCAACGCGAGCTGCTCCGCAGAGCGGCCGGTAAACCTCAGGTAGCGGACGGTCTCCTCGTCGATCGGGAAGATCGCGCAGGTGGAGCCGAACTCCGGGCTCATGTTGCCGATGGTGGCGCGGTTGGCCAGCGGCACCGCCGCCACGCCCTCGCCGTAAAACTCGACGAATTTGCCGACCACGCCGTGGCGGCGCAGCATCTCGGTCAGGGTGAGGACGACGTCGGTGGCCGTCGCCCCGGGCGGGATGGCGCCGGTCAGCTTGCAGCCGACCACCTGCGGGATGAGCATGGACACCGGCTGGCCGAGCATCGCCGCCTCGGCCTCGATGCCGCCCACGCCCCACCCGAGCACACCCAACCCGTTGACCATCGTGGTGTGGCTGTCGGTGCCCACCACGGTGTCCGGGTAGGCTTGACCGTTGCGGATCATCACGACGCGGGCCAGGTGCTCGATGTTGACCTGGTGCACGATCCCGGTTCCCGGGGGGACCACCCTGAACTCGTCGAAGGCGCCCTGGCCCCAGCGCAGGAACTGGTAGCGCTCCCGGTTTCGCTGGTATTCCAGATCGACATTGCGCTCGAAGGCGTCCGGCCGGCCGGACACGTCAGCGATCACCGAGTGGTCGATGACCAATTCGGCCGGGGTCAGTGGGTTCACCGCCTGCGGGTCGCCACCCAGGGTCGTGACCGCCTCACGCATCGTGGCCAGATCGACCACGCAGGGCACCCCGGTGAAGTCCTGCATGATCACTCGCGCCGGGGTGAACTGGATCTCGGTGGACGGTGCGGCGTGGGCGTCCCAGCCGACGAGCGCCTCGACGTGCCCGGCCGTGACATGCGCGCCGGCGGCGTCGGACTCGAACCGCAGCAGGTTCTCCAGCAGCACCTTCAGGCTGTAGGGCAGGGCACGCCACTGCGTCCCGAGCGGCTTGTCCAGCTCGGCCAACCGGAACATCTGGTAACAAGCATCCCCGACGGACAGCGTGCCGCGGGTGCCGAAGCTGTCGGTGCTCGTTGCTGCATGGGTCACGGGGCTACTTCTTCCTTTCGGAGGGCCGAGTTACGCGCTCTCACCTGCGACTCTACGTCGGCCCACCCGCCGGGGTGATCAGTGGGCGAAGCCGTAACAGCACGGTAAAGCACCGGTGCGGTCGCGTTCATGTCAGCGCGCGCAGCCGACGACGAGCTGGATCGGCGCGTTCCAGGTCCGTTCGATGACGCCAACGGCGCCCAGTCTGCCGTGGTACGTCATAGCCTGAGAACTGAGATCCAGGAGAACCGGAGGTAACAGCCATGCGGGTGCCGTTGACCGTTGCCGACTTCCTCGCCCGCGGCGAGACGGCGTTCGCGGAGTCCGTCGCGGTCGTGGACGAGTCCGCCCAGCTGGCCGCGCCGGTTCCGGCGTCGACCTACCGGGAGCTGGGTAGGCGGGTCCGGGCCTGGCAGGCCGGCCTGGACGCACTCGGGATCGGCGCGGGGGAGCGGGTGGCCGTGGTCAGCCACAACTGCGCCCGCTTGCTCGAGCTGCTGTATGCGGTCCCGGCCAGCGGTCGGGTCTGCGTGCCGGTGAACTTCCGGCTGCGCCCCCATGAGGTGAGCTACATCATCGAACACAGCGGCTCGTCGGTGCTGCTGGTCGACCCGGAGCTCGATGAGGCGCTCAAGGGGGTGCCGGCCACGCACCGTTTCGTGCTCGGCAGCGAGACCGAGGAGCAGGTGATGCGCTTCGACGCCGAGCCGCGCCCCTGGGCCGAGCCGGACGAGGACGCCACCGCGACGATCAACTACACCTCGGGCACCACCGCACGGCCCAAGGGGGTGCAGCTGACCCACCGCAGCATCTGGATCAACGCCGTCACCTTCGCACTGCACACCCGGGCCTGGGAGCGCGACGTCTACCTGCACACCCTGGGGATGTTCCACTGCAACGGCTGGGGCATGCCGTTCGGGCTCGCCGGGCTCGGGGCCGAGCAGGTCGTGCTGCGCAAGGTGGACGGCGCGGAGATCCTGCGGCGGGTCGAGCAGCACGGCGTGACGTTGATGTGCGGTGCCCCCGCGGTGTGGAACGCGGTGCTCGATGCCGCCACGAGCTGGGACGGTGAGATCCCCGGACGGGGCACGGTGCGGCTGGTCTGTGCGGGGGCCCCACCCCCTACCAAGACCATCCAGCGGATCGGCGAGGAGCTCGGCTGGGAGTTCCAGCAGATCTACGGGCTCACCGAGACCGCACCACTGCTCACCTTCAATCGCAGCGCGCCGTCCGATGACCACCTGCCCGCTGCGGACCGCGCCCGAAGGCTGTCCCGGGCCGGCGCCCCCGCGCTGGGCGTGCAGCTACGCACCTCCGAGTCCGGGGAGGTGCTGGCCCGCTCCAACGTCGTGATGGCCGGCTACTGGGACGACCCGCAAGCCAGCGGTGACGCGCTGGTGGACGGCTGGTTCCACACCGGTGACGGCGGATCGGTGGACGACGAGGGCTACCTGTCGATCACGGACCGGCAGAAGGATATGATCATCACCGGCGGCGAGAACGTCTCCTCCATCGAGGTGGAGGACTGTGTGTTCAGCCACCCGGCGGTCGCCGACGTCGCGGTGATCGGGGTTCCCTCCGAGCGGTGGGGTGAGACGATCAAGGCGTTGGTCGTGCTGGCCGCCGACCAGCAGGCCACCGCCGACGAGATCATCAGGTACTGCAAGGAGCGGATGGCCGGCTACAAGGCGCCGACGTCGGTGGAGTTCCGCGCGGAGATACCGCGCACCACCACCGGAAAGATCCAGAAGTTCACGTTGCGCCAGGAGTACTGGCAGGGCCGGGAGCGCACGGTGAACTGACTCCTGCGCTCGGCCCGGAGTGGGCAACGAGCACACTGGTCGGCGTGAGCAGGCCGTCCGCACATCATCTCCCGAACGCAGCACCCGCCCGGCGCCGGCTGTCGTCCCAGGCCAGGCGGGGCGAGCTACTCGAAGCGGCGTTGCGGGAGTTCGGCAGCCGGGGTTATTACCTCACCCAGATGGAACATGTCGCCGCCACCGCGGGGGTGAGCAAGGCGCTGGTGTACCAGCACTTCGCGAGCAAGGAGGAGCTCTTCGCGGCGGTCACCGAGCACGTCGTGGCGGGTTTCCTGGAGCGGCTGCCTGAGGTGCTAGGTAGGGCCGGTGACGCGCTCGGCGCCTGGCGTGGTGTGGTCCGGCTGCTCTGCGACCTGGTGACCGAGCGTCCGCAGGCATGGGCGCTGGTCGCGCGGCACCTGGACAACCCCGAGCTCGGCGCGCCGCTGCGCAGGCTCCGGGAGCAGGTCAACGAGGTGCTCGCGGCAGTGCTCGCCGGCTACTACGCCCCTGGACCGGGGGTGACAGTGCCCGCCGACGAGGTGCTGAAGCAGGCCCGGCTGACCGTTCCGCTGGTCGTCGGCGCGCTGCAGGGCCTGATGTCCTGGTGGCTGGAGCACCCGGAGGTGCCGCGAGCGCTGGTGGAGGCGCGGGCGGTCGACTTCGGGTGGCTGGGCTTGGACCGGATTCGCCGGGGGGAGTGGCTTCCTCTTGCAAGTGACTGACAAGTCAGTTACTTTGGGGTTGCCCGCTTGTCAAGGAGGTCGCAGATGTCTGTGAGCAGCGCTGTCGACGCGACGACCAGCCACGTTCCCGACCGCGAGGTCACTGCGCAGCGGTTGCTGCGGACCTCGGCCAAGCACTCCTACGACCCGGCCGTCGAGATCGACTGGGACGCCCCGCTGGCCCCGGACCGCTACTTCATCGACCCGTGCCGCAGCTCGCTGTACGGCACGGCGCTGTGGGACCGGATGAGCGAGGAGCAGCGGATCGAGCTGACCAAACACGAGATGGCGAGCCTCTACTGCATGGGCATCTGGTTCGAGACGATCCTCATGCAGATGCTCGTCCGGCACGTCTACGACCGTCCCAAGGGCAGCGCGCACGCCCGGTATGCGTGGACCGAGATCGCCGACGAGTGCCGGCACTCGGTGATGTTCTCCCGCGCGGCGGAGAAGTTCGGCGGCCCGCAGTACGGTCCCGGCCGGTTTGTGCACCATCTCGGGCGGTTGCTCAAAACGATCTCCAATGGCACCCTGACCTTCAGTGCCGCGATCTACGTCGAGGAGATCCTCGACGTGTTCCAGCGCGAGCAGATGGCCGACGAGTCGCTGCAGCCGATAGTCCAGAAGGTGTCGCGGATCCATGTCATCGAGGAAGCCCGCCACATCCGCTATGCTCGCGAGGAGACCCTGCGGCAGTGGCCCCGACTGGGCCCGCTGGGCCGAGCCTACAGCCGCTTCATCCTCGCTCTGGCGGTCTACTTCTCCACCACCAGGTTGATCGACCCGAGGGTGTACGCGGCGGTCGGGCTGGACGTCGACGAGGCCGTCGCAGCGGCTGCCGCGAACCCGCACTGGCGCAAGACCAAGCAGTTCGCCGCCCACAAGGTCATCACGTTCCTCAACGAGGTCGGGCTCATCGCCGGCCCAGGGAAGCTGCTCTGGCGCAAGGCCGGCGTGCTCTAGCGACAAGGGGCTACATCCCGTCCGAGACTGCGCTGGGAAGGGATGGCTCCTGGCGCCACCCGCTGAGCATGGCACGCGGGATGCGCGCGTCCCGTTTCGCAGTCGGTAGCGCGTCGCGCCCGTGTGGACCCGGGCGGTCTCAACGGATCATCGCAATACTGCTGAAACAGTGTGGTGGTGTGCGGCTGGCGCCGCGGCTGCAGTGGGAGTTGCGGTTGTCGTTGGCGGAGCGGGAGGAGATCTCGCGTGGCTTGGCCGCGGATCTGTCGTTCCGAGCGATCGCGACCGGGTTGGGCCGCTCACCCTCGACGGTCAGCCGCGAGGTCACGGATAACGGCGGGCGCGCGGGTTATCGGGCGGCGTGGTCGCGGAGCGGGCGGCGTGGTCGCGAGCACAGCGTCCGAAGCCGACCAAGCTCTCGCGGCTACCAGGGTTGGCCGCGATGGTGGAGGAGAAGCTGGAACGGCGGTGGTCGCCCGCGACGCCGGAAAGGAGAGTACCCACTCCTTTCCACTTTTAACTTATAGCGCACCGGGGGGCTTGCGGCAAGACCCGGGTCGTGCCGCAGAATCGCTGGCCGAGGCCAGAATCTGCGGAAATGGGAGTCGCGAAATGCGTGTGTTGTTGTCGACGTATGGGTCGCGCGGGGACGTCGAACCGCTGGTGGGACTCGCGGTGCGGTTGCGGGCACTCGGCGCCCAGGTGCGGGTGTGCGCGCCGCCGGACGAGGAGTTCGCGGAGCTGCTGGCCGGTGTCGGCGTGGAGCTGGTGCCGACGCGACCAGCCGGGAAACCTTGCCGGCGTCTGCGTGAACCACGCGGGATCGTCGAGCCAGGGGAAAGCTCGCAATGGGGGTTTCGATGATTGACGTGATCGTGGTCGGCGGCGGACCGACCGGCTTGATGCTGGCCGGCGAGTTGCGGCTGCACGGTGTGCACGCGCTCGTGCTGGAGAAGGAGGCGGAGCCGACCGGGCAGGCCCGTGCGCTGGGCCTGCACGCGCGCAGCATCGAGGTGATGGACCAGCGCGGTCTGCTGGAGCGGTTCCTCGCGCACGGCGAGCAGGTCGCGGCCGGCGGTTTCTTCGCCGGCATCGACAAGCCGTGGCCTGACCGGCTGGACACCGCACATTCCTACGTCCTCGCCATCCCGCAGAGCATCACCGAGCGCCTGCTGGCCGAGTACGCCACCGAGCTCGGCGCCGAGATCCGGCGCGGCTGCGAACTGGTCGGGCTGAGTCAGGACGACCACGGGGTGACCGCCGAGCTGGCCGACGGCACGCAGCTGCGCTCGCGCTACCTCGTCGGCTGCGACGGCGGCCGCAGCACGGTGCGCACGCTGCTCGGCGTCGGCTTCCCCGGCGAGCCCACCAGGGTCGAGACGCTGCTGGGCGAGGTGGAGGTGGCCGTGCCGCCGGAGACGCTGGCCGCCGTGGTGGCCGACGTCCGCAAGACCCATGTGCGGTTCGGCGCCATGCCCATCGGGGACGGGGTGTACCGCCTCATCGTGCCCGCCGCAGGGGTGGCCGAGGACCGTGCGACCGCGCCGACCCTGGAGGAGCTCAGGCAGCGGCTGCGGGTGTTCGCCGGCACCGACTTCGGCGTGCACTCACCGCGCTGGCTGTCCCGCTTCGGCGACGCCACCCGGCTGGCCGAGCGCTACCGGACCGGCCGGGTGCTGCTGGCCGGCGACGCGGCGCACATCCACCCGCCGACCGGCGGCCAGGGCCTCAACCTCGGCATCCAGGACGCGGTCAACCTCGGCTGGAAACTGGTCGCCGAGGTCAACGGCTGGGCACCGGAGGGGCTGCTGGACAGCTACCACACCGAACGGCACCCGGTGGCCGCCGCCGTGCTGGACAACACCCGCGCGCAGACCGAGCTGCTGTCCCCCGAGCCGGGTCCCCGGTCAGTGCGCCGGCTGGTGGCGGAACTGATGGACTTCGAGGACGTGAACCGGTACCTGATCGAGAAGATCACCGCGATCGGGGTCCGCTACGACTTCGGCGAGGGGCATGCACTGCTCGGTCGGCGGTTGCGGGACGTGGGGCTGAAGCGCGGTCGCCTCTACGGGCTGATGCACGGCGGCCGCGGACTGCTGCTCGACCAGACCGGCCGGCTCTCGGTGGCGGGCTGGGCAGACCGGGTCGACCAGGTCGTCGACGTCAGCGAGGAGCTGGACGCGCCCGCCGTGCTGCTGCGGCCGGACGGCCACGTGGCCTGGGCCGGCGAAGATCAGGCGGATCTGCTCAGCCGGCTCCCGAGGTGGTTCGGCGCGCCCGCCGACTGAACGCGCTCTCCATAACCCAATGGAGAACCCGCCGAACCTGACGTCAGTTAGCCGTTGTGAGGGGAATGTGTCAACTCAGGGGTACGAAGAAGAACTGCGGTCCGAGCGGAGCTACGTGGCCGGGCTCTACACGCGACTCGACGCCGAGCGCGCGCGAGTGAAGGGCGAGTACACCGCGGCGTTGGGAGGAACCGGCGGGACGCCCATGGAACGGGACGTTCAGGTGCGCGCGTCGGCGAAACAGGTGAAGCGGCTGCACGTCGCGGACAACGGGCTGTGTTTCGGCCGGCTGGACAGCCTGTCGGGCGAGCACTCCTACATCGGCCGGATCGGCATCTTCGACGAGGACAACGACTACGAACCGGTGTTGCTCGATTGGCGGGCGCCGGCGTCGCGCGCGTTCTACGTCGCCACCGCCGCGACCCCGGAGGACATGCGTCGGCGCCGCCAGTTCCACACCCGCGGGCGCCGGGTGGTCGATTTCACCGACGAGGTGCTCGGCCGCCCCGGCGGTGACGAGCGAGGGGACGCGGCCCTGCTCGCGGCGGTCGACGCGCCGCGCGGTGCCGGGATGCGCGACATCGTGGCGACGATCCAGGCCGAGCAGGACGAGATCATCCGGCTCGATCACCCGGGGGTGCTGGTGATCGAGGGTGGCCCGGGCACCGGGAAGACCGTGGTGGCGCTGCACCGCGTCGCGTACCTGCTCTACACCCAGCGGGAGCGGATGGAACGTCATGGTGTGCTGGTGGTCGGGCCCAACCCGGCGTTGCTGAACCACATCGGCCGCGTTCTGCCGTCGCTGGGCGAGTCCGACGTGGTGTTCATGACCACCGGCGACCTCGTGCCCGGCCTACACGTCACCGCCGAGGACACCCCGCACGCCGCGCGGCTCAAGGGCTCGCTGAAGGTCCTCGACGTGCTCGCGGCGGCGGTCGCCGACCGGCAGCGGCTGCCGGAGTATCCGCTGCCGATCGCACTGGGAGACGTCACGGTGCGGATCGACGCCGAGACCGCGCAGTGGGCCAGGGAGGAGGCGCGGGCGAGCGGGCTGCCGCACAACGAGGCCCGTGCGGTGTTCAGTGAGATCGTCACGTGGGTGCTCACCGAACGGGCGATAGCCCGGATCGGCCGGGGCTGGCTGACCCGGGCGGACCGCGAAGTATGGGAGCGCCTGCGGGCGGACCTGCTCAAGGAGCTCGCGGACGACGACAAGTTCACTGCCGCGCTCGACGAACTCTGGCCGATACTGACACCGGAAACACTGTTGGCGCCCCTGTACTCCTCCCCCGAACGGCTGCGAGCGGCCGGCGCCGACCAGGCGCTGTTGCGCGCCGACGGCGACGCCTGGACGGTGTCGGACATGCCGCTGCTCGACGAACTGGTCGACCTACTGGGCCGCGACAAGTCCGCCGACCAGGCCAGCGGAGCGGGAACGGAAGGACGAAGCCGAGTACGCCGCCGCCGTACTGGACAGCCTCATCAGCCGCGAGGACCTGATGGACGACGAGGACCACCTGCTCGCCCAGGACATGGTCTACGCCGAGGATCTGGCCGACCGGTTCCTGGAGCGCGACACTCGTGAACTCGTCGAACGCGCCGCCGCGGACCGGGACTGGACCTACCGGCACGTCGTGGTCGACGAGGCCCAAGAACTGTCCGAGATGGACTGGCGGGTGCTGATGCGGCGCTGCCCGGGCCGATCCTTCACGGTCGTCGGCGATCTCGCCCAACGCCGGTCGGTGGCCGGAGCGACCTCGTGGGACACCATGCTGAAGCCGTACGTGCCCGGCCGCTGGACCTACCGGTCGCTGTCGGTGAACTACCGCACCCCGGCGGAGATCATGACCGTCGCCGCCGCGCTGCTCGCCGAGTTCGCACCCGGGGTCCAGCCACCGGAGTCGGTCCGCGCGTGCGGCGTCCAGCCATGGTCCAGGCGGGTCACCGAGGACGAACTGCCCGCTGCCATCGAGGAATTCGTACGGGACGAAGCCGGTCGCGAAGGCACCAGCGTCGTGATCGGGCCACCGGGTGTGCCGGGCGCGGTGGTGGCGTCGGAGACCAAAGGCATGGAGTTCGACGCCGTCCTGGTCGTGGAACCACAACGGATCCTCGCCGACGGCCCACGCGGCGCGGCCGAGCTCTACGTCGCCCTCACCCGCGCCACCCAACGCCTCGGCGTCCTGCACCAGGGCCCACTGCCGCAGGCCCTGACCGGACTCGCCGAAACCGGGACACCCGCCCAGACCGGGAATCAACGGTTGGCGTAACGATTCGCCTACGGCTGGCCCTGAGCCAGAGCGTGACCAGACGACAACGGGAACCTCAGCCAGGTCAAGTTCTCCGACACGCCGCCAGGCGGCCCGACGAACAGATTGAACACGAACTCACCACCAACAGTGCGGCTTCCGGACACGATGCTGGGGTCGCCGTCGATGGTCGCGGCAGGCCAGGAGGTCTCGATCACCAGCACGTCGTCGTCCACGACCTGAGCGTAGGGCCAGCTCGTCCGATCACGTGACGAGCCTCGCCGCCGCCCAGGCCGCCGATGACGTGCACGTGGTGAACCGTAACTCGGGCGATCAGGGATGTCTCTCGAGATACGGCCCCTGGTAGCCACACGACGTGGAGGTGGTGTCAGGGAACGAGGATTGTTTCTCCTGCGGCGTCAAGGCGTGCCTCGACGTCTGCCATGGTCTCTCGCGCTGCTGCGATGGCGGCGGCATCTGGTCGTGGGCTGAGCGAATCAAGGTTCATGGCGACTTGTTCGGGGGTGGTGAATCCCACGAGCACAACGGCATGCGGTGATCGGTCCAGGCATCCCCACAGCGCGACGCGGATCAGGTCTTCGGTGTGTGGGCCGACGATGGCCCGGACTCGCTCAAGTCCTGCGTTGATGATCTCCATCGCGTCGGGTTGGAACCACCGTTTGCGGAGTCGGTGATCTCCAGCACCAAACGCGCGCTGAACGTCCGTGCGGTATGTCCCGGTCAGTAGCCCCTGTCCGAGCGGTTTGCTGATCAGGATGCCAACTTTGTGCTCGTCGGCGAAGGAGAACACGCCCTCGGACTGGCGCGACGGCGTCAGGAGGTTGTCTCTGATCGCCAGGATGTCGGGTTGCACGAACTCGAACAGAGCGCGGAACCGCGCGATTTTGTCGCCGCGTTGATCGGGTGGGGTGGTGAGGCGGTCCAGCGCGAAGCGGTGTGGGCCGCGCATCCCGATGGCTTTGATGAGACCCTCATCGCGGAACGCGCGCATTGCGTCCAGCGCGGGGTGCAGCCAGCGGTCGTCGACACCGAAGTCGGGGTGGTGGAAGGCGTAGATGTCGAGATGGTCGGTGTGTAGGTTGTCGAGCGATTGTTCCAGTTGGCGACGCATGTGGCGGGGTTCGAAGCCGTGTTCAGCGGTGCCGGCGAAGTAGCCGACCTTGGACGTGAGCACGATCTCGTGGCGGGGAACCTGCGCGACGAGCCGGCCGAGGATGCGTTCCGATCGGCCGTGGCCGTAGACGTCGGCGGTGTCGTAGAGGCGGGCACCATGCTGCCAAGCTGTTTCGAGGCCAGTTATGGAGTTCTTTTCGTTGGCGCCGGTGGACCAGCCCATCGGCATACCGAGGTTGTCGTCGGGGCCGCCGATAGCCCAGCAGCCGATGCCGACGGCGGGCACCGTGATTCCGGTGGCGCCGAGTTGGCGAGTTGGGTGCTGTGTGTTGTCAGCGTGATCGGCAGCGTCGTGTGGGGTCATGCCAGCCTGCTCTGCTCGTGGATGACGGCGAGTTCGTCTAGAACGAAGTCGAAGAGTTCACCGGGCCGTGCGCACACGAAAACTGGTACGGCGGCACCGCGGGTGCGGGAGTGACTGTAGAGGCCCACGACGGCGATGTCATCGAACCGGTAGAAGCTGAAGACACGATCACCCGGTCGGTAGTACACCTCGATCTCGGCCCCGCCGGGCTGGCGCAATGCCTCGTAGTCGCTGCGGGTGGCGCCGATGCGGGTGCGCAGTTCGTCGTGGCTGATGTCGAAGCGGTCCGCCAGGACGGCAACGGTCAACTCGTCGTCAGGGTCCGCCAGGAACACACGAACACGGCAGCCGGGCCGGGCGGCGACCTGAGCGAGTTCCCGCGCGTGCATGTTGCGCCAGGTCTGCCCGTAGGCCACCACGATGTCGAGTTCGGTGACCTCGGCGAACAGTTGATTCCATTCCAGCTCGGCGAGGTAGGTCGCGCCGATCCTCAGAAGTCCAGCGGGCTCGAAGTCGCGGGTCAGGCTCTGCACGAGTCGATTGCGCACCGGAACGGGCCGGTTGATCTGGTCTGTCAGCCTGGTCCAGGCGATGGCCCACCGGCGATCGCTCGCGGGCACACCGCACGCGCGTACCAGCGCCTGGACCAGGTTCTTTCGGGGCAGGCGCCGGCCAGCCAGCGCGTCCTGGACGGTGCTGCGGGGAAGCGGGATCTTGTTGCGCTCACCCCACTGTTGCAGGGTCCGGTAGGACGGATTGCCCGCGCGCAGTCGGACAGCGCGCAAGCATTCGGCGAACTCGGCGACGGTGGTCGCGTCGAGCGGGTCTAGGTCGTCTGGTGGTGTTGTCATCGACCTCGGTGGCGGACCATCGGGTGTCCCATAGTGTCCGAAACCCTACCCGTCTTGGTGCGGTCGATGGGGTATTGGCCCAGTTCGCGGGCGTGCAGAAGCTCGGACAGTCCGGGTGCGTCCGCAGCTCTTGTCGGTCCTGGTGTCGGCCAGGTGTGCTGGGTACCAATCGCACGTCCTGGTGGGAGGTCACATGTACGCGCTGCGCGGCGCCGGCACCGAATCGACCACCGGCTCGGAGACGACTTCGCCGTTTCATGGCCGTCTCATAGAGGCAGTCCGCGTCGCGTCGCTCGACGGCATCGTCCCGGACAGGACCGTGACCGCGCTGGCGAGCGTGCCCGAGACCGACCTGGCCACGCTCGCTGAGCACGTGGCGCAGGCCGTGCCAGGCCGGTTCAGCATCACGGGGGGTTTGGATCGTCGAGTCTTGGTCGCCGAGCGCCCGGCGACCGCGGGTGGCTGGGTGGTGGCCGACTTGTCCGGCCAGGCACACAGCACCCGCGCGTGGCCGGACTGGGTGTCGGGTCGGGTAAGCATCGCCGAGCCGGGTCGTTGGTTGTCGGTGGCCGAACTGTCCGACGAGGCGGCCGATCGGTTGGCGCGCCCGCGGGTTCTGCTGACCTCGCTGTATCACCCTGAGTGGTTCCCCCTTCCTCGTTTCCCACTGGCGATCTCGGACGTCGCGCGGGCAGCGCGCCTGACGCTGATGGGCAACGTGCACTTGATGGACATGCAACTGGGCGCGTCACTGGACGACATCATCCGGCGAGTTCACGATCACCAACCCGACATCGTGGGCGTCTCGGCGACCTTCGGCCAGCATGACCTGATGCGCGACCTGCTCGACCGCCTGGATCGGCTGCCCGCTCCGCCGCTAGTGCTCGCGGGTGGCAGCTTGACGGTGCGCAACGAGGCGATGCTGCTGGAGAGGTACCCGCGGCTGCTCATAGCGCGCGGTGCTGGTGAACCGACCATCGCCGACGCGATGGCGTACTTCCACGGCGACCGCGAACTCGCGGATATCCGCGGCATCGGGTACCGCGGTGCGCCTCGCCGCGGGGCTAGCGAGCACGCCCGCCGGGTACGACGTACCGCCGTTGCGCCCAACCGCGTCCAGCGGGACTTCCTGCCGGAGCTTGACCTGTTGGACGCCACCTTCGCGTGCAACGGGGTGGCACAGTTGGAGGTTTCCCGCGGATGCACCAGCCACTGCTCATTCTGCCCTCGCGGGCACAAGGGCTCCTGGTCCGGCGGCGACATTGATCGGCTGCCCTGGATGCTGGCCGAGATCGGGAAGGTCGCTGATCGGCACCCGGAGATCTCGCGCACCCTCTATGTGGTCGACGAGGAGTTCATTGGCCGCGGCCAGGACGCCGTCGACCGGGCGCTCGATGTCGCGAGCACGATCAGCGGTGCCGGATTCGCGTGGGAGTCGTCATGCCGGATCGACCAGGTCGTTCGCCCCGACCGCGACCGCGCCTGGCACGTCGAGCGGGCAGCGATGTGGCGCGCGCTGCTCGGCCGCGGTCTGCGCAGGATGCTGTTCGGCGTCGAATCAGGCGTGACCTCGATCCTGGAGCGGTTCGCCAAGGACACCACGGCAGAGCAAAACGCGCTGGCGATCCGCACCTTGTCGGCCCTCGGCGTGCCGACCCGGTTCACGTACATCACCTTCGACCACCTGATGATCGCCGACGAACTCGCCGAGAGTCACGCCTTCCAGGCACGCACCGATCTGCTGCTGCGTCCGCTGCCCGAGCTGTCGGTGGAGCAGATCGTGGACGGCGTCGCCGACCCGGACTTCGTCGCCGAGCACGCGACCGGACGACCGTTCTACGCCGAGATCTCCTACCTGCTGGTTTCGATGGAGTGCCTCGTCGGCGCGCCGTATACCCGAGTGGTAGCCGCCCGCGGTCTGGCCGGTCAGGCGGACCCCACGATGGGGCGGGTCGAGGCACGGTTCGCGGACTGGCGCATCGGCTCCTGCTCTCGCCGCGCGCAGATGTGGGTCGATCGCAACTTCGCGCTCGACTACACCCTCAAGAGCCTGGAGAAGGTCCTCGACGGCGTCCCCCGTCGCCGTGTACGCAACGCGCGGGTCGTGCTCAAGGACGGTTCATTTCGGGTGCTCACCGGGATGCTCGACCTCATCAGAACCTACGGTCCCGGCGTGCCCGATCCGGGTCTGGACGCCGCAGTGCTCGCCCTGCTGGACACGGCGGTCGGCGAACTGGCGCCGACTCTGTCGCGCGCGGTCGAGCAGGTACTCCCGACCCTGCCGGCGACCAGTTGGCGTCTGCTCGATCGCGAATTCACCCGGTGGTGTGAGGCCGAGGGTTGGCAACTCATCAACGCGAATGACCCATGCGGCACCTGACCTCCGCCGTCGCCCCGGCCGCCGTGCGGGCAGCCGGGGCCGGGGTGTTGCCCCGCCCATCTGAAGTCACCACAATCGATCGTCGTGCCCTTCCTGGGTCACGGTCGCTACCAGGAGGAGCCGCGAACGTGCCTGGCCGATTCATCGCGTTGGAGGGAACGGACGGAGTCGGCAAGACCTCCTTGGCGCGCCACCTCGCCGACCTCAGCTACGACACCGCGATCACCAGGTTGACGCAGCCGACGGGGCACGTCACAGCGGACATGGGCGCCGGCGAGCTGGCGTTCGTGTCACGCCGGCAGATCTCCGTGACCTCGATCTACGCGGCCAGGTTGATGCAGCACCTGTCCACCATGCTCTGGCACAGCGGTGACGCCCCCGATCTTTCCGATGCGTTCTGGGTTTCGCTGCAGGCGGCGTGGTTCACCGCACACACCGAGACGGTCCTGGCACCACTGCTCGACGCCGGGCTCGATGTCGTCGTCGATGGCTGGCTCTACAAGTTCTTCGCCAAGTTGCTCATCCAAGGTTTCACCGAGGCTGACCTCGCGGTGATCTTCGACCGGGTGCGGATGCCCGACGCGGTCGTTCTGCTGCACGCCGACGCGGGCGCGGTGTTCGACCGCCGCCGGGACTTCCGGCCTGCCGAGCTGGGGATGCACGCCAGCTACGGCGAACTTGACGACCTGGGCCGCGACACCTTCGTCGACTACCAGACCAAGACCGCGCTCAACCTCCAGAAGTTCGCCGACCGGTACGGCTGGCACACCGTTGCGCTCGACCCCGACGAGCCCATTTCCGCCACCGCGCAGCGGCTCGCGCCGATCATGGCCGAGCTTCGGACACCGGCGAACTCTGCGCCAATGGCGACAGCGACGAGGAATGGAGAAGTGCCTCAATGACCATGACCAGCACGCTCGCCGCGCACGGCGGGACGAAAGCACTGGACGTCCCGCAGCCACATTACCAGTGGCCTGCCCTCACCATGGACCTGGAAGACGCCGTCCGCGCGCAACTGGGCCGGTCGTTGTCCGACCGGGACGCTTCCGGGGTGATCGGCGAGTTCGAGGCGGCGTTTGCCCGGTTCGTGGGCGCACCGTTCGTCGTGTCGTTCGCCTCGGGCACCTCCGCCATCCACGCTATGAGCCGCATCGCCGGCCTGCTGCCCGGTGACGCCGTGATCGCGCCGGCCTACACGTTCTTCGCCACGGCGACCCCGTTCGCCTACGACGGCATCGAGGTCCGTTTCGCCGACGCCGACCGCTACGGCAACGTCACCGCAGTGACCCTGGCCGAGACGCTCACGCCGGCCGTCCGGGCGGTCATCGTCACGCACATGTGGGGCAACCCGTGCCCGATGGACGAGATCGCCGAGTTTTGCCGCGCCCACGACCTCTTGCTGTTGGAGGACTGCTCCCACGCGCACTTCGCGTCCTGGCGGGGCCAGCGGGTTGGCACGTTCGGCGATATGGCGGTGTTCTCGACCAACCAGAAGGCGATCACCACCGGCGAGGGCGGAGTCCTCGTCACGGGAAACGACCGCTATCGCGAACTGGCCTTGTTGTTCGGGCACTACAACAAACGCTGCCAGGCGGAGATCGATCCCAACGCCCCGTACTACCTGTACGCCTTCACCGGGATGGGCCTCAAGCACCGCATCACCACCCTGGGCGCCGCGATCGGTGTCCACCAGCTCGGCCACGCGGCCGACATCGAGAACCGGCGCCGCGCGATCCTCACCCGATACCTCGCTGGCCTGGCCGACAACCCGGTGATCACACCCGCGGTCGTGCCCGAGGCGGACGGACAGCACGGCCTATATGTGCTCGGACTGCGATTCCATCCCGAGAATGCCTCGGTCTCCCGCGACGAGTTCGTCGCGCTGTGCCAGGCCGAAGGCGCCGCCGAAGTGGACGCTCCCGGCTCCACGCGCGACATCAGCACCGAGCCCCTGTTCGCCCGCCGTGATCCGTTTGCGCCGTGGGTGCCCAGCACCCCGCCGACCACACATCTGCCCGGTGTGACCAGGTTCGCGGACACCTTTGTCAAGATCCCGCTGTGGGGCTACGAGGGCGACGAGCCGCTCGTGGCCGGCTACCTGAATGTCCTCGCCAAGGTCTCCGCAGCGGTCGCCCGATGACCGCCGCACCGACCACCGAACCCGTCGGCGCGCGCGGGCGAACGTCGACGCGCCATCCCGTTCAGATAGACCTTGACGGCGATTTCGCGCTCGGCGACCTCCTCGCTCTACCCGATACAGGCCCCGCGCGCCGAATCACCGCGACGCAGGCGACCCTGGCTACGTTGTGGCGACTCAACCCAGCGGTCCCCGCCGAACCGGCCGCCAGTTCTCAGCCTGGAGCGACCACGGTGCCCCATACGTCGACCGACGCCGACGTCGCCCTCCTGCACCGGATCGAAACCGGTGGGCTGTTTCGGCCTCCCGTCCACGGGCAGGTCGCCGCGCTGACTCCCGAGCTAGGCGCGGCCTGGCTGGCGCTGGCCATGCACTGGATCGACCTCTCCCGATCCAGTGGCGACCTGCGTTTCCTCAACACAGCCTGCAAACTCACCGGTGCCGTTTGGATTCGCCACAATGGCGCTGCTGGTGCCTGGGGCGGGCCGGCCCTGACTGCCCACCTGGCCGTCGTCGGTCGCCTTCTGGGCGAGGCCACCGACCTGCTTAGGTCGTGCCTGGCAAACCGCATCCTCCTCTCCGAGCCAGCCAAGCCCGGCGACGAGGAACTCCGCCCGGCCCGGCTCACCGGCACCGTGCGGGCACGGACCGTCGTCCTGGCCGCCGCCGGGTCTCGCAGTGTCGGACGCCTGGTGACCGCAACGACCGCCGCCGGGCTGCCTATCGAGACGGTGTGCTGGTACACAGCGGCCCCGCACGGCGGGCCGGCCGTGTCGTCGAACTACTCCAGCGCGTGGTACCCGCCCACGCCGCCCGCCCCCTCACCAACACCCGGCGTACCGAATGGCGTCCCGGTCACCTCGGCCGATTCCTGGGACGACGTGGCAGCCGCGATCCGAGCCACAGACGCTGACCTTGTTCTGCTTGTCGGCATGCCGGTGATTCCGGCCCGCGTGCTGGGCGCCGCCAAGCTCGGCGTGCTCAACGCCCACAACGGCGCGCTGCCCAGCCACCGTGGCATGGACGCGGTCGGCTGGGCACTCCTGCACAACCAGCCGATCGTGTGCAGCCTGCACCTGGCCCGTCCCGCAGTCGACGCGGGGGAAGTCCTCGCGGCTCACCCCGTTCCGGTCGCTCCCACGCGCACGCTGGCGGCCAGGGTGAAAGCCATCCAACTCCGGCTTCTGCTAGCCGGGGCCGCACACGTCGCGGCCACCGGCGCCCTCCCTGACTCGACTCCCCAGCCCGCCGCAGGCACCCAGTTCTACCGCCTGCATCCCCACCTCAAGCGGCTCCTGGACGCCTCGCCCTACGCCCACGACAACCAACCCCAGCGGGTGATCCAGCTGTGACCAACCCACCGCACCCCAGCTTCACCACACTCAGTCACATCGATTGGGACGACTCCACCTCGATCCGGCGCGGCTGCACCCCGCTGTTCGAAGCCCTCACCAGCCAGCCGGAGCTGCTAGCCAGCCTCGTCGCGCGCGTCCGCGACGATCCGCACCTGGCCGAGATGTGCGAGGGGTACGACTTCATGCACAAACTCGTCCTCCACGACGCCGCCGACCTCAACGTCCGGCTACGCCTGCACGTGTACCAGGACGGATTCTTCGACCGGCCCCACAATCACCGGTGGAGCTTCGCCAGCCATATCCTGCGCGGCGGCTACGTCCACCGCATCTTCGGCAGCGACGACCAATTCGGCGAAGACACCGACCCGAATACCCTGTGCCCCATCCACGAACGCCTCGAACAACCCGGCTCGACCTACGTCCTGCACCACACCAGCGTGCACACCGTCCAAGCCGAGGCCGACACCATCTCCCTGCTCGTCCGCGGACCGTCCGCCAAACAGCGGTTCCTGATCCTCGACACAGCCGCCGGGGGTTTCTTCTGGGTCCGCGGCGCAGCCCAGGAATCACCCGAACAGCGCGCCAACAAACGCTTGACCCCCGACCGACTCGACCAGACCATCACCCGCATCCAACGCCTCATCGCGGACCTCGAACCGGCGAGCCGATCCGCATCCCTTGACGGAAGGTAGAGACGACCGTGGACGACGACGCAATGCAGGGAATGCTGTTCGGCGCCATCGGGACCGATGCCGACACCACCGAGAGCGGCCCCGTCGACGAATTGCGGGTCTGCGCGCTCAACGTCAACAGCCCCAACCCGAGCCGCGCGCAACGCATCGTCAACTGGCTGATGGCCACCAAGAGCAACACGCTGGTGCTCACCGAGATGCAGCCATCTGAGGGGGGCCGTCACATCCTGGCCTGCCTGCAAGCGGAGGGCTTCACCACCACCTGCACGCCCGGCTGGAAAGACACCCGCTACTTCGCCGCCATAGCCACCCGCGGCATCGAAACCGCCCCGCTCCAGTCGGCGGGATTCGACCCCCGCATCGCCGCTGTCGACCTGGTCACCGACCACACCACCGTGCGACTTGTCGGCGTCTACGGCCCCACCAACGGCATGACAGCCGAAAGCAGCCACCGCCGCCGCGAGTTCCAGCGTCGCCTCCTGGACTACCTCGCCCAGGTCAACAGTCCAGCCCTGTGCGTAGCGGGTGATCTCAACGTGGTCGAACCCGACCACCGACCGCACCTGCCCGCCTTCGAGGACCACGACTACGCCTTCTACACGGGCTTGCTCGCGCTCGGCCTGCGCGACGCCTACCGCGAGCTCAACCCGTCAGGCGGCGACCACAGTTGGATCAATCCCCGCTTCGGCAGCCAGCGCCTGGACCACAGCCTCGTTGGCGTCGGAGCTGGGGAGATCCAAGCGTGCGCCTACGACCACACCACCCGCAGCGACGACCTCAGCGATCACGCCGCCCTGCTGACCACCATCGGGCTCACAGCCGACCATGAGGCGACGAACGGCCATCACCGGTGACGAGCGACAGGCGTTCGCGGTGAAACGTCAGCCCACCAACACCGGGGTACCCAGGCGGGCCAGGAGCTTGTCGCGGAAGCGCGTCATGTGCGGATCGAACCGGTCTTGAGCCCACTCTGAGGGGTCATCCAGGGCGAACCAGCGGACCTGGTGGGCCTCTCGCGGATCGGCCTCGATCCGCATGTCTTGATCACCGGCGACCACGAACCACAGCGACACGTCCGTGTGGCTGTGCTCGCCGCGGGTCTTAGTCACGGTCAGGAACAGCGGCTCGTCGCCGAACCGCGGGTGGAACTCGCCAGTGATCTGCAGTTCTTCGGCTTCCTCTCGCAGCACCGTAGTGCGCGGGTCCTCGCCGTCGTCGACATGGCCGCCGGGGAACAGCCACAAGCCCGCTTTCACATGGTCGACGAGCAGGACCGAACGCCGGGCGTCATCGAACAGGGCGAAATAGACACACAGGTGCTTGCCGGGCGTAGCCGGTCGGGCGATCCGAAACAACCCCGCACCTGAGCGGACCCACTGCAGCGTGGTGGCCTTGTCCTCAGCCTCGTGCTCGTCAAAGGGTGCGACACCTGCCACCAGGTCAAGCACCACCGCGCGCGGATCCTGAGCTGCCACCGTCATCTTCGAAGTCCTCCACGACGATCACACTGGATCCGAGCCGTTGCCTTCGGCAACGACATCTGCCGACGCCACCGGAGGGCGCGTGGCGGACCCTAGCAGCGCTCCGAGCGGATCTCGCGGAGCCCACGCCGCCCCTTGCGCACTGGTCGCAGGGCTCACCCACCCGTGTCCGCCAGGCTGAGCGTCAAGTTCAACGCCGAGTGGTCAGCCGGGACAGCAGCTGATCACAGTGATGCGGAAGGGCACCGGGGTGTTGCAGCCGTTGCCGGCCGCGCCGGACGCGTTCGTGTGGCTGCGGCTTTATCAGGCGCAGCTGTCGGGTCTGGCGCCGCCCGGCCGGGACGAGCCGTTTGATGGGCCCTGCGTTTTCCGGACAGCTTTCTTGGTGGTTATTTCAGGCTGCGTATTGCCGGTTCAGGTACTCGTCGCGGACCTCGCGTGGGGTCTTGTAGTCAAGTCCCGAATGGAGACGTTGAG
>JBOHGE010000043.1:0-48013 GCA_050700055.1 Pseudonocardiaceae bacterium
TCGCCGCCGACCACGCCGCCGCCGACCTCGCCGCCACCGGCGCGATCGGCGCCATCAGCCTGCGCGCCTTCAACGTGGCCGGCGCCCTGCCCGGACACCCCGACCGCGACACCACCCGGCTCATCCCTCAACTCCTGGCCGTCCAACAGGGCCGAGCACCCGAGCTGGTCATCAACGGCGACGGCAGCGCAGTCCGCGACTTCGTGCACGTGGCCGACATGGCCAGCGCCTTCGCCCTCGCCCTGCACGCGTGCGAGCCCGGCGCCTGGCGCGCCTACAACGTCGGCACCAGCCGGCCCAGCACCGTGCACGACGTCATCACCACCACCGAGACCGTGACCCGACGACCCGTCCCACGACGCCACGCCCCCATCGCGCACGAGCCCGCGACACTGCTCGCCGACAGCACCCGCATCCGATCCGAACTGGGCTGGCGACCCCAGAAGTCAAGCCTTACCGAGATCATCACCGACGCCTGGGCCGCCTTGAACAGCGACTAGTCACCCACCGAATAGTCGATTCCGAAATAGCACAGAACCGACTGCACTGCGGCTACCACCACAGTCCGAACCGGTGTTGCCTTGTCGGCGTGACCAGCACGAGACGGCTGTCTGACCATGCTGGGCAGGTCGGCCTGCCGACGGTGGTCGAAGAGCTACTCGTCGAGGTGGCCGCCGACGGGTTCACGCTGTGCTGCTGCGGTCCCCAGGCAGCGCCCAATGCGCTGGTCGCGTTCTATGAGTGGGATCACTACGTGGATCTGCTCACGATCGGCGGCTTCGATCGGGTCACCACAGCCCGGGTGCCGAGATGCGACACGCTGGACATCTTCGCCCCCCCGATCGTGGTGTGGGCCTATCAGGGGCCGCCCCACCATGCGGTACGGGCCTTGCTCAATCTGGTGCACCCCGCCCATCCCGACGCCCCCACCAGCGGTTATCCCGCCCCCGCGGGCCTGCGCATCCCCCGCGCCCAGCAACGCCCAATGACGATCCGCCTCCCTGGGCCAAACCGAACCCGCGCACGGGCCGAGCGGCTCGCAACCGCCCTGACAACCCACGGTAGGCAATCGTGCCACTGACGGTACTTCCACGGCTGCTCCGCGTGCTCAACGACGCAGCGCCGGGTGGTGACTGATGCCCCCGACAATGCCCACCCCGCCCGACCCCGACCCCGCGACCGCCATCCCGGGGCACAAGGCGGATACCACGCTGTGCCTCTCGACCCGGACGCTAGCGTGGCTGGCTCCGCATCCCCTCGCCCTGACGGTGGTCACGTCGGTCTGCGACACCCTCACCGAGCTGGAAACCGCCGGTTACCTAGCATCTGCGAGCCCTCATCGGAAGTACAGCCCGCTGACCCGATCCCAGCGGGGGCGGCCGAGCAGGGTGTTGGCCGCCTGCAACCCGCTCACTACGGCTGCCTCGATCTGATCCACGGCGAGCAGGTGACCTGGGCGGCTGCTCCCGGCGTCGCGCTCGGTTACCTGCTCGCGGCGGCCGTCTGCCTGGCGTTCTCCGTCGGCAGCACCCCGACGCCCGCGGAGCTGCCCGACGAGCACCCGCCGGCCGCCGCGAGGATCCCCGAGCCGGCCGGACCCCCGCAGGTCACCGCCGAACCGACCCGGTGACCTCCTGCGCAGACCAGGTAGCGGTCAACCAGCCGGCAGTCGTGGCCGACGTCCGCGCCGCGTTCGAACGCTACGAAGCCGCCCTGGTCGCCGGCGACGTCACGACGCTCAACGAGCTGTTCTGGGAAAGCCCCGCCAGCCTCCGGTTCGGGATCGCCGACCGCCAGCGGGGCACCGCAGAGATCCACCACTGGCGACAGCAGCACGGCGAGGTGCCGCCCGGACGACGGCTGCACAACACCGACATGCTCACCGTGAACGACTCCACCGCCGTCGTGACGACGCTGTTCGACTACCCGGACCGGCCCATCGAAGGCCGCCAGACGCAGGTCTGGGTCCGCTTCCCCGAAGGCTGGCGGATCGTCTCCGCACACGTCTCCGAGGTACCCGCACCCGCAACCCCGGTGATCTGACCACCCGGCGTGCCGTGGGCTCCACCACGGCACGCCGCTGTCACGCCAGCACACTTATGTGCCTGACCGGGATGGTATTGGACGGTGACCCGGTATCGAAGATTGCCAGCTGGTGCGACCTGTCCGAAGATCAGGTTCACCAGGCAGCCGACTTCACCGTGACACACAATCTCGCATCCTGAGCTGCTCGTGGAACTCGATCAGCTACGCTTCGTTGTCGAAGCCTAGGACCGGCCCCGCCGGCCAATAGCGGCATCGTGACTCCGTCACCATCAGATCACTTCCTTCGCCACCTACTTCCGGCGGGTAGTCTCACCCCAGGCGACCTTTCTGGTCAAGGCTTATAGGGTATCTAGTGGATCAGCTTGGGAGATCGAAGGTCCCCGCCTTGGCGCTATTGATAAACGTTGACTATTCATCAGACGTGAACCGGAAGGTCGGCACTTCGGGAGATCCTTGGAGTCCCGAACGAGAACGGCAACGCTGCCGACGATACGATACTCCATGCAGTTATTGGAGCCGTTGTCGCTATAGCTGCTCTTAAACCAACCCGTGCCACGGGTAGCGGGAAGGGGTGGGCTGCCCCGCGTTTTCCGGACTGCTGTTAGTGTCGATGACGGTGGCGAGAGACAGCCACCCTTGCCAGGTGGGGATGGAGGTGATGTCTGCGACCATGTTCTCGCTGGGGGCGGTAGCGGTGACGTCCCGGTTCACTCAGTCGGGAATCGGACCGGGATCGCCGGGCACGGTGGTGGTCGGCCGCCCTGGCCTGGGCTGGTACGCGACCAGGTCGTGGTCGCGCATCAACTCCCGGACCAGCTCGGGTCCGACGGGCTCGCCCTGGCGGAGGAGCTGGGCGGGCACGCGACGATACCCATGGGTCTGGTCGGACTGTGTGCACATCGCGTCGATGAGTGTGGTGAGGTGTTCGCGACGGGCCGCGGTGACCGAGACAGGCCGGGTGAGCCAGTCATAATATCCCGAGGTGGACACCTTGGCCCACTCGCGCATCTCCCGTGATCGGGTAGTCTGCCTTTTGCGCGTCGAGGAGCCCGCATGGTGTGCTCACCGAGGTTCCTGGGCGAAGAAGTCCGCGGTTTTTCCCAAGAATTCCGCTTTCATTGTCGGTTCACGGTTTTCTTTTTCTCGTGCCCGGAGGCGTGCCCGGTCCGTGATCGATAGCGGGGGCTCCTCGCCGGTGTGGTTTTTCCGGTAGTTCACTACCCAGCTTCCCAGTGTGCCGTCGTTCACGCCGATTTGTCGGGCGATCTCGGCGATCGGGCGTGATGTCTCGATCACCATCTTCGCCGCTTCGTCCTTTGAATTCAGTCGTGTACTTCCTGCGCCGTTCTGGCATTTATCCCCCTTCATTCCGGAAGGGACCTTATCGGGTCCCCTGTCCGGAATGTGGGAGGCACGCCACCCTGCTCGGATCGATCCAGTCCGGCGGCGCGCAGCAGGCGGGTGGCCAGGACCACCGCCAGTTCGCGGCGGTGGTCCTGGTCGGCGTGGGCGAGGTGCTCCAGCAGGTGGCGGCTGTCAGCGTGAAAGAGATCGTGAGCGATGTCCAGGGCGGCGGGTCCGCCGAACGCGTGGGTCTCGGGCTCGTAGATGGTCTGCGACCAGCTGCGGTCGGCCTCCTGCCCCATCAACGCGGTGGTGATCTGATCGAGGAACGCCGGAGTTGCCGGTCGCAGCCGCACGCGCCAGGTGTCGCCCTTGCGGACGAACCACCAGTCGGTGAGGATCCTGGCGTCCTCGGCCTCGGTAAGCAGCGCCCGCAGCCGGGTGAGGGCCATCTGTTCGACGCACTACCAATGCTCGCAGGTGAGATTGAGCTGGCCCCATCCGGTGGTCGTGGTCGGTTCGGTCATGTCAGGTCCTGTCGGTTCCGGGCTGCCGGGTGAGGGTGGTCAGTTGATGAGCAGGCAGGCTGGCCAGCTGCTGGGTGTTTCGGCGGTGATGGTGTGCAGGGTGAGGGCGACCCCGGCGTGGCCTTGGATGAGGCCGGGCAGCGGGCTGGTGATGTCCTCGTTGGCGTGGTCGATCAGGGTGCGCAGCAGGCAGGGTAGGTGGGCGTCGAGGTCGGTGGTGGTGGCGTCGGCTGCGGCGTACCAGACGGTGGCTGCCAGCCTCAGACGCTGGGTAAGGGAGCCGCCGCGCCCGACGCGGTAGAGTTTCAGCGCGCTCGATGGGTGAGCGTAGTTCACCGTGAGGTGCTCCCCCGATAGCCTGTTTCGGTGCCTCAGAACTGGTCTGACCAGCGAACTTTGAACGCGGCTGCGGCTGATGCCTGCCTGGCGGAGGCCGAATTCGACGATGCGCTGGCCTGGTTGGCGCAGGCACGTACAGGCCCTATGGATCCGATCTCAGCCGAAGTCTGGGTGTTTGATGAGGCTCTTCGGCATGTCCTGCTGGTGAAGCACCGTTGGCGGGGTTGGGTGCCACCCGGCGGGACAGTCGAGGCCGGGGAGACGCCCCGGGCTGCGGCTTGCCGTGAGCTTCTCGAGGAGACGGGCATCACCCCGGACCTGTTCGAGGTACCAGCGGCTGTTTCTGTCCGGTCCTACCGTCCAGATTGGGCGCCGACGCTTGGCTTGTCCTATGCCGCTGTCGTCGGCAGATCGCTCCCGTTGCGCGGGGAGAGTCATCAACCGGCGGCCTGGGTGCTGTTGGACCACGATTGGGACGGCGTCTTTCCTGAGGACGGGCCGAGGATCCGTCAGTACGTGAGGCGGCTGGCCCGCACTCAGACGGGCACCGCCCGCTGATCATCGCGACGCCGCGAGCCGACTGTCGGTACCCCGCCAGGTGCCCTCATTGCCCGCGTCGAGCGGCTCAGGCCTGCGCGACGACGACGAGCCATCTGGTGGTATTCACCCGCGTCTTGTCCACCTTGTCGTAGGCCCTCTGCAGGATCTTCATGCGCTGCAGGTGGGTCAGCTGGCCCGGGGGCCGCGCGAAGAGCGGGATGGACAGCCACGCCCGCTTCTCCTCCACGGTGCCCTGGTGGACGACGGTGTCTGACTCGAGGACGGTGAACCTGGCCGCTGTCAGCTGAGCTACGACGATGGCAGGGGCCAGGACCGGTTCCTGTTTCCCTTCACGGCGCGGCACGTAGCCGTAGTCGAGCACCGCGATGGCGTTGATCAGGTCGTTGAGGGACGGCGTAGAGCGGGCGAGGTCGTCGTCGCGGTTCGTGAGGCCGGCGAAGCCCCCACCGATGTTGAACACGAATCGTCCGCCCGGCCGAAGTATGCGCTTCACCCCGGCGAAGGTTGCGAGGGTGTCCGTCTTCCAGATGGCCGAGTTGCACACCACGGCGTCGACAGGCTCCTTGATGTGGTCTGCGACATCCTCGGCCTTGGAGAGGACCCAGGTGATCCGTGGGTCGACGAGAGTGCGCTGACCGGCCGCCTGCATGGCTTTGGCGTTGTCGACGGAGATGACACGTCCCCGCTGCGGCAGGGTCTCCAGGAGGACCCCTGCGGTAACGCCCGTCCCGCCGCAGAGGTCGACGACCACCTGCTTGTCGCTGAGGTCGGTGCGGGCAGCGAGGTCCCGGCTGGTGTCGGCGTACATCGGATAGTCGCGTGTGAAGCGGGCGTAAAGTTCGACGTTCAGGTCGTCTTCCCAGCCGGCGGTCGCGTCCGGGGGCCTCATCGGTCTCCTCTCTCGCGGCCGAACCTCGACCTGAGTGTTATGGGTGGCGCCATCGAGGTACGAGCCAGCGCGCGGTGGTGTGATCTCAGAAGAGTGCCCCCTGGAACGTCGTCTCGGGCGAGTGGAAGTCGCCGAGCACGATGCGACGGCCCTTCAAGGCGTTGAGGTCGAGGACGTACCGTACGGCCTCGGCGCCCGCGGAGAGCCGCGCCAGGATCTGAGTTCCGGCGCAGGACTCGATGTGGAATCCGTGTTCTCCTTCTCGCAGGTCATGGGGATAGACCGCCCGATCCCCGTGGAGTTGTGGGGACCGGAGCGCGAGGCCTTCGGCCGGAGACGACCATTCCTCTCTCGCACTGGAGACCTCCAACGCGGCAAGGACGGCCACCACGCTTTCGACGACGCGTTCGTGCGCCGTCTGGACGCGGCTGGGGTCGGGATCCGCCAGGGCCGCCAGCTTCGCGGCTCCGCGGACGACCTGTGACACGCCGATCTCGCGGCTGATGGCGTCTTCGAGATAGCAGACGACGCGGCCGTCGGGCGCCTCGGCGAGGTAGGTCGCGAGCATTGCCCCTTGTTCGTCCAGACGCGACGTCCTGCGTGGAGCCGCCGCTGTCCCTACCTTGCTGGCCCCGTGGGCGAACGTGGCGATGTATAGCCAGTGCGGCTGGGACATGTATGCGGCCAGGGTCGGCGGGGCATGGCCGCCCTTATGGAACTGGTGCGCGAAGCGGAACTCGTCTTGCTCCAAGCACTTGGGGCACTGCCCGCCGTTTCCGGCCTCTGCCTGCCACGGGCACGGCACCGGTTCGACGTGGAAGGTGTCGGCGAAACCGTACCGTCCGGTGCAGAACCGCGCCGGGTTGCTCACCTTCAGGCCGAGCTCCAGCCCCATGACCTCGATCTGATCGAGAAGTCCGGTCGCCGTGTTCGCCAGGAGCAGCGTGGGCTTCCCGGTGGCCCAGGTGACACCGTGCCATACGTACTGCCTGCCTGTTTCAGATCCACTGGTGCGCTCCACGTCCCGGTTCCGGCCGTTTCTGATCTCTGTCAGGCGTTCAGGTCAGGTCGGGTCGAGCTCGAGACGTTCGGACAGGACCGCGAGCGCCTCATTCAGCACGATGTCCGGGCCTTTGCCGGAGACGTCGATCGGAACCCAAACGTCGTTGGCCTCCTGCTTGCGTAGTTCTTCCGTGACGCTGTTCTGGTACTGGATGAAGTGCCCGTCCGATGATCCGGTACGTCCTGCTTCGAGTGAGCTGAAATCCTGCTTTCGGCGTAGCGCCTCGTCGGCCGTGACCTGAAGGAACAACACCACCTCGGGCTGTGCGAGGTGGGCGAACACCTGGCGTGCGAGTTCCGTGGGCACGTCGGGATTGACGGCGTAGCGGGCGACGATCTTGTGATGGGAGTTGTCGAGCACGACATGGGTGCCTGCCTGCAGCGCGGGGCGGATGATGAGTTGGTCCTGCAGGCTGTACCACGCTGCAAGCGCGAACAGCCAGTAATGGTCCCCGCAGGCGGGGCCCACGCTCGCCTTGCGCCGGTAGACGAGCGCGTTGAGACCGTCGACGTACTCCGAGAGGTCCGCGCTCATCGGGACCCCAGTCGTATGCTTTCCCACAAGGATCGCCTTCTGGCCCGAATCCCTGAGCGTCGCGTGCAGGGATTCGGCCAGGGTCGACTTCCCGGCTCCGTCGATGCCGGCTACCGTGATTAGTCTACCAGGCCTGGTGGTTCCCGCTGTCTCAATGCTCACAGCCCATTCCTCCGTTAAGCGGTTTCCAGGTCGGTTGTCCGTAACCGAAGACTGATGATCTCGTGGATGCGGTAGAGTAGTCTCGTGCGGCGTTCTATGACAGTGCCCAGTCGTTCATTGGAAAGGTCGGCCGTGTACTCGCGGGCCAGATTGTTGGAGACGACATGAAGGAAGCCGAACTCGATACCAACGGCGCAGGCGGCACTTCCCATGTGGCCGATCTCAGGGTCGACGAATCGGTTCCCCTGTTGCCTGCCCAGCCAGCTCTTCCCTTCGAGCAGGATCGACGGCGACGTCACGTGAACCCCTGAACGGACGTCTGGCTGGTCGGTCGCGATATCGCCGAAGAAATCCCGCCAGGAGACTCGGCCATCGGCCATGACGCTGCAGTTGCCGGTGGCGAGGGAGGTGTTGGGGGCGATGTGCGGGTCGAGAGATCCGACCTTGCCCACGTAGACGATGCGGCGGGCACCCAGCGCGGCCAGTCGGGACACCACACGGCTTGCGACATCACCCCAGATGCTGTGCAAGAAGCCCACGTAGAGCACGCGCCGCCCTTCGACCTCGGTACGTTGCCAAGCGTATCCGTGGCCGTGTGCCCACGGCGCGCCGTTGACGAAGTTCCCGAGCCCCCATCCCAGGACGACGAGATGGTCTGCGGAAGGGTCGAGGTCCAGCCGGTCGATGGCCGCTTCACAGGTGGACTGGCTGGGGATCTCATAGTCGACCTGGTCTCGGTACCGTCCCAGCATGTTGAGGTAGGTGGCGATGATGAGGGCGTAGTGGTGGACGTAGTCCATGCCCGGATAGCACTTGATGACCAGTTCATTTCCGTGCACTTCGGCGGTGGGGCGCTGCCAGTTGAAGAGTTTGCCGTTCTTCTCATTCGCTGAGATCACACATTCACGGTCGTATTCGCCCACGATGTGGATACTCTCCCAGTCTCGTTCCTGGATGAGGTGATGAACTTTGATCTCAAGGTACCTGAGCAAGCTCTTCGCGCTCATGGTGTGCTGGTTGGCATCTATGGGTGAGACGCCGTGCAGGCGCGCCCACGGAATCGTGAGCGTGTCATCGAAGAGTGACCCGGTCATGACGGTATCCGGATCTCGATGGGACAGTTGGCGGCGTACCTGACCGCGCTGATGTTGTCTCGGATCAGCGGGAAGCGTGCCGTTTCGATCTCTTCGACGGCGTCGACACGTGGGGTGGGGATCTTCTCGTAGGGCCCGTCGGGGTGCATCCTGATTCCCATCGAGCCGAGGATCACCGGTGCCGCGCAGTCGACGGAGGCGATCCACTCGTGGTCGCGCTGCTCGAACAGCTCAAGATGTCCGGTCCGGCCGAGGCCGAGCAGCCGGTAGATCAGCCGTGGGTCGACCAGCCCTCGTTCCTCAAGGTATCGGGTCGCCGCGACGCGGTTCTTGGATAGCGCGCCGGTCGGGTTCTTCCGCCGGGAGGCCGGGAGCGCGATCGCGCCGACGTAGTCACTGGAGATGAAGTGGTCGTAGCAGCGATGCCATTCGGTGTCGTCGGCTGCGTGCAACACCGCGCAGAGCCGGAACTCGTCACTCGACTCACGGAGCTCGGCCGCCGCGCGGTCACTGGCCCGCATGGTGCCCGGCCCGTCGTGCATCACGTCAGGCAGGATGATCTCTTCGGCGTTCACCGCGCGCGCCGCCCGCAGCAGATCCGCCGGGCACAGCGACTCGCCGAGGTCGAAGACACCGTTGTCGACGATGATCGTGGCGCCCACCTGCGCCTCTTCGAGGAAGAACGCGCGATACGCCGCATCCCGGAGGACACGCTGCGCGGCCACATGGTGCACCGTCGCGGGCAACTGGGCGACGAAGTGACGCAGATAGGCGGCTGGTGCGATCACCGACACATTGATGCTCTTGGACACCCGACCGTTGACGTTACTTGCCACGTTCGTCGCCCCAGATCAGGACGTGCTCGCGGGTGGTCAGGTTCCAGCCGTGCGCGAGGGCGGCGTCCGCGGCCATTCGCATCCGCTGTATGACGGCGGCCGGGGTAGTTCCCTCGGGGCTGAGCCAGATCTCGGTGAGCGAGAACTCCCGCTGGAACTCGGCGATCTCCGCCAGGTCCTCGGGGCCGCAGACGACGAACTTCCACCGGGCCCGGCCGCTGGCCTGGATCTCCGCGATGGCGTCTTCCTTGATCCGCTTCTTCCTCGGCACCGAGGAGGTGGCGAGCTTCAACCCGGCGTTGAATGCCACACCGGTAGCGACCAGCTCCTCACCGGGCTTGATGGTGGCGTTTGTTTCGATCTCCATCTTGCGGCCCGTTGCCGCGGCTTGGGTCGCGAGATGAATGAGGGTTTCCTTGCGCAGAAGGGGTTCCCCGCCGGATGCCACGATCAGGTCGACCGGGACGAGGGACGGGTAGGTGGTGGACGGGTCGAGCTTCATCAGCTCGTCCCAGATCTCCTGCGACGTCAGGTGCCGCACCCCGGTGGTGAGGTCGTGCTTCGCGCTGTTCCACGTGTACTCGGTATCGCAGAGCATGGCTCCCTCGACCGGGGCGTCGGCGGCATCGGGGCACTTGGCGTATCCGCAGGTCAGGTTGCAATCCATGAACCTGGCGAACAGGGCGCGGCGGCCGAGGTTCACGCCCTCACCCTGGAAGGAGTAGAACAGCTCGGAGACCGGGATGGGCTGCTGGTGGGTCTGGTCGACGAGCGGCAGCGTGTCGGTGGGCATGGGGTTCCTCTCACTCGGGTGGGACGACGCGGTTCTTGTGCCCGGGGGGAACCGGCCCTGGCCGGTATTCGGCCCAGGTGGTGAGGGTCTCGCTGACCCGAACCGCCTCCACTGCGACGGTGGCTGGCAAGGGGAGTGTCGCGGTGCACCAGTCGAACAGCACCCGGGCGAGGTTCTCACTGGTCGGCTCGACGTCGATGACATCGTTGAGTTTCCGGTGGTCGAAGACATCACCCAGGTGCTTCTTGATCGGGTCGAGCTCGGCGAAGTCGACAACGAATCCCGGCCCGGACAACTCAGCCGCGGCCAGGATCACCTCAACGGTGTAGGAGTGCCCGTGCTCACGACCGCACTTGTGGCTTTCGGGCAACCCGGCCAGCCAGTGAGCGGCCTCGAAGGTGAACCGCTTACCGATCCGGTACATCTACTCCACCTCCTCGATGTCACGCGGGCCTGCGTGTCTGCGGCATGGCCAGTTGGAGGAACTCGGCACGGGCTGCGGTGTCATCGCGTAGCTGGCCTCGGCTGGCGATGGTGACCGCGTCGGCGCCCATCGCCCTGACCCCGCGTCGCGTCATGCACAGGTGCTCAGCCGCCAGGACGACGGCGACTCCACGGCAGTCCAGTTGTGCTTCCAGGAACGCGGCGATCTGCTGGTCGAGCTCCTCTTGGACCTGCATCCGGGCGGCGAACGCCTCGACGGTGCGGGCGAGCTTCGACAGCCCGGCGATCCTCTTACCTGGTAGCACGCCCACATGAGCCGTTCCGGAGAAGGGCAGCAAGTGGTGGGCGCAGATCGAGGTGAACGGCACATCACGGGCCAGCACCAGCTCGTGCTGCCCCCCGCGGTTAGGGAAGGTGGTGAACTCCCACGGCGGTGAGCTGAGCAGTTCGACCAGGCCCGCGACCATCCGAACCGGGGTCCGAAGGGCGACCTCGCTATCGTCAGGCACGCCGAGGGCGGTCAGCAGCGCGGCGGCAGCCCGTTCGGCTTCCTCGACGTTCAGGCCGGGCGATCCAGCTACCAGATCCACGGGTAGACGGTCGGTGTCGGGATGTGCAGTGAGCACCTGATCTCCTCCGATCCAAATCCCAGTTGAGCCGACGGCACGGCTTCGACACTCCCCGCGAGGCTCGCGGCGGCTTGGGTGGTCCTACTGTCGCTCGGGGAGGTGATGTCGATCGGGACCCCGATCGTGGAACTGTTCGTCCCCACAGATCTCCTCGCCGGTGCACCTCTGAACAGCGGAAACAGTGACCTGGTCGCCGGGGTGTTCCCGACCTCAGCTATCTGCGGTTCCCCTGGGGACTGGGAAGCGGGAACGCCACGGGGTTACCGTGACCTGGCAGAGGAGTCCGCATCCGCGACACGTCCCTGGGAAGGCCGTCGTGCCCGCTGCAGAGGTGACTGGCAACCCCGGCTTCAGCACGCGTGTGGATCGCCTGCGCCGCAGTCTGAGCGAGCTGGGGTGCAACGTTGACGAGATTGCCGCAGCGCTCGGTGCAGAGCTGCGGCTCCGCTCGCGGGCGGCCTACCGGTATGCCGTCGGCATGTCCGGCCAGGTGGCCGCTGATGTCTACAACGCCAGGTTCGGCACTTCTCAGAGCCCGGCGCCGATGAGCAAGACCCGCATCAGCGAGTACGAGAACTGGCCTATCGGCCGTAACACCCGCAGGCCGTCCCCGACCGTCCTGCACAACCTCGCCGACGTCTACGGGACCAGTCCACGCAAGCTGCTGGACCATCATGATCTTGCGGCGCTCACTGAGCAGCAACGCCACTCCCTACTCACCCCAGGACCCTTGGCCGCCGTGGAACACTCGACAGTGACGACGGCCGATGAAGCCGGGTGGGCACCAGCGAGGGAGAACCGCACCGATGAGCGAGGCGGCCCGCAGTTTTCCCCAGGGACATGGACAACCCAGACGGAAGAACAACTGATCATGGCCGCCGCCCGACAAGCAGGAGACCACGCCGGCCGCGACGGCGCCGGCAACCTCGACGAGGCAGCCCTCGAACAGCTCGCCGATCATGCCGGCCGGCTTGCCCGCGCCTACCTGACCGGGCCGATGCTCCCCCTGTTCGGCGAACTCGTCATGATCCGTAACCGCGCCTACGAGCTGTTGGAACGAACCGAACGGCTATCCCAGCGCCATGACCTGTACCTGGTCGCGGGCCAGCTCGGCTGCCTCCTCGCCGGAACCAGCTGCGACCTCGGCTACCCGATTGCGGCGATCGAACAGGCCCGCGCCGCGCGCACCTACGCCGAACTCATCGGCCACCCCTCGCTATGGGCCTACGCCAGCGGCATGCTGTCGACCTTCTTCTCCCTCGAAGGCCAGCATCGCCGGAGCTTGGAGTTCGCCCGCGCCGGACTGGCCCGGCTCGGCACCGGCAGCGCCGCCGTCCGCTTGCACAGCCTCGAAGCGCTGGCCTGCTCCAAACTACGGATCGACGATGAAGCCCAACGGGCACTCACCGCCGCCACCCGCGCCCGCGACGCGGCACCCGGCGACGACGAAATCCACGACCGGACCGGCGGGATGTTCACCAGCACCCCCGCCAAACAGGCGTACATGGCCGCCATGACCTACACCAACCTGCACCAGCCTCAACCCACCATCGCGGCAGCCACCCACGCCATCGAGCTATGGACGAACGGGCCCGCCGAAGAATGCGCCGGATCCGCGCTCGCCGTCGCCCGTATCGACCTGGTCACCGCCCACCTCCTGCAACACGACCTGGACGCCGCGCAGGAAGCACTGCTCCCGGTCCTAGCCGTCCCCGTCGAACAGCGCACCACCATCGTCGTCAAACGCCTCGACAGCCTCGAACACCCCCTGACCACAGCGTCCGCGGGCGCCAGCGCCACAGCACGGGACATGGCCGCGCGGATCGAGGACTTCAGAGCCAACACCACCGCGCTCCGGCTACCCCAGCCGTGAGCCCGATCCCCAAGACCGGCCACCGCTACGTCGGCCAGCTCACGCAGGCCCTCGTCTCCCGGGGAGTCCTGGACCAGTCCTGGACAGACGCCTTCACCCAGATCCCCCGACACCTGTTCCTGCCCGCTTTCTACACCCGAACCCCCAACGGCTGGGAACTGATCACCCCAGAAACCGTCGGGCAAGAACGCTGGCTCCAGCTGACCTACCACGACATCACCTGGGTCCAACGTCTCGACGGCCCCGGCAACACCCCCGGCACGCCAGCCAGCTCCAGCATCCAGCCAAGCCTCGCCGCGCAGATGCTGACCGCCCTGGATCCCAGCCCCGGCGATCACGTTCTCGAAGTCGGCGCCGGAACCGGCTGGCTGACAGCGCTGCTCAGCCACTGCTGCGGCGCGGGCAACGTGACCGGCATCGAACTCGACACCGAACTGATCCGGCACGCCCGAGCCGCACTCGACGAACTCGGCTACCAGCCTGCGCTGATCCATGCTGACGGCTTCCACGGCTTCGCTGAGCACGCGCCCTACCACCGGGTGCTGAGCACGGCTGCGGTCTCCCACCTCCCGACACCCTGGCTCACCCAAACCCAACCAGGAGGCCGAATCGTCGCGCCACTGCGCGGCGCGATAGCTGTCATAGACGTTCGCGACCAAACCCACGCCCTCGGCAGGTTCCTCCCAGAACCAGTTCAGATACTGCCGCTGAGATCCATCCACGATCCCGCCCAGGACGCTCCGATCATCGAAAGTCCCCTCACACCCGGATCAGCTCCGACAACCGCCACGCTGCGCGATCCACGATTCCGGTTCGTCTTGGGGCTGAGCAATCCAACCCTCACAGTCGAGGACCCCGGACTCCTGGGAGACCTCCTTGTGACCGATGCGCACGGCTCGTCCACCCGGGTATCCGCACTCGGGCAGGTCCGCACCCAAGGAAAACGGGATCTATGGGCGATCATCAGCCACGTCCACCAATGGTGGGAACACACCGGTCAACCCGGCCCCGCAGACTTCCTCATCAAGGTAGACGACACCACGCAATGGGCGATGCTCACTGGATCGAAACCAGAAATGCGCTGGCGTATCCGGTAACCACCAACCCGTCTCCGGGCACACCACCTACACCACCCGCCAAGCCGCATACGACCCCCGCAAGCTGCGCGGCAAAAACCTCATCATCAAACCCGGCCAGTCCCGGCGCTACCACCTACCGCCACGACCAGCCCGCATCACCACCGCCCTGCGCACCCTGCGCGACCACATCATCAGCCCCATCCTCGCCGGCATCCACAACCCCCGGAAAGGACACAAACCCGCCACCTGGACCCAAATCGACCGCGACCACGAAAAGATCCGCATCGACATGCAGACCCTGTTCCATCACCTCAGCATCACCACGGGAGCCGCCGCAGCATAAACAACTTTTTGTCGATCGGGTCCGCAAGCGCCTAGCCGGCGTCCTCTGGCACACCAGCAACTACAGCGCCGCTGGCCCGGAACACTCGGTCACCGTCCAGGCGGAAAACCCGGACGGCCAGGTCCAAGTGACGGGCCGGGGCATAACTCGCGCCCGGGCGCTCCTCCCCACCGGATGTGTCGAAGGAAAGTCGAACAACGCTGACGTCACCATGAGCACCGGCGAGCCCTCATCGGAGGTACAGCCCGCTGATCCGATCCCATCGGGGACGGCCGAGCAGGGTGTTGGCCGCCTGCAACCCGCTCACTACGGCTGCCTCGATGCATCCCGCGTTGATCCCGCAGTCCGTCCAGTCGCCGGCCAGCACGAGGTTGGGGTAGCCGCTGCGGTCCGGCCGCAGCCGGGCGGAGTCGGTGCCCGGCAGGGACTGCACGTACTGGTCGGAGGGGTCGGTGTTCGCGGTCCAGTACTGGGTGTCGAAGCGGTCCGCACCGGTCACGTCACTGTCGGCGCAGAGCAGGTCCCACCGGAAACGTCGGGTGTCCGGGTCGATCGCGCGGGGCCAGAAGTGCCGGGCGTGCTGGTCGAGGAACCGGATGGCGTGGTCTCGGGTGTCGGCACCGGCCTCCGAGGGCAGGGTGCTGCAGAAGTAGCCGACGGTCTTGGGGGGCCCGACGTCACCCCAGTCCTCGAGCTCGATCAGGTGGGACATGGATGCCCAGGTGTCGAAGGGCTTGGCGAAGGCGCTCATCGTGGTACCCGGGTGGGCCCAGCCGAGGGCGCGTTCGTCGGGGGTGAGCCAGACCTGGAAGGCGTGGGTCGCCACGGTGGCGATCCGATCGAGCATGTCCCGCCATTCGGGCCGTTGGTCGGCCAGCGGCCGGCAGACCAGGCGCGCCATGCCCGGCGGGATCGCGAAGACCAGCAGGTCGAAGTCCTCCCCGCAACGCAGCTCCTGATGACCGTCACGCAGCCGGTACTGATCCGGCTCGGCCGGGAAACACGGCAGTCCCTTGACGGCGATCAGGGGCTGGTATTCACGGGGAGCCGAACGGCCGATGACCACTGACCTGATCCCCGATCCATCGGCCGACGGCACGAGCTGCTCGACCGGGCTGAAGAACTGGAACCGCACACCCCGCTCGACGAGTGCCTGGTAGAGCGGCGCGAAAACGACGTCGCCCATCCCCGCCCGCATCTTCCAGAAGATGGAGCCCTGGTAGTCGAAGAAGAACTTGGCCGCCAAGAACACCCCCCAGCCGGCCGCGAACTTCTTGGGACGGGAGGGATCGCCATTTTCATGGGAGAAGGCGAGGTCATAGCTGCCGCGCACGATCGCGGACTGCAGGGTCGACGGCTGTGCACCGTGGCGGCTCAGCCAGTCACAGAAGTCGAGGTGATTGATGGCATCGTAGGCGGCCCGGTCCGTGGCCAAGCCATCGGTAGCCATCCCGCTCAGCACACTGCGGACGAGATCGATCAGGTCGTGCAGCCGGCGGGCACTTGAGTCTTTTCGCATCGCCGGCGCGAGGTGCGCAAGCAGCGGAGCGAAAGCGGCATCGATTGCCGCGGAGGCATTGTCACCCGCCAGCAGGCGAGCCCCCTGAGCAGCCAGAAGCAGCAACTGCTGGCTCACCGCCAGGAGAGTCACGGCAATGCCCTGGAATGCGGCTCGGGGCGGCGCCAGGGGTGGTGCGGGTGAGAGGGACAGCGTGATGGCGGGAGCCGCCGACGCACCGAGATCGAGGGAGTCGTAGAAATCGCGGAGCAGCAGTGCGCTGCGCGTCACGAGCTCGGCCAAAGAGGAGGCTCGTCCATCGAATCCCGGCTCACCGGGCAGCAGCGGGTTGCTGGAGAACGTCGCCACCCACGGCGCCCAACCGTTCGGGCCCTGGTCGAAAAGCCCGAGCTGACCGGCCGGAAAGAAGGCATCCCGCCAGGTGCGGATCGGGCACTGCGGATCGGTGCGTTCCCGATCGAGCTCGGCATAGCACTCGCGCATCACCCGAAACGCGTTGTCGTAGTAGCCCAGCCAGACATGCAGGCCGTGCTCCTCGATGCGGCCGTGGCGGCCCCGGCTCGACGCCCCCTTCCCGCCGAGGCGATGACCACGCTCGAGCACGGTGATCGCGGAGAAGCGCTCCCGCCAGCCGGGCTCGGACAGCCGCCATGCCGCGGCGAGACCAGCCATGCCACCACCGAGAACCAGGACGCGTGGCGCGTCGGTCATGTGCGGCTCACCGCATGCGCCAGCAGCGCCTGTGCCTCGTCGACCTCGGGATACCCCGCTGCGGAGGGGACGCGCCGCACGACCGCGGCCAACCGCATCGCCCACTGTGGGTCCGCGGAGAGCCGGGTGAGCTCCAGCGCGGCGCGCAGCTCGAACAGCAGCGCACCCTGCCGGTGCGCCAGCTCCCACGCCTGGCGCAGAGCTGCCAGCGGCTCCTCCCCCGGCCAGGGCAGTGTCCTCGCCAGCAGGCGCAGGCGCTCAGCTTCGTAGAAGCACCCGCCGGTCTGCTGCGCGAACTGCCCGGCCGCCGCGAACCCGGCCACTGCCTCGGCCGGTCGGCCCATGGCCGCCCGGATATCCGCGACCACCGTCAGCAGGTACGGAAGGAAGACTCGTCCGCCGAGGAGCTCCCACGTGGGGATATGCCGCTCGACTGTCTCTGCGGCGTCAGCTCGTCCATCAAGCCGATATTCCGCGACGGCCAGGTAGATCTCACCGGTGATCTCCCAGAAAGCAAACCCGTGCCGCCGCCCGATGTCCCGCACCTCGCCGGCTAGCCGTGCCGCGGTCTCGTGGTGACCTCCGACGGCGGCTATCCACATCAAGTAAGCCTTGATGTAGGCCATGCTGAACGGCCCGTTGGGGAATCCCAACGTCGCCGCCCGCGCGATCGCCCGGTCACCCGCGTCCTGTGCCTCGTGAGCCCGCCCGGTGACCCAGAGCGCAGCGGCGTGGTGCGCCAACGCGGTAACGGCACAGTCGTGCGGCAGGAACCAGTTCTGTTCCGCGCCATCGTCATGCGGTCGAACCTCGAATTGGTCCGATGCCAAGCCGAGTAGCCCGCCGGCTTGTTGGTAGTCGCCTTCGAAGAAGCTGATTATGCCGGAGCTGCACGTGCTCTCGGCAAGGTAGTAAGAATTGCCGGACTCAACCCAGAATCGGAGACCCTCGACGACCCGACGTGCGGCAGCGAACTCTGCCCGGACCAGATGGAAGGCGTACGTGCCGATCAACGCGGGCAGGTGCTCGGGCCTGGATTCCAGCCGGCGGCACAGCACGGCGCAACGTTCGAAGTCCTCGACCGCTTCATAGGATCCGTACCCACCGGCAGCGACGGCGGTGAGCGCTTTGAGGGGTCGGCAGCGGACCTCCAGCAGGTCTTGAGTGCCCGGGTCGGCGACTTCGGTGATGACGTCGAGGGCATCGCGATAGCCTTGGCGTGCCTCGCGGAAAGCACCGGCCCGGCTGGCTTCGTTGGCGCCGGTGAGGATCGCCTCGAAGGCTTCCCGAGGGCGCCCGGCCAGCTTCAGGTGCTTGCCCACGACGTTCCAGTCGACCGGGCCGCCCGACGAGCGCCGTTGCGTCAGCGCCTCGGCGAAGCTGCCGTGCAGGCGGGCTCGATGCTCCCGGAGCAGCAGGCCGTACGCGGCCTCGGTGATCAGGCCGTGGCGAAACCGGTAACAGCCGCCGGTGTCCACGACCAGATCGCTGACGAGCAGGCCGTGCAGCCGGGTCCGGAGTGCCTCGGCGTCCGCACCGAGGACCGACGCGAGGACTGACTCGTCAACGTCGCGGCCGGCGACCGCGAGCGCACCGGCGACCTCACGGTCGATGCCCGGCGCGACCAGCCGCGCCTGCAAACGCCCGGTGAGCGTGATCGGCAGACCCGGCTGGTCAGCGCATTCCTGGGCGGCCCGGGCGAGCTCCTCGAGGAACAGCGGTATCCCCTCACCCTGCGCCAGTACCCGCTCGCGCACGGGCCACACCAGCGGCGTCTGCGCGGTGACCATGTCGACCAGCACCCCGCAGACCTCGCCGGCCAGCGGCGTCACCTCGACGATCTCGATCGTGCTGCCGGCCAGGAACGGCGGTAGGGTGACATCCGAACGGGCGGTGAAGACCAGCAGCAACCGCGGCGGCGGCGCGGCGGCGAGCCGGGCGAACACGGTCAGGCTGGACGGGTCGGCATCCGGGATGTCGTCGACCAGGACCACCGTGGGAGTGGCCTGCGCGAGACGTGCCAGCCACTGCACCAGGAACTCGACGGTGACCTCGGCCAGCTTGGCTGGATCGAGATCCGGCGCCGGATCCACCGCCTCCGGTGGTAGACCGAACACGGTGGCCAACAGGATCGCGGCCAGCGGGTCCATCCCCAGCCGGTCGAGAAGACGATCCTGAAGCAGTGCGGCAGCGACGGTGGGTGGATCGTCGGGTTCGATGCCGGCTGCCTGGGCGAGCAGCGTGCGAAAAGGCCGGTAGGCCGTGCTGGTCTCCAGGTGGTTGCAGGCGCAGTCGAGCACGGTGGCCTGATCGGACTCAGCCGCGGCCAACACCGTCGAGGCCAGCCGGGTCTTGCCGATCCCCCGGCTGCCCACGAGCGCGATGACGGCACCCTGACCTGCCTGCACCGATGTCCAGACCTGGTGCAGGCGGGCCCGCTCCCGGCCACGTCCCACCATCGGCGTCCGCCAGTTGCGGCCGACCCGCCCCTGCCGGTGCGTCTCCTTCACGACCTCGTACACCGGTACGACCGAGCCGTCCGCCAGCACGGCAGACTTACCCACCGCCACCTCGAACGAGTCCTCGACCAACCGCAGGACCTCACCGCTGATGACCAGCGTTCCCGGGCGTGCCGCCTGTTGCAGCTTCGCCGCGAGATTGGGCGTGTGCCCGAACGCCAAGGGGGCATGCTCAGTGGCAACCGAGGCGACGAGTACCTCGCCGGCATGCACGGCGATGCGTACTGCCAGCGGCTCGCCGATCTCAGCTTCCCATCTGGCGGACAAACGCCGGAGCACGACGAGCAGATCCAACCCAGCACGAACGGCGTGATCAGCGTCGTCGCCCTTGGGAATCGGATAGCCGAACCACACATAGATCCCGTCGCCCTGATGTTGGGCGATGAGCCCGCCGTGGCGCTGCACCACCGGCCGGCACGCATCGTAATAAGAGCTCAGAATCGAGAAATATGCCTCGACGTCCCTTTCTTTCGATAAATGCGTCGACCCCACCACATCACAGAACATGACCGTGAGGTGTCGGCGCTGGCTCGGCCCCATGGACTGTCTGTTTGTGGTCAGCTCCGCCGGCATGGTGCCCACCCCACCACCTGTCTGCTGACAGTACAATCCGATTGTCCCGCGTTGCGCCTGTCCGAACGCGTTGCAGCGCCTGCCATCCTACCCACTCCCCTGCTCGGGGTCAGGTATCCGGTTGCCGGAAGCGGCTGGTGAACGCGTCTACGCTGCTCGTCAACGCCTGCGGAAAATCTCGGGGGAGCTGTCATGGTTGAGCACAACGGTGACGATCGATCAACCAGCCGTTCGTGGTGGGCCGATGCGCTGGACCCGGCAGAGAACCTGCGGGCGGTGGTCGATGCGCAGGAGTTGGGCCGCCGCGTCGTCGCCGATCTCGCCGACCGGCTGCTGACCCCGGGCGACGGGTGCAGCGGCGGTACCCCCCTGCCGGGAGACCTCAACCAGCTGCTGCGCCAGTTCCGGGTTGATGCGGCACTCGCCGGCGACGTGGTGAGCGGCGTCCTGGACAACTCGTCGGCCCTGCTGGGCATCATGATCAACCGCCTGCTGGGATCGCAGGCACCGCCCGACCCGACATCGCTGGTGCTGGCGGCAGCCGCACCGGGTACCGAGACGGCGGGAGTGTTCTGGGTGCACAACACCTCCCCGGCCGCTGTCGCCGCCGTCCGCCCGCACTGCGCCCCGCTGCGGTCACACCTCGGGTGCGAGCTGGCGCCCACCTGCCTCCGGTTCGACCCAGAGGTGCTCGACCCGCTGCCGGCCCGCAGTAGCTGCGGGATCGAGGTGCGGGTTCGGGTTCCCCCGTCGGCCGCGCCGGACACCTACGTGTCGATGATCCTGGCCTCGCACGTGCCTGAGCTGTACCTGCCACTGTGCGTGACGGTGGTTGCCGGGGAGGCGCCGGCATGAACGGTGCTTGCGCGGCAACCGAGCAGCTGCTTCTCCGGTACCGGCAGCGCACCGTGGCGGAGATCGAACGCCGGCTACCCCGGGGCGAGCCGCACCAGTGGCTGTACGAGCCGATGGCCGACTATCCGCGCCGGGCCGGTAAAGGCCTGCGAGCGACGCTGTGTCTGGCTACCTGCAGCGCCTATGGCGGCTCGGAGGACGACGCCCTACCGGCGGCAGCGGCGATCGAGCTGGCGCACAGCGCGTTGCTGGTGCACGACGACATCCAGGACGGCAGCGCCTGGCGGCGGGGCAACCCGACGCTGCACCATCGCGAGGGCGTGCCGCTGGCCCTCAACGCCGGGGACGCGCTGGCGGTGCTGAGCTTCGAGGTGCTCCGCACCGCGACCAACCGGCTGGGCCGGCGGTTGGGCTCGCGGATCATGGACGAGTTCTCCGCAGCGATCTGGCGCACCCTGGAAGGGCAGGCGCGCGAGCTCGGCTGGCGCCGCGACGGCGTGACCGACGTGTCCCCGCAGGACTATCTGGAACTGATCCTGTCCAAGACCTGCTGGTACACCACGATCCTGCCGCTGCGGATCGGGGCGTTGATCGGCTCCTGGGGGGATGCCGATCTGCATGCCCTGTCCCGGTTCGGGCTGTTTCTCGGCGCCGCCTTCCAGATCACCGATGATGTGCTGAACCTGACCGGTGACCAGACCCGCTACGGCAAGGAGATCCTGGGAGACCTCCGCGAGGGCAAACGCACGCTGATGGTCGTGCACCTGCTCGCGGTGGCCGAGCCTGCCCTGCGCGCCGAGCTGGTGGCCCTCATGGTCGGGCCGGACCGCACCGATGAGCAGCTGGACTGGCTGGCCGGCCTGCTGGTGAAGCACGGCAGCGTCGCCTTCGCCCAGGACTTCGCCCGGGGCATCGCCGACCAAGCCGCGGCGGCCTTCCCCGCGGCGTTCCGGTCGGCCACCCGTCCGGCGGAAGCCGACGTCATCCGGCACCTGGTCGATTACGTGGTGCAGCGGACCCGTTGAGACATCCGGTAGCCTGGGTGGGAGCACGCGCTAAGGAGCTCGATCATGGTGCAGGGGGATGAGCCGGCTCCGGATGATCCTCGACCAATCGCGGGTATGTCCCCCAACCGGTTGGCGCTACTGGGCATGTATGCGGCGCTCGACCCCCAGCTTGAGCACGAGCTCCGATATCTGGGTATCCGGTTTCCCCAACCCTTGAATGCCCGCGCCCAGTTGGTGGCAGCGGCGGAGAGCACCGGGGTGCAGCGCACAGCGCAGCGGCATCCCCAGCTTCCCCTGCTGACGCTGGCTTTCGCCACGATGGATGTGCTCCGAGACCCCGCGGCGCCACGGGAATTCGCCGACTCGCTCGGCCCGGTCTTTGATCAGCTGATCGATCGCAGCTCAGCCCGCAGCGACGATGCCGACTTCATCGACGTTGACACTGCCGTTCGTTTCGCTTTCCGGGAGGCAGCCGACCTGCCGGTGGAGCAGCGCTGGGCGCAAGTGTACGAACGAGTCGGCCGTTATCTGCAAGAAGATCTACAGATCCCGGTCGCGGTGCTCCTACCAGAGCTGCGCTCGGTGGGCGACGAGGTGGTGTCGAGGGTCGAGACCAGGTTCGTCGTGCGCAGCCCGAGGACTCTCGCGCAGCTCGTGCCCGCCGTCCTGCCGCAGAACTGGCCGTACTGCAACGATTTCTTCTGCGACCTGACCCCGCAGTCGGATCGGGATCTCTACTGCCCGGGCGCCACCGGCGGCAACCTGGCCGGCAACAACACCCACTGGCGCGGAGTCTACGAGGAGCGCGTCGGCAGCTGCCCCACCGGCTGGTTCCCCGACACTTTCCTGATCTTCACGTGGGACCTGTCGGAGCACCAGCTCATCCTGCGCTACGAGCTGCAACCGCGGCGAGCCGGCGACCGGACCGTCCTGCGCATCGATGAGGGTTACCTCCAGGTGGACCGGCTGGCCGACGGCTACGAGGTGACGACGCTGAAATACCTGCTCTTCGACGACACCGTCATCCCCGGCGGCGGCCAGACCCTCGGGATGGCAGCCTTCCAGATGGGGTGGCTCGACTACGCGATCAGCCAGTTCACCACCTGCGCGAACACCATCCCCGGTACCCCGCCCACCGGGACCGCGCCTCCCCAGTCCGGTATCGACGCCAAGTTGCAAGGGGTGCTGGACCGCTGCGAGACCCAGCTGCGCCAGACCACGGCCGACACGCAGGCGCAGCTCGACGCGGCCCTGCGCAAGGTCCGGTGCGGGAACTACCGTCTGGATGACCTGGTCGGTGACCTGGGGCAGGCAGCGCTTCGCGGGTTGCGGGACGGGTCGCGGGCGGCGCTGGGACAGCGCGACCTCATGCTGAGCGCGCTGGAGACTGCGGGAGTCATCGCCCCACGCAAGGAGCCCGGCAAATGAGCGCTTCAGGCCCTCCGGCTGATTCGACGCGACCTCAGTCCGCTCTTTCCGAGGCGGTGGAACAGGCCGCTGACGCGGCCAGATTGTGGTGCGACGGTATCGCGCACTTCGCCAAGAGCGAGGCTGACCAGCTTTCCTCGGGTAACTACCGGCTGGACGACCTCTCCACCGCGGGAGTACGCCTGGCCCGGGTCTGGGTGGAGAACACCGTCAAGGCGGCATACGTGCTGTCGGACAACCTCGCGCTTTTGGCGTACACCCGACCCGGAACCGCTGCTGCGCCACGAACGGTGCGCGTAGGAGTCGAGATTCCGGCGAACACCAGCGGCACGCTCGCGGTATCAGACCTGGTGGGCCAGCAGCTCGGGCATCGCATCCCGAGCTCGACTATCAGCATCTCACCCGATCGGTTTCCCGCTGCGGAGCAGGTGGAGAATATCAGTGTCGCAATCGAGATAAGAAACCCGCCGGCACCGAACGACCTCTACGAAGGACGCCTGCATTCCGCCGACGACGCCATCTCGGTCTCGTTCCGGGTCGCGATCAACGAGCTGGGTGAGCCGCTGCCCGGATACGAACCACGGGGCTAGGCTGCAACCATGGCCGAACACCACCGGCCAGCCATTGACCTGCTGGCAGAGATCCCCTTGTTCCAGGCGCTCAGCCAAGAAAGCATTTCGGCAGCAGCGCGCGCCGGCCGGTCCCGGACCTACCCCCCTGGACAGATCATCTGCCATCAGGGTGATCCCGGAGACCATCTTTATGCCGTGCTCGAGGGGTTGGTGAAGGTCGTTTTCACCGCAGCGCGTGGCGACGAGATGGTGCTGAACATTCTCGGACCCGGCGAGATCTTCGGTGAGCTGGCGCTGCTCGACGGATCACCACGTTCCGCCTCCGTGGTCGCCTTGAAGCCGGCATCGATCTTCGTGTTGCCGAGAAAACAACTGCTGGAACTGATCAGCTCCCATCCCGAGCTGGCAGACGAGTTCCTCAAACTCATCGGCAAGCTCGTTCGAAAGCTCACGGAAAAAGCCGGCGACCTGGCATTCCTCGATCTCGGCGGCCGGCTGGCGAAACTTCTCCTACAGCTTTCCGCACGGCACGGCCACACCCACAGCATCGTCTTGGAGGACGGGATGACCCAAACCGATCTCGCCGGCATGATCGGGGCTTCCCGCCCTGCGGTGAACCGTGCGCTGCAGTCGCTGGTCGCGCGTGGCCTCATCACGGTACAAGGGCGCACCATAGTGCTCGTCGATCTGGAGGCGCTGCGCAAACGAAGCCAGACCTGAGCCGTGCCGGGGTGCGGTTGCCGCCTGGAACCGGCGGCAACCGCACCCCGGTCGGTCATCGCCAGGAGCCGGGTCCCAGCTCGTGCTCGTCGAGCCGGCGCCGCAGCTGCTGCAGGGCCCGCGCCCGGGTGGGCCCGATCCCGCCGGGGGGGATTCCCGTGACGCGAGCGACCTCATCGTAGGAGCGGGGGTTGTCCGTGAACAGCGTCCGGAGCAGGGTCCGGCGGCGGGGCGACAACTCGGCGACAAGCTCCCACAACGTCCGTGTGACGTCGGCGTCGATCACGCGCTGCTCGGGACTCACCGCGGGGTCGGGAACGGTCTCGGGTACCATTCCGATGCCGTCCGAAGTGCGCTTGGCCTGGCGCAGGATATGCAGGCATTCGCGGCGGGCGGTGGTTGCCAGCCACCCGGCCAGCCGTTCCGGGAACTGCACGCGATGCGCGTTCTCCCGCAACCTCAGCCAGGTCATCTGCACCGCGTCGAGCGCGTCGGCCTCCTGCATTCGAAATGACCGTACGGTCATGGTGACAAGCTTTCCGTACCGGCGGAAGATCTCGTCCCACGCCGCCGGATCCCCGTCACCCACCCGTGACAAAAGATCGGCCACACTGGTCGTGGCGTCAACATCGGAGTAACTTCTAGTAGTAGCGGTTGCCATCGTCATCGCAGCCCCCTGCGCACTGTCGGAGTCAACCGGTCCCGGACTTATCCATACCGCAGCCATCACCTGAGATGAATGTCGAAAATTCGGACAGTTCCTGGCCGATCACCTACAAAAGACGATGCCGCACGGCCGACCCAGTCACTGTGCACTCAGTCACACTGCCTCTGTCGCCCTCAGTACACGACGCACGCGCATGTCGGACGACCACCGTGAGGCTCGACGTCACCGGCATCCCTGGCGGAAAAATCGTCACATATACGTCGTATATTAGATCATCATAACCGCGATCACCGGCGGCAGCGCCGAGTACCCGCCCTGGCTGGTGGACGAGACGCGCGGCTGACCCTTCCGCTGGTGGAGCCCGGTACGGGTAATCTGCCGGGTTGGGGCTGCGCGGGCCCATCTAAGTGCCCCTTGGACGCTAGTCGGATGGCAGATCACGGTGATGACTGTGCGGGTCGCTCAGCGTGAGCTGAGTATTGCGGCGTGCCCGGAAGCCGGCGCTGAAGAGCTGGCTGAGCTGGCTGCTCGAGCTGGAGATCGGGCGACAGCGGGCCAGGCGCTGCCCGGGACGCGCGCCGGGGAGATCTTCGTAGCGGGCGCGTTGACCGTCATGCTCGCACTGTCGGAGAAGCTCCGCACGGCGCTCACCGAGACAGCGCAGTCGTGGGTCTGCCTCAGCGGTGGGCGCAACGTGAAGCTCGAGCTCGACGATGACGTGTTGGAGGTCACCGGGATCACCCAGCGAGACCAGCGTGAGCTGATCCATGCCTGGATCGACCGCCATACCGACCGATGAGCGGCACGAGGGTCGCGCTGCTGGTCGGCTGCTCTGGGACTACCAGGACCCGAGGTTTAGACGACTGCCGCAGCCAATCCAGGACAGTGATTCTCAACCTGCCGGTATGGCCATAGCGATACGGATTGGCCGGAGATATCATCGGCGCATGCGTAGTGATCCGCCACCGTTGCTGCCGATCCTGCGCTCCCGCACCCAGGCGGGTGTATTGACGGTGCTGCTACTCAATCCTGATCTTGAACTCACCCAGACCGAGTTGGCCCGGCGGGTGGGGGCCTCGCTCAGCAGCGTTGTCGATGAGGTTCACCGGTTGGAGCAGGCTGGACTGCTGTCCAGCCGCACGCTGGGTCGTGCACGGCTCGTACGGGCAGGTGGGGGGCCGTTGGTGGCGGCGCTCGCCGAGGTCATGCTGCGCGCTTTCGGTCCGCTGCAGATCATTACCGAGGAGTTCGGCGCGGCGGTCGCTGAGCTGGACACAGCGGTGGCCGAGCTGGCACTGTTCGGGTCCTGGGCGGCGCGCTATCGCGGCGAGCCGGGAGCGCAGCCGGCGGACCTTGACGTCCTCGTCGTGGTCACCAGCGGGGGGCTGGATCGGGGGCCGCTCTACGCAGCCGCTGACCGGGCACAGCAGCGGCTCGGCCGTCCGGTCAATCCCACGGTCATCACCACCGACCGGTGGGCACGCCGAGGCACCGGGGAGGACCGGTTCATCGACGAGATAGCCTCCCGGCCAATCGTGCCGGTGTCCGTCGTGAGTAAGGGGTAAGGGCTGAGGTGAGTCGCTGGTCATAAGGCGCCCAGGAGATCGAGCAACTCCTGGCTCGACGCCATCTCGAACGGGTCCGAGGTGCCCGCGCCGACGGGACGCCGTGGCTGGAGAAGGCACGGCGTCGCTTGGAGACCGCTGAGGTCATTGCTCTCGATGACCCAGAATCGGCGTTCGTCCTCGCTTATGACGCAGCCCGGTTCGTCGGCGAAGCACTATTGGCGCAGCAGGGCCTGCGAACCACTCAGACCGGTGGGCATCTCGCGGTGAGTGACGCCGTACGCACCCAGTTCGGCGGCCGCTGACCGGGCTCGGTGTACTACGTAGGCGTCGCAACGAGCTTGAATACCCTGCCTTCCCCGGCGAGCACGTCGAGATCGAAGAAGTCACCGCGGCCATCACCAGTACCCAGGATCTTCTCGCCGCCGGGCACAAGCTGATCGGGCATCTTGCTTTGTTTACCTGAGCGATCTCTGGGACGAGACCTGCTGACCCTTCTGCTGGAGTCCGGCACGGGTAACCTATGGGGATTAGGGCTGCGCGGTTCTCATACTCCTCGGATGGCAGGGCAAGGTGATGACTGAACGGCTTGCCGACCGGCACACCGACCGATGAGCGGCATGCGGGTCGCACTGCTGGTCGGCTGCTCTGACTACGAGGATCCGAGGTTCCCCCGGCTGCCGGCGCCGGCCCAGGACGTCGAGGCGTTGGCAGGTCTGCTCGCCGACCCGACGGTGGGTGATTTCACCGTAGCCACACTGTTCAACGAGCCGTCGGGGGTGACCAGCGAACAGATCGAAGCCTTCTTCGCCAATCGCAAACCCGATGATCTCTTGCTGCTCTACTTCTCGTGCCACGGAGTCCTGGATCCGCGCGGGCGGCTGTACTTCGTGACAGCCAACACGACGAAGGACCGGCTGGACTCGACCGGGATCTCGGCGCGCTGGGTGAAAGAGCAGATGGACCACAGTCGCTCGCAGCGCATCGTGCTGCTGCTCGACTGCTGCTACAGCGGCGCATTCTCCGGCGGTCTCACCCGGCGCAGCGCCGGCACCGAGGAGATCCTCGAACAGCTCGGTGGTCATGGCCGCGTGGTTATCACCGCGTCAGACAAGATGGAGTACGCCTACGGGTCGGAGTTCACCAATGCCGTGATCCGAGGTTTGGCGACCGGGGCAGCCGACCTCGACGGCGACGGCCAGGTATCGGTCTATGAGTTGTACCACTACGTGTACGACCAGGTCTGCCAGCACATGCCCGACCAAACACCGACAATGTCGACAGACGGGATGCGCGGCCAGCTCTATCTGGCGAAGAACCCCCACACGCTGTTGCCGTTGCCGGCCGAGCTCGAACAGGTCTTGGCCAGCGACATCGCGTGGAAGCGATTGTGGGCGGTCGACGGTTTACGCCATCTCCTGGCCGGTGACCATCCAGGAGGCCAGAAGCGCCGAGCAAGGCAAGCCTTGGACAGCCTGCGGGACGACGATGCGGACCTCGACATTCGGACAGCTGCCGGCGAGGCGTTGCGCAGAGTTTCCCAGCGGCCCGACGTCGCAGATCGTCGGCGTCGATTCAGTCCCCGGTCGGTGCGGGTCGGTCTGGCGCTCGCGGTGGTGTTGGGTGTTGTGCTTTCTGTGACATTCATAGTACGCAAGGAAGCGCCTACCCCCATCGCCTGTTCGCCGAGCGCCAAGCCCGCCGACGGTGTGCTCTCGCTCGGGACATTACTGCCGAAGACCGGAGCATTCGTTTACACGGGCCCAGCTCTGGACGCTGGTGTGCGTCTGGCGATGAAAGACATCATCGACGCCGGCGGCATACCTGGTATGGCTGTGAAGCTCGATGACGCCAATCAGCGCGACGAGGGCAATCCCTCCGGCGGCACCGCTGGCCAGTCGGCTGATGCACTGCTGGCCGGCGAAGTAGACACGATCATCGGTCCCGCGACGTCGGCGGCGGCCCTTACGGTGATCGACCAGATCACTTGCGCAGGTGTGATCATGTTCTCGCCCACGAACGCGTCGCAGGTGTTCACCACCTACCCCGATCATGGGCTCTACTTTCGCAGCGGGCCGTCAAACGTGTACGAGGGTTCCGTGCTCGGTAAGCTCGTCGTCACTGACGGCAATTCGACAGTAGTAGTGATGTCGCGCGACGACGTAGCCAGCGATGACTTGCGGAAAGTGACCGTAGAAACGATCCTGGAATCCGGAGTCCAAGTGCTCGACTCTTTTCATTACGACCCGGACGCGCTCGACCGTGACAAAGATATCCAGCGGGTCAAGGTTGAGAATCCTGACGCGATCGTCGTGATCGGCTTTACAGAGAGCGCGCACATCCTTGCCAAGATGATCGAGGAGGGCATCGGCCCGAAGAGCAAAAGGGTGTACGGCTCGAGCGCTAATATGACTAATACCTTGGCCGGTCAGGTCAGCCCGCGTGATCCGGGTGTCTTGGTGGGCATGCGGGGGACTTCGCCGGGCGCTGGGGACGAGGCGTTCGCGAACCAGTTGCGGAAGGCCAATCCTGGATTACGGGATCTGGACTACGCCGCATATGCCTACGACGCGGTGATGATCACTGCGCTGGCCGCGGCGGTCGCCGGCACGGACGAGCCCGCTACCGTCGCGAGGGAGATCAATGGCGTGACGAAGGCCGGCGAGAAATGCCTAAGCTTCGCCGCCTGCATGACACTGGTGAAAGAGCGCAAAGACATCGACTACGACGGCCCCTCCGGGCCGCTGGAGTTCTCCGATCCCGGTGAACCCAGCTCGATCACGTACGTGATCAGCGAGATACAGGCCGACGGCACCGTGAAACCCCTCAGGAACGAGAAGGTCGGACCGTCGGGCTAGTCGGCCTGCTCGCCGCGGAGGAAGCGCTCGAGCTCGGCGGCGAGCTCGTCACCTGAGGGGAGGTCGGAGAAGTCCGGCGACGTGGCGGTCTCGCTGTCGAACTCGGCCTCAAGGGTGCGCACCAGCTCCCGGTGCTCCGCGCTGGTGGCGAGGAACTCGTCGATCTGGGTCAGCACGCCGGCGGCTGCGGCAGGCAACTCCCCCGCAGCCAGCTGCAGCCCGGCCACCGTGGCGAACGCCTCGACCAAAGCGAGGCTGGCCGCCGGGTACGGTAACTCGGCCAGGTAGTGCGGCACCCGCGCCCAGATCCCGATGGCGGGGATGCCCGCGGCGGCGAACCCCTCCTGCAGCGCGGTCTGGATTCCGGCCGGCACCTCGGCGCTACCGGCCACCACCCCCACCTGCGCCGCCAGCTCCACCACTGTGGCGATCGCCGTCAGCGGGACCGGGCGGGTATGCGGGACGGCAGCGGGGTAAGCGCCGAGGCTGACCACCAGCCGCACCCGGAGTTCCTCGGCCAGTCCCACCACGGCCTGCACAAACGCATGCCACGCCAGGTCGGGCTCGGGCCCCACCAGGACGAGGACACTCTTACCTACCCCGTCCCGACCGGCCAGCAGCCGGATCTCGGGCCAGTTCAGGCCGGCGAGGATCCCGTCGGAGATCCGTGCCGTGGGCCGGCGAGCCCGGAAGTCGATGAACTCGTCCGCGGTGAAAGTGGCCAGCACCTCGGCCGGAACCGTCCCGAGAACCTGCGCGATGGCGCCCTGCGCCCCGAACCCGGCATCGAGCCAGCTCTCGGTGGCCAGCAGCAGCACCGGCGACTCCAGCGGGCGGTGCGCGTGTATCTCATAGTAGATAGGCATTCAGCTGGCTGCTTTCGCTGCGTCGTGACCGGGCAGGGCGGACTTGGTCACCCAGGTCGCCCAGGGAATGGTCCAGTCGTAGTAGTCGCCGTCGCTGGGACCCAGCTGCCGGGTGGATCCGATGATCTCGACCGGGTCTCCTGGCAAGACGGCATCGTAAACCACCTTCGCGCTGTCCAGCGAGAGGTTCACGCAGCCATGAGAGACATTTCGCCGGCCCTGATCAGCCACCGACCACGGCGCCGAGTGGGTGAACTCACCATTATTGGAGATCCGCACCGCCCAATGCGTCTCGATATCTTGATAGTGATACCTCGGATTGCTCATATAGTACACCGGATGCTTACTCATCACCACGTGGGTGCCACTGTGGGTTGCCCGGCCGGGGTCGGAGTCCAGCCCATAACTGGCCGGGTAGTCAGCGACCTGAACCCCGCCGGCATAGGCCACCAACCGGTGCGTGCGGGTGTCGCCGCGCAGCAGGTAGGACCGACCGATGGTGAACGTCGAGGCGATGTCCGCACGGCCGAAGGCGCCGGCGCCCATGGCCAGCCCGTAGAGCTTCGCGGTCACGCTGACCCGGGTGTGTGGAGCGAAGTAGGTCTTGGGACGCCAGTGCACTGTGCGGTCATCCAGCCACGCCCAGGACCCCTCGGTGGGCACTGACGGGTGCACCGACAGGGCGTTCTGCACGGCGGCCTTGTCGATAACCGTGGAGCTGAAGGTCAGCGCGATCGGCATGGCGATGCCGTAGGTGCTGTTGTCGGCGACGTTGAGCCGCCCGCTGATCAGGAGCTCGGGAATGACCGTCTGGAACGAGCCGGTGATCGCGCGCGATTGACGGTCGATTCCCGTAGCGGTACCCGACCAGGTGTAGATCGTGGCGTAGGCCAAGGGTTCAGTGACTGTCCAGCTCGACCTGTCCGGTGCGAACTGCCCGGCCACCGAATTGCCCGCGGGATTGGTCAGCGCCACCGCATCGAGCACGCCATTGCGCACCGAGACCCGCACCGGCGCGATCGGGTTGATACCGGTGGCGCTATCGCTGGGTTGCGTCATCACCTGGGCCGATACCAGCGGCAGCACCGGCACCTGACCATGAGCCACCGGGGTGAGTGCGGTCGTCGCGCCGGAACCGAGCAGCGCAACCACCGCCAGCACCCAGCCCAACCGACGGCCACCGAATGCACCTGCCCCCACTACACCCACACTCCCCACCAGATCGTCCCGCCCAAAGAACGACCCAACAGCAACCCCGGTGCTGTGCGTTGCAAACTCGACATCAGCGACGTTTTCGCCGTCTGGAATGCCGCCGGTGTCGAGTTCACGGGCGCGCCGGACCGGGTGCGGTTACCATGCTGGTGGGAGCCGTCGAGGGGAGATCGCCGTGCCGGAGCTGGGCACGCCGGCTGTGCGACGCGTCGTGCACGAGGTCCGCTCCGTCGAGATCGGTGGGGCCACCCGCTATGAGCAGCATCACCTCGTGGTGGGCCGGACCCAGGCCGAGGCGCTGTTCGCCGATCCGGCACTGGCGGCGGTGCGCGTGCACAGCGCGGCACCGGGAGACCGGGTTCGGATCATCTCGCCGCTGGACGTGGTGGAGCCGCGTTCCAAGGGACCAGGTGGGTTTCCCGGCTGGCTGATGCCGGTCAACCGCAGGCGTGGCGGGGACACGCATGTGCTGCGCGGTGCCGCGGTGCTGGCCGCCGGGCATCTGCCGCGCAACCAGGAAGGCCTGATCGACATGTCCGGTCCGGCCGCACAGCGGTCCCCGTTCGGCCGGACGAACAACGTGGTGGTCGAGTTCGACCCGGCTGACGGTGCCTCCTGGCAGGAAGCGGAAACAGCGCTGCGCCGCGGGTTGCTGCGGCTGGCGGTGCATCTCGCGGATGCCGCCGTCGGCGCCGCACCCGACGCGGTCGAGGAAATCGCACCACCGCACCGCCCGGGCACCCCCACCGGCGGGCTGCCCCGGGTGGGCGCGATCACCAACTTGCAGACCCAGGGGGCGTTCAAGGACGTCTTCGTCTACGGGCGCAGCATGGCGGGCAGCCTGCCCACCCTGTTCGACCCCGCGGAGATCGAGGACGGGGCCGTGGTCAGCGGGCAGTACGGGCACCCGGCCCTGCGCAACCCGACCTACCTGCACCAGAACCACCCGGTGATCGCCGAGTTGCGGGCTCGCGACGGCGTGGACCTGTGCTTCGCCGGGGTGGTGCTGTGCCCGGAGCCGGTGGAGCAGGCCGGCAAGGAGCTGGTCTCCACGCACGCCGCCTGGCTGTGCCGCGCCGCCGGCTTCGACGCCGTCATCGTGACCAAGGAAGGCGCGGGCAACGCCGACAACGACCTGATGTTGAAGGTCGATGCCCTGGAGGCGGACGGCCTGACCGCGGTGGCGCTGTACGCCGAGATGTCCGGCGCCGACGGCACGGGGCCACCCCTGGTCGCCGGTCCCCGACACGGCGCGGTGGTCAGCACCGGCAACTACGACCAACGGGTGCAATTGCCCGCGGTGGATCGGGCGTTCGGCGGCACCCGGCTGCGCATCATCGACGCGGCGGCGACCGCCGCGATCGACGTCCCGACCGCGATGATCCTGAGCGCGCTGAGCCCGCTGGGCGCGGGCCACCTCACCTGCCGAGGAGCGGCCTGATGCGCATCGTGCACTACGTCAACCAGTTCTATGCCGGGCTCGGTGGCGAGGACTCCGCCGGTATCGGCCCCCGGGTGCTCGACGGGACGGTCGGCCCGGGTCGGCTGCTGAGCCAGCTGCTCGGTGCCGAGCACCGGATCGTGGCCACGATCGTGTGCGGCGACGACTACGCCGCCTCCAACATCGCCGCCGCGCAGGAGCTGCTCGGGATGGCCCGGGAGGCCGGTGCCGAGCTGCTGATCGCCGGGCCCGCCTTCGGCAGCGGCCGCTACGGGCTGGCCTGCGCCCGGCTGGTGGCCGCCGCCCATGCGGACGGGCTGGCCGCGGTGGCGACGATGCACCCGGACAACCCCGGCATCACCGACGCGGGTGCCGCACCGGTGGTGGCCGCGGGTGCCACCGCCCGGGAGATGCGCCCCACCTTGCAGCAAGTCGCCACCGCGGTCACCAAGCTGGCGTCCGGGGCGACGCTGACCGCGGCGGACGGCCTGGTCACCCGCGCCGCCCGGATCGGCCGGCTGGTCGAGCAGCGCGCCGCCGCCCGGGCCGTCGAGCTCGTGCTGCGCCGGCTCGGCGGTGATCGGGAATCCACCGAGGTGCCCGCCGGCGGGTTCGACACGGTCACGCCGGCCGCCCCGATCGGCGCAGCGGCCGGCGTGACCGTCGCGCTGGTCACCGAGGGTGCCGTGGTGCCCGCCGGGAACCCGGACCGGCTCGAGTCGGCTCGCGCCACCCGCTGGTTGCGCTACCGGATCGACGACCTCGACACGCTCGCCTCCGGGGTGTGGGAGTCGGTCGCCGGTGGCTTCGCGACCACCGCCGCCAACGCCGACCCCAACCGGCTGCTGCCGCTGGACGCCGCCCGCACCCTGGAGCGCGAGGGCACGATCGGCCGGCTGCACGGCGAGTTCATGGTCACGGTCGGTAACGGCACCCCGGTGGCCACCGCCCGGCGCTTCGGCGTCGAATGGGCCGCGGAGCTGCGCAAGGCGGGCGTGCAGGCGGCGATCCTGACAGCCACTTGAGGCACTGGAACGCGTTGCGGGTCAACGCTTGCCAAGGAGCTGGAACGCTCCGGTATCCCCACCGCAGTGATCACCAACCTGGTGACGATCGCCGAGCAGGTCGGCGCGCCGCGGATCGTGGCGGGTCGCGGGATCCCCTACCCGTCGGGCGACCCGAGCCTGCCGCCACCGGACGAGCAGGCGTGGCGGCGCCGGTTGGTGGCCCGCGCGCTGGACGCGGTGGCCACCGCGGTCGAGCACCCGACGATCTTCGAGGTGGGCGATGCCTGAGGCAGCGGTGAGCGCTTCACCTGAAGTCGGCTCCCGTTAGGCGGGCAGATGCTGCCAGGCGAGGGTTTGTTCGCCGAGTTCAGTGATCGCGGCGAGGGGTCGCTGCTGCCGGTGGGCAGGCCAAAGGTGGTGGCCAGCCCGGCGAGGTAGCCGAGCCGCTCGGCCAGGGACAGGATCGCGCCGGCCGGTGTGGTGGGCGTCTGGTCACCGGCGTGGCGCGGTAGTTCAGCCTCGTAGAGGGCTTGGGCGACGGCGGGTGGTTCGCCGGTGGCGGTGGCGTACTCGGCGGCCATGACGCCGGCGAGGCTGATCAGTTCGGTGACCAGCTGTGAGCAAGAAACCCGTGAGCAACGTGGCGGCGACCACTGTTCCGGTAGCCGGCGCACCCTACGTGCTCGGCGCTCCTCCACCTGCACTGATCGGTGGGGTAAGTGCAGAAGGACGGTATCACGTCGCCGAATCCGTGTTGCTGACCATGGAACAAGGCGCCCCGGACTGGTCCGCGCACCATCGACTGCCGCGGATGCTCGTCGGTGAGCTACTCAGCCGCGGACGCCCGTCAGTCCGGTTACAGGAGCTTTCCCAGCGTCTGCACGTCACCACTGGCGCCCGACACCGCGAGTAACCACTGTCAGTGCCACCACTAGATTGGATGACCTGCGCAGCGAGGTCAGCGTTCGAAGATTCCGACGAGACTTACGGTCACCGGCGCGTCCACGCCCAGCTGGCCCGCTGGGACACCCGCTGCAGCCCTGAGCCCGTCCGGGGCATCATGCGTGAGCAGGGCCTGGTGGCGTGCCAACCCCGACCCTGGCGGCACAACCTGACCGAGTCCGACCCTTCCGCCGGCCCGATCCCCGACCTCGTGTGCCGGGACTTCACCGCCACCGCCACCGGCCGGAAAATGGTGGGCGATATCACGTATTATGTGCAACTGCGCATAACACGTATATTCCGACGTAGGAGGGCTGGCTCTATCTCGCGATTGTCATCGATTGTCATACCAAGGAGATCATCGGATGGACGATGGACGACAACTACACCTCGAAACAGTTCGCCGACACCCTCGTCGAACTCGACCTGCGCCACTCGATCGGCCGCACCGGAATCTGCTACGATAATGCCACGGCCGAGTTTTTCTTCGCTGCCTTGAAGAACGACTCGGCCACGTGCAGTCTACCACACCCGCAAGCACGCCCGACGGGACATTGCACGATACATCGAAGTCCGATACAATACTCAATATCTCCATTCGGGGCTTGACTACAAGACCCCACGCGAGGTCCGCGACGAGTACCTGAACCGGTAGTACGCAGCCTGAAATAACCACCAAGAAAGCTGTCCGGAAAATGCAGAGTCCATCAATCCCGATACGCCTACACGCGTGGGTGAGAGACCGACTCGCAGCGCAGAGCGAAACCAGAATCCACCTACCGATATACGACATCACGCACGATTCTAGAACAGTACACAGGAGATGATCACAATTAGTGACGCCCCCACGATGTGGGTACATGGTGAGCGTTGCGGACTCGGCTCGCTGCGCTGTGACCTCGTTGAACTGTACTGGCAATGGGAGAACGAACTACGGGTGATGACCGGCAACGGTCGGCAAACCCCCGAATCGCTCGACGGGCGCACCGCCGAACTGGACAGCCAGCTGCGCCACTCCATGAACCAGGCTCGGTGGTGTCCTGGTCGCCGCAGGCCCGGACGCCGACGTCCGTTGCCCACCACCTGCACCAGCCCCGCGGCTGGTTTGAGGAGCTGAGCCAGCGGGAGATCGAGGGCATCGGCGGTTGTGGCGTCCCGCTTGGGATGCTGGCAGGGCACACAGCGCCAGAGGAGGTGCTTGAGATGCAAGGGGTGCTCGCGGCCATACCGCTGGTGGTGGCCTGCGTACTGCTCGGGTTCGGGGTTGGTGCGGTGCGCGCCGCGTTGGCTTCGGTGGTCTGCGCGGCGCTGGTCGCGGTGTTCGCCTTCCCGGTTCCCGCGGCGCGGGCGTGGTCGACCGCCGGGTCGCTGGGCCCGATCACCGTTGAGGTCCTGGTGATCCTGCTCGGAGGGGTGGTGCTCAGCGAGTTCCTGTCCGAATCCTGGGTGCAGCGGCAGCTGGCCGGCTGGGTGCAACAATGCTGCGCGGACTCGGGCCGGGCGGTATTGCTGATCGTGTTGGGCATCACCCCATTCGCCGAGTCGGTCACCGGGTTCGGCATCGGCGTCGTCGTGGCGGTACCGCTGCTGCGCCACATCGGCCTCCCGGCGACGAAGTCCGCAGTGCTGGGGCTGCTTGGCCTGGTGATCGTGCCGTGGGGGGCGTTGGCGCCCGGGACCCTCATCGCCGCGCAGCTCGGCGGGGTCGGCTTCGATGAGCTCGGGGTACGCAGCGCGGCACTGTCCGGGCCGGTGTTTGTGCTCATCGGCGCGGCCGCGCTGATCGTGGCCTGCGGATGGCGCCGCGCCGTGGGCTACCTGCCCGACCTCGCGGTGGTGGCCGGGGCGCTGTGGGCGGCGGTGTGGGGAGCGAATCTGCTACTCGGCACCCCGCTGGCCGGGGTGATCGGCGGGCTGACCGGTGTTGTCACCGCGCTGGGGCTGTCCCGACTGCGCGACCGCGTGTCGCTGCGGGTCGACGCCGCCACCTGGTGGGCCCTGCGGCCCTACGCCTTGCTCGTCACCGGCTTACTGGTCAGCAGCGTGGCCGTACGCGCAGTCGGCGCCCACGGAGTGTGGGAGCTGGCTGCCAGCCCCGCCACTTGGCTGGTGCTCACCTGCCTGGCCACCCCGCTGCTGGTCGGTCTGCGCGGGCCGAGGCTGCGTGCCGCGACGCGGACCGCGGTGGGCCGGTGGCGACCGATCGCGGGGGCGACCGCGCTCTTTCTCATCCTGGGTGGCGTGCTCACCGCCACCGGCATGAGCGCCGCTCTCGCTGAGGCTGCGAGCCGTCTCGGACCGGCCTACCTGCTCCTGGTGCCGGCGGTCGGAGGCCTCGGTGGGTTCATCGCCGGCTCGAACACCGGCGCCAACGCGATGTTCGCCGCCAGCCAGGCCCAGGCCGCCCACGCCTTGGGCGCCGCCACCACCCAGGTCCTCGCCACCCAGAACGTGGCAGCCTCACTCTTGACCATGGCCGCGCCACCACGGGTCGCGCTGGCAGCGACCCTGGCCGGCACCGAGAAATCCGTGACCGCGCAGCCGCACGCCGCCGGCGCTGAGTTCCCGACCGAGGAGCCGGTCCGCAGTGGCACGGTGATGCGCACCGTCCTCGCCGCCGACCTGGTCGTCCTCGCCGTCCTCGGAATACTCGACGTGTTCTTATCCTGACCCCCCATCGACCCGCGGATGCACATGTGCCGCATAAGTTCCCACGATCGGGCTGAAGCATGACGTATTTCCCGGGCGTTGCTTGTCCTCTTTGTGTAATGGCAGGGTGGGCCGGCGCTCGGTAGAGGGCGTCGAGAACGACGCTGCGGGTGGGACACGCATTGGCCATGGCAACGGAGAAACAGGAGATAGATCCGTGTCTACGTTTACATCCCGCCTCGACGAGATCGCCGACCAGCAGATCAACCCGGCCACGGTGCTGGCCGAGATGGACTTCGCTGACCTGACCGGCGTCCTCGAGGCCCGCTTCTCGCCCGAGGACTTCGCTCGGCTGGACTACCTGGGCCACGGCCGCAGCCGTCGCGCCGGTGACGTCTGCGGCGTGCTGGCCCTGAGCCGGGACATCGCCGATCAGCTGCACCGACTGGGGGTGCCCTACATCTACGCCGTCGAGCACGGCGACACCCGTGACTTCACCGCGCTCAAGCACTGCGCCGGGTTCATCACACCCAACCCGGCACCGACTGCATTCGCTCCGGTCCAAGCAGTCTCCGAAGACCGACCTACCCTGGTGGGGCTGGGCGCCACGCTGCACACCGACCCGGCCGCACCCCGCCCGGTCAGCGTGGAGCATGGCGAGCGCACCCATCCGCTGGGCCGGCATCCCGCCCGCCGGCTGGTCTTTCCCGGCACCGCCGGGAAAGACCAGCCGGCGGTCGACGAAGGCGACTGGATTTGTCTGAGCGGCACCGAAGCCACCGTGCGCCGCGGCCGGCTCGAACCGGAGCTCTCCCCAGTCGCCCGGTTCCACCAGCTCATCGAGGCGATCATCGACGACGCGGTCACCAGCGGACATGCCGACCACCCCGCCGATGCCTTGACCGGTATTGACCGGTGCCCGGCCTACCCCGAGCACGCATCCAAACTCGCCGAGCTGGTCAACCACCCGACCGTGCGCGGGTTCGAAGAACTCAGACGTCTCGCGCTCGCCGCCCCGCTCGCTGTGCGTGCCACCGCGCACACCCCAATCGCGGTCGTGCGGGCCCGCCTGTTCACCGGGCGGATCACCACCGAGCCCCCTTATATCGAACCCAGCCACGTTGGAGTCGGACTGCTGCGCGACGAGCGGATGTGGAGCAGCCTCGAGGAACGCGAGCTGCTGCAACTGGTCTTCCTCGGCCCACAAGTTCTCGACCCAGGCACCTACGCCCAGGTCCACGCCCGTTACCTCGCCGAGCACGGCGACCGGCTCTACCGCGTACTGACCGCCTGCCACGGCTCGATGGCCATCGCCCGCACACCCTGCATGCCCATCGTGAAGATCTTCCCAGAGGACTTCGACACCAACCGGTTCGCCGCCCGCCACGGACTCGACCCCCATCGGGTGCGCGGCGCCGTTGCGGACACCGCCGACGAGCAGGATGTCTACCATGGCTGGCGGGGGATGCGGGTGTTCAGTCAGCGCCCCGACATCGCCGAACTCTGGCTGCGCGCGGTGCTCGGCGGTGCCCGCCGATCCCACGAAACGGGCCGACCCCTGCAGCTGCGGTTGCTGCTGGCCACCATCACCCTGCCCGCCGAAGCCGAACAGTTCCTCACCCTGCTCGACACCGTCGCCGAAGACGTCCTCGGCGACCAGCTCGACGACATCCTCCACGGCGTGTCGATCATGGTGGAGACCACGGGCGCCTACATCAACCTCGAACAGTTCTTCGCCGCGCGCGGTCGGCGCGCCCGAGTCGACGGCGCCATGATCGGCAGCAACGACTTCACCGCGTCGCTGCTCGACTTCAACCGCGAGGACGCGCCCCGGACCGTCATCCCCGGCTACGTCGATGCCGGGCTACTCGCGCACAGCCCGTTCGAGCAGCTCGAACTCACCGTCGTCGGGCCCAGCATCCTGTCCTCGCTGCGCCGCGCCCGGTGGAGTCCCGACACTGCACCGATCCAAACCTGGGGGTTCGGCGGGGAACTCGCCGGGGACTGGGAGACGGTGCGCTGGCTGGCCACCCACGCCGAACCCCTCGGGCTGAGCTACGTGACCACCGCGCCCCGCAACATGCTGCCCGCGGCCTTCGCCGCCGCCCAGGCCGTCATCCGCGAAGACCGGCACCATTGAGTTCCCACACCCCGACACGCAGCCGCGCGCGGCCAGATTGCCGTCCCAACCGCTGATCCCGACGACCCTGCCCGTGCCCACCGCATTGGACCACCCAGCGACTCACCCGCCTGTCTGGCGAAGGAGAACACCACCGATGGCCGACCAGCTGATCTACCTCGACGGCACCCTGGTGCCCCCTGAGCAGGCCACTGTGTCCGTCTATGACCACGGGCTGCTCTACGGCGACGGCATCTATGAAGGCATGCGCGCCTATCACGGCGCAGTGTTCCAGCTGCGCCCGCACCTCCAGCGGCTACACCGCTCCGCCCGCTGCCTGCACCTCGACCTCGGCCTCAACACCGACGAACTCGAACAAGCCGTGCTGGCCACACTACGCGCCAACGACCTGTCCGACGCCTACATCCGGCTGGTCGTCACCCGCGGCTCCGGCAAGATCGGACCCAACCCGGCCAGCTGCCCCCGCTCCCGGCTGGTCATCATCACCGAGCCCACCCCCCCGGTCCACGGAGCCGGCGCGGCCGACACCGGCCTGAGCGCCCGGATCGTCACCATTCGCCGCGACCCCGTCGACGCCACCACCCACCAGATCAAATCCCTGAACTATCTCAACAGCGTCCAAGCCACCCTCGAGGCCACCCACGCTGGTGCCGACGAGGCGATCATGCTCGACACGCGCGGATTCGTCTCCGAATCCAGTGTCTGCAACGTGTTCATGCTCCGTGACGGCGAACTCGCCACCCCCGGCGAGTCGTCGGCCATCCTGCGTGGCATCACCCGCGATGTCGTCCTCGACCTCGCCGGCGCGGACTACACCACCGCTGAGCGCGACATCACTCCCTACGAGCTGCTCACCGCCGACGAGATCTTCCTCACTGGCACCCACGCCGAGATCGTGCCCATCACCAGCATCAACGCTATCCCCATCGGCGATGGTCGGCCCGGTGACACCTACCGCACCGTCGTTGCCCGCTTCCGCGATGCCACACTCGACCCCCGGTACACGACATCGATCCTGGACCCCAACCGGCCAATCTTTCCAGTAAGGATGCGGCCGGCATGAGCGAGTCGAGAGAACTGATGGGCCCTGCGTTTTCCGGACAGCTTTCTTGGTGGTTATTTCAGGAAGCACCGGCAGCGTCAGGTTCGCCGAGACCCGCCACAGGAGCTCCGCCCCGGTCGCCAGAGCCTGACACCAGACCTGATAGCTGTAGGTAGGGTCGACCGCATGGCGAGGTGCCTGCGGGGGCAGGTCCTTTTCCGCGCGGCCTCCCTCCGAACCCGGCGTGCCCGGTTTCCGGGCACCGGGCTCTCCAGTGATCTACTGCGTGGGGGTGCGCGCCGCGCCCGAGTGGATCGTGTCGTAGCAGCTGCGGCAGACCACGATGGTCTTGCGGCGCCGCTTGGCCATGGCCCGTGTCCATTCGGGTTGCGGTCCGGGTCCTGCGAGGTCCGCCAGACGGGCGACGTGGTGCACGTGGATGTCGTCCGTGCTGGCACACAGCTCGCACCTGCCGCGCAGGAAGCGTTTGATCAGCTCCCGATGCGGGTAGATGGCTCCGGATGGTTGGCTGTCGGTGAGGACCGCCAACTTCTTGCGCTGTAGCGGGATCCCGCCGAACCGTGCGACCAGTGGCTGCCTGCCCCGCCGCTCGACCCGGGCCTCGAAACAGGTCCGGGTACCCGCCGGGGTCTCGGTCTTGGCCTTGTGTTTCTTGGCCATCTTCGACACCGTCGAGTTGTGCTTGGCGGCCAGGGTCCTGAGCATGGAGGTCTCCATGACCCATTGCAGCCGGTTCAGTCGGAAGACGTCACCGGCGAGCAGGTAGTACTGGACAATTCCCCTGAAGGTGGCTCCGTAGGTGGCGACGATGGTGTGGTCGTCCTGGTTGATCCACGCGGAACGGTGCGCGGGTTTTCCGCGTCGCAGGTAGGGGGTGGACTTGGCCTTGATGACATCCCTGGGCACCCGCAGCCCGATTCCCCCGTTGACCGCGCGGCGACCTCGGGTGATTCGGGTGCTGTGTTGGGTGATGATGTCGTAACCGAGGAACCGTGCGGCCCGGGTACGGGCATGGGTGATCAAGGTCTTGGCCTGGGACAGTTCCAGCTTGAGGTTCTCCCGGAGGAACCGCGCCAGGCGCTCTTTGATCTCCTCGGCCTCAGCCTTGGGTCCGGTGAACCCGAGCAACTGGTCGTCGGCGTACCTGAGGTAGCGCAGCCGGCGGTAGCCCGGGTCCGTCGGGTGTTTGCTGGGCATGACCCGCAACTGCCGCAGCAGTCTGCGGGCCTCGGCGCGGTCGCCGCGTCTGCGGGCTTGTCCCCGCAGCTCCTGCACCTTCGGGTAGGCAGGGTTGGGTGCCCTGGTTTCTCCTCGGGTGTAGGCGGGGATGAGGACCGTCTCGACGAACGTGTCGAGGCGGTTCAGGTAGATGTTCGACAGGACCGGTGAGGCGATCCCACCCTGCGGCGCGCCACTGTGGGTGGCGTTCCAGACCCAGTCCTCAAGGTATCCCGCGGTGAGCATTCCTCGGAGCAACCGAAGGAACCGGTTGTCGTGGATTTTCTCCGCTATCGTCGAGAGCATCACCTCGTGGTCCAAAGACCCGAAGCAGTCGGCGATGTCAACCTCGATGAACCAGGTTGTCCCGGTCCAGGTGTTGGCCACTTCGCGCAGCGCGGTGTGGCATCCCATTCCGGGACGGAAACCGTGGGAACGGTGGGAGAAGGACGGCTCGTAGTATGCCTCAAGGAGCAGGCGCACCACTTCGCCGACCAGCTTGTCCGACCAGGTAGGCAGGCCGAGTGGGCGCATCTTCCCGTTCTTTTTCGGGATGTAGACCCGCCGGGCTGGGGAGAATCGGTACCGCTCGTGGCGCATCGCATCGATGATGCGTCCGATCTTCCCCATGGACATGCCGTCCACGGTCTCCGGTGTGGCCCCGGGTGTCATCGCTCCCTTGTTGGAGTAGATGCGCCCGTAGGCCAACAGATACAGCGCGGGGTTGAACAACTGCCGGTAGATCTCATCCAACGACACACCGCGTCTGCCGCGTTCACGCAGGACACCCAGCACCGTTTCGGCGCTCTGCATTTCGCATACCTCTCGACCTGGTAGTGTCCGATCACCTGGCCCCCTTCGCCCGACTGTGGACGGCTTTCCCGTCCTCCCTGGTGAGGCGTGACTCTCACGACTACTACGGGGCCACCGTCGCCCTAGGACTCAGCGTCCCGTAGGCGATCCCACGTTCGTCTCCATCACACGTAACAGCACGACTTAGGCTCCCCACTCATCTCCTCACACGTCCTCACTGGACGTTGTCCGCCTCCGGGAGGTTGCGCCGTGCAACTTCTATTCGGGCGCACGGAGATGGCGCCGGTTTCAGGTGACTTTCCGGCGGGTGGGACCTTGACACCACTGGAGATTGGGGTTCAGGCAGTACAGCTTTAGCCATATCGTGCGGACCTCCCGGTGCGTCGCTCCATTCACCTGGACGCGACCACCGGTTTCCTGGCATGCTCTTGTCCCCGAGCTTTCTTTCGAAGTCGGGTAAGCCATCAGGTCCAGGAATACTTCCTCCGATTCCTCCCGGCTGAACCGGGAATGCGATGGAGCGCCTCGTGGCGCACAAGTTCCGGTCGGCCAGCACCAGCATGCCCGCGGTGAACCGGGCGATCAGCTGCGCGGCCAGGGTCTGCTCACCGGTGGTCACCGGGCCGAACGCAGCGTCGACGACGGCGTGGGTGCCGCACTCACCCAGGGCGACGAGGCGGACCTGGGGGAAGGGACTGGGTGCTGTGACGTTGCCGCTGCGGCCGAACGCCTCGTCGTTGGCCGGGGTGTCGGGCACGTCGAGGACCAGACCGTCGATGGCCATCACCCGCAAACCCCGAAACCACGCCCCGCGGGCGCCGGCCCGGGCCATCGGCACCGCGATCCGCTCGAATAACAATCTCAACGGGGCCTCACCCAGCCGGTTGCGGGCCGGCGACAGAGCGCTGGTAGTGGGCACTTTCCAGCCATTCCGCCAGTTCCCCAGAAACCGCAACCCATTGACGAGTTGACGCATCACCTCCTCGTATGCCTCCCCAAAGAACAGATTCAACGCCAGCACGTAGTACACCACGACATGCGCCGGCAACAATCGTGACCGCTGCTCGCGTTTCCCGCATGCGTTGATGACATCATCGACGATGTCCCGATGGATCAGGCCACTCAACACCCCGACCGCGATGTGGTCGGTCAACCGGCCCGATCTTGGAGAGAAATTTTTCGCGTCTTTCGGCACGCGACTGATAATATCGAACCGGACCGAATTAAATGGTCTCTCGACACTCGACACGCCGTACCATTTGTGGCATGGTCACACAGCGCCGGCGGTCCGGCTCGGATCTCTAACTTAACGGCATTGGTGAAGAGCCCGCAGATGCTCATCGAAGGCCGCGAGCACTCTCTCCAGCGTCATCGCTCACGAGATGTCATCAGCTGTCTCTTGTCTTCCGAACCGATCGGACACAAGAAGCATCGCGATTATGCGCAGCTACGGCGACCGCCAGCCAACCGGAATCCCAGCCAGCGCTGGTCAGCACACATGCTCACACCGCCGAACTGCACATAACCACAAGCTGAGCATAATACGTGATATCGCCCACCATTTTCCGGCCGGTGGCGGTGGCGGTGAAGTCCCGGCACACGAGGTCGGGGATCGGGCCGGCGGGAAGGGTCGGACTCGGTCAGGTTGTGCCGCCAGCGTCGGGGCTGGCACGGCACCAGGCCCTGCTCACGCATGATGCCCCGGACGGGCTCAGGGCTGCAGCGGGTGTCCCAGCGGGCCAGTTGGGCGTGGACGCGCCGGTGACCGTACGTCTCGCTGGAATCTTCGAACGCTGTCGTCACGAGCAGCGTCAGCACTTGCCGCCGCTGCGCGGTGGCCGAGTCGGGCCGGTCATGCCACTCGTAATATCCCGACGTCGACACGTCCAGCCATCCCCACATCTTGACAATCGTGTACTTCTTCTCACCGGTCTCGGTCACGGTGGCCTTCTCCACGTCGATGAACTCGCACTTCTCGCTCACCGATACTCCCTCGCGAAGAAGGCTGCGGATTTTCCCAGGAACTCATTTTCGAGCCTGAGCTCACGGACTTCTTTCTCGAGTTTCCAGAGCCGGGCTCGCTCGGAGACGCTCAGCGGCGGCTCCTCGCCGGCGTGAGCCTCCCGATAAGCGCTCACCCAGTTACGAAGAGACTGCCCGTTGAGTCCGAGCTCCGTGCGACCGAGGCAACCGGTCGCGACAACTCGACCACCATCTTCGCAGCTTCGTCCTTGCACTCAGGAGTGAACGACCGACGATTCTTCGGCACGTAATTCCTCTCTTTCGGAAAGGGAACCCTAGTGGGTTCACTGTCCGGAAGATCCGGGACCCCTCACTCGTCCGCAACCCACATCAGGCGACCAGATACCAGCATCACCATCGGTTGGTGATCAAGCACGAGAGAGCACAACGAGCGACCAACCCGCGCCGCTCCCACACCCGTAGAACCCGTCAAGAACCGCAACAAGCCACCACACGGCGATCCGACTGAGCCGCCCAGGGTATGTCGTGCTCGTCGATGAGCACTGATACCCGCAGTGCTCATCGACGAGTGATGTGCGCAGACGTGACCGACGTCGTCCCGCCTCAGCGCGCGGAGGCCGCCTCCGTCCCCCACGAGGCGCCGGAGTTGCTCGGCGAAGCATTCCCCAGCTCGTGCCGAGCCCTCTAGATCTTGGAACGGTTTGCGGTTCCGTGGTTACGATGCAGGCTGGACGTCGTCGAGGGGAGGCCATCGTGCCAGCACGTCGGCGGATGGTGTACGAAGTCTGGTTCGAGGTGGGCGATGCCTGAGGCAGCGGTGATTCGAGCGGCCAGCCTGGTGCTGGCGCATACCCCGGGCCTGGCCCGGCACGGTTCCAAGCCGATCCGGACCCTACCCGGCGACATCGAGCTGACCAGCCAGTTCCTGGCCGGCCTGCGCAGCTTCGATGATGCCGTCGGCTACCCACCGCACCAGGCGTTCCTGGGTGCCTGCCATCCCCGCGAGTTGCCCGCCCGCCCGTGGGTCGGGACGGGCGTCGCCGATGCGCAACGGTTCGCGCCGTTCGGGGAGCTGATGCCCGAGCACGAGTTCCTCGGGCTGATGGCGGTGGTCGACGAGTTCGACCTGCTGGTGCTCACCCCGGAGGTGGCCGAGTGGGCCGCCAAGCGGCTGGCGGCGCACCCGCTGGCCGCGCACCTGGACCTGGCCCGGATCCCCGCCGCGGTCGGGGACGTCGCCGCCGCGCTGGCCAGCGGTGCCCTGCCGGTGCACCTGGCGCCGGACACGGTCGCGGGCGCGCTGCGCGGTGCGCACGCCGAGGACGAGTCGCTGGCCGCGCACGTGCTGCTGGAGAACCTGGCCTGCAAGGTCACCGGCACCCTGGCGCTGCTGCACCTGCTGCACGACAACGGGCTGGACCCGGCCGCCGTCAGCTACACGATCTCCTGCTCGGAGGAGGCGGTCGGTGACCGCTACCAGCGCGGCGGGGGCAACATGGGCAAGACGATCGCGGCTGCCGCCGGCCTGGTCGAGTCGTCCGGCGCGGACGTCAAGAACTTCTGCGCGGCCCCGATCCCGGCCCTGGTGATCGCCGCCAGCCTGGTGGTGGCGGGGGTGTTCGAGCAGGTGGTGGTGGTCGCCGGTGGCTCGCAACCCAAACTGGGGATGAAGTTCGAGGGGCACCTGCGCCACGGGCTGCCCGTGCTGGAAGACGTGCTCGGCGGGGTCGCGGTGCTGGTCACCGCCGACGATGGGGTCTCCCCGCGGATCCGGCTGGACGCCGTCGGGCGCCACCGGGTGGCCTCGGGCGGCTCCGGGGCGCAGATCCTGCACGACCTGGCGGTGCGGCCGCTGGAGGCGATCGGCGCCCGGATGTGCGACGTCGACGACTACGCCACCGAGCTGCACAACCCGGAGATCACCGAGCCGCAGGGCTCGGGAGACGTCGCGGCCCGCAACTACCGCACCATCGCGGCGCTGGCCGCCCGTCGCAAGGAGATCGCCCGCGATCAGCTCGACCCATTCGTCGCCGAGCGGGGCATGCCGGGTTACGCCCCGACCCAGGGCCACCTGGCTTCGGCGGTGTGTTACCTGCCGCATGCCCTGACCCGGCTGACCACGGGGCCGGCCGACCGGGTGCTGCTACTGGCCAAGGGCAGCCTGTTCCTGGGGCGGATGAGCCAGCGATCCGACGGGATGAGCGTGCTGCTGGAACGTAACGGAGGCTGATCACATGGGTGCCGTGCTGGATGCGACCAAGGAGACCTTCCCCGAGCTGGTCGGATCGGGTCTGGTGCTGATCGACGTGTGGGCGGCCAGCTGCCACCCGTGCGTGGCACTGGCCCCGCACATGGCAAGCATCGCCGCCGCCCACCCGGACCTGACCGTGGTCAAGCTGGACGCCGGCAAGGCGCGCCGGCTGTGCATGTCCCTGCAGGTCCGCGGGCTGCCCACGATCCTGCTGTTCTCCGACGGCCAGGAGGTGTCCCGGATCTGCGACCCCAGCCTGGTCGCAGCCCAAGTCGATACATGGCTGGCTACCGCATTAGCGCAGGTATCAACAAAGGAGGCGTGAATGTTCGACGGCAAGCAGGTCATCGTGATCGGTGAACGCGACGGGATCGCGGGGCCGGCGATTGCGGCGTGTGTCCAAGCGGCGGGTGTTCCGGTGGCCTACGTGGCCACCGAGTGCTTCGTTTGAACGGCTGCCGGAGCCATGGACCTGTCCACCCAGGAGACGATCAAGCGTCTGGTCGATCAGCACGGCGCGGATGCGCTGCTGGTCCTGCTCGGCGCACCGGACGCGGAGAGCGCCGGGATCGCCGCCGAGACGGTGGTGCTCGGTGATCCGAGCTGGGCGGGACCGTTGGCTGGGGTCCAGTTGGGCCTCCCCGTGTACCACATCCTCGAAGACCAGGTGCGGGACGCCGTGCCCGGCGAGGTGTGGGAGGAGCAGGTCGGGTTGATGGTCGACGTGCTGGAGGTGGCTGAGATCGCTGACGCGGTGCGCGAGTTCCGCGAGCAGGCATCGGCCTGACCGCCTGCACCGCTGCTCAGCCTCACCGTCGCAGGCTAGGCTCATGATCACGGTTTGGGTGCCGAAAGCGACATAATTTGTCGTTTTCGGC
>JBOHGE010000044.1:0-44466 GCA_050700055.1 Pseudonocardiaceae bacterium
GGCTCCCCCGGGCACCGCCAGCACCAGCACAGACCGCCAGTCGGCCCCCGGACGCAGCATCCCGAGCCCCTCTCGCTGATCTCAACTACTTTCGGGAACGATTGAGCATTGACAAGGCCACGTCAACCGACGTGGCCTTCAACAAATACCGGAGATCTGAGCCTCATCGACCCGTCACGCGGCGATCAATGCCGGTCTCTTCCTTCGTCTCTCGCACGGCCGTGTCGATCAACGACTCACCCAGGTCCATCGCCCCGCCCGGCAACGCCCAGTTGTCGTTATCGGTCCGGTGGATCATCAACAGCTCGTCGTCGTCGTTGACGACGACAACGTTCGCGGACGGGACAAGACTGTTCGCACTCGGAGCATCCGGATCGTCGTAGTAGTCGATTCGCGCCACGCTCCGGTAACCCCTTTCCTTCGTCCTGCCGTGTTGTCCGATCGATGACCGCGAGCCCGGCCGCGCCGTGCTCCACGCAGCCTTGGAACTCCTCGACCGACCACGCGACCTCTACGACGAAGCCCGCAAAATCCTCAACAAGAGGATCTTCACCCGGCTCTACCTCGACAGCACCGACCGCCGACCAACCGCGACCGCGGCGACACTTTCAGAGCCCTTCGCCAGCCTCGTCCACGCCGCCCGAAGCACAGAAGGCACCCGGACCCAACAAACCCGCACAGCCACCTACAACGCCACAGACACGCCGAATAACCTCGGCGGCCTCCTCGCCCGTGCCCTTGCGGGTCAGAGTGCGAGTAAGGCCGCCATGGTGGAGGTGCCGGGAATCGAACCCGGGTCCTCTGTCGCCTCGTCAGGGCTTCTCCGTGCGCAGTCCGCTACGCCTCTACTCGGACCCACCGGTCATGCGGACCAGCCGGTGTGACGATCCCAGTCGCTGTAGGTGTCCCGTCCAGGCCCCGCGACCGGGCCTGCTGGTGAGTCCCCTAGCTGATGCCGGAGTCCGGGGCGGGGACGCCCCCGGTCCGACAGAGTCGCTCCTGGCTTAGGCAGCGAGGGCGAACTCGTGCTGACGTGAGTCGGCACTTATTGGTTGCGATGACGCTTACGGTGGTCTCTCGCCTGCACCGGCACGCTTCCCACTGACTCAACGTCCAGAGTCGAAACCGTTCACCCCCTAGTCGGGTCGGGCAACCTCTCCAGGGTAACGCCTCAGCGACCGGCACTCATCCCCGACACTCACTCCATGCCCTTGACCCGCCGTCCCATGGCGCGCTGCACCTCCCGGTCGGCATCGCGTTTGGCCAGGTCGGCACGCTTGTCGTAGGACCGTTTGCCCCGGGCCAGCGCGATCTCCACCTTCACTTTGCCATCGGAGAAGTACATCGACAGCGGCACCAGCGACAGCCCGCCCTCCTTGGTCTTACCGATCAGCCGCAGGATCTCCTTACGGTGCAGCAGCAACTTCCGGGTCCGCCGGGGCTCGTGGTTGGTCCAGCTGCCCTGCGCATACTCCGGAATGTGCAGACCGCGCAGCCAGACCTCACCGTCCTCGACGCTGGCGTAGGCGTCGGCCAGCGAGGCACGACCGGCCCGCAGTGACTTGACCTCCGTGCCGATGAGCACGATCCCGGCCTCGTAGGTGTCCATGATCGCGTAATCATGGCGAGCCCGCCGGTTCGACACGATCACTCTGCGACCGCGTTCCTTGGTCATAGCTCCCTTCGGTCGCCTCGTGAGTACGACAATGTCTGATTGCTGGCTCCGCCAGCGGTGTCATAACACTGTTACGCACTCACGACAGCCGGTCAGTCCCGGACGTAAAGACGTAACGTCACGTAGCCCGTCAGCGCGGCCACCCCGGCGCCCAAGGCCAGCAGGATCGGCGCGACCGCGAAGATCTCCGCGTAGCGCAATCGTGGCACGATCCCGGCCTCGAACACACTCGCGAACACCTGATCGATGAAGGCCACCTTGCCCAGCACCAGGCCTGCGACGGCCAGCACGCCGCCGACCACGCCGGCAACCATGGCCTCCAGGACGAACGGAAGCTGGGTGTACCAGCGGGTGGCACCGGTCAGGCGCATCACACCGACCTCGGCACGCCGGTTGAACGCCGACAGCTGAACGGTGTTGGAGATCAGCAGCAGCGCCGCGAGCAGTTGGATCAGCCCGATCCCGAAGGTGGCGTTGCGCAGCCCGTTGAGGGATCGGAACAGGTCCCGGAGGTACTCGCCTTGATCACGAACCCGGTCCACGCCGGGACGTCCGGTGAACTCCTTGGCGATGGAGGGGAAACGTGCTGGATCCGACAGCTGAACCCGCAACGACGCCGGCAGCGCCTCGGGGCGGGCGAGCGAAAGCAGCTCCTGCTGGCCCTCGAAGATTCGCTGAAACCGGGCGAAGGCGGCTTGCCGGTTCTCGAACACCACGGACTGCACACCGGAGGTGGCCTCGAGCTGACCACGTAGCACCGAGCAGGTACTCGACGTGCAGGCGGTGTCGTTGGCGCTGATGTCGGCGCTGAGGTATACCACGGTCTCGACGCGCTGGTAGTAGTCCTGCTGCATCCGGTCGATGGTGCGGACCAGTAACAGGCCCCCACCCAGCAGACCCAGGGAGACTGCAGTGGTCAGGACCATCGCCACGGTCATGGTGACATTACGGCGCAGGCCGGTGACGACCTCGCTGAGCACGAAGCTGGCGCGCATCGGGAGTAGGCATTCCTCGCGGTCGGGGGCAAAATCAGAGAATTTTAGTGGCCGACGCCGTACACGCCGCGGCTGTCGTCCCGGACCACTTGGCCGAGGTTGAGCTCCACGACGCGGCGGCGCATCGAGTCGACGATCGAATGGTCATGGGTGGCCATCAGCACTGTGGTTCCGGTGCGGTTGATTCGTTCCAGCAACAGCATGATGTCCTGGCTGATGTCGGGGTCCAGGTTGCCGGTGGGCTCGTCGGCCAGCAGCAGCAGCGGCCGGTTGACGAAAGCCCGGGCGATCGCCACCCGTTGCTGCTCACCACCGGACAGCTCGTGCGGCATCCGGTCGGCCTTGCCTTCCAGCCCGACCAGCTCGAGCACCTCGGGCACCACCTTGCGGATGGTGTGCCGGGGCTTGCCGATCACCTCGAGCGCAAACCCGACATTCTCGGAGACGGTTTTGTTGGTCAAGAGCCGGAAGTCCTGGAACACACAGCCGACCCGCTGCCGTAGCTGCGGGATACGGCGTTGGGAAAGCTTACCGAGGTTCCAGTTGGCCACGTATACGTCACCTTTGGTCGCCACCTCCTCACGAAGCAATAAGCGTAGAAAGGTGGATTTGCCCGATCCGGACGGTCCGATGAGGAACACGAACTCGCCCTTGTCCACCTCGACCGACACGTTGTCGAGCGCGGGCCTGGTGGCAGTCTTGTATGACTTGCTGACGTGCTCGAGCCGGATCACGAGCGGCGAGTCTACTCATCCGGGCCGGACGGTTTCCGGCAACCGGCGTCGCGTCGGCGCGCCAGTTCTGCACAAGCGTTAAACGGCGCCGTCGGACTGCTGGCGACGCCACCGGATACCGGACTCGAGAAACCCGTCGATGTCGCCGTCGAGCACTGCGGCGGGGTTGCCCACCTCGTGCTCGGTCCGGAGGTCCTTGACCATCTGGTAGGGGTGCAGCACGTAGGAGCGCATCTGGTTGCCCCACGAGCTGCCCTCTCCCTTGAGTGCGTCCAGCTCCGCCTGCCGCTCCTGGCGCTTGCGCTCCAGCAACCGCGACTGCAGCACCCGCATCGCCGCGGCCCGGTTCTGGATCTGCGACTTCTCGTTCTGGCAGGACACCACGATCCCGGTGGGCAGGTGGGTGATACGCACCGCGGAATCGGTGGTATTGACGCTCTGCCCGCCGGGTCCAGAGGACCGGAAGACGTCGATGCGGATCTCGCCGTCCGGGATGTCGACGTGGTCGGTGGACTCGGTCACCGGCAGCACCTCGACCCCGGCGAAGGAGGTCTGCCGGCGGCTCTGGTTGTCGAAGGGCGAGATCCGGACCAGCCGGTGGGTGCCCTGCTCCACCGACAGGGTGCCGTAGGCGAACGGCGCCTTGACCACGAAGGTGGCCGACTTGATCCCGGCTTCCTCGGCGTAGGACGTGTCGTAGACCTCGGTGGGGTGGCCGTGCCGCTCGGCCCACCGCAGGTACATCCGCATCAGCATCTCGGCCCAGTCGGCCGCGTCGACTCCCCCGGCCTCGGAGCGGATCGTCAGCAGCGCGTCGCGCTCGTCGTACTCCCCGGCCAGCAGGGTCCGGATCTCCAACGACGCGATCTCAGTGCTCAGCCGGTTGCGCTCGGCATCGGCCTCGCTGCGGGCGGCCTCGTCGGCACCTTCCTCGGCCAGCTCGTACAGGATCTCCACATCGTCCAGCCGCTGCCGCAGCCCCAGCAACCGGCGCAGGTCGCCCTGCTTGTGCGCCAGCTTGCTGTTGACCTGCTGCGCATGCTCGACGTCGTCCCACAGATCGGGGCGACCGGCCTGCTCCTCCAGATCAGCCACCTGGGCCCGCAACCGATCGACGTCCAGCACGGCTTCGATCCCGGCAAGGGTTGCAGCCAGGTCTTTGAGATCGGCAGCGACGTCGGTGTTCACGTCGAGCCAGCCTAGTCGCCCGACGACCAGGTCTCAGTCCGTGGGGATGGCATCGAGCAGCTTGAGCACCGCGCGCCGGTGCGCCACAGTGAAGTCCGCCGCAGCTTTGGTGTAGGGGTCGGTAGCGGCCTTGGCCTCGGCTCTGGCCTGGTCGAGGTGCACCAGGTAGCTGGCCCGGGCGCTGCTGACCAGGTTGGCCCGCTGCTTGGCGGTGAGCGCACCGGCGTGCACGAGGCGCAGGATCAGGGGGCTGCGCAGGTTGTCCGATCCCGAGGCGGCGTTCAGCCAGGACTTGAACGCGCGCTTGCCGGCGGCGGTGATGACGTACTGCTGGCTGGACCGCGCTCCCCGCTTGCCCAGCCGGAGCAGGCCCGCCTCGGTCAGCACCGGCAACTCGCGGTAGACCTGGCTGCGGGTGACGCTGAAGAACGACCCGAACCGCTCGCCGGCGACCGCGACCAGCTGCCCCCCGGTCCGCGGGCCGTCGTGCAGCAGTCCCAGCAGGGCGGCTGAGGTGGCGTTCAGGTCGCGCATCCATTCACGGTGCCACGCCAGGGCGGTATCTGTCCACAATGGCCGGCCCGTCACAGGTCCCCGGCGAGATCCCGGAGCCACTCGATGAGCCGGACCCGCTCGGTGGCAGACCCCGCCATCGGTGTCACATTCAGCGTGGTGGCACCCGACTCACGCAACACCGCCACCCGCTCTCGCACGAAACCCACCGGCCCGATCAGCGAGGTCAGCCGAAGCAGCTCGGCGGGCACGGCTCGGGCGGCCGCGGCCTTGTCGCCCTCCAGGTAGCAGTCCTGGATGGTTTTCGCCGGTGCCTCGAAGCCGTAGCGGCACGCCAGATCGTGATAGAAGTTATGACCCTTCGCGCCCATCCCGCCGATGTACAGTGCCAGCATCGGGCGAAGGGCGTCGCGCAACCCGGCTGCGGCGTCGGCGTCATCGGTGACGGCCAGCGGGGCGGCCACCACGATGTCGAGATCACCCAGTGCCGGGTCCCGCTTCGCGCGGCCTTGGGCCAGCGAGCCGCGCCACACCTCGGCCGCCCGCTCGGGCAGGTAGAACATCGGTTCCCAGCCCTCGGCGATCTCCGCAGCCAGCGCCACGTTCTGCGGACCCAGCGCCGCGATGACGATCGGGATCCGTTCCCGCACCGGATGATTGATCAACTTCAGCGGTTTGCCCACACCGGCGGGCAGCGGGATCCGGTAGTGCCTGCCCTGATACTCCAGCCGCTCGCGGCGCCACACCAGGCGGCAGATCTCCACCAGCTCCCGGGTGCGGCCCAGCGGCGCGGTGTAGGGCACGCCGTGAAACCCCTCGATCACCTGCGGGCCCGACACGCCGATACCGAGCGTGAACCGGCCGCCGGACACGTAGTCCAGCCCGGCCGCGGTCATCGCGGTCAGCGCCGGGGTGCGGGTGTAGATCTGCAGGATTCCCGACGCGATCTCCAACCGCTCGGTGCGCGCAGCGATGAACCCCAGTTGGCTGACCGCATCGAAGCTGTACGCCTCGGGGACGAACACGATATCCAGCCCGGCTTTTTCGTAGTCGACCAGCTCCGCGACGGTCTCAGCAAATCCGCCACAGTAGTTCAACGGCATCCCGATGCGCACCGCATTCCTCCTCGACTGGTGGGAGTCACCGCCCGACCGCAGATCGTTTTTCGACCGCGCATCCAGGCGGGACTGCCGTCGTTCTGGTGAACGTGCGTCACCAGAAGGAGAGTTCCGCAATGGCCCGTCCGACCAGTCATCGCGCCGAGCGCAAACATGAGCTGGGGCGCCGCCGGTTCCTCACCTACCTGGTCGCGGCACCTACGTTGACCATCGCGGCCCGCTGGGGGCTGGCTGAGTCCGGTCCGGCTCAGGCCAGCACGCTGCCGAGTCCGACGCTCACCGACTTCTACGACCTCGGTGACGCGCTGAAGGCGGCCACCGACCCGACCTCGGATCTGCTCCGCCTGGAGGTCAAGGAGAACAACCACATCGTGCTGGAGCTGCCGCGCGCCGAGGTCGGCCAGGGGCTCACCACTGCGATGGCGATGCTGGTGGCCGAGGAGATGGGGGCCAGACTCTCCGACGTCGACGTGGTGCTGTCGGACGCCCGCCCGGAGCTGCTGTTCAACCAGATCACCGGTGGGTCGACCTCGACCCGCACGCTGTTCACCCCGGTGCGGCTGGCCGCCGCCGGGGCTCGCCTGCGGCTGCTGCGGGTCTACGCCGAGGAGGTCGGTTACCGGGCCGACAAGCTCGAGGTCCGCGACGGCGTGGTGGTCGCACCGGATGGCAGGTCCGCCTCGTTCGGCTCGCTGACCGCCGCGGCAGCGATGCTGCGTGAGCCGGTGATCGGGCCATCAGCCAAACCCTTCGACGAGTACACCCTGGTCGGCACGCCGACCACCCGCAAGGACCAGCGTGATCACGTCACCGGCCGGACCAAGTTCTGCTGGGATCTGGACGTGCCGGGCGCGAAGCCGGCCATCGTGGCCCGGGCGCCGCAGGTCCGGGGCACCGTCGAGGATTTCGACGAAGCCGCGCTGCGCGCGATGCCCGGGGTCATCGACGTGGCACGGATCCCGACCGGCATCGCGATCGTGGCCGAGACGTTCGGGCAGGCGCTGACCGCGCAGAAGGCGATCAAGGCGAGGTACGGCAAGGGCGGCCTGGACGGGCTGTCCGACTCCGACATCCGCGCGAGGCTGCGCGCCGCCGCCCCACCGCTGATCACGCCGAAGCTGGGCCTCGCGCAGCTCGACGGCGAGTTCGACTGGGCGTTCGTCAACCACGCCTCGCTGGAGCCCAACAGCGCGGTCGCCGACGTGCGGGACGGCAGCGCCGAGATCTGGTCCGAGCTCAAGTCCCCGATCACCGCCCAGGCCACCATCGCCAAGGCGGTCGGCCTGCCCGTGGACAAGGTGACCGTGCACGTGGTGCGCGGTGGCGGCTCGTTCGGCCGGCGGCTGTTCTTCGACGGGGCGCTGGAGGCCGCGCAGATCTCGAAGGCGGTCGGCCGTCCGGTCAAGCTGATGTGGAGCCGGGCCGACGACATGCAGCACGGCCGGGTGCGCCCCCGCGCCTACACCCGGCACCGGTTCACCCACGCCGGCGGGCAGATCCTGAGCTACGAGGAGCGGGTCTGCAACGTGGAGACCGACTTCCGGCACGGGTTCGGCGATGCGTTGACCGCTGCCGGTGCGCACCTGCCCGGCGGCAACGTCACCTTGGCGCAGTCGGTGTTCGCCCTGATGGTCACGATGCCCTACGACTTCGGGCCCACCACCCAGCTGCTCAACGAGGTCCCACTGGACATGGACACCGGTAGCTGGCGCGCGGTGTACACCGGCTATACGCACACCTCCCGGGAGATCCTGATCGACGAGATGGCCGCGGAGCTCGGCGAGGACCCGGTGCAGTTCCGCCGCGCGAGGCTGAAGAACGACCGGGTCCGCGCGGTGCTGGACAAGGTCGCCACCGCGGGCAGGTGGGGGCGGCAGATGAGATCCGGGCACGCCCAAGGCTTCGCGATCAACGAGGAGCACCGCTCCGCGGTGGCCGCGCTGGTCGAGATCGACGCCACCGACCCGAGCAACCCCCGGGTGTACAAGGCCGTGCTGGCCTTCGACGCCGGGCTGCCGATCAACCCGCGCGGTGTGGAGGCGCAGATGCTCGGTGGCTTGAACGACGGCATCTCGACGGTCCTGTATGCCGGCAACCACCTCGACAACGGCGCGTTCCGGGAGACCAGCTACACCGACTTCGGTTACGCCAAGCAGCGGCACTACCCGATCGACGTCGAGATGTACGTCATGCCCAAGACCACCGACGAGCCCGGCGGAGCCGGTGAGACCACCGTGTCGGCAGCCGGCGGAGCCGTCGCCAACGCCTACGCCCGGGCCACCGGCAGCACGCCGCGCCGTTTCCCGATCAACTTCTGAGGAGTCGGAAAGTGCCGAAGTACTCTTTCATCCTCAACGGGAAACAGGTCGGCGTCGACGCACCGGGTGATCTCGGGCTGCTGTATGTCCTGCGGGACAAGCTCGGGATCACCGGTCCGAAGTACGGCTGCGGGATCGGGGTCTGCCGGGCCTGTACCAGCCACCTCGACGGCGCGGAGATCCAGCCCTGCATCGTGCCGATGCGCGAGGTCGACGGCCGGCAGGTGACCACCATTGAGGGCTTGGCCGACGGCGACGAGCTGCACCCGGTGCAGCAGGCCTGGCTGGACAACGACGTCGCGCAGTGCGGGTACTGCCAGCCCGGCCAGATCATGGCGGCAGTCGCGCTGTTGCGGAAAAATGCCAACCCGTCGGACGCTGACATCGACCGGATCGAGAACGTCTGCCGCTGCGGCACCTACTTCCGGATCCGCCAGGCGATCAAGCAGGCCGCCCGCGGATGAGCAGCCGGGGTCGCAGGTCCACGAGCGACACGGCGTCCAGGCCGTCCCGCTCGATGCGGGCCGCGAGCGAGCGGGCGTGCCCAACCAGGCCCGGGATGTCCACCCCGTGCGGGGGGTCGTTGGCGTAGGGGGCGATTCGCGCCGCACCGCGGTGTAAGAGCGTCGCCGCGCCCTTGGAGTTACCGCGCTGCACGTGGGTGAGGCCGACCGCGAGCTGCGCCAAGCCCTGCCACAGCTCGCGGTGCACCCCTTCGGACGCCTTCCACACCCCCTCAAGTACCTCGTGAGCATAGAACGGGTAACCGTCGTCAATCAGCTGCTGTGCTTTGTGTACCGCCTCCTCGGGGCTCAGCTGCACATCCTCGGGATGCTCATCGATCCCCTGCGCACCATGCGGCAACGGTCGGCCCAGGGCATCGCGGGGCCGGGCATTGCGGGCCCGGCCGGTGGGGTCGCGATCACGGCTGCTCATTTCCCCATGATGTCCGCCAACTCGCCCCTGCGTGCGGGCACCGGCCGGGCGGAGGCAGGATGGCGGCATGGGTCATCACGGTCGGCGCGAGCACACCGACCAGGTCCGGCTGGGTGGCTGCGCGCTGCCGGTCGTCAGCCCGGCCCGGTTCTACGTCTGCGGCATCACCCCCTACGACGTGACCCATCTGGGCCACGCCAGCACGTTCGTGTGGGCGGACACCGCCGCTGCCGTGCTACGTCTGGTCGGGGCGGAGACCGTGACCTGCCGCAACATCACCGACGTCGATGACGTGCTGACCCTTGCCGCCAGGCAACGGGGGCGACACTTCGACGAGTTCGCCCTGGAGCAGGAATACCTGTTCGGGCGGGACATGGCCGCGCTACGGGTGCGCCGGCCCGAGCATGAGCCGCGGGCCCGCCATCACGTCGGACGGGTCGTGCAGCTGGCCGCGGCACTGCTGGCGACCGGTCATGCCTACCAGCGCGACGGTGCAGTGTATTTCCGCGGTAGCAACGTCGCGAGCAAGGCCGGGCTCAGTCTGGACCGCGCCACGCAGCTCGCCATCGAGTTCGGCGATCGCTGCGACGACGGCAAGCGCGACGATCCGTTCGACGTCGCGGTGTGGCGGCCCTCTGCTGATGACCAACCCGGCTGGCCCAGCCCATGGGGTCGCGGCCGGCCCGGCTGGCATGCCGAATGCGCCGCCATCGCGCTGGGCGTGCTGGGCCCCGCGGTGGACGTCCTGGCCGGCGGGGCCGACCTCGATTTCCCGCACCACGCCTACCAGGCCGCCATGGTGGAGGCTGCGACCGGCGTCGGCCCCTTCGCGCGGGCCGAGCTCGGAGTCGGGACGGTCACCGTGGACGGAGCGAAGATGGCCAAATCGACGGGCAACCTGGTGCTGGTCGGTGACCTGCTCACCCACCATCGTGCCGCGGCGGTGCGCCTGCTGCTGCTCAACCGGCTGTGGCGGCAGACCTGGGACTTCCGCGCCGACGACATCGACACCGAGGCGAGCCGGCTCGATCGGCTGTACTCAGCAGCCGGGACAGCGCGGTCCTCCCCCGCCGCGACCGATGCCGTGGTCGCGGCCCTGATCAATGATCTCGACGTGCCGGCCGCTGTCGCCATCGGTGAGGAGTCGGGAGGTGACGCGGCACGGTTGGTGCTGCGCGCCCTCGCCCTGGAGTGACCTTTTTCCAGCGCCGCAACCTGTGAAGAGGCGACGAACATGACCCGCACGCTTGTCCTGCTCAGGCACGCGAAGTCGGAATGGCCCGACGGTGTCCCCGACGCGCAACGACCGCTGGGCCAACGCGGGCGCCGCGACGCTCCTGCCGTGGGTCGCTGGCTACGCGCGCAGGTCACCCGGATCGATCTCGTGGTGTGCTCCCCCGCGGTGCGCGCGGTCCAGACCTGGGAGCTGGCCGCGCCGCAACTGGATGCCGCACCTGCGGTCCGGCACGACGAGCGGCTCTACGGGGCCTCGGCCGAGGAGCTTCTGACGGTCACCCGGCAACTGCCGGACACGGCGTCGACGGTTGCCCTGGTGGGTCACAATCCCGGTCTCGAGGACTTCCTGGAGCTGCTGGCCGGGGCCGTCGACGTGCTCAGGACCTCCGCCATCGCTGTCATCGTCACTCCAGCGCACTGGGCCGAGACGGCAGCCGGATCGGGCACCTTGGCGGCATTAGCGACTCCGCGCGGGCAATGATCGGACCGTTGCGTGACATCCTGGCAACTGTCCGCTGTCAACCTCGCAGCGATGGGCATCTATCCTACCGGCGTGACGGTCTCAAAGTCGGCCCGAAGGCTGTCGGCCTCCTCCGTGGCACTGGGCGTGCTGGTCACTGCCAGTTGCGCCAGTTCCCCAGAAGAGAGCTCGCCGAACGGCTGTACCCGCACGATCACCCACAGCGATGAGGTGGCCGCGGCCATGGACACCGCTTCCCCAGGCGACACGCTGTGTTTCACCGGCGGTGACCTGACCGACGCCGACGTGACGGTGCGCAGGTCCGGCACCAGTGCCGCGCCGATCAAGCTCGTCTCCCACGGCGCCACGGTCTACAACATGCACGTCACCGCAGACCACATCGTCATCGAGGACTTCCTGATCACCGGCGGTGAGGGACTGCGCCTTGAAGGAACCGGGATCACCGCACAACGCAACACGATCCGCGACACCCAACGCAGCGGGATCGCCTGCGTGCCCTGCACCGACTCGACCATCGCGTCCAACACCGTGCAGCATGCGTCCACCAGCGGCGTCTACCTCACCGGGCAGGGGATCACGGTGCGCGACAACACCGTGAGCGAAACGGTGGCCCGCGACGACGGCGACGCCGACGGCATGCGCTTCTTCGGCACCGGTCATCGGATCATCGGCAACACCATCCGCGACATCTCTGCGCGCGGCTATTCCGCCCCACCGCACCCCGACTGCTTCCAGACCTTCGACCACAAGCCATCCACCTTCGACGTGGTGATCGCGGACAACACCTGCCGTAACGTCGACGCGCAATGTCTGATCGCCACCGACGACCAGCCCGGCAGCAGTGCTGCTCCCGCCGGAATCCCCTCGATCATCTTCATCGGTAACACCTGTGAGACCACCGGTGCTCAAGCGATCAACCTACGCCGGTGGCCACAAGTCGAGGTGCGGCAGAACAGATTCTCCGGCCCGGGCTTACAGCGTGCAGTACTGATCATCGATGGATCGACCGGCTGTGCTGTGATCGGTAACACCACAGCTGGTGGGGTACCCACCGTCGATGTCGATGGTCCTTCACGAGCGGGCTTCCAACAAGACGGCAACAGCCCGACCTAACGCTTAACACTGCACGCGCCTGCAGGTGCAACAGTCATAGTGCCGCGAAAACGTCTTACGGCGGTGACCTGTGCTGGTCACCGCCGTAAGACGAGGTCAAAGAAAATCAAACGCCTTCACGTAGGACGACTTGCTGGCCTTCTCGCAAGCCGGAGATGACCTGCGTACGATCGTCTCCAACGAGACCGGCTTGGAACCTGACCTGTTGTTGCACACCGTCGGCGTCGACCACGGTGACCGAACTCTGGTCACCACGCTTGCGAACAGCCGAGTTGGGAACGGTGAGGACGTCTTCCACCTGGTTGGTCAACACCCGTGCCTGAGCAGTTTGGCCATCTTTGAGTCGTGGGTCGGTCTCGTTCAGGATGACGGTGACGTAGTAATTAATCACGCTGGAGATGCTGCTACCAGCCGGTGACACCGCGACCACTGTGCCGGAGCGGGTGAGATCAGGCACGGCGTCGAAGGAAACGTCAACCTTCTGGTTCGGCGCCACCTTCGCGGCATCAGATTCCTCGAACGGCACGACCACCTGGAAAGTGTTGATCTCACTGAGGACCAGGAACTGCGTCCCACCAGGTCGCTGGGCTCCGCTAGCGGAATTGCCCAGCGAGATACTGTTGTTACCTTGACTGTCAAGTCCGGGTATGGCCGCATCACTGCCCGGTGCCAGTGGACTGGTGTTCCCACTCGGCTGGACAAACTCGCCCACCACACCGTTGATGACCGACACAGTGCCCGCCACCGGCGCGCGCAGCACGGTGTTGTCCACATCCCGCTGGGCAGCAGCGACCTGAGCCTGAGCATTCGCCACCAACGCGACCTGCTGCTCGATATTGAACGGCCGTTCCGAACCGGCAGCGTCGAGGTTGTTCTTCGCGGTGACCACGGTTTGGCGGGCATTCTCGATGGAGAGCTGCCCGGATGAACGATCAACATTCAGCTTCTGCTGCGCTGCGTCGAGAGCGGTCTTGTCGGTCAGCACCTGCCGCCGGGCGCTGACGACCGCCTTCTGATCATCCGGGATCCGGTTGCACGCCGGGTTGCCGCTGCCGCCGCCCGGACCACTTGAATTCGTACCAGGAACGCCTGCACTGACCGGGCCGGCTTGGACGGGGTTCTCGACACCGGCCTGCGCCGGCCCCACACCGACCGACGAGTCCGGACCCTCCGGGGTGGCCGGCTGACTACCGCCGCCACCGGTGCCCGGCGGGGGCGGAGTGTAGGGAACACCGCCGCTAGCGGCGCAGGAAACCTGATCGGCACGCAACTGCTCCTGCGACTTGCTCAGTAAGAAACTGTCGAAGTCCAACTGACGGTTGGTCTGGTCGACTGCCGAGGAATCCGAGGCCAGCTGAATATCAATCTGCCGCTGCGTGGCAACCAAGATTTGCTGCGCCTGATCCAGGGTGGCCTTTGCGCCGTCCACCGTGGTCGCATTGACCAGCTTACCGAACAGGGCCTGTTGAGAATTCAACTGCGCCTGTAGTTGGTCCAGGGTCTGGCGGAGCTGGAAGTCATCGGTACGAGCCAAGATCTGGCCCGCGCTCACCCGGTCCCCGACCTTCACGAGAACCTCTTCGAGTTCGCCACCCTTCGGAAAACCCAGATTCTTCTCTCTGATGGCAGTCAACGAACCCGACGCCGCCACCTTGGTGACGACGGTGCCCCGTTCCACGCGTCCGGTCGGCGGCGGCGCGGGCTCAGTACCGCAACCGACCGCCGTGCCCAGAACGGTCACCAGTCCTAGCACCACCAAGGCCCGGGAACCCAAGGTCCGGATTGGCGACCGCGTTGCCAAGCTGGTCAGGATCGTGGTCACAGCGAGGTTCCCCCCTGTCTTCGGCTTCTACGCTGTGCAACGCCCGACCGGACAGGGAGTTACGGGGGGGTTGCTGCGACGGTGCGGTGAGTCAAGCCCGTCACTGGTACCTGAGAGCCTCGATGGGACGTAGCCGGGCGGCCCGGTTGGCCGGGTAGCCGCCCGCAAGCAGGCCGATCCCGAGACTGATCGCGAACGAGATCACGATGGACGAGATGGTCACGGCGGGGGCGAATGACTCAAAGGTGGGACCGAGGGACGGCGCGATGATGGCGCCGAGCTGGGACAGGCCGACCCCGGCGAGTACACCGATAATCCCGCCGAGTCCGGCCAACACGGTGGACTCGATGAGGAATTGCTCGAGGACCGCGCGGCGAGTGGCGCCGATCGCTTTGCGGATACCGATCTCTCGTGTTCGCTCGGTGACCGACACCAGCATGATGTTCAAGACCCCGATGGCGCCCACGAGCAGTGAGATAGCCGCAACGGCCGCGGTGAACAGGGTGAGGATGCGCAGAACCTGGTTGAAGGAGTCGAGGCGACTGCGCAGGGATTGGACCTCGAAGTCTCTGTTCGCGGGGTCCTTGATCCGGTGCCGCTCGCTGAGGATGCGGATCACCTCATCCTGGGCAGCCGGCACAGCGGCGGCTCGGGTAGCTTGCACGACGATCTGGTTGATCTTGTCGCCGCCACCGAAGATATAACGTCGCGCCGTGTTCAGCGGCATCACGGTGACGCTGTCGCCCGGCTCGCCGACAGACTGCATGACCCCGATCACCCGGAAGGTCTGGCGATTGATCCGCACAGTGCGGTTCAGCGCAACCGAAGGGTCGTCACCGAAGAGGTAGTTCGAGACGTCAGACCCCAGCACCACCACTCTGGATGTGGTGCGGACCTCGGCCTCGTCGAAGAACGTGCCAGCCGCCAGATCCTGGTTGTTGACTTCGAGCCACCGCTCGGTGGAGCCGATGACGGACGTACGATATCTGAACTCCTCCTCGATCAACGCTCGGCCGGTGGTCGCGGGAATCACCGCGTCGATCTCGCCTGCCAGGGCCGGATCCTGCAATGCTGCGACATCGGCGTCGATCAGATCCTTGGGAGCGGCACCGCCGGGTACATTGCCCACCGACGGCACGACGGTGATGAGGTTGGCCAACGGCTCGAGCTGGGCATTGACCGAGGTCTTCAACCCGTTGCCCAGGGCGACCAGCAGGATCACCGCGGCGACCCCGATGATGATACCCAGCATGGTCAACGCGGAGCGCAATCGGTTGGCGCGCAACCCACGCATCGCGATGCGCAACGCTTCCCGCAGGTTCACGCGCCGACCTCCGAACGGTTGCGCTGGATCTGGTCGCTGACAATGCGCCCGTCACGTAGCCGCACGACCCGTTTGGCGAACCGGGCGATGTCCTCCTCGTGAGTGATGATCACAACGGTCCGGCCGGCATCGTTGAGCTGACCGAGCAACTTCAAGATCTCGACGCTGGATGCTGTGTCGAGATTTCCCGTGGGCTCGTCGGCCAGCAGCATCGTCGGATCGTTGATCAACGCGCGGGCGATCGCAACCCGCTGCTGCTGGCCACCGGACAACTCGTTGGGCATGTGCTTCTGACGCTCCCCCAGCCCGACCGTCTCCAGCGCCAACCGGGCTCGCGCGCGCCGATCCCGCACCCCGGCGTAGACCAACGGCAGCTCGACATTACGGACCGCACTCGTCCGCGGGACCAGGTTGAACGACTGGAACACGAAGCCGATCTTGCGGCTGCGGATCTTGGCCAGGCGGTTGTCACCGAGGGTGCTGACATCGATCCCGTCGAGCAGGTAGCGCCCACTGGTGGGGACATCCAGACAGCCCAGGATATTCATGAGTGTGGTCTTGCCCGATCCGGACGGACCCATGATCGCGACCAGGTCACCGTCGTCGATGACCAAGTCGACACCGTGGAGTGCCTGTACCTCGAGCGAGCCCATCCGGTATAACTTCGTGACAGCCTCGAGTTGGATCATCCAACTCCCCCCATCTGCGTGTCGATCGCTCTGGGTGTCGATCGCTAGCGGGTTCCGGTGGCCGGCAGTAGGCCGAGAACCCGACGACCACGCCCGGCCGGCGCAGGCGGGATCATCTTGATGCTTCCAGCTTTGGCCAGGTCCGGCGCATCGTTGCCAAACCTTGCAGCGGCAAGACGTTACCCACCGTACGCGGTTCTGATCAACGTTACCGTGTTGCGCACGTCACGCAAAGTACTGAAACACATACCCGCGTGGGTCTTTTTGTAGGCAGACCCATGGTTCCCGGTCACGGGCGATGCCTCGGTGCACCAGCCTGGCGACCAGCAAGCCCATCGGGCCGCATCTACATCTGACGGCCCATGCAGATGGCCCCTGAGGCACTTGCCTCAGGGGCCATCTGCGGTAGTAGCGGGGGTAGGATTCGAACCTACGACCTCTGGGTTATGAGCCCAGCGAGCTACCGAGCTGCTCCACCCCGCGTTGGTGAGGTAACCATACGCCCACCACTACGCGTAAGCAAATCGCCTGGCCACCGATCAGTCACCAGGCGTCGGACGAGATCAGCCCGGGGGCGCGGGAGCAGCCCTGCGGCCCGCTGCCGCCGCGTCAAACCGTTTGGTCGCAGCGTCCAAGTCGGCCAGAGCTTTGCCCTGAGCGGTGAAGTCGCCCGCGCCCTGCGCCTGCCGCAGGCTTCTGAGCGCGTTGGCGATATCGGTGACGGCCTGGCTCATCTCCGGGGTGACACCGCCGCCGGCTGCGGCCGGTGGCGGCTGGGACTGACCCGGTGTGGTGGTCGCATCCCCGGCACCGGGACCGAAGACCTTGTCGAGCGCCTGGCGAAGCGTCGGCGCGTACCCGATCCGGTTACCATATGCCACCAGAACCCGGTTCAGCTGCGGGAACGTGGCCTGCCGATTGGCTCGCTCGATATAGACGGGCTCGACGTAGAGCAGCCCGCCACCGACGGGCAGGGTGAGCAGGTTGCCGTAGCGAACATCGGTCTCCGACTGCCGCAGCAGGTTGAGTTCCTGGCTGACCTCAGCGGATGACACGAACTGGTTCTGCACCTGTTCCGGCCCCAACGTCTGGGATCCGCCGGGCAATTCGAGAACGCGGATCGCACCGTAGTCGGCTGGATCGGATCCGACCGAGATGTAGGCCGCCAGGAATGGCCGGCGCAGGCTCACCAGCGCGCTGGTGAGTTGGTACTGCGCCGGTCCTTGTCCATTCGGCGACCCGGCCAGCACGTAGTACGGCGGCTGGTCGACGCCCTGCGGGTTCTGCGTCGGGTCGGCGGGAACGTTCCAGAAGTCATCGTTGGTGAAGAACACCGACGGCTCGTTGACATGATAACGAGCCAGCATCTCACGCTGCACCTTGAACAAATCCTGCGGGTAGCGGAAATGCTCCCGCAGCTCAGCTGAGATCGCGCTGTTGGGCTGCACGGTACCGGGGAAAACGTTCATCCAGGTCCGCAGCACCGGATCGCTCTCATCCATCGCGTACAGAGTGACGGTGCCGTCGTAGGCGTCCACGGTCGCCTTGACCGAGTTACGGATGTAGCTGATGTCGTCATTCGGCAGGCGTGACACCCCGGACAGCGAATCGGCAGTCGCTCTACCCAGAGCCGTCCGCTGCGCGTACGGGTAGTTGTCCAGGGTCGTGTAACCGTCCAGGATCCACTGGATTCGACCGCCCACCACCGCCGGATACGGGTCGCCGTCGACGGTGAGCCAGGGCGCCACCTTCCGCAGCCGGTCCCGCGGATGCTGATTGTAGATGACCTTCGAATCAGTCCCGATAGCCTGGTTGAACAAGATGTTGCGCTCGCCGTAGTAGCCGGCGAACAGCAACCGTTTCGGCCAGCTCCCGATCGGTACCCCACCCTTGCCGTCGTAGGTGTAGTTCTCCGGACGGCCGTCGAACTCCCGGGGGCGGGCACCGGCGTTGCCTCCGACGATCACGTAGTCGTCGATCAGCTCACCGAAATAGATCCGTGGTTGCTGCACCGGGATGTCGCCCTGCACCGTGGTGTCCGACACGGTGAACACCGGATAGCCACCCTCACCCGCGCCGGCCTCGTTCAGTGCCGAGTTCACCGTGTTGGCCGGCGCTGCGACGAAGCCGTTGCCGTGGGTGAAGGTGAGGTGCTGGTTGATCCAGGTGCGCTGGTTCTCGGCCAGCGATAGGGACTCCAGCTCTCGCACCGCCACGACGTAGTCCTGCTTGCTGCCCCGGACGGTGTAGCGGTCGACGTCGAGCTTGTCCGGAAAACCGTAGAAGTTCTCCCGCTGCTGCAGCTGGGTGAAGGTCTGCGACAAGACGTTGGGATCCAGCAGCCGTATGTTCGGGATCGTGGCGGTGTCAGCTCGCACATCGGTGGGTGATGCCTCACTACGTCCAGAATACTGGGAATACGTGACCTGTTTGTCGGTGATTCCATAGGCTTCGCGAGTCGCGATGATGTTGCGCTCGATGGACGGGGCTTCACGCTCGTTGGCGTTCGGGCGCACCACGAACTGCTCGAGCAACGCCGGCCACGCCGCACCCACCAGAACACTGGAGAGCACCAGCAGCGCGATGGCGATCGCCGGCAGCTGCAGATTACGCAACATCGCCCCGACGAAGAACGCCACCGCGCAGATCACCGCGATGCACATCAGAATGATCTTGGCGGGCATCACCGCATTGAGGTCGGTATAACTGGCACCGGTGAACAGCGAATTGCGGTTGGAGAACAGCAGCCCGTAGCGGTCCAGAAAGTAGGCCAACGCCTTGAGCAACACGAACACTCCGGCCAGCACCGCGAGCTGAACCCGAGCTGGACCCGATAATTGCCCACCACGACCGGCCAACCGCAGACCACCGAACAGGTAATGCGTGACCAGTGCCCCGACGAAGGAGAGCACCACAGCGACGAATGCCCAAGCCAACAACCTGCGGTAGAACGGTAGCTCGAAGGCATAGAAGCCGACGTCATTGTTGAAGTGGGGATCGGTCACGCCGAAACTCGTGCCGTGCAGGTACATCTGCAACGTCTGCCAGTCACCGAGCGCGGAGAGGCCGGCGAGCAACCCCACCAATACCGGCACGCCGATACCGACCACTTGTAACCGTTGGACGATCGCAGTCCGGTACCGCGCCACCGGATCGTCCGGCCCCGCCACGGGCACGAAGACCGGTCGGGTGCGGTAGGCGATCATAATGTTCAACCCGAGCGATCCACCGATCACCACCCCGACGACGAGGAACTGCACGATGCGAGTGATCAGGACGGTGGAGAACACCGAGTGGAAGCCCACCTCACCGAACCACAACCAATCCACGTAGGTATCCACCAACCGGGAGCCCACGATCAGCACCACCAGCGCGACAGCCCCAGCTGTGATCAGGAGCCGGGCGCGGCGGGAGAGGTGGGGAACTCCGGCGGGGGGCCGACTGGCCACAGGAACGCTCCTCCGACGATCGCAGTGCTGATGACCCGGTCAACTCTACGGAGTCTCCCGGGATTGCCGATTCCGGTGGTCACACCGCCACAGCCGGTGGCGGGCACCGGTGCAACGATGTCCAGGTGAACGATCCGGAGCCGTACCGGTTGCCGCTGTCGCCTGCGCTGGCAGCCGCTGCACGGGAGATCGAGGAGTTCGTCGCGACCACCGGATGGGACCAGCAGCCACAGTTGTTCGCCCTGGTAGCCACCGCAACGCTGCTGGCCGACCAGCCTGGGCTGGCCGGCCGGCTAGACGCTGCCGCCGCCCTCACGCCGGTGGCTCAGGAGGCCCTTCCCGACGGTGAGCTGGACACCGCGCTGGCCGGCATCCAATGGCCTGACGCGGTCGCCGGCTGCGCGCTGGTCCAGGAGATCGTGGTGCTCCCGCCGGCGGCGCAGGCCGATCTCGGTGAGTTACCCGAGGATCCGGCGCAGGCCCGCCGTACCGTTGCGGAGCACCCGCAACGGCGGGAAGGCCGGCTGGTCGCCGCGGTGCTTCGGGACGGCGCCGGAGCCTGCGTGCTTCGGCTGCGGGCCGACCCCGGTAACGACCGGGGGCCCGAGGAAGTGGTCGAGGACCCACAGCTGGCTCCGAACCTGCTCCGCGCGCTGCGGGAGACGTTGCGCTGATCAACAGCCCGGCGGCGCCCGGTCTGCTCGCAGCTCATCCAGCGCCTGCACCGCCTGCGCCAACGTGGTCACCCGTACCAGCCGCAGCCCCTCCGGCGCACGCTGCACCGCCTCGGCGCAGTTTCCCGCAGGCACCAGAAACACCGATGCTCCGGCCTCGCGGGCACGAATCATCTTGAGCGGGATACCGCCGATCGGGCCCACCTCGCCGCTGGTGGCGATCTCACCGGTGCCTGCCACAAAGGTGTCCCCGGCCAGCGCTCCCGGCGTCAACTTGTCCACAATGGCCAGCGCGAACATCAGACCCGCCGAAGGGCCGCCGACGTCGGCCAGAGTGATGATGACGTCGAAGTCCACGTCGGGCCGCTCCGACACTCCGACGCCGAGATAGCCGCGACCTGGTTGCTCGCCCGCGCCCAGCGTGATCGTCACCTGCTGCGGCGCGTCGTCGCGGCGCTGGAAGCGAACCTGCACGAGCTGCCCCGGCCGGCTGCCGGTGAGCAGGTCCACCACCTGTTGCGGGCTACCCACCTGCTGGCCGTCGATGGTCAGCAGCCGGTCCCCGGCGAACAACTTCCCGTTCGCGGCACCGTCGACGGCCACCGGCTCGGCCACCACCTTGGTGGGGTACTTCAGGTAACGCAACGCCGCAACCTCGGCCTTGGACTCCGAGTCCTCGAACTGCTGCTGGTTCTGCTTCTCGACCTGCTGCTCGGACAGCCCCGGCGAGAAGACCTCGTCGCGGGGAACCAGCACGCTCTGCCCCGATATCCACAACCCGAGCGCCCCGTACAGCGACACGTTGTCCACCACCGAGACCGTCGTCAGGTTGAGGTGACCGCTGGTGGGATAGGTCTGGGTGCCTTTGATGTCCACCACCGTCCGGCCGGCCACCTCCCCCAGGGTGTTGAAGGTGGGACCGGGACGAAGTGCTACGTAAGGCACCGGTACCAGGCCACCCAGTAATCCGAGCATCACGGCGAGACCGAGGCTGATCAGCAGGGTCCGGGTTCGGCGGCTCACGGGCGGTCAGCGTACGTGCCCCGGCTCCGCGTACCGTGGGGTCCATGAGCGACCTGCCCTTCGGTTTCGGCTCCGAGGACCCACGAGACCCTCGGAGGGACCCCCCCGGAGAACCCGGCGGAAGCGGCGCCGACCCGACCAATCCGTTCGCAGCCTTCGGCGCCGGGGGCTTCGATGTCGGCGCCCTCGGGCAGATGCTCACCCAGCTGGGCCAGATGCTCAGCCAGGGCGCGGCAGGCGGCGCCAGCGGTCCGGTGAACTACGACCTGGCCAAGCAGATGGCGATGCAGAAGCTGTCCACCACCGGCTTGCCCTCAGCCCAGCAGGCCGCTGCGATCACCGACGCAGTCCGGCTGGCCGAGCTGTGGCTGGACCCGGCGACCACCTTTCCCACCGGGACGCAGAGCAGCGCTGCGTGGGCGCCACGGGACTGGGTGGAGCGCACCCTGCCCACCTGGCAGCGGCTGTGCGACCCGGTGGCCCGCCGGATGGCCGGCTCGTGGATCGATGCGCTGCCCAACGAGGTACGCCAGAACGCCGGTCCGCTGGTGTCCATGGTCGAGCAGATGGGCGGGATGGCCTTCGGCTCGCAGCTGGGCTCGGCGTTGGCCCAGCTCGGCGGCGAGGTGCTCACCTCGACCGACATCGGGCTCCCGCTGGGGCCACTGGGCATCGCCGCGCTGCTGCCGACCGCGATCGAACGGTTCGCCACCGGGCTGGAGCGCAAGAACTCCGAGGTCATGGTGTTTCTGGCCACGCGGGAGGCCGCGCATCATCGGCTGTTCGCCCATGTGTCGTGGCTTCGCCAACGGCTGTTGGGCACCGTCGAGGAGTTCGCGCGCGGCATCGAAGTGGATACCGAGGCGCTGCAGCAGCTCGCCCAGCGGATCGACCCGGCGGACCCGCAGAGCATGGATCAGCTGATGACGTCGGGGTTACTGGAGCAACGGACCAGTCCGGCGCAGCAGGCCGCGCTGACCCGGCTGGAGACACTGCTCGCGCTGATCGAGGGCTGGGTCGATGTCGTGGTCGCCGACGCCGTGGGTGAACGGCTGCCCAGCGCCGACGCGCTGCGCGAGACCCTGCGACGGCGACGTGCCTCCGGGGGGCCCGCCGAGCAGACCTTCGCCACCCTGGTCGGCTTGGAGCTGCGGCCGCGCAAGCTGCGGGCCGCCGCGCAGTTGTGGCGACAACTCACTGACCAGCAGGGCATCGAGCGCCGGGATACCCTGTGGAGCCACCCGGACCTGCTGCCCACCGCCGAGGACCTGGACGATCCCGCGAGGTTCGTTGATCGGGCCGCGGCTGCAGCCGCGGAGTTGGACGATCCGATCGCGGCGCTGGAGCGCGCCGCGGCCGATGCACCGCGTGAACAACCCCCCGACGACCGCCCTTTGGAGTGATCCGCCGACCAACCTGTGCACAGCTGTGGGCAAACTGTGGACAAGTCGAGGGGCCTGTGGATAGTCAGTTGAGCCGCACGGCCCGACGGCCCAGGATTGGCGGCCATGAACCTGCTGAGTCCCGCCACACCATCCGCGCTCCCTGCGCAACTACGACTTGCCCCGGGCCGCACCGCCGTCTGGCGGTCACCCACTTGTCTACAGCTCGGCCTGGACCCGCAGCGCGCCATGGCCCTCGACGGCCTGCCGGCCCCGCTGGCGGAACTGCTCAGACATATGGACGGCAGCCGCAGCACGGCTGAGCTGGTCACGGAGGCGGAAAAGGCCGGATCAACGGCTGGTGCCGCCCTCGCGATGCTCACCGATCTGTATCGCCGAGGGCTGGTGGCCGACGCGACGGCAGGCGATAACGGTCGATCGGGCTGGCACCACGTCGCGCTGGCCGTCGAGGCCACCAGTTGGTCGGTGTACACCACCCGCACAACGCGAGACGTGCTGCGCCGGCGGCAGGCTTGCGCGGTGCGGGTCGTCGGGTCCGGCCGGATGGCGGTGGCCTTGGCCGGCTTGCTGGCCTCAGCCGGGGTGGGGCAGGTCGCGGTGGCCGCCACCGGGACGGTCACCACCGCAGACATCGGCACCGGCTACCTTCCTGACGACGTCGGCAGGCGCCGGGCGGCAGCGGCGGCTGAGGCCGTCCGCCGGTGCGCGCCTGACGTGACCGTGACCATTCGCCGCCGGCCTGACCTGATCGTGTTGTGCGACGTGGTGGTCCCGGAGCCGGCCATGGTGGCCGACCTGCTCGCCACCGCAACTCCGCATCTGATCGGTTTCGCACATGAGGGGACGGCGATGGTGGGTCCGCTGGTGTGGCCAGGTCGCAGCAGCTGCCTGCGCTGCGCCGAGCTGCACCACGCAGACCTCGACGTGGCCTGGCCGAAGCTGGCCGCCCAGTTGGCCGGCAGGGTCCCGGCCGCCGGCTTGGCCTGCACCCAGCTCGCCGCCGCGCTGACCGCCGAACAGGTGCTCGCCGCGCTGGCCGGACCGCAGGCCGGTCTGGGAGTACCCCCGACGTGGGGCGCGGCGCTGGAACTGGACCCGGTGCAGGGCACCTGGCGGCGACACCCCCGGCCCACCCATCCGCGCTGTGACTGCGGTGCCCGGTAACCACTACTAAGTGAGACGCAGCCAGGAGACAATCATCAGGTGACCGATATCCCGCGCAAGGCCGCGGCGCGAACCGTCCGGCTCGCGAGCCTGCCGCTCGGAGTGGCCGGGCGGATCGCCGCAGGTTGGGGAAAGCGGCTGGCCGGGCACGATGCGCAGGACGTCAACGCCCAGGTCAGCGCGCGCACCGCCGAACAACTCTTCGCAGTGCTCGGTGAGCTCAAGGGCGGCGCCATGAAGTTCGGCCAGGCGCTGAGCGTGTTCGAGGCGGCGATCCCCGATGCGCTCGCCGCCCCGTACCGGGAGGCGCTGACCAAACTGCAGTCCGCGGCACCGCCGATGTCCGCGGGGTCAGTGCGCCGCGTACTTGATGAACAGCTCGGCTCGGGGTGGCGCCGCCGTTTCGTGGCCTTCTCCGATGAGCCGGCGGCCGCCGCCAGCATCGGGCAGGTGCACCAGGCGACGTGGCACGACGGCCGGGAGGTCGCAGTCAAGGTGCAGTACCCGGGCGCGGATGAGGCGCTGCGCTCCGACTTGCGGCAGTTGCAGCGGTTCAGCCGGCTGTTCCAGGCGCTCATACCCGGTATGGAGGTCAAGCCGCTGCTCACCGAGCTGCGCGACCGGATGGTCGAGGAGCTCGACTACCGTGATGAGGCCGATAACCAGCGTATATTCGCCGCCGCGTTCCGGGACCATCCGGAGATCACGGTTCCGGCTGTGATCGCCAGCTCACCGAAGGTGATGGTGTCGCAGTGGGTCACCGGGACCCCGATGGCGCAGATCATCCGAGGTGGCTCGCGGTCGGAGCGAGACGACGTCGGTCGCAAGCTGTCGGAGTTCCATTCCTCCTCCCCCGCCCTGACCGGGTTGTTGCACGCCGACCCGCACCCGGGGAACTTCCTCCGACTGGACGACGGGCGGTTGTGCGTGCTCGACTTCGGCGCCGCAGCCAAGCTGCCCGGTGGAACCCCCCGCACCCTGGGAGTGGCGACCCGGCTGGCGGTCGAGGAACGCTCGGACGAGTTGCTCGAGCTGCTGCGCTCGGAGGGCTTCGTCCGGCCGGGCATGCAGTTGCGGGCCGAGGACGTGCTGACTTACCTCGGCCCCTTCGCCGACCCGGTACGCCATGAGACCTTCCACTTCACCCGGGCCTGGATGCAAGCTCAAGCCGAGCGCGTCGGTGACTTCTCCGGCCCGGATTTCCGAACCGGACGGGCACTCAACCTGCCACCCAGCTACCTGCTGATCCACCGGGTGAGCACCGGGACGTTCGGCGTGCTGTGCCAGCTGGACGCCACCGTGCCGCTGCGCGGGATCACGCAGCGCTGGCAACCGGGTTTCGCCGGCTGAGCAGCGGATCAGACCCAGCGCTCGAGGGCGGCCCGGAGGCGGTGTTCCCGGCGTTGCGCCGCCGAAGTGAGCCAGCAGACGTGGCCGTCGGGTCGCAGCAGGACGGCGTTGACGTCGACGTCGGTCGTCGTGGTGGCCCGGCGCAGATCGATGCGGCTGTCCCGGTCGTCGAGGGCCTCGGCCAGGTGGTCATTCCCGGTGAGGTCGAGGAGCACGCTGCGGCCGGCGTGCATCAGCGCACTGAGCCGGGTGGCGACGCCGTCGACGACCAGGTCGAGGTCGGGCATGCGGGCGCCGAGCAGCGGGTGGTCGTCGCCGTCGGGCATCGGGTAGCGCACGTCGAGCCCGGACGTCAGGCCGGCGAGATAGCGGTTGGTGTCGGGCAGCCGCGCGAGATCCATGACGATGTCGCGCAGCGCGACGACATCCTCGGTGGGGCGGCGGTCGGCGAGCACGCGCTGTGCCCGGGTGTGGTGCAGGACGCGGGCGGCCACCGGGTGGCGTTCGGTGTGGTAGCTGTCGAGCAACCCGGCCGGGGCTCGGCGCTGGAGGCGGGCGGCAAGTTTCCAGCCGAGGTTGAACGCATCCTGGATGCCGAGGTTGAGCCCTTGACCGCCCAGTGGTGAGTGGATGTGGGCGGCGTCACCGGCGAAGAGCACCCGACCGACGCGGTACTGCTCGACCTGCCGGGTGGCGTCGCTGAACCGGGAGGCCCAAGTGACATCCCCGAGCTCGGTGTCAGCCCCCCAGACGGCCTGCACGGCGTGCCGGATCTCGTCGGCCTCGACGGGGCGGTCACGGCGCTGATCGGCGGTAGTCGCGGTAAAGGGGCCGAACACCAGCCGGTAAAGATTGCCCTCCAGGGGGCTGAGCATGCTCCAGTAGCCACCACCGTCTCGCACCATCGCGGCGAACTGGCTGATGCGGGTCGGCACAAGATCCGACACCGAGGTCAGGTGCACGTCGGCTAGGACCGCAGCCATGGTGCCGGCCTGGCCGGGAAACGGGACCTCCAGCAGTTTCCGGACCGTGCTGTGTGCACCGTCGCAGGCCACCAGGTAACGGGCCCGAATGTGGACATCAGCGTCCTGGTCGTGCACGATGGCGGTGACCCCGTCGTCGTCAGGGTGCAGCGCAGTGAGCGCATGGCCGCGACACACCGCGACGCCGTAACCGGCCAGCCGTTCGGCCAGTAGTTGCTCGATACGGCCCTGCGGGATGGGGGTGACGTAGGGGTGCCGGGTGTTCCAGGGCCGGCAGTCCAACGCCACCGGCAGGCCACCGAAGTGACCCCCGACCGGCTCATGCGGCACAACCCTGTCTCGTAACCGGTCCATCAGCCCGCGCAGCTCGAGAACCTCGGCGGTGCGCGGTTGCACTGTACCGCCCTTGGCCTGCCCGCTCGCTGCCGGCAACGCGTCGATGATCACTGGAGTCACCCCGGCCAACCTGAGCTCGGTGGCCAGCATCAACCCCGTCGGTCCCGCACCCACCACCAGCACGTCGGTCTGCACACCACACCCCCATCCCGAGTTCGACAGTAGCGCGGTGGTGGCCGCCGCCGAGTTTCGCGACAGTGGGTCTGACCAGCCACTTCCGGGTGGCACAGCCGGTCGCTACGGTAACCGGCCCCCGGCACAGCGGGTGGCTCCAGTGTGCCGATCATGACCGCAGGCTCCCGGTGAGCTCGCCTTGATCAGCCAGCTCACGATCGCGGAGGCGCGATCGAGCCGGTGGTGCTGGACGTGAGATAGTCGAGCTCACGGACACGCAAAGCAACACCAGAGTCAACGGTGCCCAGTTGGTAGTCCTTGAAGAGCACCCAACCCACCTGCACAGCTGGCGGCGCGGTGTGCCCTGCGGTCGGCGTAGCGGGCCAGACGGTGCCACCGACGAGCCGCGGCCAGTCGCCTGGCCAACCGCTGCTCGCGAGCCCGGATTTGACCCTCGCGCATTCGGTCCCGGACGAGCGTTTCATACAGAAACATGATGGTCAGTCCTTAGTCAGGTGATCACCCGGATCTGGCGCAACCGCTCCGAACGGGAGGGTTGGCCGTCGTTGTAGGCAGGCATGACCCAGGTTGGGGGCTCTTGAAGAGCCCCCAACCTCATGCGGCGGTTCCCCGTCCGGCGCGCTCGCGTTCGACGCGATCGCGCTCCAGGGCGGCCTTGCTCGGCCGGCCCCGCGGACGCTTACGCGCGACGATCGTGCCGCGGTCGAAGATCTCGCCACCCCACACACCCCACGGCTCCTGCCTTAACAGCGCGCTGTTAAGGCAGGCAGCCTTGACCGGGCAACCGGTGCACAGCTGCTTGGCCCGCTCCAGCTCTACCGGTTTCTCGGCGAACCACAGGTCCGGATCGTGCGAGCGGCAGGGCAAGTCAGGTGATCCGGATGACGCGGTATCAAGCAGCTGGGCCGGCTTTGCCCCACCGTGTAGGTCGAGCAGTATTCCACCATCCAGCGGGACGGTCGCGGTCAACACTTGTCTCTCCTCCTCGATGCTGATACCGGTGGAACTCGCCGGCACCGTGCCCGGGATGAGGGCCTCACAACACGCAGGCCGCGGATCCCGGTGCGGGGTCCGCGGCCTTCACGAGCCGGTTGCTGCTGGCTCGAAAATCAAGGCTCCGATGCGGACCTGCGCGTGCGGTCGGTAACCGGTAGATCGATGCCGATCGGGTTGATCAGGGTGCGGTGGATCAGACGCCCGGCCCGCAGCCGGAGCGCGCCGGTGGGCGCACTCCGAAGGCGCTGGGACCAGACCCCTGCTGGCACGATGCGATGCCCGCACTGCGGGAAGTAACAGGCACCGGGGGCTGTGCACAGCTCCATGTCGGTACCTCCTTCCCGTTTGGCCCCTGCCTGGCGGCCGGGCGCTGTCCAGATCAGCAGCATTCAACCGCTGCCATCGAAGAGTAAGAGCGAGGTTAGGTCCTCCCTGATACACCCAGCAACCGATTTTCTTACTTTTTTGTCAGCCACTGATGTTGCTCGATCCGGGCCGTCGCGCCACCGGGTGATCCTGAGGCGCCAAGCCGTGCAGAAAGCGGCTGCGCCGGCGCGAGCGCCAGCCGCCTGCGCTGCGCGACAGTGCCCACGACAACGCCAGCCAGCGGCGGGCCCGGGTCACGCCGACGTAGAGCAGCCGGCGTTCCTCCTCCAGCGCGACCTGATCACCGTCGGCGTACTGGATCGGTAGCGTCCCCTCAACGAGCCCGACCAAGAAGACCGCGTCCCATTCCAGGCCCTTTGCGGAGTGCAGGGAGGCCAGCGTCACACCCTGCACCGCAGGTGGGTGCGCAGCGTCGGCGCGCGCATCGAGTTCGGCCACCAGCCGGCCCAGATCGGCGTCCGGCGTGCTCCGGGTGAGGTCGGTGGCCAGCTCGGCCAACGCCCGCAGCGACTCCCAGCGGGACCGCGCGGCGCTGCCGTCGGGAGGCTCGGCGGTGAGCCCGTGGCCGGCGAGCACCTCGCCGACCACGGCTCCCAGCTCCCCCGGACGGCCGGCCGCGGCCGACACCCGCAACGCCCGGATCGCGGCCCGGACCTCGGCCCGCTGGAAGAACCGCTCGCCACCCCGGACCTGAAACGGGATCCCGCGGGCGTCCAGCGCCTGCTCGTACGCCTGGGACTGGGCGTTCACCCGGTACAGCACAGCGATCTCGGCGGCCGGCACGCCCTGCGCGCGCAGCTCCGCGATCGCGTCGGCCACCGCAGCGGCCTCCGCTGGCTCGTCGTCGTACTCGTCGAAGGACGGCTCCGGGCCTGGTGGCTGCTGACCCTCCAGCTGGAGCCGGACACCCGCTGGTCGGCCGCGGGCCGCAGAGATCACCCGGTTCGCCAGCGACACGACCTGCGGCGTGGACCGGTAGTCGCGGTGCAGCCGCACCGTCACCGCGTCGGGAAAACGCGTGCTGAATCCCAGCAGGAACCGGGGCGCTGCGCCAGTGAAGGAGTAAATGGTCTGGTTCGCGTCACCCACGACGGTGAGGTCGTCCCGGCTGCCCAGCCAGGCGTCCAGCACGCGCTGCTGCAGCGGCGTGACGTCCTGGTACTCATCGACGACGAAGCAGCGGTAGCGATCCTGGAACTCCTGCGCAACGGCTGGCTGCTCCTCCAAAGCAGCTGCGGTGTGCAACAGCAGATCGTCGAAGTCGAGCACCCGGCTGCGGTTCTTGAGCTCCTCGTACCCGGTGTAGATCGCCGCAACCTGCGCCGCCGGTGCTGGGGTGTCCCGCCGCGCGGCGGCCACCGCAGCGGGGTAGTCCTCGGCGGTGACCAAGCCGGCCTTGGCCCACTCGATCTCACCGGCGAAGTCGCGAAGGTCGTCAGCACCGGTCGCCGCGCCGGCCCGCTGCGCGGCCTGGCCGACCAGCCGCACCTTGTGCTCCAGCAGCGGCCACAGCGCACCCCCCACCACCCGGGGCCAGAAGTAGCGCAGCTGACGCAGTGCAGCGGAATGAAAGGTACGAGCCTGCACCCCACCGACCCCCAGGTCACGCAACCGGGTACGCATCTCGCCGGCCGCGCGGGTGGTGAACGTCACCGCAAGGACCTGCCCCGGGGCGACATGGCCGGTGTGCACGAGCCGGGCGATCCGGCGGGTGATGGTGCGTGTCTTTCCGGTGCCCGCACCGGCCAGCACGCAGACCGGACCCCGGGGCGCGTCCACCGCTGCGCGCTGCTCCTCGTCCAGCCCGTCGAGGAGGTCCGCTGCGTTGCTCACGATCGGTCATCCTGGCAGAGCGGCCCGACGCCGTCAGGAACATCGCGGACCGCCCCGGTGTTGATGCCGAGCGTGACCGAGCTGACGATGTACTCGACCGTGTGGTGTGGCTACTGCCGGCGACTCAAGGCACAGCTGGACCGTGCCGGTATCAGTTTCCGCGAAGTGGACATCGAGCACGATGCGGCGGCCGCCGCGTTCGTGGCCGGCGTCAACGGGGGCAACCAGACCGTGCCGACGGTGCTGTTACCAGACGGCTCGGTGCTGACCAACCCCACTATCGACGAGATCACCAAAGGCGTCCCCGCCTAACCAAGCACCCAACTCGGCGCGAGAGCACTATGCTACGGGGCGTAACCAGCCTGTAGACGGTGCGTGGCGAGGAGGGGCAGTGGAGATCATCGATCGGACGCTGTGGGAACGAGAGCTCACCGACCACATGCGGCGCCACGCCGGTGATCTCCAGAACTCCCCGCTGAGCGGGCGCAAACCCGGGCTCTGGCTCAGCACCCCGAGACTCGTCTTATGGACGATCATGGTGATGGTGCTGACCAGCGCCGGATGGGTGATCGGCCTGTACCTCATCTAAGTTCAGCCCACCGGAAACCGCCGTTCGGAACCGAATGGCGGTCGGGCAGCCCCCGAGATCGCTATTCGGCTCCGAACGGCGCTCGGCAGGCCCCACCCCGGAGGTTCTCTACGGTGACCGGCTCGATGGCCTCGGCGGCGGGCAGCTCGAACCCGAGTACTTGGGCGTAGAAGCTCAGCTCGGCATCGAGCGCGCGACGGATGTTCTCCGCGCGCCGGAAGCCGTGCTGCTCGCCGTCGAAGAGCAGGTAGGCGACGGGCACCTGCCGGGCCCGCAGTGCGTCGACGATCATCTCCGACTGGTTGGGCGGGACCACCTCGTCCTGCCTGCCCTGCAGCACGATAAGTGGTCGGGTGAGCTTCTCGATGTGGTGGATGGGAGAGCGCTCGACGTACACGTCGCGCCGCTGCGGGTACGGTCCGATCAGCCCGTCGAGGTAGCGGCTCTCGAACTTGTGTGTTTCCGCCGCGAGCGCCTCCAGGTCGGCGACGCCGAAATGATCGGCGCCTGCGGCGAACGGGGTCTCGTCGCGGGCCAGCGCGGCCAGCGTGGTGTAGCCGCCCGCGGACCCGCCACGGATCGCGAGCCGGCCTGGGTCGACCCGGCCCTGCTCGGCGAGCCACCGGGCGGCGGCGATGCAGTCGGCTACGTCGACGACGCCCCACACGCCCTTGAGCAGGTCCCGGTAGGCCCGCCCGAAACCGGTGGACCCGCCGTAGTTGACGTCGACGACGGCGAACCCGCGGCTGGTCCAGTACTGCAACCCGACCGACAGCGAGGGCACCGCTGCCCCCGTCGGGCCACCGTGGATCACCACGAGCAGCGGCGGCAGCTCGCCATCGGGACCGGTGCGGTCGGGGCTGGTGGGCGGGTAGAACAACGCGTGCGCCGTGCGCGGGTTCCCGTCGCCGTCGACCGAGGGGAACGACACGGTCTCGGGCACCGACAGGTACCCGGTGTCGATGCCGAGCTCTCTCGGCGGGCGGAGGACCTCGATCTCCGGGCTGCCGGGCTGAACCCGGTACACCGCCGGCTCGGTGGTCGGGGTGCCGGAGACGACGACAACGTGGTCCGGGCCTGCCGCCCGAAGCGCCGCGACGGCGGAGAAGGGCAGGTCGAGGTCGGTCACGGCGCCGTCGGTACCGCGCACGGCCAACCCGTCGTAGCCCTCACGCCAACGGGCGAACACGATCCGGCCGTCGGCGAGCAGGGCATAGCGGGCCGAGCCGAGCCCCCAGCCGGGCACCCCGATCTCGGCGTCGATCGTGATGACGGGCTCGATCCCCGCACCGGGCGTCCAGCAGTAGAGGTTCCACCAGCCGGTGCGGTCGGACAGGAACAGCAACACGCCGTCCGGTCGCCAACGCGGCTCGACCACCGACTCACCCGGCCCGCCCGCGACAACGATGTCCGCACCAGTCGCAAGATCACGCACAGTAAGCACAGTGTCGTCCCAGGGCATCGACGGGTGATCCCAGCTGACGAAGGCCAGCCGGGTTCCGTCCGGGTCCAGGCGGGGCGATGTCACGAAGTCCGGGCCGCTGACCAACAGTTCCGGGGCGGCGTCGCCCTTGATGCGGACGATCTCGTTGCGCACGTCGGCCGCGGCCCCACCCGCGAGGTGCCGCTCGCGCACGGCGACGAGCGCCCCATCAGGGCCGACGTCGCCGTCGCCGTAGCGGTCCCCACGTGACACCGCCGGCTCGGGGGTGACCGGGACCGGGACACCGTCGGGTCCGAGCCGGTAGAGCCGCTGATCGGCCCAGTTCGTGAACCACACGACACCTTCGCTCACCCACCACGCCGCACCGCCGTACTCGTGCACGGCGGTGCGGGCATTCATCCCCTCGGGCAGCAGGTCGACGGTGGTGTCATCCGGGCTGCGCCGGACGAGCTGGGTGACCCCGCCCTCGGCCGGGCGGCCCTCCGACCAGTAGACGTCGCCGGAGTCGAACCTGACCTCCGACAACCGCACCGCGGCGGCCACGACGAGCTCTGAAGTGATGGGGGTCGGCCAGGATCCGAACGGCTGCACGCGTATCACAGATCCACGCTAGCCCAAGCTCAGATGCTGGAGGTCACGGCAGTTCCACGCCGCCCAGGGCGGCGAGCGGGCCGGCCAGTCGCTCGGCATCGCCCACCACCACGCCGGTGAACCGGGTGGGCGCGAAGAACTCGGCAGCGGCGTCGGCGACCTGCTTGGTGGTGACCGCCCGCAGCCGGCTGGGATGGGCCAGCAGCCAGTCGAGGTCCAGGCCGAGAGCGGCCAGCGTGGCGAGCTGACCCACCAGACCACGCTGCGTCGACGTGGCGATGGTCAGCAACCCGACCGCGTAGCGCCGCGCGTTGTCCACTTCGGACTCATCGGGTGGTACCACGGTGATCCGGCCCAGCTCGTAGCGGGTCTCCAGCAGCGCGGCCGCAGTGACCGCACTGGCGGTGTCCGCGTCGGCTACCAGGGTGGCCCCGTACGGGTCGAACTCCAACCCGCAGTGCGCGCTGTAGGTGTAGCCCTTGTCCTCGCGGATGTTCTCCACCCAGCGGGAGGAGAAATACCCTCCGAAAACCAGATTCGCCAGCTGCAGTGCCGGATAACGCTCATCGGTGCGGGGCACCGCCTGCGCGGACAGCCGCAGCTGCGACTGCACCGCACCCTCGCGATGCACCAGCTGCAGGTCGGCGCCGGTCAGCTCGGGCAGCACAGCCAGCTTGGTGGCCGCCTGGTCGGACTGCCAGCCCGCCAAGCCGGCCGCCACCGCTTCCACCGCCCGGGCCGCAACGATATCGCCCACCAGCACCAGCACTGCACCGCCGGGCACCACCGAGCGGCGGTGCAGTGCACGCACCGCCGCCGGCGTCACCGCGGCTACATCGTCAGCGTGCGGCCACTCCCGGGTGGCCGGGTGGTTGCCGTAGCGGCGCCGCTGCAGCGCCTCCCGGGCGATCACCTGCGGCCTGGATCGGCTCACCGTGATCCGCTCCACCAGACGGGATCGTTCCCGGGTCACCTCGTCGGCAGCGTACGAGGCCGAGCGCAGCGTGTCACCGAGCACGTCGAGCAACACATCCAGCTCGCTGGCCAGCGCGGATCCCCGCACCGCCAGATACTCGGGGTTCACCACCGCTGCCAGATCACCGCCGACAGCGCCCAGCGCCCGGTCGATGGCGAAGCGGTCTCGTCGCGGTGTGCCACACAGCACGGTGGCGGCCAGCAACTCGGCGCGGGCCGGATGGGTGCGATGCGTGCCGCCGAAAGGGATCTCCAGGCGCAGCTCCACCATCGGCACCGCGGGCCGCTGTACCGCGATCACCCGCAGCCCGGAGTCCAGCACGGTGTCCACCACAGCCGGCGCGCTGGCGGTACGCGTGGAGCCCAGCGGCGGCAACGGACGCGGCCCCAACTCGGTCCGGCCGATCTGCTCGGCAGTGCGGTGCAGCATCACGCCTCCTGTCCTGCGGGTTGGAGTATCAATACCGCTCGCGAGTCCGGCCGCAGGCCAGCGGCCGCTCTGGCGACCTGCTCGGGACTTGTCCCCGCGACCAGGGCCGGCAGCTCCGTGATCAGCTCCGCGCGCCCGTGCAGCAACTCGAAGGCACCGATGGCAAGCGTCCGGGACACCAGCCGGTCGTGGGCACGGAACAGCGTGGCGGCCCACCGAGCGGTGATCCGGGTCAGCTCATCGGGATCCGGACCGTCGGCGGCCAGCCGGGCGAGCTCCTCGTCGATTGTCGCAAGTATCCGGTCGGGGTGTGCCGTCGACGGGTAGATCGCCGTGACAGTGAAGGTATCCGGGTCACGGGCGTCCAGCGGCGCACCGAACAACCCGCACCCGGCGCTGATGTCGGTTACCAACTCGTCAGTGTGCACCAACCGCTGCTCCAGCCGGGAGGAGTCCCCGTCGCAGAGCACTGCGGTGAGCACTTCGTACGCGACGTAGCCGCCGAGGTCGACGGTCGGGTCGGGCATCCGGTAGCCGATAGCCAACGCCGGTCGTGGCGCGAGCGGGTCGAGCTGGCTGTGCCGGCGCTCCCGCTCCGGTGGTGGCTCGGCGAAGGATGGCCGAACCGGAACCGGACGGGCCGGAACGTCACCGAAATGGTGGTACACCAGCTTGATGGTGTCGTCCACGTCGAGGTCCCCGGCGACCGTGAGCACCGCATTACCCGGTGCGTAGTAGACATCGAAGAACGCCGCGCAGTCGTCCACAGTGGCCGCTTCGAGCTCGGAGAAGTCACCGTAACCGTTGTGCGCGTTGGGGAAGGTGTCATAGAGCACCGGTGGCAGCGTGATCCACGGAAACCCGCCGTAGGGTCGGTTCAGCACGTTGAGCCGGATCTCCTCTTTGACCACGTCGACCTGGTTGCGCAGGTTGTCCGCGGTGATCCGGGGGGCCCGCATCCGGTCCGCTTCGATGAACAGTGCGCGCTCCAGTGCCGCCGCGGGCACCACCTCGTAATAGTCGGTGTAATCGGGATGCGTGGAGCCGTTGAACGTCCCGCCCGAGGACTGCACATGGCGGAAGTGCGCGAGCTTCTCCAGGCTCTCGCTGCCCTGGAACATCAGGTGCTCGAAGAGATGCGCGAAACCGGTGCGACCCTGCGGCTCGGAGCGAAACCCCACGTCGTAGTGCACACCGATAGCGACCACCGGAGCCGACCGGTCCGGGGCCAGCACCACCCGCAACCCGTTGGGCAGCGTCTCTCGGTGCAGCTCGACCGTGGGTAAGGGAATACGCGACATGGATCTACCCTACGGGTCGCTCAGCGGCCAGGCCGCGCAACCGCCAGGCCAGTAACCCACCGGCGGCCCCGGCGACCGCAACCCCGATCGCACCGAGGCGCTGGGCGTCCGCCGTGGCCGTGGACACGCCGGTTCCCGGCAGGTGAGCGATCAGGTCTTCTCCGGGCACCGGGTCGACCAGCTCGACGGTCAACACCTCGCCCGGGAGATGACCACAGCCGTCCAGCCGCGCCGGTAACGCACGGCCATCGAACAGCTCTACGTGCACCCTGTCCCGGGCATCGGCGGCACCACAGTCCACCGCCTGCACCACAGTGGCGCGAGCCAGCAGAACCTCGCCACCCCGAGACGGTGGCCACAGCAGCCACCCCAACCCCGTCACCAGCACGAGGACCACCGCTGCCGCTGCCACGGTGTCTCGGCCTGCCACCGGGGCATCTTAGCCGGCTGCGGTTGGGGAGCCGGTCAGCCGCAGCGGTGTAGACCGATCTCGACAGCGCCGGCCGCCAGCCCGTCGAGCCCGAATGCATCCACCGGGCCGAGCGCACCCGATCTGGACACGCCGTGGTCGGCAGCCCGCTGCGCTGCCCAGGCGAGCAGATCTGCGGTGAGCTGGTAGGGCTCGCCCGACACCAGGTGCACCTGCGCCAGCTCGACCCCGGATGCGTCATAAGCGATAGCGATGAAGTGCGGGACGACCCGGGCCAGCGCGGCCGGATCCGGCTCCGGTGCGACCCATCTCACCGCGAGCTTTCCGACCTCACCCACCAGCAACCGGGCGCCGGGCAGCCGCAGCAGCACCGGGGCGATCCGGGAGGACAGCTGCGCGGCCCGGGTCGCAGACTCCGACCAGCCGAGGTAGACGTCTACCTCGGCCAGCCCCCGGTCAGTGAGCTGCGGCAGCGCGTAGTGCTCAGTGGAACCGATGGTCCAGGCCGGTCGGTCTCGCCCGCCCACGGAGAATGTCCGCATCCGTGATCCGGTGGGCTCCGCCCGGATGCCGCCCCGCCAGACGAACGCCGGCTCGGTGGCTGTTGCGACGAGCGACGCGAAGGTTCCCCGGCTGATCACCTGTGCCCGGCCGACCCCGGTGATCAGGTATCCGACCTCGACCCGGTGCACCGCGCCACCCGCCGACCGCAGCGCCAACGCACCGGCGAGATTACCGGGTACGTAGTCGTAGCCGAACGCGGTAACCAGGCTCGCCCCGGTCTGTTCGGCGAGCGGGCCGAACTCCTCGAACACCCGGCGGATGAACGAGGGCTCGCCCGTCGAGTCGAGGTAGATCGCCGCCGCGTCGATCGTTGCTCTCAGCGCCGCCTCGCCGAGCCACCGGAACGGACCGACGGTGCTGACCAGCACGTCACCCGGCTCGATCAGGGCCCGTACCGACGCCGCGTCACCGACGTCGGCCGGCGCCACGTCGAGCTGGCCGAGCCGCCCGGCCAGCGAGGCGAGCCTGGCCGCACTGCGCCCGGCAAGAACCGGGCGCAAACCGCGGCGAACCATCGCCTGCGCGGTACGACGCCCGGTATAGCCGGTCGCACCGAGCAGCACGATCCGCGCCGTCATGATCGAAGGCTAGCCCTAGTCCGCTCGCAGCGCCCGAGCCAACTCGGCCCGGCTGCTGATGCCGAGCTTGGCATAGGCGTTGGCCAGATGAGCCTCGACGGTCCGGACCGACAACACCAGCCGTTCAGCAATGGCTTGGTTTTTCATACCCTGCACAACCAGGCTGGCGACCTCATCCTCGCGGGTGGTCAGGGGCCGCGGTGCCAGCTGCTCCAGCGCAGGTGTGCGGATCATCTCGCAGCTCCGGGCCAAACCGGCAGCCCGGGCCGTCGCGGCGGCCGCGCGCCGCCGGTCACCGGCCCGTTGGTGAGCCGCGGCAGCGTGCGCGGCAGCGTCGGTGGCCAGCAACCGAGCCCCCATCGCCTCGAACTCGGCGGCCACATCGTCCAGCGCTTCACCGGCACCGGCGGCAGCGGCCTCGGCGTGCGCGGTGAAGGCTGCCACCAGCGGGCTGTCGACCTGCCCGGCCAGCTGGCGCAAACGTGCCGCCACCTGCCCACCACGTCCCAGGCGAACCGCGGTGTGCAAAGCCTGCGCCTCCATGGCCCGCTGGCCCATACCGGCCGCCACCGACGCTGCTCGCAGCGCCCGATCGATCGCGTGGGAGATGCGATCGTCAGCGGCCGCCTGCCAGGCTTGGGCCAGCAGGAACTCGGGCTCGAACACCGCGCAGTGCCGTCCGGACAAGTGCCGCCCAGCGCAACCATTACTGGCAGAGCCGTTACCGGCAGAACCGTTACCGGCAGAACCGTTACCGGCAGAACCGTGGCCGGCGGAGCCGTTGCACGAGGATGCGTACACCGCACCGCTACCTTCCAGCAAACGCCGAGCGGTGGCGGGATCGCCGAGTTGAGCGTGGGTCTGCGCCAGAAGCGCGATACACAGCTGTTCGAAACCACCCGGGTCACGCTCACCCAAGCCGGCCACGGCCTCGGCCAGCCAACGGACCGCGGTGCGCGGGTGGCCGGCGGCCAGCGCCGCCCACCCGACATGGGCAGCAGCCAGCGCATCCCCAGCCCACTGGGCCTGACTCATACACCACTGGTGCAGTTCGACGGCCCGGGCTTGGGCGTCGTCGACACGTCCTGCTAGTAACAAGGCCGACAGCTCACCGTGGGCCAGAGTCTGCCTGCACAACGCCATCTCAGGCTCGGTCGTGCAGCGTTTGAGTGCCGCCCACCCAGCTTGCACGGCCAACAATGCCTCCGCAGTGCGGCCCTGGGCAGCCAACCCCGCCCCAGCAGCGCTGGCCGCCCAGACCACCGCCTCCGCGCTGTTTGCCTCGGTAGCCAGGATCTCGCCACCGGACTCCGCAGCCTGCTGCGGCCGTCCCGCAAAGAACGCCAACACACCCTGCACTGCGCTGGTGCGCCGGCACGTCTCCAGGTCAGCAGCGTCAGCCGAGGCCTTGTGCAGCATGCCTTCGGCCTTCGCCACCTGCCCGAGGCCGAAGAACAAGTTCAGCGCCCGCACCACGGCCAGCCGGGAGCGGTCCTCGGCTGAGGTGGCGAACGGCGCGGTAGCGGCCGCCACCTGCTCGGCCTCATCGGGCCGGCCTTGCCAGCGCAGTGCCTCCAGCAACGCCAGATGCGCCCGGACACCGTCGCGGCCGTCGCTGCCATCGATGGCCGCCCGTGCCATCCGGGCGGCGATGTCGTGATCAAGCAGCGCATTGGCATGCAGGGCGGCATCGGCCAGCAAGCCGGCATGCGCGCCCGGCTGGTCGCTGTCCAGCAATAAGGTGCCGGCGCGCAGCAGATCATCCTGGCGCTTCCAGGGCAGGTGGGCATTGGCCAGCCGCCGCCGCAACCGGCAGGCATCAGCCTCTGGCAGCTGGTCTCGCACCACCGTGGCGTAGATCGGGTGAGCTAACCACACCTCGGCCCGCCAGCCGCTGTTCACCACCGTCACCAGACCACGGCGCTCCAGCACCGCGACCACCTCAGGATTGATCAAGCTGGCGACCCGGCCCAGGCCAAGGGGCTCGTCGGTGGCTAGTAACTCCAGTGCGGTTCGCTCATCGGCACCGAGCCCGCCGAGTTGAGCCTGGACGATCTCGCGCAGACGCGGCGTGGGCTCCATCCGCCCTTCCCACCGCCACACCCCGTCGCGGGTCCGCAGCCGGCCCGTCTCACACCCGCCCTCAACGAGCTCGCGGAGAAACAGGACATTGCCTCGGGTAGCACGCCACAGCCGCTCGATGGTCCGGCTGTCCACTACGCCACCAAGCACACCAGTCACCAACCGGTCCACTTCCGTCTGGGGCAACTGCTGCAGCTCCAACCGGTCGGCCAGCCCGTTCTTCCACAGCGTGACCACCGGATCCGGGGCAGGTTCCCCGGTCCGCACGGTCAACACCAGACACGCTGCGCGGGTCAGGGCCAACTGGTGCAACAGGGTGACCGACAGCTCATCCAGCAGATGCGCGTCATCGATCCCGACGATCAACCGGTGCCCCTTGCCCTGATCAGCGATCGCGGCACCCGCACGCTGCAGCAACGTCAACGGGTCCGACACCGCACCGAGCGCCGGCAGCAGATGCGCCACCGCTCCCAACGGTATCGCCGCCGCCGCGCTCGTCCCGGCAGCCCACCGGGTCGAACGGCCACCGCGTTTGGCTGCGGCCAACGCCTCCCGGGCAAGGCGGGTCTTACCGACACCCGCCGGCCCCGCAACGACGACACTACGGGCCTCTTGCCCACTCATACGCTCAGCGATGAACCGCAACTCAGAGTCACGGCCCATCATCGTCCAAGAATCTGGCCTCATCGCTGACCCGACCAACGCGCTCGGTATCCCGCGTTGGTCCGGGGTGCACCTGATAGCCCGGCCCAAACAGTCGCCGGCCTCTGCCCCCTGTGACACATTGGCTACGCCCCCCCGCGTTGTGCCAATAGCTGACGAGCTACCCCCGGCGATCAGCATATGCTAGCTGTGACGAGATTGCCACGGTCGATATGTCCGAGAAGATGAGATACTCGTGAGCGTCGGCATGTGTGCGCTACGCCGTAACAGCGTGTGCTCAAGTGGTGACATTCTGCTCGACGTCTTCGGGTGTGGATGACTTTCGGTCGGTCACGAAGAATCGTCGGGCGCTTACTTACGGTGAATCTGCTGCGATCGATGCGGCGCCGGAGATCTGCCGGCGGGCAACGTCCGGGGTGCCACGATATCGCAGCACCGACGCGCCGGTGGCCTGCGCGGCCAGCCGGTCGCTGACCGTCACGGTGGCCTGGCTGGCCCCGGACAGCTCGGCGTCGAGGTTGCGTACAACCAGGTCAGCCAACCGCAGCCGGCTGGCGCCGGACCCATTGAGGTCAAGGTTTCCGATCTGTCCGGACAGCGCCAAGGTAGCAGCTCCGGATGCGGTGGCCTGTAGCCGATCAACCTGGATGGGACCAGTGACCTCACTGGTCCCGCTGACGACCAGCTGCAAGGTCGGACCCACCGGCGCCGAGACCATGTCGACCCGGCTGGTTCCGCTGGTGACGAGCTGCTCCAGGTGGTCCACGGTGACCTCGGCGGCCAAGGTGGCGGCACGGACGGCGGCACCCGGCATCAGTCCCAACCGGAGCTGATCACCGGTAACCGTGGCCTGCACCCGATCAACGAGATTGTCGTCCATCGTGATCTCAGCCTGCGTGGTCTCGCCGATACCCAAACGAACCACGAAACCGGCACCGACGATCACCGAATCCACGCCGGACAAATCAATCAACCGGCTGGTCGAACGCCCGGAACCGACTACCGAATCGGCACCGGAATAGCTACCACCCGGGCGACCATCAGCACCGGGGTCACCATCTGCACCGGGCACACCATCCCCTCCGTCTGCGTCGCCCCCGTTACCGCCGTAGCCATTACCACCGCGACCGCCATAGCCGTTACCGCCATCACCCCCGGTGCCGCCCGCACCACCGGCGCCGCCTCGTCCACCGTCTGCGCTGCCGCCCGAACCGCCATGACCATTGCCACCGGACTCGGTACCGGCACCAGTGCTGGTACCGGTGTCACCGACTCCGGTACCACCAGCCGAGGTGCCCAGGCAACCGGCCAGCAGCACTGCCAACGCCATCGCTGGCAGTGCTCGGCCGGCCACTCGGACAAAACTCACCCTGCACGCATGACGACCCAGGGACTCATGACGGCACCGGGACATACGATCAATCCGGACCGCAGCGCCCGCCGGCACTACGATGCCCTCGCACCTGACCGTGCCGGTCCCCAACGGGCCACCGCCCACTGCACCGGACCACGCATGATCAGGTATAACATCAGCACCCCACCCAGCCAGGGCAGCAACAACAACACGATCTGGATCGCACCCAAGGCGGCCTCCGCCACGCTGCCTGCCGCCGCCGCCGCGCCGGTCGCCGCTCCCAACTCCCGCAGCCGATCCCACACTACCGGCATCACCTGCGGCACGATGAGCAAGAATCCGATCACCCAGTACAGTATCGCAGGTACCACGACCACGACCCACATCGTGATCGTCCGACGAACCCACGGCTTGAGTTCCACTACCCGGGGGTGGGTGGGTCGCCCGGGGAGCATGCTCGCCAGCACCGGTCCCAGCCGGCTGAACAGATCCGGCACCCCGATCAGGTCACTGAGGATGTAGTACCCGTCCATCCGGATCACCGGCAAGAACTGCGTCGCGGTCTCGACATACAAGAGCACGATCGCCACCAGCAACCAGGGTGACCCGGTGGCGAGGTAGGCCACGCTCATCCCGGCGATGAAGACTGCGTTGAAGTACACCCCACCCAGGTCGGTGCGTAACCGACCGCGGCGGGACAACCGGTAAGAGTCAGTGACCGTGCTGTACAGCGCGGGCCACACCAGATACAGCCCGAAACCCATCTTTCCCGGCCGAGCACCCCCGTACCGGCACGCGCTGACATGCCCGCACTCATGAAACGCTGCCGATATCAGTACTATCGCCAACACCAGTAGCGTCAACTCCGGCTCGTACACCAGCGCCAACGCACTGGGCACGATCCGACCCAGACCACCTTGCAGGATGATCGCCGTATCCAAGGTGACGAATGCCGCCAAGACAGCCAGGATCACCGGTGGCCAGAACATCGGCCCGAAGACGCCGGCGATCCGCCACACCAACCGCTCGGGCACCACTCCCACCCGAAACTTCAACGCCAACAACGGATCCGACTTCAACTTCATTTTCGGCACCCGCCCGGCGTCCACGGCAGCCGGATCAGCCGCCATGATCCCCGCCGGCCGCAGCCGATTCTCAATCAGGTACGAGACCTGCTCGGCCTGCACTACCCGACCGAGCTCGGCGGTAAGCAACGCCGCCAACTGACCCGGATCACGCCGGCCATCCATACTCGACGCCAGCAGGTACAGCAACTGAGGCAGCTGAATTACCTGACCATCACCCCGGCGAAGAATATACCGGGGCTCCCGGAAACCGGACCCCTGGTACTCTCCGATCAGCTCGGTTCCCTCTGCCAATCGCGGTACCACCCCCACGCCGACATCGGCGTCACTGTCCGATTCCGCCACCACACGTTCAGTATCGATGACTCCCTCCCCGACTCGAACCCCCCGGTGTGCACTCCGAAACCCTGTGACGAATCGGAACCCCACCCGAGAGACATCACGAGTGGAATTTTTACACGTGCCGCCACCACATTTATTCTACCGATGCCGGATGCCTCGCGGACAGCTCGCCGCTACCTATTTCTGCAGCTTCGCCGCGTAAAACACGAATCGCACGTTGCGGAGGGGCGACCGCCCACGGGCCGCCCCTCCCGCCACAGACGCGATCAAGTGACCGCCCAGCGACATGAGCACGCCTCAGCTGTAGGCAGCTCCACCGGCACCGCCGAGGCCGCCGCCGCCCGCGCCACCGACACCGGAACCGGCGTAGTTGTCCTGGTCGCCGAACAGGTTGAGGTTGATCAGGTTGGCACCCAGGCCGCCCCTGCCGACACCACCGGGGCCACCTAGACCGCCTTCGCCACCACGGCCACCGCCACCACCACCGGCGCTGAACAGCGACAGGACCGTCCGCTCCGGCAGCAGCTCCACGTGCTGCCCATCGAGTTCGGTAAAGCTCAGCGCGTCAGACATGTAATCCCCCTAGGAAAGGTGATCCCGGTGTTCCCCGGGACTGCTGCGCCGCATCGGTGGCAGTACCGACCCGGCACCACATACCCTGCCTACAGTGACAGCCCGTAGACAATCGGTAGCGGTACCTAACTCGTTCGAGTGGACTACTTAGGTTGAGCACACTTTTTGATCACTGAACGGAGCTGTGAAGATACTCGAGCCCTGAGGACCCGGTCCTAGCTTCCGACGGGGCGGCTCGTCCCATGATCGCACCGAGGACCCGGGGCGATCGCGGGGAAGGGTGGCCCGGTCCAGCACCCTTCCCCGCCCGCCGCACCTACTCGATCAGGTGAGCACCCGGTAATACCACGCCCCGTGCCACCTGCTCGACTCAGCTGCCGAACGCTCCGCCAGCGCCACCACCGGCGCTGCCGCCGGCGCCACCGAAGCCGTCACCGGCGCTGTTGGTCTGGTCACCGAACAGGTTCAGGTTGATCAGGTTGAGACCGAGGCCACCCCGGCCGACGCCACCGGTGCCACCCTCGCCACCATTGCCGCCACGGCCACCGCCGCCACCGGCGCTGAACACCGACAGCACGGTACGGGCCGGCAACAGCTCCACGTGCTGACCGTCGATCTCAGCAAAGCTCAGTGCGTCAGACATCTGAATTCCTCCTAGGAAAGGTGATTCCCGGTGACCCGGGACTACAAATCGGTGGCAGTGCCGATTTGGTAACTCATACTCTGCCCAGCGGTCACATCCCGTGGCAATCAGTAGTCCCACGTAACTCCGTCGTGCGCACTACCTACGGGCGGTCCACCCGGTCGAATACGTAACCAGCTGCGAGGATCTACGGAGAGCGCAGACACCCGGTACCTAAGAATGATTTTACAGCGGGCATCTGTCATCTGCGCCGGTAATCCTCTTCGACGGCCTGGCAGCGGTGTGGTCGGACGAATCACCGCACCGTCCGACCACACCAGCCCGACTCAGCTCCGGCTGGCGCCGCCGGCACCGCCGTTGGCGCTACCGCCGGCGCCGCCGACGCCGTCACCCGCGCTGTTCAATTGATCACCGAATGCGTTGATGTTCAAGAGATTGATACCGAGACCGCCCCGGCCGACACCACCGGCACCACCTACGCCACCATTACCACCACGGCCTCCATCATCTCCTCCTACCCCTTTTCCGCCGCAACCGCAGCCGCTGAACAACGACAGGACGGTACGAGCCGGCAGCAACTCGACGTGCTGTCCCTCGATCTCCGTGAAGCTCAGGTCGTCAGACATGTCAACCTCCTAGGGAATATGCCCCGGTGGGCACCGGGAACCAACACCTCATCGATAAAATCATCGAGTCGGCAACACATACCCTGCCGCACGAAAATCCCCACAACAATAAGTAGTCGCACGTAAAAAACCCCACCTTCCACCTAGCGCAGTCTGACACGTCGTGAACTCGACGCCAGCGACGTTTTGTGCGCCATAAACGTCGCTGGCGTCGAGTTCACGACGTGCACAAGCACAGGGGGGAGATGGCCGCGATGCGGC
>JBOHGE010000045.1:0-6183 GCA_050700055.1 Pseudonocardiaceae bacterium
AGATTGAGGCGTTCGTCAAACACTGGAACAGTGATTGCAAGCCCTTCGAGTGGAAGGCTACCGCGGAGGAGATCCTTGGCAAGGTCCGCGTTGTCACGGCCCGCATGGAGGCTCTTCTGCGCGCCACTGAGATCGACGATGTAGCCCGTCGGGCAGCGTAAAGTAAAACATATCTACCTACAACTAGTTGCGGTTGCAATCCCTCGTAGGGACGATGAGGACCGTTCGCCGAGTTCCTCGACGCGATCAGCCCGCTGGTGTTGCAATCCCTCGTAGGGACGATGAGGACTTGATCACCGGCGTGGACTACCGCGAGTACCTCCTGGTTGCAATCCCTCGTAGGGACGATGAGGACCAGCCAGCACGAACGTCGCCAACGTCAGCATGTCGAGCCTGTTGCAATCCCTCGTAGGGACGATGAGGACGCGAGATTTCACGCACGACCCCGCGGCCGGCCTGGACATGTTGCAATCCCTCGTAGGGACGATGAGGACTACGAGCGGGTCTACGATCCGCGAACCAGGGCGTTGATGTTGCAATCCCTCGTAGGGACGATGAGGACTCGACCACCGAGACGGTGTCGGTGGGCGTCCTCCACTTGTTGCAATCCCTCGTAGGGACGATGAGGACCACAGAGCCCCGCCCACGGCCAGCCTGACCAGGGTTGCAATCCCTCGTAGGGACGATGAGGACTCCATCCGGCAGCGTGACTATCTTATCGTAATGATGTTGCAATCCCTCGTAGGGACGATGAGGACAGGACGTCGACACCAACGAGCGCAGCGCCAATCTCAACTCGTTGCAATCCCTCGTAGGGACGATGAGGACCTGCGAGCCGTGCTGGTAGCGGACGGGCGTGCCTGGTTGCAATCCCTCGTAGGGACGATGAGGACTTGATCGTGGTGCCGTCCACACTCGTGGTCAGACAGTTGCAATCCCTCGTAGGGACGATGAGGACGGCACCAGCAATGCCCGGCAGATCCCTGACGACCTGATGTTGCAATCCCTCGTAGGGACGATGAGGACCTGTTCCGGTGGGGGCGGACTTGTCGATGGTCGCGTGTTGCAATCCCTCGTAGGGACGATGAGGACCTGAGCCAGTTGACACGAACCGCAGCACCACTTCTGTTGCAATCCCTCGTAGGGACGATGAGGACTGGAGCTCGACCGGTGGGTTGAGGGCATGACGAGCCTGTTGCAATCCCTCGTAGGGACGATGAGGACGCGTGGCTCCGATCCGTCGCTGACGCACGACGACACGTTGCAATCCCTCGTAGGGACGATGAGGACCGGGCACACGTCGATTCAGGGACCGGTAGAAAGAAACAGTTGCAATCCCTCGTAGGAACGATGAGGACACTAGAAAGGTCACCATGACCCCGGACGGTCAACAACCACGTTGCAATCCCTCGTAGGGACGATGAGGACCGGGAACATCAGCATCGCGGCCGGTGCGCTGACCCTGTTGCAATCCCTCGTAGGGACGATGAGGACCGCAGACCTACCTCAAGCAGTACGTGGCCACGGGTTGCAATCCCTCGTAGGGACGATGAGGACGTCGCTCCGAGATCACCGGAGATCGGCGGGGTCTCCAGTTGCAATCCCTCGTAGGGACGATGAGGACACCTGCCGCTCAACGGCGCAGTCGTGGTCCATCACTTGTTGCAATCCCTCGTAGGGACGATGAGGACGATCGCCCGGGTCGGCGTCATCGGGCAGCGACCACTGTTGCAATCCCTCGTAGGGACGATGAGGACGTGTCGCAATGCCAGACTGCGTAGCGATCCCCCTCTTGTTGCAATCCCTCGTAGGGACGATGAGGACCGGAGTGCACCACTGGCCGGCGAATCGAGACGGAGGTTGCAATCCCTCGTAGGGACGATGAGGACGTTAGGCCGGTAAGGTCGGGCACGCTCGAACCGATGGAGTTGCAATCCCTCGTAGGGACGATGAGGACTAGCACGGCGGTGACAGAGAAGGCAAGAATAAGAAGTTGCAATCCCTCGTAGGGACGATGAGGACCTGTTGGCGATGACGTAGCGGATCCGGCTGTCCCGGTTGCAATCCCTCGTAGGGACGATGAGGACGCCGGCGCGTCCTCCGGAATCAGCGGACGCAGGTCGCGTTGCAATCCCTCGTAGGGACGATGAGGACTTGGTCCACGGCCCGAGGGTGACCAGAACCTCATCGTTGCAATCCCTCGTAGGGACGATGAGGACTCAACGTCGCCGTCGCACCCAGCGTCCGAATGTGGTGTTGCAATCCCTCGTAGGGACGATGAGGACCTCCAAGCGGTGACAGGCTCGCACGGGAACGCCGTGGTTGCAATCCCTCGTAGGGACGATGAGGACGTCACCCTGGCTGAGTTCAAGAACGATCAGGCCCTGTTGCAATCCCTCGTAGGGACGATGAGGACCGGGCGATCAGCAGGCTGACGTCATCGGCGGTCAGGTTGCAATCCCTCGTAGGGACGATGAGGACGACGGGCTGGGCGCAGTACTCGCAGCCGACCTGCAGGTTGCAATCCCTCGTAGGGACGATGAGGACGCCGTCTCCCATTCGAGCCACTGACCAGTCGGCATGACGTTGCAATCCCTCGTAGGGACGATGAGGACCTGGCTCCACCAGTCACTACGGCGGCTTGAACTTGAGTGGTTGCAATCCCTCGTAGGGACGATGAGGACTCCCGCACACGGCGATGCCGTCCACGCGCGACCCGCGGTTGCAATCCCTCGTAGGGACGATGAGGACCCGTCGGCAGCGGCCCGACCAGGGCCTTGCTGGTCACCGTTGCAATCCCTCGTAGGGACGATGAGGACGAGAGCCGCTCCTGCATCTCGGCCATCCAGACACGTTGCAATCCCTCGTAGGGACGATGAGGACAGGTGACCAACGCGGTCTCCACCACGATCAACGCCGGTTGCAATCCCTCGTAGGGACGATGAGGACGCGTCCGGAGCGCGGGGACGCCGACTCGTGGATCGAGTTGCAATCCCTCGTAGGGACGATGAGGACCAGGAGTTGCGGGCCGAAGGCCAGGGGGAGATCGGCAGTTGCAATCCCTCGTAGGGACGATGAGGACCTGGCCCGGCTGGCCGAGCTCAACGCCGCCCACTAGTTGCAATCCCTCGTAGGGACGATGAGGACCCGCGGAAAGGTGCTGGGCCAGCAGCCGGGGTCGCCTCGTTGCAATCCCTCGTAGGGACGATGAGGACCTGACGGTGGCCGAGTCGAAGGCCCTGACGGTGGCGTTGCAATCCCTCGTAGGGACGATGAGGACGACAACCGGGCCACCCGAACACCGCCGCGACCTCAAGTTGCAATCCCTCGTAGGGACGATGAGGACGTGTGGTGGTGGATCGTGGGCACGCTGCTGCACCGGTTGCAATCCCTCGTAGGGACGATGAGGACCTGGGTGCGGGTGGCTATGGGTGCGGTTCGCAAGAGCGCGTTGCAATCCCTCGTAGGGACGATGAGGACTCGTCAACCTCGCCGTCGTCACCGGCGATGGCGAATAGTTGCAATCCCTCGTAGGGACGATGAGGACATGATCACCAGGGGCTGATCCCGTGCACCGGTACCGTTGCAATCCCTCGTAGGGACGATGAGGACGTGACCGATCAGCGGGCAGTCATCGCCCCACGGGGGTTGCAATCCCTCGTAGGGACGATGAGGACACGCGTGGTGGAGTCGCTGATCCTCGCTGGCGGCTTGTTGCAATCCCTCGTAGGGACGATGAGGACGCCATGGTAAAGCCGCAGCTCAGGTGCAGGATGTTTGGGTCGGTGAGGTCGATTTTTGCAGCGATCCGTCGGTTGTGCAGGGACACGCGGTGGTCCGCTGCAACCCCGGCGTGTCGCCCGGTCACAGGATGTCGTCGGGCTGGCTGTCTCGGGCGCCCCAGCTGTGACGTTCTGGCTGTGCCCCGGGCGGGAAGGTGTAGACGAGGACGCGGTCATAGTCGGGGTCGATTTTACTCTCCATCGCCACCCGGAACCGTGTCATCTGGGCGGCGCTGAGGTGGCCTTCGAACACGCTGCGTTGGATGTGGTGCAGGTACTGCCGGCAGGTCTTGAGCACGCCGGGGTTGCGTTCTGCGGCTGTGTCGTACACGACGATGACGTACAGGGGTCACCACCAGATCCGGAACGCCTTGTAGGGGACGTCCTCGAGGCAGGTGCGGGTGAGTCGGAGAGCTTCCAGGTAGATCAGTTCGTCGTAGGCGACGGGTCGCTGCAGCTGGCGGTGGTGGACGGTGGTGGCGAGGTCGTCCCGGACGGTCTGCACGACCAGTTTCCGGCCTTCGTCGCTGAGAGATGCCTGGTTCGAGGTGGTCTCGAAGTGCCGGGGGTGGAGCTGGCGACGGGAGGCCAGGCGCAGTAGCAGTCGCTCGGCGAACAGCGGTTTGAAGACCTCGGCCAGGTCCAGGGCGAGGGTGTGGCGGTGGCGTTCCATGGTGCTGTGCAGGAAGCCGATGCCGGTGTGCAGGGGTGTGAGCCGGAGGGCGGTGAGGACGCGCGCGTAGACGATGCCGTTGACGTAACTGATGAAGGCGTTGCCGGCGTTGCGTGGCGGTCGGCGGCTTCGGCCGTGTAGCTGCAGCCAGTCGGGCAGCTTGGTGTCCATCAGTTCCCAGGCAGACCGGCGGAAGGTGCCTTCGGCGCCCATGAGCTGTTCCCGACCGGTTGCCGCCGCCGCACTGTCTTCGAGCACCCGGTAGGGCCGGTCGAGCAGGGTGCGGTCCATGACTCTGCGGATGTTGAAGGCGCAGGAGGTGACCAGCTGGCGGGCGATCGCCATGCGTCGTTCGTCATCGGCGGCAAGGCGGACTTGGGCGATGACGGTCTCACCGGAGGTGCTCGTCTGGGCGCCCAGCAGGGAGCCGGCGTAGTCGCCGTAGTGGCTGAGCAGGTGCACATCGATGCCGTGGCGGTTCAGTAGCGCTATCACCGCCGTGTTCACGTCGACGTTGTCGCTCGCGATGATGTCGCGCACGTCGGTGACGGGGATGTGCCGGTCGGGTTGGCCGTCGCGCTCGATCACCAGTGATTGGTCCTTGCGCCGGATCCGGCAGGCGGTGGTGAGCCAGTAGGTGCGGGACGCTTCGGGCATTCACTCCACCCAGCAGTAGTCGAGGTAGCTGCAGCCCCGGCAACGGGAGCGGGTCAGCTTGGGCGGCGCGGACTCAAGGGCAACGGTCTGGAGCACGGCGTGGATGTCCGCTTCGGCGCGGCTCGCCTCGTCGGCACCGTAGGGCAGGGTGACGGTGCGACGTGTCGACGGGTAGTGCAAGATCCCGCCGCGTACCGGCACACCCAGCTCGGTGAGCCGGTGGCAGTAGTGGATGGCCTGGGCCTGGTCCGCTTCGGTGGATCGGGATGACGATTTCACCTCGTGCACCCAGGTCTGGCCGTCGATGAAGTCGATGCGGGCCGCGCCGAGGTCGACCGGGGTGTGCCGGGAGTAGGACGTGTCGTGGACGGCTTCGCCGAGTTGCACCAGCGAGCTGAGCCGCTCCGGACGCAGGCCGCGGGCGAACAGCCACAGCTGCCGGGGACAGTGGTACAGGTACTTGACGTGCACACCACCCACGTCCTCGGCGCTGATCACAGCATCTCCCCGAGCGAGTAGGGGATAACCGCGGGATCCCGGGGCTGGCCGAGGCCATGGTCGGAATCGTAGTAGGCGTCGAAGACCCGGACTTTCAACTCGCGGTCCCAGCGGCAACGGGCGACGGCGTAGGGCGGCAGGGGAATGAGCAGCTCCTCGGCCAGCAGGCGACCGGCGCTGCCCCGGGCCGAGTGCAGCAGAGTAGCGTACTCATCGAGATTCTCGGTGAGAACCGCCTCCGCGCCGTCGAACAGCTCGTCGAACCTCTCGGCCAGGCAGCTGCGGTCGTCGAACGGATGGGTGAAACCGAGGAATGCCGTCCGGAACTCATCGCGGAACTGATCTACCGAGCGGCGCCACTGGGTTCCCCAGTCGCCGGCGTAGATCTCGTTGAGCCAGCCCAGGACGTCGCGTTCGTCGACGATGTGGCCGTCATGGTGGGTCAACAGGTCCATGGCGAGCCGGGTCGGTTCGGCTTCGTAGACCCCGTCGGCGTACTCGGCCGGCCCGCCGCCGCGACGGGGCCGGTAGGCGGGCTGGTGGACGACGACCGGCGCCGGTGGGCGGGCACCG
>JBOHGE010000045.1:6283-43413 GCA_050700055.1 Pseudonocardiaceae bacterium
GCGTCGAGTGGGGCACCGCTGGTGTACAGCACATCGAAATCGACGTCGAGGGAGACCTCCACCACCTGGGTGGCCACCAGGATCCCTGGGCGTCGGGGCTGCCGGGTACCGAAGCGGGCCTGAATGGCCTCCTCGATGGTGGACCGGTCCTTGCGGCGGAACCGGGAATGCAGCAGCAGCGCCGCTTCCGGTCCGTACAGCTGCACGGCCAGGGGGGCGAGCTTCTCGGCCAGGGCTCGAGCGTCGGCGACGTTGTTGGCCACCACCAGGACCGCCTGGCCGGCCCGCACCATCTCGGTGATCTCCGCAATGGCTGGTGGCTCGGTCAGGTGAGTGGCCCGGACGGTGATGCGGTGGCGCTGCGGCCAGGATCCCGCCAGCGCCACCCGCTGGCACGGCACGGCGAGGGTGGTGTCGAGCAGATCTGCCAGGGCGTCCGGCAGAGTCGCCGACAGGACCGCGATGCGCCCACCGAGGTCCTCCCACAGCCGTAGCATCGCCAGGATCATGCCCAGCCGGCGGGGATCGTAGGCGTGCAGCTCATCCAGGATGAACACGGAGTTGGCGGCGTCGATGAGGATGCCGCTGTGCGCCGGCCCGGCCAGCGCGCCCCGCAGCAGCTGGTAGGGCGTGCCGACCCGGACCAGCTCGCGGAACAACCGGGTCGCCGCCGCCCGGGACACGGCCTTGGGCGCAACCGCCTCCGTCGCAACGCAATCGTCCTGCAACGCACGGGCCAGGTGGTAGGAGGCCGCTCGCGAGTGCGCCACACCGATGTCGGGTGTATCGAGCTCAGTGCTCAGCCGGCCCGCCATCGCGTTGATCGACGCCAGGTAGGGCAGAACGTAGAACAGGCGAGGGGTCCCACCGGTGCCGCGTTGCAGTGCGCCGATCTGGGTCTGCGCCCACAGCAGCGCCGCCTCGGTCTTGCCCGAGCCGGTCGGGGAACGCAGCAGCAGGTGACCGTCGACAGCGGCGGCCTCGACCTGGTGGGGGCGCAACTCCGCCTGGCGATCGCTGAGCCGGGCCCGCAACCGCGCGGGGTAATCCGCCGTGAGCGGCGGTTCGGTGCACAGCTGACTGTGCGCGGAGGACACGTGATCGGCGAGGGTGACCGCCCCCTGCAGCAGCACCGCGGCCAACCCGTCCGGATCAGTGGTCTCCAGCGGCTCGTCCCACCGGTCCCGCAGCCGCTCAAAGAGCCGGTAAGCGTCCTGCCCCAGCCCGTCACCGGCCCGGGCCGGTCCGCTGGACTCGGGCAACAGGCCGTGGGTATGGGCCATCGTGGTCAGCCAGTCCTGCAGCTCGCCGGCCCGGCCCGGGTCGACGGTGCCGAAGTGGTCGGCGAACTCGTCCGGGTCCACATCGTCATAGCAGGTGAATAAGGGGAGCCTGCCGTCGGACGGACCGGTGAACGGCCGGTGGTGGGTGGCCACCCCGGTCGCGACCCACAGCTGGTCGTCCCGGTCGGAGTCGGCGAGTACACGGGCCACGAAGCCCAGCGAGTAGACCTCGTGCCGTTCGCCCCACGGCTCGGCGGGCTGGGCACCGTTGCCGACCATGGTCTGGAAGCCGTCGGCGACCTTGCCCGCATCGTGCAACAAGACCGCCAGCCGCGCCCAGGTCCAGAACGGCTCCGGCAACGTGGCGACCCGCCCGACCCGGCGCCGCAGTTCGTCCATCGCCTCCAGCGCCGCGGTCAGGTGCGCGATGAGCAGCTCGCCGGTGGCGTGGCCGCGCGGCGGGCTCTTGGCCCATAACCGACGGTGGCTCACGCGGTGTCCACGACGCCGAGCCGGTCCGGGTGCACCGGCGGGAGCAGGGCCACCGCCTGGCCATCCTCGGTCGCCCATCCACTGTCCACCTCGGCTCGGCTCCCGCCCTGGTGGTAGCGGTAGGCGTGCCACTGCGTCCGGGACCGGTCGTGGCTGATCGCGGTGGGCAGCTGCAGCAGCGTCCCGGCGGTGGTGAGCTGCGCCGGTATGACGGCGTGTCCCTGACAGCCTGGCTGTGACACCAGGCGGACTCGTCGGGTCCGGGCGGTGGCCAGGTCCTGACTGCGACCCAGCCGCAGCGGCCACACCGGCCGGCGCAACGCTTGCTCCCACCGCTGCAGGTCCCCAAACAACCAGACCCGCAAGGTCACCTCGGCCAGGAAAGGCCGGTCCTTGGGCGTCGGGGGCGTCTTGGTGCCCGAGGCGTCCAGGGGATGGTAGGTCTCCAGGTCGGTGCCCTGACCGGCAGCGGTGAAGGCCATCCCGAACCGCAGGTCACCAGGCACCTGTCCCCAGCCACCGACTGCCGCGGCGAGCATCCCGCCGACGGTGGCCGGTGGTGGGCAGGGCAGCCCGACCTGTACCCCGGCGTAGAGCGGATTGCGGAACGACGCGACCGGGGCGCGGACCTCGATGTCGAGGGCCTCGGTCATCCGGTGGGATCCTCGAACCAAGCGTCGTGCGCCCCGCTTTCGACCTGCTCGGCCAGGCGGGTCAGGACCACCCGGGGGTGGTCGATGCGGACGCTTCCCGCGTCGATCAGGTCGGCCAGCTCGGCACGAGCCTTCTCTCGCTGATCGCCCAGGAAACCGGGGGCCCAGCCGATCAGCACCGGACCGTCCAGCTCATCGGCCCAGGCATCGAGTTCCTCGCGCAGCACGTCGTCATCGAACACCGTCTCCTGGGCCTGGGCGCGCAGCACCCGGGTGAACGGGTTGATCCCACCCCGGACCGGGGCGAGCAGCACGAACGCCGGAGTCCGGTCTCCGTAGTGCAGCGACCGTTTGGCTCCGCCTCGCAGGCCGGCGAGGGACCGCAGCAGCAGCGCCACCCGGCGGCGTCGCTCCGCGATCGGCATCCGCAGCGCAGCGGTGCCACGGAAAGCGACAGGCTCAGCCCCGGCCTGCTCGGCCTCCTTCGCCGCCGCCGCGGGCAGCGCGGTCCGCAACCCGGAGCCACCCATCTCGAAGGTGCCCACCCGGGGCAGGTCCAGCAACACGTCCCCGGCCAGCTCGGCGCTGTAGTGCTCGTGCTCGTGCAGCACCGGGTTCTCCCCCGCGTTGAAACCGCGGCTCATGGTGCCGAAGTCTCTGGTCGGCCGCTGCGATGTCACCGCCACGAACGTTCCGGTGGCCAGCACGGTATCCCGCTGGTAATTGGCTTTACTCACGGCGACCATGTAGCCGAAGAGGTCGTCGTCCAGATAACGATCCGGTCGGCCCTCGGTGTATGCCTGCTGGTTCTTGCCAGTCCCGGAACGGGTCACCCCGGAGCGCGGCTCGTCGGCCGGCAACGAGTCGCGCAGCCAGCGCCGGAACGCCTGGGCCGACGCATAGGGATGGATCTTCCCGTTGACCCACATCTGCTTGACCATGCCGACGTTGTTGTCGCCACGGCCGTTGTTGGGTGCCCCCGCGAGGATGCCGAGAGCGATCTTGCCGACCAGGTAGGTCACTGATTCTCCTCAGTCTCAATGAGGTCGTCGTCGAGGTCGTCGTCGAGGTCGTCCCGGGCGTCGGCGCCATCGACGCGCCACCCGCGTTGGTGTAGCTGTTCGAGCACCGCGATGAACAACAGGTCCTGGTGCAACCGGCCCCGGCCGTCGGAATCGAACAGCAGCCGCCACTGCTCCGAGGTGACGAACGGTTCAGCTCGATCATCGGGTCGCGACAGCGCCCAGCTCACCGCCCGTTTCCGCAGCCATTCCTGCAATCTGCGGGAATCTCGGTGGGCGCTTTCATAGCTCTTGAGCACTCCGCGCTCCCGGTGCGGAGCCAGAGCCTCGGCGATGTGCTCGGCAAGCTTGCCGATGCGGCCGACATCCTTGTCGTTCACCTGTAATACCTCGATGGCATAGGAGTAACACAACGGGACCAGATACGGCACCTCACCAGGCACGGCGCAGGACTGAGCCGCCACTGTGCCCAGGAAGAGGACGGCCCGGGTGAGCACCCGCCGAGGGTCGTGAAACACCTGGCGAGCGAGCATGGCAGTCCCGGGAACATCCTTGATCCGGTGCGCGCGGACCAGGTATTTGTACCCAAGATCCCGTTGCCGGTTGTGGGCCGTGCTGCGCAGCCATTCGGCCAACGGCTGCTCCATCACATGCTCGTCGAGCACCTGCTCCTTGTTGCTGTTGCTGAAGACGATCAGCTGCACGCCCGCCGTCAACCGGCGCGAATGACCGCGCAGGTGCCGCAACGCGGTGACCTCACGCCAGTACGGCTGCGGCTTGGTGGTCCCCGCCGCCACTCCCGCGGCCTGGCGGGTGCGGCCGACCTGCGTGCTCACGAACCGTCGCAGGAAATGCTCGTCCCAACTGTGCAGGGCCACGGCGCGACCGCCGCCGATCTGGCAGCCGTAGGGCAGGGCGTGGAAGCAACTCACGCACGGAAAACACAACGCCAGCCCGGCATGATCAGGCGGTGTGGTGTTGCGGTACGCCGTGCTGGCGCCGAGCGGGACATCGACCTTGCCGTAGTAACCGCAGGCCGGCCGGCCGCACAGTGAGCACGGAACTCCCGGCCACCGGGCTTGATCCGGGAGCGTTCGCCACTCCGTCATGCGGTCCCGCCGCTCCTGCGGCAGCAACTTGCTCCGGTTCGTCGTGTTCATGGCCGAGTTGGGCCACAACAGGTAGCTCACCCCCAGCCAGAAGCCGCCCAAGTCCTTCGAGCTATCCACTGTCGCAGTGCCCAGCACGTGCTCGGTCATCAAGCCGATCGCCCTGTCGAACTCCTCCGACCCGAGCTGATCGGGATGATCGACACCCGCGAGCTTGGCCAGGGCGAAGGCACCGACCCGTTGCAGCGGATGCGGGGTCAGCACCACAGTGTCCTGGTTATCCTGTATGTCGGGCTGCACCGTCACGCAGCCACCCAGCCGAAACCAGCGGAATTAGACTGCCCGAGGCCCCATGACCACAGCGCCTGCAGCGTCTCCGGGGCCGCGCGCAGTTCCACCTCGACGGGCGCACCTGTCTTGTGCCCGTCACTCACCGCGTACGAGCGCTTCGCCCCGATCCAGGTGATGCGTTCCAGGGTCACGTCCGGGTCCAGGTCCAACGTCTCGGCTTTCCGCCGCAGGTTCCCGGTGAGATACACCGGGAACTCGGACTCGGCAGGCAGCAACCACGCCTGCCGGGTGGTGCGCCGGCCGTCCGCATCCCGGCCCGAGCCCTTCATCACCACCGGAGTCGTGGTGCGCAACCGGGCGTAGCCGGACGTGAACGATGGCGGTTCCACCACGTGCACACCTTCCACGTGCAACGCCACTCCACCCCAGGCGACCACACGCTGCCCCGCAAGGCTCGTCGCCCACGCCTGCACCACAGCCGGCAGCGGACTCCCCAACTCGATGCTGCCGCGCCCACCCACCGCGTACGCACCGGAGCAGCGGTTAGCGGAAGGGAAGACCGGAGCGCCGTAACCGAACGGCGCCATCCGGTGCACACCCCACCCCCCGCTGTGCAGCCGCGCACTCAACTCTGGATCGGCGCCGGCCAGCAGGCCGTACGCAAACCCTCGCCCGGGCCTCAAGACGTCACGCCACGGCAACTGCTCAGCCGCTGTACGCACTTCCACACGCAGACGCACGCCACCTCCACAACCTCGGTCACCACCAGCACGCCAAATCCGGCTCTCCTGCCTGGGTACGGGCCGGTCGTCCAGTCCTCTCAGCGCGCAGGTGGCCAAGGTAGATCAGAAGTCCTGCGCCGATGCGGGAGGGTGGGGCACGACGTACCTACGCTAGCGGTGAGCTGATGCACGGCTTTGTCAGATACGCGCATGCCGCTCCGGGGCCGTTGACGCCAAGCACGTGTTATGCCCAGAACGTCGGTCTGACCGGCTAGGGAGGCCATCATGCTCGCCATCGCCGCCATGTTGTGTCCCTCGTAGGGGCAATGAGGACATGCCCGCTCGCGGAGTCACCGGAGCTGGTAGTGATGTTGCGATCCCTGGTAGGGCAATGAGGACAGCCACCACCAGAGCGGGGCCGGACGGACAACGTCTTTCCGGGGTTCTCGGGTGGGTGTAGACAGTTGCGATTAACCCGCTCGACCTTCACCGCGGCATTCTCACGTCGACAAGCGGCGGTCGAGGCAGGCCGGCAGCGCCATTCGTAATAATCGGAGATGGACACCCGACCCACGAGCATACCTTGACGATCGGACGCTGCACCTTCCATGATAGCGATGCACTCGAATTCTGCACTCACCGATATTCCCTGGCGAAGAAGGCCGCCGCCTTCTCCAAAAACTCAAACTTCAACCTCAATTCTCGATTTTCCCGTTCGAGCCGGCGAAGCCGGGCCAGATCGGAGAGTGTCAGCGGTGACTCCTCGCCGCCATGCTCCATCCGATGTCTCGGCATGAACCCTCCAATATTCGATCACGACCAGATCCGGGAGCCCGAGTGTACACGCCAGACTGGATCCACATGGTGGGCCGGCAGGTGAAGCCGACCTAGGTGCTTGACCAGCACCACAGCTCAGCGTGACGGGGCTCGTCATCACCGCCAAGATGCCCGCGTAGCCTGGGTGTCATCTCTCCGCCGAGGCGTTTGGCCCCGGGGAGCTCCCCGGGGCATCGGCGAGAGGGTCGGGTTCCCCAATCGTCGGCGTAGATCTCGTTGAGCCAGCCCAGGACGTCGCGTTCGTCGACGATGTGGCCGTCATGGCGGATCAGCAGGTCCATGGCGAGCCGGGTCGGTTCGGCTTCGTAGACCCCGTCGGCGTACTCGGCCGGCCCGCCGCCGCGACGGGGCCGGTAGGCGGGCTGGTGGACGACGACCGGCGCCGGTGGGCGGGCACCGAGCCGGTTGACCCGGCCGAAGCGCTGCACCAGCGCGTCGAGTGGGGCACCGCTGGTGTACAGCACATCGAAATCGACGTCGAGGGAGACCTCCACCACCTGGGTGGCCACCAGGATCCCTGGGCGTCGGGGCTGCCGGGTACCGAAGCGGGCCTGAATGGGTCCAGGTCCAATGTCTCGGCTTTCCGCCGCGGGTTCCCGGTGAGACACACCGGGAACCCGCGGCGGAAAGCAACCACGCATGCCGGGTGGTGCGCCGGCCGTCCGCATCCCGGCCCGAGCCCTTCATCACCACCGGAGTCGTGGTGCGCAACCGGGCATAGCCGGACGTGAACGATGGCGATTCCACCACGTGCACACCTTCCACGTGCAACGCCACTCCACCCCAGCCGACCACACGCTGCCCCGCAACGCCGCCACCGGCACCCTACCCAGAATGATCGACTGATAACACAGCGTGACGCCTGGCGGGAGGTTACTATCGAGTGAGCCCTCCGATTATCACCCTTATGAGGTATCTCTGGTAACCGCGGTTCAGGAAGGTCGGTGCCGTGGACGTCTGGGTCGTCTGGCTGATCATCGCGGTGGTGCTGGGAGTGGCTGAGATCTGCACGCTGACGGTCGCGTTGGGACTGCTCGGCGGCGCCGCCTTGATCGCATCGGTGTTCGCGGCGATCGGACTGCCCGTACCGCTCCAACTCCTGGTGTTCGTCCTCGCCTCCGCGGCCGGCATCGTGGTCCTGCGGCCCATCGCGGCGCGGCACATCCACCGGCCGCAGCTGCAACGCTTCGGCGTGGAAGCGCTCATCGGGAGGACGGCGTACGTCGTCCACGAGGTGACCGGTCGGCACGGCACCGTGCGCATCGGCGGCGAGGAGTGGACGGCGCGTGCCTTGGACGACAGCCTGGTGATTCCCGCGGGAGCGGCCGTTGACGTCATCCAGATCGACGGCGCCACCGCCGTCGTCTACCCACGGGAGTGACCATGGAGGGTTTGCTGATCTTAGGACTGCTCGTTGTGCTCTTGACGGTGTTCACCGTGGTGCGGGCGGTGCGCATCGTGCCACAGGCCCGAGCGCGCAACGTGGAACGGCTCGGCCGGTATCACCGCACGTTGAAGCCCGGCCTGAACTTCATCATCCCCTACATCGACCGGGTCTACCCGGCCATCGACCTGCGCGAGCAGGTGGTGTCGTTCTCCCCGCAGCCGGTCATCACCGAGGACAACCTGGTCGTCGAGATCGACACCGTGCTGTACTTCCAGGTCACGGACCCACGATCGGCTGCCTACGAGATCGCCAGCTACCTGCAGGCCGTCGAGCAGCTCACCGTCACCACGCTGCGCAATGTGGTCGGGTCGATGGACCTGGAGGGAACGCTCACCTCTCGGGACAGCATCAACACCCAGCTCCGGGGCGTGCTGGACGGCGCGACGGGCAGATGGGGGCTGCGGGTGAACCGGGTGGAGATCAAGGCCATCGACCCACCGAAGACGATCAAGGACGCGATGGAGAAGCAGATGCGGGCCGAGCGGGACAAGCGCGCCGCGATCCTGAGTGCCGAGGGGCAGCGCCAGTCCCAGATCCTCACCGCCGAAGGTGACAAGCAAGGTGCGATCCTGCGCGCCGAGGGTGACCGGACCGCCGCGATCCTGAAGGCCGAAGGCCAGTCCCGAGCGATCGACGAGGTTTTCCAGGCCGTGCACCGCAACGACCCGGATCCCAAGCTGCTCGCCTACCAGTACCTGCAGATGTTGCCGCAACTCGCCCAGGGGCCAGGCAACACGTTCTGGGTGATTCCCAGCGAGGTCACCTCCGCGCTCCAGGGGATCTCCCGCGCCTTTTCCGAGACCCTGCCCCCGTCTGCGGCGACCCGCGAGACCGATCCTTCCGATGAGTCGTCGGCGCGGGTCGCCGAAGATGCCATCCGGGCCGCGCAAGCCGCCGCGGAAGCAGTCGCCAACGCCTCGGAGGTCGACGGCATCCGCCAGATCACCTCCGGAGACACCTCTGCGCCGCCTCGGGCGAAGCAAGACCAGTAGACACGCGCTGCAAGAATGTCGAGCGTGGCCGAGACACCCGCCGACACACCTCCGCCGTGCTGCCCTCGCCCGTCGGATACCTCCGAGCTCGGGTTCGTGCGCCGGCCGATGGTGCGCTGGCTCGACCCCCATCAGCTCGTCGACACCGCTGTCCGGGTTCTGCTGTCCGGCGTGTTCAGCTCCTATGCCGACAACCGGGAGTTGCAGGCGCTGGAGCCGGCCGATGTCCCGGACCGTTCCGGGATAGCCGATCTGTGGCTGGACTACGTGGCCGACGTCGGCGACGGGTGGAACTCGACCTACACCGTGGCCCGGCTGCTGGCCACCGACGGGCTCAAGCTCGACTGGGACGGTGAGACCTACGCCACCGAGCGGGGGCGGATCCTCGTCATGGGTGGCGACCAGGCGTATCCGGTGCCCACGGCGGTGGAGTACGAGAACCGCATGCTCGGCCCGTACCGGGCAGCGCTGCCGTGCTCCCCCGGAGACGCTCCTGAGCTCTTCGCCATTCCGGGAAGCCACGACTGGTACGACGGACTGGTCAACTTCACCAGCATCTTCTGCCGCAACCGCTGGATCGGTGGATGGCGAACCCGCCAGCGCCGGAGCTACTTCGCGGTGCGACTCCCGAAGGGCTGGTGGCTGTGGGGCATCGACATCCAGTTCGGGTCCTACATCGACGAAGCCCAGCTGCGTTATTTCTCCGACGTCGCCGTCAACCAGGTGGCGCCCGGGGATCGCATCATCCTGTGCATGGCCAAGGAGGTCGAAAGCGGTCGCAAGCAGGACGAGATTCATTCCGACCGGGATGTGGAGTACCTCGAGCGGGAGATCATCCAGCCGAGTGGCGCCCGGATGCTGCTGTCGCTCAAGAGTGGAAAGCACTACTACTGCCGCTACCAGGAGGAGAACGGGCCCCGCCAGCACATCCGCTCGGGCGGCGGCGGTGCCTTCTTGCATCCCACCCACAGCCTCCCCGAGCGCATAGACCTTCGCGGAGCAGAAGGAGCCATCACCTACCGCAAAGCCGGCATTTACCCGTCACCGGCGGCATCGAAACGTCTGCGAAAGCGGATCTGGCTGCTTCCTCCCTACAACCTCCCCCTGGCCGGGGCGTTCGGCGCGATCCATGTGCTGTTGGCGTTCATGCTGGGACTACATCTGGAAGGCCGCCACATCTCACTCGGTCTCGGCGATTTAGGTCAGGCATTATGGCAGAGCCCGACATTCTTCCTGCTCATTCTCTTCCTGATCGTGTCGTTGGCCGCGACGGTGCGCTTCGCCCACGATGCCCGAGGTGCCGGTCGATTCCTGGTGGGGATGGCACATTCGACGCTGCAGGTCGCGGGCGTGGCCGGGTTCATGATAACCGCTTCCTGGTTGTCAGCTGCTTTCGGACTTCGAGGCGGGTGGTCCTTGGTCGCTTTTCTCGGCCTGGTCGGCCTAGTAGGTGGTATCGGCGGAATGGTAGGGCTGTCGGGCTACCTCTGGGCCACCAACTGCTTTGGCCTGCACCAAACCGAGGGCTACGCAGCCCAGCACCACCAGGACCTCAAGCATTTTCTCCGCCTGCACATCGACGCCGACGGCTCTTTGACCGTGTACCCGATAGGCGTCGACCGAGTCGGCCGGAAGTGGACACTGCGCCCGGACGCGCCCGCACATGCCCCCTGGTTCGCCCCGCACGGCGCTGAACCCGAGCCACATCTCATCGAAAAGCCGATCACGATCAGTGGTCGACCAAGCCCCCGAAACTCCGAGCCAGCCGAAGGCCGGGGGTGACCGTGTGCCCGCTGACCACCCGCGAACGCGGATTTCCGCACCACATCACGGTCACCGATGATGGCGGATTAAACCGGTCGAGCTGGGCCATGTGCCATATTCGGCACAGGGTGCCGGAATATCCGACAGTCACCACGGGTGTGTCGCGCAGACCCGCAACAAGATCATAAATTTTCATCCCGTGAGTGTTCGCTGCGCCCGGGGAGACCAGTCAGGCACCGAGTACCACAAGCTGGTCGCCACCGTCAGATCCAGCGGGCAAGGATGCGCCGCGTAGCCTTGTCGCTAGCTCCTTGCCGAGGTACACGCCCCGGGGTAGCACCCCGGGGCATCGGCAGGGGCCCGGCAAGGAGAGGGTCGTTTTCGGTGGATGTTGAGGACGTTCGGACGATCGGATGGCGACTTCTGCGTGTCCGTGACGATCGGGGTAAGTCGCTGCGGGTGATAGCTGAGCTGGCCGGGATGAGCAAGGCGACCTTGAGCCGGATCGAGCGCGGTGAGCGTTCCCCGACCCTGAATGAGCTTGTCGCCCTTGCCGACGCGCTCCAGATTGCGGTGTCGGAGCTGACCCGGCTTCCTGTGCCCGCCCCTGCTAACGGGCATACCGACAGCACCACCAAAGCGATCGGGCTCGCGCTGGACGGGATCGAGGTCGGCCACCCCGGGGGGCTGGTGCTTCCCATGGCAGTGCTGCGGGACCAGGTGACCCGATTGATCCAGCATAAGCGGGCGTGCCGATTCCCTGAGGTGGCCGCCGAGGTGCCTGGGTTGATCCGGGATGTGCACACCACGCTGGCTACCGGCGCTGACCATGGCGAGTTGCTTGAGCTGGCGGTGTACCTGCATGTCCACGCCACCCAAACGTGGCTCGTCCTCGCCGCCGCGCCCGATGACTTGCGGCGCCGGGCGGCGTTCCTGGCGTGGCGCCTGGCCCAGGAGCATGGTGAGGTCACCACGCTCGGCGTAGCCGGGTTCGGCGTGGCCGAGACGCTGCTCGCCGGTGGGGCCTTCGAGCTGGCGAAGACCGAACTCGACTCGCTGACCCTGCCGCCGCCTACTGCCGCCACCGCCGGTCTGGTGGGCACACTCACCGCCGTCCACGCTAAGGCCGTCGCACTGAACGGCCGTCCGGGCGAGGCGGCCGAAGCGATGGACGCCGCCGCTGACATGGCCGACCGGTTCGGCGAACTCGGTGAGACCGACCCACTGGGGTTTGAGTTCGGACCGACCTGGGTCGGGTTCCGCCGGGTGCGTCTGGCCCTGGATGCGGGAGAACCGGACCGTGCGGTGAGCATCGCCGAGGGGCTGCACCCCGAACGAAACCCCTTTCCGTACGCTCGTGCCTTCCATTGGGTGGGGTACGGGCGTGCGCTGGCACAACTGCGGGGACGCCGCGCTGACGCGGTGCGGGCGCTGCGTCGCGCTGAGACGATGAATCCCGTTCGGGTGCGGCGAAATCCGTTCGTCCGTGACACAATCGCCGTGCTGCTCCCCGGCGCACGCGGCGCGATCGGTCAGGAGCTGCGCGATATGGCCTCCCGGTGCGGCCTGCGGGGGTAGCCCATCCAGGTTACGTCTCCGACCAGAGACGCCGCGGGCTCGATCACATTCACTCTCGTCCACCGTGACGAACACCACCATTGACGTACTCGCGACGCGTTTCCCCGCTGATCCTGTCCTCACCCCAGGGGAGGCACTGGTCAAGCTGTTTCTCGACAACGCGAACCGGGGCGCCAACGCGAACAACGACACCCTGGTCGCAGAGCTGGTGGCGCGAGACCGATCTGATCGAGGGCACAGTGTGATACGCCGGGTGGTGGTGACGATGGATGCCACGATGACCACCGCGACGGTGCCCACGCGTCCCGAGGCCGTTGAGGTGGCGCGGGCGATGCGGGTGGCGGCAACGTGAGCGCCGGCGCTGACCTGGATTTGCTGGTGTGGATCGTGCTCAGCCGGGTGCACGGCGGTGGTGTGACCCGGCAGGGTGATCACTACTTCGACCGTGGCGACCCCGCACCGGACTATCTGGCTGGGCCGTTCGCCGACCTCACCGACGCTGGGTCGCTGGCGTGGGCCAACCCCGATCCCACCGGGCGACACCAGGTCACGATCACCGCAGCCGGGGCACGCCCGACACGCGCAGCTGCGCAGCGCGGCACGAGACCACCACCACTAGACCCCGGCCGGGCCACCGGTTGAGAGGGAGTCCCCCGGCTCCCGAGAGAGCTCCCGGTGACCCGGCCGGTTCCACACTGAATTGAAAGGTCAATCGCGATGACGGTGGCATCCGTACCCACCGACCGAGGCGACTCGTGCCCCGGCTGCGGGTCCACCAGCGGGGTGCAGCCGTGCACCGGCGCCCCTCCGAGGGTGCAGGCGTGGTCGTGCGCGACGTGCGGCATGGAGTGGGTGACCAGCGTGGTGAACCCGCACTTGCGGAGCGCCTACCTGAGCGAACTCGGGGCGGCGGTCGAGGAGATCGGGCGGCTGCGCGCGGCGCTGCGGGGCTGCCGGTGCCGCTCATGAGCGACCCTCCAGCACGGTGGGCTAGCTGATGGCCGGGCGCATCTGCTGACGGGTGGCCGTCCCGGCGGTGTGCTGGTGACGTGCTGCGGGTCTCCACTGCCGCTGGGGGTACTCCAGCACGATCGTCTACCGGGCTGCCATCTATGCCAGGAGTGCTTCACGGCGTACTTGCTTCCCGAACCCTGGTTAATATTTCTCACGCAACGTGCCCGCCTGACATCGTCACGTTAACGGCACAGATGATCAATACTACGATTGTCACGCTAAGCTACACGCGCGAGACCGTGCCCCGCTCACCGTGGATGTTCCAGTGTGCCGCAGGCACAGTATGGGCGTCCCGAACGAAGTCCAGCCGGGCGATCGGCAGCCTGTCAGTGAACCCGAGTAACTCGAAGGTCGACTTATGCACCGCAAGGTAGGTCTGCGCTGTATCAGAGGTGCATTGGAAGGTGGCTCGCAGGTAGCCGACGCGCATCCCATCCTTGGTGAGGGCAATCTTGGCGTGCTCAGCGGCAACCCGGACCGAGTAGCGGCGGTCGGTGAAGGGGACATGGACCTTACGATCCTCCGGCAGCACGTCGTCTGGACGCAGTAGCACCGAGTCCAGAACGTCTTGCACCTCCTGCGCGAAATCCTGCACAGCTTTCTGAACGTCGATGCTCACGTATCGTCTCCCAAGAGGAAGTCGATCTCCTCCAGCTCGGTCAGAGCGTCCCGTTCCTCCGGTGTCAGGACGTGATCAACAGCTCGTTGGCGGAGCTCGTGCTCGGGGATGTCCAGCCGCGCTAGAGCAACCCGCCTGCGCTCCGTCAGCTGCTCCCGTGTGACTTCATAGAGTTCTGCGGTCATGTCTGGCCTCCGTGTCCCCGTCCGATGTAGGACAGCACAGCAGCTACCCCTGACATTCTTCGGCCTACTTGTCGCCATCCTTGACAACATCACCCGTTCGTCGGATGGCATGCGTCGGGCGTTCCAGCGTCTTGCAGCGCGGCAGATGCGGCTACTGCACTCCGACGAACTCGGCCAGCTCGCGTAGCCCGCGTCGACGACGGCGGTCGCGGCGCAGCATCTGCCGCAGCATGTCGTGGACGCGGTGGGTGAACATGAGCTGTTCCGGCGCGGTCGCTCTGGCGGCAGTCAGTGTGCTGAGGGCCTCGTCGTCGCGCCGACGGAGATAGTGTGACCAGGCGACGGTGATCAGGTGCGAGGCGCGACGCTCGGCCAGCTCAGGAGGCAGTCTGGTGTCGTCAACGTGGGCGGCTTGGCGGAGGGCATCGATGGGATCACCCATCTCAGTGGCCAGCCATACCCGGTGAATGGCCACATTGGTGGGGCCGAACGCGAGCCAGAAATCATTGCGATCGCCGGTGAGCTGCGCGGCCCGATCGCACTCCCGGAGATAGTCGCGCACCGCAGCGTGGTCGCCGACACTGGCCGCACCCACCGCGCCCTTGAGCATCAACGCGCCATATACCGACGCGTGCTGCGGGGACTGAGCCAACTGGGATCGCAGCACACCGGCGGTCGCAACCGGCACCTCAATGGATTCCTGGAGGTACCCGTTATGTCGCAGCGCCACAGCCAGCCGCCAGACGGCCCCGGCCACGAGCAGACCATCCTCGCTGCGCTCAGCAGCGGCCATGGTGCGTTCCACGGCGATCCACGGCAAATCTTTCTCACCGATCCGGTCGAGCATCCTGGAGGTGACTCGCCAGACCAACGAGAACTGCCCGAACGCGCGGTACCGCAGTTCGCCGGTGCTGGTGTGAGCGGCCTGCCAGGCGTCGGCGATCAGGTCCGGAAGCAACGGACCAAGCCGTGACCAGCGCTCGGTCTGCGAGCAGATGAACGCCTCGTTGATCCGCACCGCCAGCTCGGCGGATCCGACTGGCGGTCGGTCGGGCACGCCGAGCACTCGAGCCGACCCGTTGTAACGGAACATCGCGTCCTTGATCGCGACAAGGCAGTCCGGCGCGGTGCCGATCACCCCATCACGCTGCTCCCGCCGCCGGGCGGTGAACGCCGCGGGAAGCAACTTCACCGGGTCGATACCCAGTACGTCAGCGATAGCGACGATGGTGGACAGCCGATCCAACTCTCTGGCACCCCGCTCGAACTGGGCAAGCCACTCGACACTGCGCCCCAACAGCCCGGCCAGCACTTCCTGAGTGATGCCCTTACGCCGCCGGTAGAACGCCACCCGCTCACCGACGGTCGGCTCAACGGTCAACCGCACAACGACAAGCCTAGTTCGGAGCGCACCCCAAGATTTCGTTGGGTTTGGTGTCCGAATGCGTCCGTAGGGTCGGCTCCATGATCGATACCCCTGGGCACCACGCTGACCATGCCCCTGCGGCGCGCGATATCGAGTCGGTCATCGCCCGATGAACAAGTACTCCGAGACCTCGCGCCGCGCTGCCGTGGCGTGCGTACCGAACGAGTACCGGTGGTCCATGTGCCGCACCTCGACCGAGTCCTTGACCTCGCGCAGCACCGCCTCGATGGTTCCGGCATCCGGCACCGCATTGGACGAGTAAGACAAGACGATCGTGCTGTCCCTGAATTGCGTGAACGTCTCGCGGAGCGCCTGAGTAACAGTACGCTTGTAGGAGAACGGCGTATATTTCTTCACAAGTTTCTTGGTCTTGGTGCCCTCCATGATCTGCTGGCCGCGCCAGTAAACCGAGAGGCCCTCCAGGAAGTGGTACCGCTTGACGTAACAGTTGTCGTCCTTCGGCGGCGCGTACGGCGGATCGAGGTAGACCACATCGTGCCCGCCGCTCAACGTCGAGACATCCCCGCGCAGCGCCCACGACTCCTGCCCGCTGTCGAACACCACGGCGTTGTACTCGGCCACCCGCTCGCGAAAGTGCTGCCGCAGCGGCAGCCGAAGGTCGCGGCGGCCGTCGTCGTAGCGACGATCGGTGAAGGTGAACACGCCGCGGGGCTGCTTGCGCGCGGCACTGAGCACCAGCGCGGAGATCGCGAGGGCCTGTCTCGCGCCGGTCAGCGTGTCGATGTGCGACCAGGCCGAGTCCAGGAACACCCGGTCGTCGCGGTCGAAGTAGAGCCCGTCGAACGTGGACTGGATGAAGTCACGGTCGTCTGCCGGCGGACCACAGATCAGGTCGACCTCCTCGGCGGTCAGCCGCTCGGACTGATTCTCGACCGTGGCTGCCGCGATGATCGACGGGAAACTGAGGAAGTCATTGGTCGTGACCTGGTACCCGAGCGCTTTCAACGTGTAGGCCACGACTCCGCTGCCAGAGAAGGCGTCCAGCGCGGTCGAGCCGCCGATCTCGGCGAACACTGCGGCGAGCTGCGGCACAAGCTTGTACTTCGACCCCATGTACCGCAACCGCGGGAACGCTGCGGCGCGCACAAGGGCACACTGAACCCGCGCCGTGGCCGGTGCGGCGGTTCTGATGGCAATCACCGCCGCACTTTTTCCTACCCGGACTGGTAGCAGTGGGATGTCAGCCGGTCCCGGCGAGCCGCGCCACGTAGCCCGCAGTATCCCGGTGCGGGCTACGTGGCAGTACTCGAGCCTATCGATACTCATGCCGGTTCGGGGGTGAGCATGCCGGCGTAGCCTTCGGCGAGGTCCGGGGTGAGCTCGGCGCAGATTCCTTCCGCAATCAGCACATCGGCCAAGGCCGCAGCGTCGACGCCGGTCGTTGTGGTGATCGCGTGGATACCAGTTGGTTGTCCACTCAGCAAAGGATATAGCGCGGGTAGGGCGTTAGCCGGGACGGTGATCTTCTTTCCCGCGGTCAGGATGACGGCTTTCCCGTCGCGGATGTGCAGCTGTGGTGGGAAGTCGGTCACGCAGGCCACGGCTTCTGGTGGTCCGAAGACGCTGAAGGTCGCCACGTGTCTGGTGCTGGTGTGCTCGTGCTTGCGGGTGGTGAGGTAGTCGGCGGGGCAGCGGGTCTGGATCAGCCGGGCGGCTGCCGCGGTGAGTTCCCGGTGCTGGGTGTTCCGGTCGTTCTGGTCGAGGTCGTGGCGGAACAGTTCGTCGGCGCGGGCTTGGTCGGCTACCCATGCCAGCCAGTCGACGCCGGTGCGTCTGGTGAGCCCGAAGGTGGCGTGCAGGCTGAACCCGCTGCCTTTGCCGGTTCTGGTGGCTTGGTGCCACCAGCCGCGCGGGATGTGCATGACATCGCCGGTGCGCATGGTGCCTGACCACACGAGTTCGGTGCTGGGTCGCCGGTTCGGGGCCGCGTCGCGTTCCATGGGCGCGGGGCGGGAGGGTCCGCGCACCTCCCAGCTCTTCTCGCCGGCGAGTTGGACGCAGAGCACGTCGTGGGAGTCCCAGTGCAAGCCCCAACCGCTGGCGTCGTGGGTGGTGAGGTAGGTGTTGACGCGGGTGGTCTCGCCGGCCCACCAGCTCAGGGCGCGGCAGGCGATCTCCAGGGTGGCATCCAGCGGGCCGACGTCGTCGAGGACCAGAGTGGCGCCCTCCTGTAGCAGGAAGCCCAGCCGGCGCATGTCCGCGACCTCGATACGCTGACCCCGGCCGGTTGTGGCGGCGGTCAGGTACGCGGTGGGGTGCAGGTCCTTGCCGTGTTGCAGGCAGCGCAGCTGTGGGTGGGTGAGGCTGCGACGCAGGATGAGACCGAGCAGCTTGCGCGGGTTGAGCAGCCGGTCGCAGAGGTTGGGGTCGGGCATGTGCCCGAAGCCGAACTCGGCGCCTAGGGGTTGGGGGCCGGCCCAGCCGAGGGCCTTCTCGATGTGCTGGACAAGCCGGTGGTCCATGGGGTTTCCCTTACCTCGTGGCCGGAGTGCCGTGGCCGTGGCGGGCCTGTGCTGGCGGCCCGCCACGGCGTTGACCGCAACTCATCGGCGCCGGACGGCTCAGCCGTCCTTGTTCTCGCCGGAGTCACCGGTCGGGCCGTCGCCGTTGACGGCGTTGCGGCTGCGGACGGTGGTCAACTCCTCGACGCTGATGTCCAGTTCCGTGTGCTCGCCCATCTGGTCACCTCCTCTCCGTGTTATCGCAGGTCTTTGACGAGCTGGTCGGCGGCGGCTCTGGCCGGTTCGGCGAGGTCGCGGGCGTCGGCGCGATTGCCGGCCATGCGCAGGATGTTGCTGCAGACCCACAGCCGCGCGATCTTCCCGGAGCGGCAGTCGAGGTCGTCGCGGAACTCGGTGTGCACTCGGTCGGCGGTGTCGGGGACGGCCAGGGCGCTGCCCCACAGGCAGGCCGCGTCGTTGCCCCGGGGCGCCAGTCCCCAGTCGGCCCAGTCCAGCAGAGACAGCCCCGGGGCGGTGATGTTGCCCCAGTGCAGGTCACCGTGGGAGGTGGCCCACTCGGTGACGGTGGTGTCCACCGCGCCGCCGAGCACCTGGCTGACCCGCCGGGTGATCAGCTCCTGCCGGCCTGACACCCGCAATGTCCGGAAGCCCGCCAGCGCCACCAGGGCCGCGCGTAACTCGGCCCACCAGGTGTCGGGTAGGTCAGGTGGGGTGGTGAGCATGGTGCCGGTCACGGCCACCACGGGCTCGGTGACCAGCTCCATCTCCTCGGCTCGCCAGACCCGCTCGCGGCTGGTATCGGCCCAGGTGGCCGACTGCAACCAGGCAGGCTTGGGGATGCCGGGTATCACCGAGGCGGCCTCCGCGCCGACCCAGGACTGCGGCTGGATCACCGATGACGGCCGGGAGTCCACGCGAACCCACGTACCCCGATCGGTGCGGTGCCCCGCCGACTCCGCCCACGCCCCGGTCCTCGGGGATGAGCGGTCCAGCCGGACGTCCAGCCGGCGCTCGACCTGGGCGATCACATCATCGGGTAGCTGCACTGCGGTGTCCCTCCTTTTCTTCCCTCTGGCCCCGGGCGTCCCGCTCAGTCACCTGTTTCGGACCACCGTCGACCAGGACAACCAACCCGTAGAGCGGAGTCCGGGACCGCAGACCACTCAACTTATTATGCACACACATGACTTGTATAATGCAAGAGTCGAGATTGACTACGCCTGTGCGGGTCAGGGACACTCGCTCTTGACCGGGAGAGCCCCGGGGGAGGGGAAACCTCATGATCCCTGTGTTGCGTGACCTTTCTTGCCCGAACACGTTGGACTGCCCCGAGATCCGCGGGCCGCTGGACGACGGGAGAGTGGTCGATGTGGCCTCAGGTCGAGCCTGGCGCCGTATCCACGCCGTCACACAGCCGTTGTCGGATTACGTCCGTTACGAGTGCGAATGGGGCTACGCGCCGAACAGCGCAGCGGGTGAGCAGGTCCGCATCGCGGAGTTGACCCCGGCGCTCGCCCAGGTTGGGGATTTCTTCGTCCTCGACGGGAGACATGTCGTTCGCTCCCGCTACGACAAGACAGGTCGGTTTGTCAATGCCGCGGTGATGGACGACTCGGCCAGTGCAGCGCCCTTTCTGGCCATCGCCGAACTGCTGTGGAACCAGGCGACGAATTTCAGCACATGGTGGGACGCGCACCCGGGCTACCACCGCGACACCCCGGTGGCATGACCACGTGCCCCGGGGAAGGTCACAACCGGTCGCGCACAGCGAGATCGCCAAGCTATTGCGAAAGATCCGCGACGACGCCGGGGTAACCTCCGGCGTCGAAGCAGGACGGCTCGCGGGCTTCTCCCAGGCCAAGGTCTCCCGCATGGAGGCAGGTCGGTTCGTCCCCTCTCCGGAGGACGCCGACCGTTACGCCCGCGCGCTGGGTGCCTCTACCGCGATCCGACGTCAGCTCGTCGCGATGGCACGGGACCTCCACGAGCAACACCGGGCAGCGACACCAGCGCGGGTATCCGTCAGCCGCTCCGCAGCAACCCACGAACAACGAGTACGCCGCAACGAGGCGCGATCTACCCATATCTCGGTGTTCCACCCGCTCGTGATCCCAGGCATCCTCCAAACCGAGGAGTATGTCCGGGCAGTGTTCACCTCCGGCGCCCTGCCGCAGCCGGAAGTCGATGCTCGCGTTGCCGCACGGCTAGCGCGCGCTGAGATCCTCCAGGAACCAGGCCGCCAGTTCACCTTCGTGCTCACCACAGGTGCATTGGGTTGGCGCGTGGGCAGTCCCGAGGTCATGGTGCGTCAGGTCCAGCACATCGCCGAGATGAGCCGGCGCCCTCATGTCCGGGTAGGTGTCATCCCCTGGGGAGTCGAGGCCGACATCTTCCCGCCTTGCGGGTTCGACCTTTACGACCAACACACCGTCGTGGTAGGAGTCATCGGCGGGTCTGCGTATTACAACAACCCGGACGATGTCGCACGATACGTCACGATGCTCTCAGCGCTTGAGCATCTTGCTGTCTTCGGAGATAAGGCTCGCGCTGAGCTACGACGTATCGCAGACGAGTACCGGGACTTCGCCTGACCCCGACAACGAGTCTCTACCGAACCCGGGGCGGTTCACCGGGAAGTGCATGTCATTCAGCCGAGATCCCGGCGACGACGCCCTCGTCGTGCAACTCCCCGATCTCCGCGGCGGACAGGCCCAGGATTCCCGCGAGGATCTCGTCGGTGTGCTGGCCGAGCAGGGGCGCCGGCTCGGGTCGTAGCCGGCCCACCCCGGAGAAATCGAGCGGCGAGCCGGGCATGAGATAGGTTCCGATGCCGGGCTGATCGACCGCGGCGAACATCGGGTTGCTCGGCGAGCAGCGCGGATCTTTCGTGACCAGCTCGGCGAAGGACTGGTACGGGCCCCAGCACACCTCGTGCCGGTTGAATGCCTCCCGGACCTCGCGCAGGGTACGGCTGCTGACCCACGGCTCGATGAGGGCACCGATCACCTGCCGCGCGGTGAAGCGGTCACCCTCCTTCTCCAGGTCGACCCCGAGCAGCTTCTCCACCTGGACGCAGGCGTCCGCGATCCCGACCGCGGCCACCAGGTTGTGCCACTGCCGCGCGGTCAGACCGACCACCATGACTCGCTTGCCGTCCTTGGTCGCGAAGTCGCGCCCGAACGCTCCGTACAGATAGTTGCCGTACTTCGGCCGCTCATGCTTGTTGATCTGCACTTCGGCGATCTTGCCGAGATGCCCGACCATGGCAATCGCCACATCGGACAGCGCCAGCCGGATGAACTGTCCACTCCCGTCGATCCGGCGCTTGCGCTCAGCGGCCAGCAACCCGGTCGCGGCCAACGTGCCGGTGATCGCGTCCCAGGCCGGCAGCAGGTGGTTGACCGGGTCGGACAGGTTGCTGGGGCCAGTTGCCCAGGGAAAACCGGTGGCGGGGTTGACCGTGTAGTCGACCGCGGAGGAACCGTCGGAGTTGCCGACGATGTTGACCATGATCAGGTCAGCACGGCGGGCCGTGAGCTTGTTGAAGTCCAACCAGCCCGCGGCCGGGAAGTTCGTCAGGAACAACCCCGCGTCGTCACCGGGCGCGGTGATCAGCTCAGTGAGCAGCTCCGTGCCTCGAGCCGACCGCAGGTCGACCGCGATCGAGCGCTTGCCCTTGTTCAAGCCCGCCCAGAACAGGCTCTTTCCGTCGGCGGTGACCGGCCAGCGGGTGGCGTCCAAGCCGCCGCCGATCGGATCGAACCGGATCACGTCGGCGCCGAGCTGGGCCAGGGTCATCCCGCCCAGCGGCGCCGCCACGAAGGCCGAACCCTCCACCACCCGCATTCCGGCCAGGATCCCGGTCATCGCACCCGCCTACCTTCCATTCACCGTGCCAGCGCAACGAACCGCCAGTCCAGCACCGGTCGCTCTGTCGCAGCGGGAATCCCAGCGTCGGACGCCGGGCAGCTGTGCACCAGCGCCCGCAGGTCGATCAGCTGGTGACCAGCCCGCTGGTGGACGGTCTCCACGTGCAACTCGGTGCGCAACACGTCGCCCTCGAACACCGGGCCGGTGTGGTCACAGCTGCGCCAGGCCACGATCGTCACCAGATCAGGCAGCGCCCGGGTGGCGTGCGCCCCGGCGATCGAGATGGTGTGCCCGCCGTAGACCAGCCGCCGCCCGTACGCCGACGCACCGGGATCGGTGTGCGTGGCAGCGAGGTTGAGGGTGGCTCTGGCCAGCTCGGGGGCGCCGGTCACGGTGTCGCGTACCTCGATGTCGTAGATCGTGCCGGGTTCGGTCACGGTCGGCGTGAACGCGTCGAGCCGCCAGCCCCAGGGCAGGTCGTCGACGGGATCGGCGTCGGCGGGGATGTTGTCGAAGCTGTCGGCGTGTCCGGTGTCGGCATCGGGGTCGCGTAGCGGCAGCATCGGGCAGCGCCAGAAGTCGAGCACGGGCTGCTCGCGCTGGTTGGTGACCTGCACCCGCAGCACGGCCAACCCGGTCGCCGGTCGCTGCGGTCTCGGCCGGTTCTGCCGCAGGGCGACGACCTCGGTGCGGGTGCGCAGCGTGTCACCGAGGTGCACCGGGCGCAGCAGGCGCAGGCCGCGGTAAAAGAGGTTGCCACGGACCCGCTGCGACGGCGACGTGGTCTGCCCGATCGCCACGTGGCAGACCAGCGTGGGGTGGGCCAACGGCGCGGCGCGACCGGTGACCGCCGCGGACAGCTCGTGGTCCAGCGGCAGCCGCAGCCGGTCCCCGGACAGCGCCTGGTGCTGCACCGCGTGGCCCGGCGTCAGCGTCAGGCCAGGAGCGTCGGCGAAGACCTGCCCCCGCATCAGGTCCTCGAAATACGGCCCGCCGACCTGTACCCGGTTATCCGCCATCGTGATCACGATCCTACGGCCGCTGTCGCGGCCCGTCGACGTCGATCACGTCACCTCGGCTTGGGCCAACGCAGCCTGGTCGGGTTCTGCGGGTATCACTCGACCGCGCCGGGTTCGTAGTTCCAGCACAGCCACCAGCAGGGCCAGACACACGAATCCGGTGGCGGTGAGCAGGGCCGCGGCGATCGCGCTCGGGTAGCGGCCACTATGCAACAGCGTGTGGTAGAACACCGCCGCCAGCGCGGCGGTCCCGATCGCCGAGCCGATCCGCTGGCCGGTCTGCAGCGCTCCGGAGGCCGCCCCACCCATCGCGGGGGGCACGCAATCCAGGGTCAGCGTAGTGTTCGGCGAGATCACCGCGCCGCTGCCGAGACCCGCCACCAGCAGTGGCAGCGCCACCAGCCACCCTGCCGGCGGTAGTGCGGACAGCACCAGGGCGGTGGTAGCCAGGCCGACGATGACGGCGCCCAGCCCGACCACCGTCAACCAGCGGCTGTACCTGCTCACCAGCCGGCCGGCCACCACAGCTGACACCGCCGCGCCGAGCGCGAACGGCGTCACCGCCAGCCCCGACTGCAGCGGCGTATAACCCAGACCGTGCTGGAAGTACAGCGCGAACACCAGCCAGATCCCGCTGAAGCCGATGAAGTACACCAGCCCCAGGGCAGCACCCGTCGGGTAACCGGGCGTGGCGTACAGCAGCCGGGTATCCAGCAACGGTGCCCGGTTACGTCGCACCATGCGCTGCTCCCAGCGCAGGAACAACACCACCAGCACTGGCGTCAGCCCCCACAACCACCATCCACCGTGGTCAACCAGCGGCAGCAGCACACCCAGCACACCCGCACCCAGCAGCACCACCCCGACGACATCGATCTGGCGCGCCACCCGCTGCCCGGCACGCTGCCGAGACGGCACCAACCGCGCTGCCGCCACCACCGCGACCAACCCGATCGGGACGTTGACGTAGAAGATCCACCGCCAGCCCTCCGATCCACCGGCCACGGTGAGGATCAGCCCACCGAGCACCGGACCGACCGCGGTGGACAACCCCACCGTGGCACCGAAGATCCCGAACGCCCTACCCCGCTCCGGGCCGTGGAACAGCACCTGGATCAGGCCCGAGTTCTGCGGGGTGAGCATTCCAGCGGCCACCCCCTGCAGCAGCCGGGCCGCGACCAGTAGCTCCGCGTTGGGTGCTGCCCCGCACAGCGCGCTGGTCAGCACGAACCCGGACAGCCCGACCAGGAACATCCGCCGCCGACCCAACGCGTCGCCCAACCGCCCGCCGGCCACCAGCACCAGACCGAACGCCAGCGCGTAACCCGACACCACCCACTGCACCTGAGCCACCGAGGCACCGAGGCTCTGCTCGATGGAGGGCAGCGCGACGGTCACGATGCTGACGTCCAGCAGGCTCATGAACCCCGCCAGCTGGGTCACCGCGAGGGCTCGCCACCGCTGTGGATAAGCCGGCTCAGCACGGGTGTTCACCGTTCCATCCTCCTTCATGGGATTCCCGTACGCTGCGAACGTGAGAGGGCGCGGGTGACCTGTACTACAGCTGATCAGGTGTGCCAGGCGTTTACCGCGGGCGCGAGGCTTGACCTCGCCGGTGCCGAGGTGCCCGCCGCTCTGCTGGTCGGGCGACCTGGAAACGCGCCGGGCCCGCACCGCAGCAGGTGACTTCGGTCCGCTGCAGGCGTACGGGCAGGTGCGGCTGGTCGGCGCGCAGGTGCACGGCAGCGCGAGCCTGTCCGGCGCACGGCTGCATGGTCCGGGTCTCGACGTGCTGTTCGCCGACCGGCTGCGGGTCGGTGGGTCACTGTTTCTGCGCGGCATGGTAGCCACCGGCTCCATCCGGCTCCACCACGCCGACATCGGATCGACCCTGGACTGCACCGGCGCCCAGCTCGACGCACCTCGGTGCCGCGCGGACGGCTCGATCAAACCGTCGCTCGACGCCCGGGCCGCCACGATCGGCAAGGACGTCTATGCCAGCCGCGGCTTCACCGCCACCGGGGGTGTGCGGCTCAGCCTCGCCGAGGTGTCGAAGTCGGTGAGCCTCGACGGTGCCCGGCTGGGCGGACCCGGAGCACCTGTGGGCCGCAGCCGGGGAGGTCGACGTCGAGGACTTCCGCTACCAGGTACTCACCGCATCGCCCGACGTGGACGTCGCCACCCGGCTGCGCTGGTTGCAAACCGTGCTGCCCGGCTACGACCCTGATCCCTACGACCACCTCGCCGCGAGCTACCGCGACAGCGGCCACGACGACCGGGCCGATGCGGTGCTGCTGGCCAAGCAGCGGCACCGCCACACCGGGCAAGGACCGGCCCGGCGGCTCTGGGGATGGCTTCAGGAGTGGACCGTCGGCTACGGCTACCGGCCCTGGCGGGCAGCTTGGTGGCTCGCGGTGTGCTGGTTGCTGGGGGCGCTGTGGTTTGCGGGTCATCGGCTGCCCCAGCTCGACAGCGGCCAGGATCCCTCCTGGCAGCCGGTGATCTACGCGGTGGACCTGCTGGTGCCGGTGGTGAATCTGGGGCAGGACGGGCTGTGGCGAGCTTCCGGAGCATCGGCCTGGGTGGCCGGTGCGCTGACGCTGGTCGGCTGGCTGTTACTGACTACCGCCGCGACGGGGGTGACCCGGATCCTCACTCGCCGCTGACTCGTTTATTAGGCTAACCTAGCCTAACTAGCGAGGAGGTATCAGTGGAATCCTGACCACGATCTGCGGCTGACCTTTCAGCGAGCAGCCACCAACCCAGTCCAACTCGCCGCCGAGATACACCGGCTGGCCGGATGCCCCGGCCGCTACTGAGCGCCATTCGGAGCCGAATAGCACTGGTCCGTCAACTCGCAGCCGGGTCCGGCAACATGTCCGGGTAGGTGACATCGATCTCAGCGAGGGTGACGGGGAAATCCTGCCGGTTGTTGGTCAAGAACCTGTCTGCGCCGGCCACGACCGCGGTCGCAAGATGCACCGCGTCCGCCGCACGCAGCCGGTGGGTAGCTGCCAACGAGGTTGCCACCTCGGCGGTCACCGGGTCGAGCGTCCGCAACTCGAGTCGACTGAGCAGGCCGGCAAGCGCGGTAAGCTCCACAACACAGCCGTCCCGCATCGGCTTGGTGAGAACCTCCGGCAACAGCAACAACGAACCGACGCCGGCTCTGCTGCCCGGCTCCGACGCGAACAGCGCCCTGACCCGCTGGCCAAGCGGGTGATCTGCGACGGCCGCGTAGATAAGGACATCAGCGTCGAAGGCGTCCATCACAACCGGTTGCGGCTGTCCTGAACGGCCCGAACCAGCTCGTCCGCTCGCTCGGTCGAGATGCCGCCCGGCCGTAGCGGCTGCTGCCTTGCCTGCGACAGCAGTGCGCCAACCTGACGACTCTGGTCGACTGCCCCCTCCGCCCTCCGCGTACGCAACGTATCCGGCCGCACGACCACCGCAACCGGCTGCCCATGCCGGGTGATCGTGATCTCATCGCCCTGAGCCACCAAAGCGAGCACCTCGGGGAGCCTGGCCCGCGCTTCACTGACACTCAACTGAGACATGTACACGACTGTACATGCTCGTACAGTCGATCAGAGATCAACGATGACCTGAACACCTGGGACCGCGAGGACAAACGGGCACAACGCAGTTACCGCTCAGCTATGGTGGGCAGCTGGCGACCTGACCTTGTGGCGCACTTTACGGGTCTTGAGCAGACTGGCTGCCGTCGTCACCAGTAGCACGGCGATGATCACACTCAAGGAGATCTCGATATCCACCGTGGGCACCGGAAGCGGCCGGCCTGCATTGAGGAAAGGCAGCGAGTTCTCATGCAACGCTTCGAGTATCAGCTTGACACCGATGAAACTGAGGATAACACCCAGCCCGATGGGCAGGTACACAAGTTTCTCGAACAGGCCGCCGATGAGGAAGTACAGCTGCCGCAGACCCATCAGCGCAAAGGCGTTCACGGTGAACACGATGAAGGGTTCCTGGGTGAGCCCGAAGACCGCAGGAATCGAGTCCAAGGCGAAAACCAGGTCCGCTGAGCCGATCGCGATCATCACCACGACCATCGGGGTGAGCCACCGCTTGCCGGCCCGCTTGACGGTGAGCTTAGCGCCGTGGAAGTCTTCGGTGACCGAGGCCAGCCTGCGCAGCGCACGCAGCGCGAGGTTCTCCTGGAACTCCACTTCCTGCTGGCGATGGCGGAGCTGCTGCCAACCCAGGTAGATCAGGAGCGCGCCGAACAGGTAGAAAATCCAGCTGAAATTCGAGATCAGCGCCGCACCCGCAGCGATGAACATTCCGCGCATGATCAACGCGAGGACGATACCGATCAGTAATACCCGGTGCTGGTGAATGGCCGGCACCTTGAAGGCCGCCATGATGAGCACGAAGATGAACAGGTTGTCGACCGATAACGAGTACTCGAGGACGTATCCGGCGAAGTACTCGACAGCGAGCTGGTCGCCGGCGAAGATCCACAAGCCAAGGCCGAACAGCGCCGCGCAGGCGATGTAGAACACGACCCACCGAGCCGCCTCCCCGGTCCCCACCGCGTGCGGTTTGCGGTCGACGATGACCAGGTCGGCGACGAACAGCGCAACGAGGCCGCCCACCGTGACCAACCAGACCCAGGTGGGCACATCCATCAACACAACCTCCGGGCATACGGCATGCGTCATATACCGGAGGTCTCTTCCACCGGGGGGACCGGTCAACGGTACCGGGCCTCCCCACTGACTGCACCATGTACTACAGCCTAGCGAGACCGTGATGACGACACCGTCGCGAAGGAATACTCCCCTCCACGTACCCGGACGAGTCTCCCCTATCGCTTGAGCCGGCACCACCCTGGGTGGTTAACAACACTGCGTACGTGTGACACGCACCGTGTGCGAGGGTGTGCATATGGTGTTGGAGATCGCGGAGTTCACCATCCGGTCCGGCGAAGAAGACCAGTTCACCGCCGCATACCGGCGCGCAGCACGCCTGCTGCGCGACAGCCCGGGCTGCCTGTCAACCCGCATGACCCGAGGAATCGAGTCGCCCTCCCGGTTCGTGCTGCTCGTCGAGTGGGAGCAGCTCACCGACCACACCGAGGGCTTCCGGGGGTCGGCATCGTTTCGCCTCTGGCGCGAGGAGCTCGGCCCCTTCTTCGCCGAAGCCCCCCGGATGGAGCACACGGTAGACATCTGACCGGGTGACGGGCTGGCGCGCTGAGAATCCGCTGAGACGACACGGCCGGCGCGACCCGAGCTGACCTACCGTCGGCGGCGTGCTCCGAACGGCCTGGCTACGCCGGCGGCGGGTGGTCGCGCTGCTGACCGCGGCCCTGATCGCGGGAGCCGGCGTGGCGCTGGCCGCCACGGCGATCCCTGAGCAGCCGGTGGTGGCCACCGAGAACGTCACGATCGACGTGCCGGCGGGCCCAGGTGACACCGGCCAGGTGCGCTTGGACGCCACGCTGTACCGGCCGGCGACCACCCCCGCTCCGGCCATCCTGGTGGCCCACGGCTTCGGCGCCGGCAAGGACTCGGTCCGCACCGAGGCCACCGAGCTGGCCCGCCGCGGGTTCGTCGTACTCGCCTGGACCGCCCGGGGATTCGGTGCCAGCGGCGGGCAGATCGGACTGAACTCCCCCGATCACGAGGTGGCCGACGCTCGGGCGCTGGTGGACTGGCTGGCCGAGCGACCCGACGTGCTGCGCGACGGTCCGGGCGATCCCCGCGTCGGCGTGACCGGTGCGTCCTACGGCGGCGCACTGGCTTTGCTGCTTGCCGGGACCGACCGCCGGGTGGACGCGCTCACCCCGCAGATCACGTATAACGACCTCGCTCAAGCGCTGTTCCCGAACGCCGCCAGCCCTGCGCCCGTCCTCGCCGGTACCCCAGCGGCCGGTGCGTTCGCCCCGGACGGGGTGTTCAAGCGGGAGTGGGCGGGGTTCTTCTTCGGTGCCGCCCCCGCCGGATCCGGGCCGTGTGGGCGGTTTCGTCCGGAAGTGTGCGCGGCCTACACCCAGGCCGCCATCACGGGTTCGCCCACCAGGGAGATCGTGGCACTGCTGCAGCGCTCCTCACCTGCCACGGTGGCGGGCAGCATCACTGCACCGACCCTGCTCATCCAGGGCGAGCGGGACACCCTGTTCGGGCTGGACCAGGCCGACGCCACCGCCCGCCAGCTCGCTTCAGCGGGTACCCCGGTGAAGGTGGTCTGGTACGCGGGCGGGCATGACAGTGCCGAGCCCGGCACGCGACTGCCAGAGGAGATCGGTGACTGGTTCAAGTACCACCTGCGCCGGATCGGTGCGGATCCGGGAACCGGGTTCGAGTATCAGGTGCAGGGACTCTTCGGCACCCGACGAGGCTTCGCCCAGCGCACCGTCATCGTCCCGGCCTACCCTGGGCTCGACGGTGCCGGCGTGCAGCTTCAGGAACTAGCGCTGAGCGGAGGGCCGCAGCAGGTGGCTCGCCCGCCCGGCGGCAGCCCAGCAGCACTGAGCAGCCTGCCAGGACTCACCAGTGCGCTGTCCGAGGCCGCCGGAAGTGGGGTGGTGCGGGATCTGCCCGGTCAGGCCGCGGTGTTCGTCACCGATCCGCTGCCCGACCCGCTGGACGTCGCCGGGGCGCCGCGGATCCGGGTGCGGGTGGCCGCCGCACCCACCGGCACCACGGCACCACCCAGCGAGGCGGTGTTGTTCGTCAAGCTCTATGACCTGGGGCCGGATCAGCGGCGCACCCTGCCGGGGGGTGCGGTGGCCCCGGTGCGGATCGGCCCGTTGCCCGCTGACGGGGCACCGGTCGAGGTCACCGTGACGCTGGCCGGTGTGGTGCGACCGGTGCAGGCCGGCCACCGGCTGGAGGTCGCGGTGGCGACGACCGACCGCGGCTACGCGCTGCCCCAGCAACCCGCTGCGTACACGGTGTCGCTGGCCGGTGACGCCCGGCTGGCGGTACCGGTGGTGCCCGGCGCGCAGGCACCGGTTCCGCTGCCGGCCGCCCAACTGGTCGGCCTGGGTGGGCTGGCCGCGCTGGTGGTGACGCTGGGGATGATCACCGCGCTGCGCCGTCGGCACTCCGACGACGTCGACCCGACGCTGGCCGAGGTGCCGCTGGTGGTGTCGGGGCTGGCCAAACGCTACCCGGGCGGCATCACCGCCGTCGACGACGTGTCCTTGCGCCTCGAGCACGGGCAGGTGCTGGGTCTGCTCGGGCCCAACGGGGCGGGCAAGACCACGGTGCTGCGGATGTTGCTGGGGCTGATCCAGCCGACGTCCGGGAAGCTGCGGGCGTTCGGGCACCGGATCACGGCCGGTTCCCCGGTGCTGTCCCGGATCGGGTCGTTCGTGGAGGGTCCCGGGTTCCTGCCGCACCTGTCCGGAGCCGCCAACCTACGGTTGTACTGGGCGGCGACCGGTCGGCCCGCCTCCGACGCAGGCATCGAGGAGGCTTTGCAGATCGCCGGGCTGGGTCACGCGGTGCACCGGCGGGTAGGCACCTACAGCCAGGGCATGCGCCAGCGCCTGGCGATCGCCCAGGCCATGCTCGGAAAGCCGGATCTGCTGGTGCTCGACGAGCCGACCAACGGTCTGGACCCGCCGCAGATCCACGCTATGCGCGAGGTGCTGCGCAACTACGCCGCACGCGGGCGGGCGGTGCTGGTCTCCAGCCACCTGCTCGCCGAGGTCGAGCAGATCTGCAGCCACGTGGTGGTGCTGCACCGGGGCCGGCTGGTCGCCGCCGGCACCGTCGCCGAGATCGTCGCGGGCGCCGGCACGATCAGCTTCACCGTGAACGACCCGGCGCAGGCTGCTGCGGTGCTGCGCGGCTTGGCGGGGGTCGACGTGATGGGGGTCGAGCGTCACGTCGTGCACGCCCAGCTCGACGGGACGCCCCGCGCAGTCGCGGTGTCCGCGCTGGTCGGGGCCGGGATCGGAGTCGAAGGGGTGGCTGCGCGCCACCAGTTGGAAGAGGCGTTCCTGCAGCTGGTGGGAAAGGAGGACGTCGAGTGACCGCCACCCAGGGATCGGCACCCGGTTACCGGGCCGCGGCGACCCTGCCGCTACGGGTGGAGCTGGTGCGCCAGCTGCGGCGCCGGCGGACCGTGCTCGCTCTGGGGTTTCTCGTGCTACTGCCGTTGCTGCTCTGGCTCGCCTTCGAGATCGGGCGCGACGAGCGCAACCAGGGTGGTGCCACGATGGTCGACCTGGCCACGGCCAGCGGGGCCAATTTCGTGGTGTTCACGATGTTCTCCTCGGTGAGCTTCCTGCTGGTCGTGGTGGTGGCGCTGTTCTTCGGTGACACGGTGGCCAGCGAGGCATCCTGGTCGACCCTGCGCTACTTGCTGGCCGCGCCGGTCCCGCGGGGGCGGCTGTTGCGGCAGAAAGCGCTGGTGGCCGGGCTGTTGTCGACCTTCGCCCTGGTGCTGCTGCCCGCGGTGGCGATGGTGGTCGGCGTGGTCGCCTACGGGGCCGACGATCTGCTCTCCCCCACCGGCCAGTCGCTGGACTTCTGGCCTGCCGCGAGCCGGCTGGCGCTGGCGCCCGGCTACCTGGTGCTGCACCTGGCGTGGGTCGCCGGGCTGGCGTTACTGCTGTCGGTGACCACCGACGCGCCGCTCGGCGCGGTCGGTGGTGCGGTGATGGTGTCGATCCTGTCGCAGATCCTGGAGACCATCGAGGCGCTCGGCGACCTGCGGGACTACCTGCCGAGCCGGTTCAGCTCCGCCTGGGCGGACCTGCTGGCCGCCCCGATCGACTGGAACCAGCTGGCCAGCGGAGCGTTCTCCGGCCTGGCCTACGCGACGGTCTTCGGCCTTGCGGCATGGTGGCGGTTCGCCACCAAAGACATCACGAGCTGACTCACGATAACCAAATCAACCTCGACCGGGGCTGTCTGCGAGATATGAATCGGCAACCGCCACGGTGAACATCCCAAAACGCTACCCAAGCGTCAAACTCCTAGTGCGGCTGCGCCTCCGACCGCCGAGACGCTGGTCACCTTGATCAGTAACGCGACGTGAACCGCTATTCGGAGCCGAATGGCGCTCGACAGCGGCCGTGAGTCGCCATTCGGCTCCGAATAGCGGTTGGCGGCGGCCATTGCGGGAGACGTCTGCAAAACTCGGCTCAAGTGTCAAAACTTCTAGGTGGAGAACGGTCCCTGTTACCTCGCTGGCCACCTTGTTCGCTTACGCGACATCCCGCGTAAAGGCTCGGACTCCCCGAACGTTCACCTCGTGCGGCTGCGATAACGCACAGCTCATCCGCGCCGCTGCAGGGGAGAACACGATGGTCACCCGACGAGCTGCCCTGACCGGTATGACGGCAGCCACGCTCGCCGGGGCGCTCAGTGACGGTCTCGGTAGCATAGCGGCGTTGGTCCAACCGCCACGAGCCGGCGACAGCAGAAACCGCCGAAGCCCGATCATCATCGGCCACCGCGGCGCGTCGGGCTACCGGCCGGAGCACACCCTGGCCTCCTACGAGCTCGCCGCCCGGCTGGGCGCCGACTTCGTCGAGCCGGATCTGGTGGTGACCAGCGACGGTGTGCTGATCTGCCGGCATGAGCCGGAGATCGGCGGCACGACGGACATCGCCCACCATCCCGAGTTCGCGTCCCGGAAGACCACCAAGATGCTGGACGGCGTCGCCGTCGACGGATGGTTCGCCGAGGACCTCACCCTCGCAGAGCTCAAGACGCTTCGAGCGGTGGAGCGGCTACCGCAAATCCGCCAGCACAACACCTTGTACGACGGGCGCTACGAGATCCCGACTTTCCAAGAGCTGCTGGATCTCCGAGTCCGGCTGTCCAACGCGCTGGGTAAGCAGGTGGGCGTCTATCCCGAGACCAAGCACCCCACGTTCTTCCAGCAGGCCGGTCTACCGTTGGAGCCCCGGCTGCTGGAGATCCTGCGACGCAACCGGCTCAACAAGCCGGATGCACCGGTGTTCGTGCAATCCTTCGAGGTGACCAGTCTCCAGCAGCTACGCGAGGCCGGATTGCGGACCAGGACGGTTCAGTTGCTGGCGGCTTCCGGAGCGCCGTTCGATACCACAGTCACCGGCTCCGGCCCGACTTACACCGATCTGTCCACCCCAGCTGGCCTGCGTGGCATCGCGCGCTATGCCCAAGGAATCGGCCCGGAGAAGCAGCAGGTCATCCCCCGCAAGGCGGACGGCTCACTCAGCACGCTGGTGACCGACGCACATCAGGCCGGCCTGGTCGTGCATCCCTACACCTTCCGGGCCGAGAACAACTTCCTACCGGTCGATCTTAGGTCGTCGACCGTGCTGACCGACTTCGGGCAAGCGATCGACGAGCAGGTCCGCTACCTCCGGGCCGGGCTGGACGGTCTGTTCACCGACCACCCCGACATCGGCGTCATCGCCCGCGCCAGCCGGTGAATGACCAGCGGCTCGACGCCGCAGGTAGGCTCGACACCCATGAGCGGGTCCGCCGTGGATCAGGTGCTCGCCGCGGCGGGCGTTCGGTTCGCCTATCTGTTCGGTTCGCGCGCAAGCGGCCGGCATCGCCCGACCGGTTGGCGCAGGCACTACAGGTGCCCAGGATCGACCTGGTCGATCTACGAAGGGCTCTGCTGCGGTTGCGCGGACGGGTACTCGAAGAGGGCCGGCTGCTGTACAGCGCAGACGAACCCGGTCGGGTCGCTTTCGAGGTTCGCACTCGCAGCGAGTACTTCGATTTCCTTCCGACGCAGCGGGCGCATCGTGACCACTTCCTGCGCCGGGTAGCGGTGCGGGGGCTGGATGGTTGACCTCGACGAGTTCGCTACCGCAGTGGTCCGACTCGCAAGCTGAAGACGGACGCACCGATCGACGTCAACCACGATGTGGGTCAGGTCCTGATGGTGACTGCGAGCTCGGTGAGGAGCCGGCGGACGCGCCGTTCGATCTCGTCGCGGATCGGTTTCACACTGTCGACCTCGAGACCTGCGGGATCGTCCAAGACCCAGTTCTCGTAGCGGCGACCTGGGAAGACCGGGCAGGTATCGCCGCAACCCATGGTGATCACCACGTCGGCGGCCTGCACGATCTCGTCGGTCCAGGGTTTGGGGAACTCCTGCGAGATGTCGATTCCGCGTTCGCGCATGGCCTCGACCGCAGCCGGGTTGATGCTGCTCGCCGGCTCCGAGCCGCCCGACCAGGCGACGGCCTGCTCACCAGCCAGGTGTTGGAAGAAGCCCATGGCCATCTGTGAACGACCCGCATTGTGCGTGCACAGGAACAGAACGGTGGGCTTGCCGTCGTGAGTCTCGGTCATCGCGATCTCCGTGACGGATCGGACAGTGGTAGGGCCGGCGCCGGGTCGGCGGTAGTGGCGTGCGGAACCATCGCGGCAGCAGCCTGGGGAACATTTGGGTAGAGGACGACTACCAAGCCGACACCTACCAGGCCGCCGAGCAGTTGGGCAGCGATGAATCCGGGTGCCGAGCCCGGGGCGATGCCGGCGAAGGTGTCGCTGAACATCCGCCCGATGGTGACGGCAGGGTTGGCGAAGGACGTGGAGGAGGTGAACCAGTAGGCCGCGCCGATCCAGCCCGCGACAGCGGCCGCCGATAGCGCTGCCCGGCCGGTACGGGCCAGCGCGAAGATCACGGCGATCAGGCCGACGGTGGCGACCAGCTCGCCGATCCACAGTCCGGCACCACTACGCGGTCTGTGCGAGACCTCGATCGCGGCCAAGCCGAACATCACGTTGGCCAGCACCGCCCCAGCCACCGCGCCGATGATCTGCACCGCGATGTAGCCGCAGACATCGCGGCCGGACAAACCCGTGCGGGTGCGCCGGCCGAGCAGCCAGTCAGCCGCTGAGACGACGGGGTTGAAGTGCGCCCCGGACACCGGGCCGAACAGCATGATCAGCACCGCCAACCCGAACATCGTGGCTGTGGAGTTCTCCAGCAGCTGTAGTCCGACCTGGCCCGGGGAGAGCTGCTGCGCGGCGATGCCCGACCCGACCACCACCGCGACCAGCGCCGCAGTGCCGACCAACTCGGCCAGCAGCCGCCGCGCCAGACCCGGCTGAATCATGCCGGCACCCACGCAGGCGACAACGCCTCCGACAGTGCCCGCAGCGCGTCCGGTAACACCCGGTAGTAGATCCAGGTGCCACGGCGATCACCTTCGATCAGACCGGTCTCGCGCAGCACCTTGAGGTGATGGCTGATCGTCGGTCCGGACACCTCGAAGCCTGCCGTCAGCTCACAGACACATGCCTCGCCACCCTCATGAGAAGCGATCAGGCTCAACAACCGCAGCCGTACCGGGTCACCGAGGGCCTTGAACCGCCGGGACAGCTCCTCGGCCTGGTCAGCGGTCAGCGGATCTGCGGTCAGCGGCACGCAGCACTGCGCCAGCTCTGCCGCCGCATCTTGTCTTGACATACTTCTATATTGACTGTTCTCGAATCAAGATGCAAGCTATTACTCGACATCCGTCAAAACAGCATCGATCCCCGGGGAGGATGCAGCGATGAACGAACAGACCAGCGACCTACGTGACGAGGTCCACCGGCACTACGCGACCGTGGCCACCGCCGTGCGCACCGGAGCCCGAGTCAGCTGCTGCGGTGTCGACACCTCCGGCGCCGTTTCCGAGGTTGAGATCGGGGACGGGTTCGGCGGCCGGCTCTATGCTGCAGCCGACCGAGATGCGCTGCCGGCCCGGGCGGTCACCACCAGCCTGGGGACATCCCGCTACCCGACGGCTCCGTCAACGTGATCATCTCCAACTGTGTGATCAACCTGTCCACCGACAAGCCGGCCGTGTTCGCCGAAGCGTTCCGGGTACTCACCCCGGGAGGCCGGCTGGGTGTCTCCGACGTCATCGCCGAAGATCACCTCAGCATGCCGCAGCGGGCCAAACGAGGCAGCTATGCCGGCTGCATCGCCGGAGCCCTGAGCAGCAGCGAATACCGCAACAGTCTCACCATCGCGGGCTTCGTCGACATCACCATCACCCCGACCCACCAGGTCGCCGACGGCATGCACTCCGCAATCATCCGAGCCGCCAAGCCTGTCAAGAACCGCCCGAGCCGAACACCAGAATCGACGCCGTGAAGCTGTGCAGGTGGTTGCGGCCCGCGACGGGACCGATCTCGCCTCCGGCAAAGAACCCGGCCACACCGGTGATATCCAGTCCGGCGCGCACCGCCTGCACATCGTGATCGGCGCTGGGGAACATGGCCCTGCCCCGCCCGTTGCACGAGAACAGCAGCGCGCCACCCACCGGGCCGTTCTCCGCCCGGAACCGGGTGAACAGCTCCGCCAAGTCGTCGTCAGCAGCGGATACGTCACGGACCTGAAAGCGAACGGTGCGACCCACGTCCACGACATCTGCGACAGCGAGCGCCTTGCGCCCGCTGTCGGCGCCTACGACGCCGCGGATAAGGAAATCGCCACGTTCATGCTCCTCGGCGTACTCGTTCATCGCCACGCCGATGTGCAGTCCACGCGCGACAGCTTGCCGTTCCTCGGCCGGAAGCTCGGCGACGATCTGCTCCAATTTGGCCAGAGCGGGCGTGCCGGCCAGCTCCAGCAGCACGTTGCCCTCGGCCTTAGTGACGATCATCGTAGGGCCGAAGGGACGGCACCCCTGACTGACCACCGGGTGAACCTCGACGGGACCGCCGAGCACCACCCCGACTGCGCCGACCGGCACGCTGCGCCCGTCCAGGAACAGCCGCGCGGCTCCTCCGTCACGCTGGCCGCTGACGACGCCGCCGATCAGCGGCAGACCAGGCAGGTCATCGTTGGAGCGCTGCACAAAGGCGGCGATGGGAAAGGTGAACGGGTCGGCGAACAGCACAGCGATGGTGTCGTCCGCGCACCGATCCGGCATACCGGTGACGGCAGCGCCGTCTGGAGTGCGTACCAGCTCCAAGCGAAATGGAGTGCATCTGACCCCGGGAAGGCACGCCGCGAACGCACTGACCGCGGAGTCAATCTCTACCCCACGACCGGCGCCGATCACGCCACCAGCTCTGCAACCCAGCGTCGTGGCAGCGCCGGCCACCTCCATCGCGCGGGCACCCGCCACCTCGACCGAATTCGAGTCCTCGGCGCAGACGAACACGCAGAGCAGGTCGGGACGCTGCCCACGCAGCGGAGCCAGAGCTTGGGTGACAGCGGATTCCGCCGCCACCGCCAGGTCAGGGCCGACCGCGAGGCCGTCACCGAAGCGGGACGCTGGGCAGGACACGGAACGCCACCTCCCGACAACGATAAGAAGACTCCATTGTGCGCCAAACCACCACCCCAGGGCATTCAGCGGGCTCAGCGGGGTTATTGCGCCTGGATAACCC
>JBOHGE010000046.1:0-43117 GCA_050700055.1 Pseudonocardiaceae bacterium
CGGGTCGGCAGGGTGGCCGGGTCGGATCGACCAGCAGCTGGTCGAGGAACTCTGGGCGCAGGGTGGCCACTACGCGTACCGGGCCGGTCAGCGCCAGCTTTAGCAGCTCGGTGAATCGGGCTCGATCCGCGGGGGAGGTCTGGGTGAGCAGTTCCTCGAACTGGTCCACCACGATCAGCAGGCGCTGCTGCGGTCCTGCAGGGTCGGCCAGCAGTAGCTCGTCGGCCAGCCCCGTCAGTCTGCGCTGGTCGAGCTGGTGGTGGATATGGTCGACGGTCCAGTTCAGTGTGATCCGGTGTGCCGCGGCGGCCAGTTCCCGAGCCAGTGCCGCTACGGGGTCGGTGCCCGGCAGGATCGGCGGCAGACTCCGCCAGCCCGGCTGGTCGGCCATCATCGGCAACAGTCCGGCGCGGACCAGCGAGGACTTGCCGCACCCGGCGGGCCTACTACCAGCAGCGCCGCGCCCTCAGCGCGCTCGGCGGCTGATCGCAGCAGCTCGGCAAGGTGCCCCACCTCGTCGACGCGACCGAAGAACACCCGATGCTGATCGGTGTTGAACGGGCGCAACCCCGGGAACGGACAACGGTCGTCCGGCCAGCCGGCGTCGACCTGACGCAACGCCTGGATCACTGCGGCGCGGGCCGCGACCGGATCTGCCGGGTAGTCGAAGTGTTGTAGCGACGCCAGCAGCGGGTGAACTACCTCCGGCTCGGCGCGCAGCGGCAGTAACCGGCTACCCCGCGAGCGGGCGATACCGACCTCGGCGGCACACCACGGCGAGTCCAAGTAATCCGAGGTGACCACACAGACCACCGCATTGGCCCACCGCAGCCGCTGCTCCCACTCCTCACCTACAGCGATGCCGTCGCGCAGATCCTGGTCCAGGAACACCTCATGACCAGCCCCGACCAGCCATCGGTGCACCTCACCGGCCAGTACGCGGTTCTCGCCGGCATGGCTGACGAATATCCTGGCCATCGCACCTCTCCGCCAGCCACCACCACAGGGTGCACAGACTGTATCGGTGCGGCTGAACGACAGCGATCTCGTTGTGCCACCGTAGTAAGATATTGGCTATGATATTGCTATGCCTGGTGAGATGATCTACACGGTCAGCGACCTCAGCCGCAAGCGTCGGGAGGTTGCAGATGTTGCACGACGCGGGCTGGCCCGTATCCGCGACACCGACGGCACCGGTCTGGTACTGATGCCTGCCCGCCGCTACGAGGTACTTGAGGCGGTCGGCCGCTGGACTGACCGCCTCGGCGTGGTGGAACGCACGTTGGCCAAGAGCCAAGCCGAGCGAATACCCGCTGACTTCGGGGACCTGACCTGGCTCCGGCACTTCGACGAGGACGACCTTGCGGAGTTTGTCCGCGAACTGCGCCAGACGCTGTCACTGGCTTACCACGACGATGACCTCGCCTCGCTGGTGGACGCGGTTGCGGGGTGGAAGGCCACCGCCGACGAACTCGCCGACCCCGCGCGCCGCGAAGTCCTGCTGGGTGCCGTGGAGACGGCCGACTTCGTCGAGGTCGAGCGGCCTGAGCGGCAGCGGTGAGCAGCGGCGCATACCGCCCGCACTTTCCCGTTCGCCGCCCTGGCGGACGGCCTCAGCAGACCCCGCGGTACCGGGTTCTGCTCCATCGTCAGTTCAAGCACCTCTGGGATGCGTTGCCCGACCGGGTGGGCCTGCACAGCGTTCAGCAGTTCTACGATCACGTCGCGCACGCCCCTGGCAGCCCCGCAGCCATCAACCGCACTGGGGTGCTCCGGGGCAAAGCCGGCCGTCCGATCGCCGAGGGTTTCTCGCGAACCATCCATTACGAGATCAGCGGAGCCGGACGCATCGACTACCAGTTCAACGACGCCTACACCGGAGGAACTTCCGGGGATCCCCACCCAGTGGTCTTCATCCTGTCGATCAACCTCTCAAGTCATTAAGCTGATTGTTCGTGTCAGTGGTGCACAGACGGTGCCGGAGCGACTCATCGCCGAGGGGCGGGTGTATCCGGTGGGGCGACGCAAGCGACCGGCACCTGATCCGGTCTCCGCCGCCGGCACGGTGAGCGATCTGGTGGTCGATCAGCGTCGATGATCGGGTACTTCGATACCGCGGCATCTCGTGCCACTACTGATTACCGAGCCGACCGGTGGATGGTCTGCAACTAGATCGGGACGTGCAGCCGTACCACGGTGCCGCGGCCGGGGGAGCTTTCCGCGGTGAGCTGCCCGCCCAGCAGCTCGGCGCGCTGCTGCATGCCCTGCAGGCCGTAACCCACCGGCCCGGTCCGCTCGGCTGTGCTGGCGGGGTCGAAGCCGGTGCCGTCGTCGGAGATCTCCAGCAGTACTGCGTCGGCGGCCGTGGCAAGCCGAAGGTGCACGTGCGCCGCGCCGGCATGCTTCATCACGTTCTGCAGGGCTTCTTGGGCGATCCGGTAGACCGCTGTCTCGACGTGCTCGGGCAGGTCGGTCGATACGGCGTCGACCTGGACGTCGGGTAACGGGGTCGATCGGGCGAGGCTTTCCAGGCTGGCGGCCAGCCCGAGGTCGTCCAGCACCGGCGGGCGAAGGCCGGCGATCGCGTGCCGGGTCTCATCCAGCGCCCCCGCGGCCAGATCTTGGGCGCGGGCGATCTGTTCGGCGGCGCCGGCCGGGTCGGTGGTCACCGCGTCCGCTGCCGCCGAGAGGTGAAAGGACAGGCTGACGATGCGCTGGCTGATCCCGTCGTGGATCTCGCCGGCGAGCTGGCGCCGCTCGGTTTCCTGTAGCAGCACGATCCGCTCAGCGAAGCGCTCCATCGCCTCCTCGCGTTCGGCGAGCCTGCTGTGCAGGCTGGCGTTCTCGATGGCCCCGGCCATCAGACCCGCCACCGTGCCCAGCAGCTCGATGTCGGCTGGGGTGAACTCGCGGCGGTCGCGGCTGTGCACGTTGAGCACCCCGACCAGATCCCCGGGTCGAGTGATCATCGGTACCGAGGCCATCGAGGTGAAATCCTCACCGCGCAACTCCGGGATATAGAGGTAGCGCGGATCCGCGCGCTTGTCGTCGATGATCACCGCCGGCTCGCAGTGTGCGGCGACCCACCCGGACACCCCCGCGCCGACTGGCAGCTCGATCTGCCGGGCCAACTGATCGAATGGTGGCGTGGCACCGCGCAGCTGCAGCCGCCCGCGCGCTTCGTCGAGCAGGTGCACGAAACAGACGTCGGTCGAGGTGGTCTCGGTGATCAGATCGGCCACCCGCTGGACCACCACGTCGAGGTCCAGACCCGCGGTCAGGGTCTCGATCACCCGGAACAGCAGTTCGGCGTCACCCAGGCCCAGCCGTGAGTGGATCACTGGAACACCCCCTCCCGCAGCGCCGCGGCGACCGCGCCGGAGCGATCGGGGACGTCCAGCTTGCGGTAGATCCCCCGGGCGTGGGTCTTGACGGTCTCCTCGCTGACGGTGAGCCGCCCGGCGATGGCGCGGTTGGACAGCCCGGCCACCATCAGCGCGAGCACCTCGCTCTCGCGCTGGGTCAGCCCCAGATGGGCACCCGGCCAGAACTCCCCGCCGCGCAGATGCGCCACCGACATCGCTACCTTCGCGGCCAGGCTGGGATCGATCAGGATCTCGCCCTGATGGATCCGCTGCAGGTGGTCCACCAGCTCGGCGCCGCGCACCCGCTTGAGCAGGAACCCGGCGGCACCCAGCCGCAGCGCCTGATAGAGGTACTGCTCGTCGTCATAAACGGTCAGGAACACGACCTTGCAGCCGGGTTGGCGTGTGCGGATCCCGGCGCACAGGTCCATCCCGCTGGAGCCGCGTAACCGGACGTCGAGCAACGTGATGTCGGGCTCGTGCTCCACGATGATCTTCATGGCGAGGTCTGGCTCGGTGGCCTCACCGACGATCTCGACCTGCGCGGAGTAAGGAGCCAGCATCGCGCGCAGTCCGTTGAGCACCATCTGATGGTCATCCACGACGACGACCCGTAGCGGCATCCCCGCAGCCTACGGCTGCTGGGTCGTGAGTGGCATTGAGTGCTGGAACACTGTTACGCACTCACGACGGGCAGACCTGGCGTAGGTAGACGCAGAAGCGTAGGTCCAGGTGCGGGAACTCGTGGTGGCGGACGAAACCCGCACGCTCGTAGAGGGCGCGGGCGGCCACCATCATCTCGGCGGTGTGCAGGCCCACCGCAGGTGCGTGATCCTCCCGGGCCAGTGCCAGGCAGTCCGCGGTGAGGGCATGGGCGACACCGCGACCGCGTAGCGCCGGGTCGACCGCGAGTACCCGGATGACTGCGTATTCCGGCGGCACCTGCGGGTAGTCCTTGGGGCCGGGCGGAAGGTAGGTGACCGTGCCGGCCAGCTGGTCGCCGAGCTGTGCGACCCGCAGCCGCCCGGGAGCGTCAGGCTCGATGACTTTGGCGATGTTGTTGGTCATCCGGACCCAGTTCGCTGGGGTCAGCCACGGTTCGAACTCGGCGTAGGCCGAGTTGACGATCCGCTGCACGGCCGGCAGGTCCGCGGTGCCGGCCGGCCGGACCTCGATCACCGGCTGCGACCGGCGGTCAGCGATCACTCGGCTACTCCTCGTGCCGGCCGGTCTGCGAGCCCGGGGCGGGTACACTCGGTTAATTGTCCCTCTTAAGAGTTGGTCATGGTGCGGCAGAGACCCGAGAAACCCGCCGACGAGATCGGTGCCGACGGTGCGGATCCCGGAAGCGGTCGCGAGCGGGTGATGCGCGCGGCGTATGAGCTGTTCAGCCGGCACGGCACGCGCGCCGTCGGGGTAGATGCAGTGATCGGTGCAGCGGGCGTGGCGAAGATGACCTTGTACCGCAACTTCGCGTCCAAGGACAATCTCATCCTCGCCTTCCTCGAGCGTCGCGAGGTGCGCTGGACCCATGGCTGGGTGCGGGCCGAATCGCGGCGCCGAGGTGCCACCCCGGCCCAGCGCCTGCTCGCCATCTTCGAGATCTTCGGCGAGTGGTTCGCCCGGCCGGACTTCGAGGGTTGCTCCTTTGTGACCACGCTGCTCGAGGTGGCCGACCAGGACAGCCCGGTCCGGCAGGCGAGTGTCCGGCATCTGGCGAACATTCGTGCTTACCTGTGCGAGCTCGCGGCCGAGGCCGGGGTGGCCGACCCGGACTCGTTCGCCCGCCAATGGCACATCCTGATGAAGGGGTCGATCGTCGCGGCCGCCGAGGGTGATACGCAGGCGGCCGCCCGAGCCCGGGAGCTCGGCATCCTCTTACTAAGTCATCACGGCATAGCCACCTCGTAGCCGCGATCTCGAAGCCGCTGCTGAACGAGCAGCCGATACATCTGAATGACACTGCGCTTACCGAGCGTCCGGCGGGCGGCGCCTGTGCTGAGTAGCGCACCGATCTCCACGTCGCGGTCCACCGTCCGCCCCTTCCGCTGACCGAGAGTTTGCCGGCAACCTTTCGTGAGCTGCTCGACCAGGTGTGGGCAGCCGACCCGGTCCTGATCTCCAGCGCCCGATGGCCCTCGGCATGGCATCCCTACCGCGTAGCGCCGCGCGGGAGGATGACGCTGCTGGCCCACTGTCGGATGATTTCTACGTGTAATTCGAGCAGGCCGTCGTGCGGGTTTGGCTGGATGAGCAAGGTTGGACGTCCGGTGGTGGTGCGGGTGGAAGCCCAGTCGTGGTCGGCAGGAGCGAAGTCGTCATCGATCCAGGCGCAGGGTTCGTCGTTGGTGTATGCGGTGACGTGGTCGCGTTTCCATAGGTAGCCGTTTGGGTGGCTGTCGGTGAGGGGGAGTTGGGGGAGATCGACGTGTGGCCAGGGTGGCAGACCCAGCCTGGGTGCGATGAGGGTCGCGGCGTCCGCGCGCCAACTGGTGCACCACACTGGTTTAAGGCCGGTGTCCGCAATCAATTCGTTCAGTAGTGGTCCGTGTGCGGGGTTGAGCCAGATGGTCACGGATTTTTCGTGACCTGTGGGTGTGACCTGGTCTGGGTAATGGCTGAGTGGGATGTTCTCGTCTTTACCGAGGAAGGGTATGAGTACGCCGTCGATGTCGCATATCAGGTACATGATGGCTCCAGTATCTGGTGTCAGCGTCGGCGAAGAACGATCACGTTGTCGTGGTAATCGTCCACGCGCAGAGTTATGGCGAGCAGTCCGCCGGGGCGTATTGCCCGGCTGGCAGCGATGAGCAGAGATGTCGGGTCGGCGAAGCTGAACGCCCCGAAGATGGACAGGCAGATGTCTATGGACGCCTGCTTGGTTGACGCGAGGTGGTCGACGGCGTCGGCGAGAGTGAACCGGATACGGGGCAGGTGACTGTAGGCAAGGCGTGCTCTGGTGATTTTTTCTGCGTCGTGGTCGACACCGATTCCGATGGCGCCGTGGTGTGTGACGAGGTGGGCCAGGTTATGGCCGCTGCCGCAGCCAACCTCGACTACGGTCTGTTCCTGCAGTTCACCGAGGATGGCAAGGTCGGGACCGATCCCGGATTGGCGGGTCCATTCGAAGTGGGTGGGGGCTGCTATCTCGTGAGGAGAGCGCAGGCTTCGGCGAGATGTCGGCCGATGGCGGTGGTCCATGAGTCTTTCGCCTCCTGTGCCCAGCCGCGTTCGATCTGCTCGGTGAACCAGTCGATGACCCAGATCCGGTGCCACCCCAGCGCCCAGGACGCGGCGTCGAGTCCGCCGCGCATCGCCAGCGCTTGCCGCGGGCCTCCCGCGGCGACGTAGGACTCGATCAGGCCGAGGGTGCGTTCTGGTTGTGGGTCATCAAGGGTACCGTGCCAGGACGCGAGGTCGAGTAAACCTGGGCCGATGAACGCGCGGGCGAAGTCCAGCAGCCGCCAGGCTCGGTCGCCGATGTGCAGCGATGTGGGATGAAACTCCGAATGGCACAGGCCAAATGGCGGCAACTCAGCGCCGGAGACTCGGCGAGTCGCTATGACGTTGAGCGCACGAGCGTTCTCGGCCAGAGCGACCAGGTCCAGCCGTTGCAAGCGGTCGATGATTCGCCGTGGCAAGCCGGTGAGGGCGTTGGCATCGAGACGGACCATTTCGGGTGTTGCCGTCGCAACCCGGTGGAGGTGGACCGCGGCGTGTGCACCGTCGCGGTCGTCGGCGTCTCGCACCGGTTCGCCCAAGTCCTCTAGCAGCATGCCGAGCATGCCGGGAATGGTCCGGGCCGCGCGTAGTGCCGGAACGGGTACGCCGTTGCTCGCGGCCAGGCGCAGCGCTAGATGCTCTGTATCGAATGGTGCATCGGCGTACTTGAACACCACGGACGCCCCAGCACCGAAGTGCAGCCGTTCGACACCCGAATGTGCCCACACCCGTAAGGGCTCACGCTGGGGGTCATCGGGCAGTCCTGCTGAGGCCAGCAGCGGCGGCAGCAGTCCGGAGACGTCCGTGGTGTTCATCGCGATGCCTCTCAGTCCTGGCGGCAGGCGTGGACCGCCGCTAGCCACTCGGCGCGGAACGCGTTCAGATCCTCCCGGAACCGTGTGATCGAAGCCCCGTAAGGCACGCACGCGCCACCGGACTGGTTGGGCACGGACTGGCAACCGTGCACCAGACGCCCGCCCAGCGCGGCGTGCGCCTTGATCGACTCGACGCGTCGGGACTCGTTGAACCAGGTGGAGTGGTACACCTCGTCGAGCATGGCGCCGATGGTGTCGTCGAGGTCGAACACAACCGAGGTGGCCGCCGGGAAGAACCAGCATGGGCCGATGTTGCTGATCGTCCCATCGAGTTCGACCTTGTTCAGTGCCATCAAGGTCGCTGCTTCGCGAAGCATCCGCAGCTGCTCGGGGCCGACGTGCGCCAGACCGGCGACCGGCAGCAGTTCATCGCGGAATAGATAGGCGTATACCTGCCATGCGATCGAGAGGACCTCGGCCGGGTCGCTGGTTGTCCGACCGTGGGTGCGGATGAAATCCAGGCTGATCTGCTCCAGTGCGGTCTCGGTGGATTCCGTCAGGTCGAGCAGCTTCTCGCGGACGCCGTCCCAGTCGCAGACCAGCCACGACGCGGAGCCGAACCGGAAAAAGTGCTGCGCCGGGTCGATGGTGATTACTCGGCCCTCGATGGTGATGCCGGGCAGGCGGCTCCAGCGCGCATCGAAGGGCTCCGGCAGTTCGACGCTGATCACGGGTAGTGCGGTGGTGGTCATCAGCTGCTCCTTAGCTTTCCCGGTGTCTGAGCCGCTATCGGCCCGGTTCCTCCGGGTCGGCCCGATCCGACCGCCGCAACTGTGCCGTAGGGTGCGTTTCGTGGCACGTGTTGTGACGGGAGGTGTGGGGTGGCTCATGGCATCATTCTGTGTTTGACCTGCAGAGCGGCGGCTACGAGAAAACATGTGCCGTTCACGTGCCGTTTACGTGCGAGGTGAGCGAGATGGCACCGCCCGAGCTGGACCTCATCGTCGCCGATCTCGCTCAGCTGGTGACTCCCGGTCTTCGATCACCCCGTGCTCATCTGGTTGCGCTGCCGCGCCTGGTCGCTGTGCAGCATGAGCTCGCTGGCGGTGCTAGTTCGCTCGCCGATGCCATCGAGAACGTTGTGAACCTTGGTCTGCAAGCCATGGGGACCCACACGCACGAGAACCCCACGAGTCGCCTGGCTGATCCGGTAGTGGCCCTGCGCGCGGTACTGGCGCTGCGGCCCGGATCGGAGAGAGTCAAATCGAAGACGAGGAGGTTTGCGGCGGCACAGGCATTGGGGCTTCTCTCGAGCGACGGGTGGCGAGCCCATCACGAAAAGGCCCTACTGCTCGATCTGGCGAAATCTATTCATTTCATGGAAGTTGACTCACTCGCTTTCGAGGAAGAATCTCCGTGCGTCGTCGAGAAAAATCTAGACGGCAGCGGGTCCGGAATAGGAAAATTCTATCCCGACTTCGTCGATATCGCGGGTGACTGGGAATCACTGCTCGGGTCCACACCTACTCTCGATTTGGCGATCATGTACGGTGCGACTTGGCGGAACACCTGCCGGAAGCACTTGCAAGCTATTGCTGGCCGCCCTGACGGCAGGATTCGTGTCGTGCTGCCCGACCCCTCTGTCGACTCCATTCTTATCGCATTTTACGCCCAAGTCCTGGGAATCGATCCGGGAGACTTGCGTGGGAGAGTCCGCGCTGCGATAGTGGACTTTCATGCGATGGGGCCTCGTCACCACGTCGAAGTGTACGTGACCACCAGGGCATTTCGGCACGCGGTCTACATGTTCGCGGATCGCGCTATACTGGCGCTCTACGCTCTATGTGGCGAACGCATCCCAACTCCGGCTCTGCTAGTATCCGAAGGAGGGTTGCTATCGTTTCTACGGGTGGATTTCGATCGCTTGATCGAGCAGAGTGACCGCATTTCGTAGCGTCGAGAGGTGGAGAAGGTGGATTTGGTTCGGGTTGACTTCGCCCTGATTCCCGATGAGCCGCTGTTCGGATCGGCAATCCGAGCCAGTCAGGCAATCACCGATGAATTCTACTATAACGAAAATGTTATCGACGACAAAACATTTCCTCCGCACCTGAGTCTTCATATATGCACTGTGCTCCAAAGCAAGGTCCAACAAGTAATCGACGAGCTCGGTGCGCTGACGGGGAGAGTCGATCTGCCAGGCATCAATCCACTCGGGATCGAGCCGTCGCACGGCGGTTACGTGATGCTGGGCATCGAGTGCACGACAGAAATCATGGCTCTGCATGAGGAAATTCTCGAACTGGCAGCGTCGGCGCGTGAAGGAGTCGGTGCAGACAAGTACGGCAGTGAGTATATCCGTGATTCCTTCGTGCCCCACGTCTCCCTGGCGAAGGTCGATCGCCATGATCTGACCAGCGCGACCGCCATAGGAAGACAAGCCCTCGGTAGCTGCCACCCGACTAGGACCCGCACGCTCGACCTGTGTGACATCGGCCCGCGCAGCGAGCGATGGGACGTCCTCGCCAGTTTCTCGATCGGGGAATCGTCAAGTCTCTGAGCGAGATCGAGCTGCCGATAACTGGCCGCGTGATCCGGCACGCCTACCGCGGCTGCGTCAGCAGGCTCGGCGCACGCTGGTCGGACACCGATCTGGTAAAGACGTAAAGACAGCTTGCGCACCTTCGCGGACGCGACCAGTCTGCACTACCGGCATGGCATCGCGAGCTGACCGCCGGATACCGTCAGAGTTCCCCTTAGTAGACGAGATCCCTCGTGTTCCGCGGTGTTCGTTGCGTCATGGTCTTCGCTCTCGACCCGGAGAAGTCGGCCCGCTGGTGGGCGGATGTCTTCGGTACCCAGGTCCAGCTCGACACCTCTGGCAGCTGGCTGCACTCACCACCGCGACCGCTGCGCATTGCTGGACAGCGGCAGATCTGCCAGCTCACCGAACCATTCGGCACTATCATCGGACTTGACGGACCCTGATCACTGGCCCAGGTGGTGTTCCGGGGGAGAATTCGGGCCAGGAGGCGAGGCGATGCAGTTACGGGAGGTGCTCGAGGAGCTTCGCGCTGGCCAGGTGGTGGTTTGCGACGGGGCGATGGGCACGATGTTGCACGCGGCCGGGGTGCCTCTGGACCACTCGCTGCCCGAGCTGAACCTGTCTCGGCCGGCTCTGGTCCGGGACCTACACGCAGCGTATGTCAGCGCGGGTGCCCGGATCCTGCAGACCAACACCTTCGGCGCGAACCGGCTGCGGCTGGCCGGGGCGGGGCTGGAGGGCAGCGTCTCCGAGATCAACATCGCGGGGGCCCGGCTGGCCCGCGAGGCGGTCCAGCGCGCTGGGCACCCGGTGCTGGTCGCCGGGTCGGTCGGGCCGGCGGTCAGTGCCCCCGCGGTGCGTCGAGTGCCCGCCGGCGCCCGGGCGCAGACCCTGCGCGAGCAGATCGCGGCGCTGTGCGACTGGGTCGATCTGCTGATCCTGGAGACCTTCGGTGACCTGGAGTCCCTGGTCCAGGCGGTCGAGATCGCCACGTCGGACAGTGACCTGCCAGTGGTGGCCCAGCTGACGTTCGGTGACGACGGTCGGACGCTGCGGGGGGAGGATCCCGCGGAGGCGGCCGCGGTGCTGTCCGGGCTGCGGGTGGTCGCGCTGGGTGCCAACTGCACGGTCGGCCCTGCGGTCCTGGTCGATGTGGTCGGGGAGCTGGCCCGCGGTACCGACCTGCCGGTGTCCGTGCAGCCCAATGCCGGTGTGCCACACCGGCTCGGCGGGCAGATCCGCTACGCCCGCAACGCCGCGTACTTCGCCGAGGCCGCGCCACGGTTCGTCGCCGCGGGGGCCACTCTGCTGGGTGGTTGCTGCGGGACGACGCCCGCCCACGTGCGGGCGATCTCCCAGGCGGTCGCCGCGCTGCGCCCCGTCGCGCGTCCGCCGGCGACCGGCCCGGTCGTCGTGCGGGGGGTACCAGCCGGGCAGCCGCCCGTCGGCTGGCCCTGGGAGGGTGAGCTGGTGGTGGCCGCCGGCTTGCAGGCGCCACATGGCCCGCAGGTGCCCGAGTTCATCGCCCGGGCGACGATGCTGCGGGCAGCCGGCGCGGGGGTGCTGGCCATCATCGAGCCGGCGCCGCCGGCGGCCCGGGTCAGCCCGGTCGGCGCCGCCGTGGTGATCACCGAACGGGTGGGCGGCGAGGTGCTGTTACCGGTGGAGGCCGCCGACCGCAACCTCGCGGCGCTGCAGGCCGACCTGCTCGGCGCGCACGCGCTGGGCCTGCGGATCGTGGTCTGCCGTACCGGCAACCCGCGGGTGGCCGGGGATTACCCCAGCGCCGGGGGTGGGTCACCCTGGGACGTCGACTCCGTCGGCCTGGTCGCCATGCTCGGGGCGCTGAACGAGGGCATCGACTGGCGGGGGGTGGCCACCGCGGAGCGCACCCGGTTCGTGATCGGCGGCACGTTGCGGGTCGCCGCCAGCGATCTGGGGCCTGAGCTGGACAAAGCCGAGGCGGAGCAGCGCGCCGGGGCGCACTTCCTGGTCACCGACGTGATCTATGACGTCGAGGAGGCGACCCGGGTGCTCGACGCGTTGCGGGCCCGCGGGGTGGGCCTGCCGGTGCTCGCGACACTGGCGCCGTTCGAGGACATCCGGACCTTGCAACGGCTGTCCTACGAGGTGCCCGGGGTGTCGATACCGTTGTCGGCGTTGGCCGCGGCCCGGCGCAACCGGGACAATCCCGAGCAGGCCGTCGAGCTCGCAGTGGGCGCTGCGCAGAAGCTTCGGCACCTGGTCTCCGGTGTCGTGGTGGTGGTGCCCAGCGGGATGGACGAGCAGGCGGTGCAGCTGGTGGGTGCCCTGGCCGCGCTGCGGGCCGGCCCGTGACCACACCCGAGCCGGCGGCTGCGTGGGGCGCCGACGCCGCGCTGTCCCGGCAGAACTCGATCTACCGGCGGACCATGGCGGTCTGCGACGAGCTGGCGGACGCGGCGCTGAGCGGCGCCGACCCGGTGCGGCTCACCGAGGTGTTCGCCCAGTTGGTCGGCAAGCGGATCGTGTTGCTGGACGCGGTGTTCCGGCTGCGGGCCCAGGCCGGCCGTCCCGGCTCAGCGCGGGGGCTGCGGTGGAACCGCACCGACCCCAGCGTCGACCGGCTGCTCCGGGCGCTGGAGGCATCCCGGCGGCCGTTGCGCATCCCGGCGATCCCCGGGTCGCTGCTCGACCAGGCATGCCTGGTGGCCCCCGTCGTGGTCCGCGAGACCAGCCTGGGCTACCTGCTCGTCCTCGATGAGGCGCCCTCGGCTAGCGGATACGAGCCGCAGCCCGACGACGCCGAGTTCCTCACCGTCACCTATGCGGCCACCCTGTTCGCGTTGACCCTGGCGCATGAGCAGACCAGTGCCGAGCTGGATCTGCGCTACCGCAGCAGCGTGGTCGACGCCTTGGTCTCGGGCCATTTCCTGGACGCCCAGGACGCCCGGCGCAAGGCCCGCTCGCTGGGGTTGCGTGATGACGTGCCACTACGTGTCGCGATGTTGCGCCCGGCGCCGCCGGAGTTGCCGGGGTCGCCGGGGTTGCCGGGGTTGCCGGGACCGGGCAGCTGGGCTCAGCGGATCGCGGCGATGCTGCCCGGAGCCGCTGCGGCGGTGCGCGACGGCGCGCTGGTAGTGATCATCCCGGGGGACCCGACCGCCGAGGCGCTGACCGCGCTGTGCCGGCTGGGCTTGACGGCCACCTGCGGGGTCAGCGAGCCGGTCGGCTCTCCCGAGCTCGTGCCCCGCGGGGTTCGCCAGGCTGAGCGGGCGATCGACCTCGGGCTGCGGCTGGGCCGGGCCGGCCAACCGGTGCGTTACGACGAGCTGGGCATCTACCGGTTGCTGTGCACGATCGGCGACATGCAGCAGCTGATGGGGTTCGCCCGCGACGTGCTCGGGCCGCTGCTGGACTACGACGCAGAGCATCGCACGGATCTGGTGCACACCCTGTCGGTGTACCTGCACCACCACGGCAGCCACAAACGATCCGCCCGGCTATTGCACCTGCATACCAACACCGTCGCCTACCGCGCGGCCCGTATAGAGGCGATCACCGGCCTCGACCTCGACGATCCCGACGATCGGCTGGTCGCGCACGTCGCCGTCAAAATCATCGAATCGCAAGGCTCAGCTACGACGTAGACCGCAGAATGACCGGGTCGGTCCATCGGGAGTCGTGAGCGGTCTTGTCAGCCGGGTTGGATACGCTCACCGTGCGAAATCGGCCACTGCAAGATCAACTGTGCTGGAGTATCCGATGCACGATCCTCGCGTTCTGCTCGACCCGGCTACCGAGGCCGTGCGCAAGCTGGCGCGCCGGGGCTACGAGCTTCATTTGGAGCAGTTGGAGAAGCTGCTCGTCCAGCGTAACGCGGTGATCCACCGGGTCGACCAGGCGCGTGCGGAGTCCAAGCAGGTGGCCGGCGAGGTCCAGGCGAAGGCCCGGGCCGGTGCGGACGTGGCCGGGCTGCGGGAACGGGCTCGGGTGCTCAAGAGTGAGATCCAGGAGACTGAGGAGCGGCAACGGCAGTTCGAATCCGATCTGCACGAGTTCCTGCTCGGCATTCCCAACCTGCCGGATGACCGCCTGCCCGACGGCAACTCCGACGAGTTGGCAGTCGAGGTCCGGGCCTGGGGTAACCCTCGTGTCTTCGATTTCGACCCGGCTGACCATGTCGACCTCGGCGAGCGGCTGGGGATCTTCGACTTCCCCCGAGCGACGAAGCTTGCCGGGCCCCGGTTCGCCGTTCTCAAGGGCGTGGGTGCTCAGCTGGAACGGGCGATCTCGACGTTCCTGCTGCAGCTGCACACCCAGAGGCACGGTTACACCGAGTACTCGGTGCCGGCGTTGGTGACCCGTCCGACCATGACCGGCACGGGCCAGTTGCCGAAGTTCGAAGAAGACCTGTTCAAGACCGGTGTCGCGGATCGCGAGCTGTACCTGATCCCGACCGCCGAGGTCCCGTTGACCAACCTGCACGCGGGGGAGACCCTCGACAGCGAGCGCCTGCCGCTGGCCTATACCGCACACACGCCCTGCTTCCGCTCCGAAGCGGGCTCCTACGGTCGGGACACCCGCGGTTTGATCCGGCTGCACCAGTTCGCGAAAGTCGAGCTGGTCCGGGTGGTCGACGCGGAACGCTCCGGCGCGGAACTGGAGATCATGCTCGGCCATGCCGAGACCTGCCTGCAGGAACTCGGCCTGGCCTACCGGGTGGTGGTCCTGCCGGCGGGGGATATCGGCTTCTCCGCGCAGTACACCTACGACATCGAGGTGTGGCTACCCAGCCAGCAGCGCTACCGGGAGATCTCGAGCGTGTCGGACTGCGGTGTGTTCCAGGCGCGCCGGGCTGGCATCCGGACGAGGTCCAAGGACGGCAAGCGCGGGTTCGCGGCCACCTTGAACGGCTCCGGCCTGCCGATCGGCCGCACGCTGGTGGCGATCCTGGAACAGAACCAGGAGGCCGACGGCTCAGTGCGGATGCCCGATGCCCTGGTCCCGCATCTGGGCTTCCACCGGATCAACGCCGACGGCACCACCGCGACGGCGTGAGAGCGGGAATTGTTTGTCGACGGTGTAGCGGAAACCTGGTCATCGACGGTGTCACCGTCGATGACCAGTCCGCTGTGACGGCCGCGGCACGCACGGGCTGTCTGGCGGCGCCGGGCGCGCGCTGATGGCGGTGATGTCCATGAGTTTGACCAGGGCCCCGCAGGGCGCGAGCTTCGGTCGACTACAAGCTGGTTCCCAACGCGCGACGGATGGTCAGCGGGACACCGCCCCGCTGATACGGGCTGACCGGGTTCCCCAAGATCGGAGAGCGGGTTACCCTCGTTGCGGTCTCACTTGAGGAGGCTGTGCATAACATGTTGCCGTGGGAGCATCGTATGTCGATCATCGTAACCTGCTGACGGACCTGCCGCCGGATGAGGAGCACGCGCCCCGGCGGCGCATCACCGTCGAGGATCTCCGCGCCCGCCATGACGAGATCATCGCGATTGGTCGGCGCTACGGCGTGTCCAACATTCGTGTCTTCGGCTCGGTTGCCCGGGGAGAGGCCGACGAGCGCAGCGACCTCGACCTCCTGATCGATGTCGCGCCCGGGCACGGCTACTTCGACATGACCGGCTTCGCCCTGGATGTCGAGCAGCTCATGGGCGTATTCACCCAAGTAGCAACTCCGACCGGGCTGAAGAAGTGGATGCAGGCACGCATCCTTGCGGAAGCGATACCGTTGTGAGGGGCGACGCCGAGCGGGTGGCTGACATGCTCGAGGCAGCTGTGAACCACTGGCACCAAACTGTCTCAGGCGATCCTGACAGAAAGGGCAGTATCGCGCGCTGGGAGAGCATCGCCGGCCAGAACGTGCTTGGTGAGCGCTATCAACTGTTGCTCGCGAGCTCTACGCGCGTAACGGATCTGGCGAGCTCGCGCTGGGTGTGGGCTCTGACTTCGACACCCTGCTGACCGCGTTGGCCCACCACGGGGTGCCTGCACGGCGCATCCTCGAACTGCGCGACCTCGTGATGCGCTCGGCCAGCGTCGACGACGGCCAAACTCCTCTCGCTCCTAGTCGATCCAACGCGCCGGTTGCTGATCGGAGCGCTTCGGGACCCTCGGTGCTTGGACATCGAGCTGATCGACGACCTCGCTGCTTCGGTGGCTGAGGTGGACCGTTAGATCAGTGGCGTACCGTTCGTGCGCCTGCAGTTGCTGCTTGCCCCAATTGTCGAGCTTTGCCTGCGTCTTCAGGACACTGGGCAGCTACGTGCGCGTCTTGGCACGCTCCGCTGCGATGCCTACCTCTTGGCTGGGCGCATCGCTTTCGAGACCTGAGACGACGCTGCGGCACGCCGCTGGTATACCCGCGCGGTTGCGGCCTCGGACGGTCCCACCCGGCGTGCTGTGGCGCGCACCAGCTACGCCATGACAGTGCTGCACTCCACTGGCGACGGAGCAGCGCGCTCGATCGTCGACGCGGCGGTCGCTGACGCCAGGCTCGGCTCGGATCCCCGGGTTCGTGCTCGGGCGTAAGCACTGCAGGCCGAGGTGGCCGCACGATCTGGTCGTTACCGCGATGCGGTTGCCGCCCTGCGGCTCGCCTGGCTCTACCTCGAATCCGCCGGTGCTGGCGGTGGCGGATTCGATGAGGGGCGGCTGCAGGGTTTTGAGGGCGTCTGCGAGTTGCACGTCGGTACTCCCCAACGGGCCCACGAACAGCTCGAACGATGCCTGGCAACCCTGAACGCACCACGAGACCAGGTGCAGCGCGGCATTATCGGCACCGACTTCGCGATCGCACGCTTGCGTGGCGGTGACGTCCGATCTGCGGTGACGCTGTTGCACGACTCCGTGGACATCACTGCCGCTACCGGTGGCCGGGTAGCCGCCCAGCGCATCGCCCGCGCCCGCCGCGAACTCGCACCATGGCGCACCGAATCCTTCGTCACTGAGCTCGACGACCACATCTACGACGCGTTTCTGGTCGACTGAACTCGGTTGCTCATGCGTGACGATTCGCGCACGGTGTGGTGCAGTGCGTGTGGATTGAAACCTTCCCTACCTTCAAGAAGCAGCCACTCGGCGAGCCTGCACCTTTCGGTCTTAACGCGTCCAGCATCAGGGCTTGGTGGTACGCGGGCAGTGTTATCGTAGCAGGTGTGAATCATCTCGACGGAAGTTAACAGGTTTGTAGGATGCGCTCACCCGTCGTTGTTGAACCACCGCGTTGTGTCACGCTGGTTTCTCGACCGTATGCCAGTCTCGTCAGGGAGGGTTGCAGTGCTTCCAGGTACCGTTAAGGAACTATTGGAGGATGCGGCAAAAAGGACGTCAGGTAACCATGTCGTCATCCCGATCAGGAAGTTGATCTCGTACTGGGGTGCGAAGAGAAGGGGGTACTGGATCGTAGATCAGATCGAACGCGAACTCGATCAGTACAAGCTCGCAACCTATCCGCCATTCAATGTGGGCTGGATTGACGGTGATGTTGAGCTGGTGCCCGTAAAGGACCCCCAGAAGGAGTCCTCGCGGATTTCGGACTATTCGAGTCCCAAGGCCGCTGAGGGAGCGAATCGAGCTCCCCCTCAGGCTTCCCTTAAAGTGGGAACTCTGAGTTCGGCAAATATGGGCGTCATCTCGGTCAAGATGGATGACAATTTGGAGACTGTGCAGACTCTGATCCGGCCGCCGCCCGGCGCTCCCGCTCGGTCGCCAGGTCGAAGCCCGGCCGGAAATACTGGAACGTGTCCCGGTAGTCGCCACCACGGGCGATCACCGCGCCGAACACCGCGCCGAACACCGCCGAGAATGTATGTCGCGGCACACCCAGCCAGTCGGCACACCCAGCCAGTCGGCACACGTGCCGTACTCCCGGCTCTCATCGACGATCGTCTCCCCGACGTCGAAGAACACCGCCTCGATCCGCGGCACACCGCCTCCTGACCATCGTTGGAGCAAGCGATACAGCCCGGGTGATCGTGTCGGCAGTACCGGGCGGGACGGTCCGCTCTACGCTGGTCACGGCAGCGGTAAGTCGAATGCCCTGGACGGCTTGGAGGTGCTGTCCCGCCTGGCGAAGGGGATCGACATCAGGGACGCGCTCGACGGGGTGAGCCGGGATGCGGGCCCGGTGCGCGGCGGCGTCGAGGGATGCCCCCCCGATCGGATCGGACACCTTCGAGCTCGGTGTCACCGTCAGGCAGGACAGTGGCGGTGATATCCGGCTCGATGTCCGCACCGTGTTCGTGCCGGTGGGGTGACCGGGCGTGGGTTGTGGGTGAGGTGGCCGGTTCTGCGGTCCGGGGGTGATCGGCTGCGCTCGGGGCACGGCTGGTGCTGGTGGTGTCCGGGGTGGTCTGTTGCGGATGTGCCACTGGTGGCAACCTCGGGCTACAAGTTGCCACCGGTGGCACATCCCTACACTGCGATAGTCCTTCCGCGGACCTCACTGATAGTGACATCGAGTCGGCGACGCCGGGCGTGTCACGGCATACCAGAATGGCACCGTCCGGGGGGATCTGCTCACCGGCGCCTGCCCGGCACAGACCCGACCAACCCGGCAGCGCCCGGCTGGGCCTTCTCGGCTCGCGTCACTGATCGTGCGGCCGGCCCGAGCCAGCGCATCATCACGACCCGAGCAACCTTAACTGTGATCTTGCCCCAACTTCCGTAGGTCTGAGCCTCGCGAGCTGCCATGGGCACCCTCCGGATTGTCCTTGCGAAGCGCCTCGACATCAACCGCGTGGGGAGCACAGCATGATGAGTTGCCCCGTCCACTGGTGCAGCTGTTCGATGAGCAACCGGTATCGTTTTTCCTCCACCTGGCTCACGGTTTCCAGTCGGGTTCCATGATATGTGCAGGCAAGGCAAGAAGCGATACTTCCGTAAGTGCCTCGCCCTCAACGACTGGGTGACTCATCTCGTCGGCTCGCCGCCGCAATTGTTCCCCCGCAACGATCAAGCGCTGGGCGTAGCTGTGCTGTTCGGCTGCGCCGGCACTCCCGTCCATAATGCGCATGGCCAGTGACGCCATAGCCCTGTTGAGCCGGGCTAGCTCGGTCAGCAGTTCGCGGTCTTGCCGGATCATGGTTGTGCCTGCTCCGTCCGTGTCTTGGTCGCGTCGTCCCGGCTGGACGGCACCCAGGACCGGGGCGAGTCCATCCCGGAACAGCGCGCGGTTCGGGGGATGGGTGCCTGCCATTGCTTCGGCTGCGCTCGGAGAGAAGGCGCTAGACCGACCGGCAAGGGCACCAACCGCGTGCTGGGGTGACTCGTCGTCCCGGCCCTGGGGCCTTCGGATCAGGCAAGGTCGTGGAGCCTGGGTGGGCAAGAGGTGCTCCACCTGGCTGAACGTCGGTGAACGTGCCGCTAGGCTCAGCTGTGCAGAAAGTTATCCTCCACGGGTGAGACGGGAACGATTGTGAGCTTGGAGTCGTCCTCGGAGCCGGCCGTCCTCAGGCGGGCCCTCGGACGCCAGCTGGCCGCGATGCGCCAGGCCGCCGAGATCGGCCAGCAGCAGGTGGCCCACAAAACGGGCTACAGCCGTTCCTCGGTCGCCCACGCTGAGGCAGGCCGACAGCTGCTGACCCGGGATTTCTGGAGGACCGCTGACGAGCTGGTCAAGGCTGAGGGTGCGTTGTTGGCCGGATACGAGCGGGTACACACCGCCAAGCAGGAGCATGAGCGGCGGAACCGGGAGGCGGAGCTGGTCGGGGCGTTTGCTGTGGCAGGTGGGTTTCGCCATGACGATACCGAGCCGCTTCAGCTGTCCTGTTCCTTGCCGCTGCCATCGTCTGATGCTGTGGTTGCGGCCAGCCAAGAGGAATGGCGTGCGGTACGGAGGCACCTCATTCGACATGGCACGCAGCTTGCTCAGCAGGCGGTCAGACTGTACGACCCTGCGTGGCGGATCACGCATACGCCGGCATTGGCGCTGCCGAGCTGGCTGCCCTCCCGTCCCGTGCCGATCGAGGCGGTGACGCTGGAGTGGGTGGCTCATCCGCCGCGGCCGGCCGTTACCGGCCATGAAGCCGAGCTGCGGCCGGTGCTGCCGCTTCGCTCGCCCGGGCATGCCTTCCGGGAGTACACCAGCGCAATCCGTTACCTCAGCCCACCGAGTCTCTTCGAGAACCGTCCGAGTTACCGGCTGCTGGACGTGTTTTGGGAGCCATCCGGGCAGGGGAAGCTAAAATTCGGGCTAGCCACCTTTTTCGACAAGCTCGACGTCTCCGAAGCATTGAGTCATGAGTTCACCGCCGCGATGATGGAGGGCGCACCGCCGACGTGGCGCCAGCTGCCGTTCCGGGCACGGTTTCCCCGGCCGTTCGATCTGTCCTCGCGAACGTGTTGTACGAGTATCGCCACCTTAACTCTACGTCGGAACACGACCGATGGCTCGCACACCTTCTTTCTGCTCAGCCGTGACGCCGCCAAGGTAGTGACGGGTGGAGGGCAGTACTGCGTGATTCCGGCAGGAGAGTTCCAGCCGTCGTGCATTGCTCCAGCCTGCATGCAGGATGATCTTGATTTGTGGCGTAACATCGTGCGCGAGTGTAGTGAGGAACTGCTCGGCGAGCCCGAGCATGACGGCAGCAGCGGGCGACCACTGGACTACGAGTGCTGGCCGTTCTACCGCGCGATGGAACGTGCCCGGGAGTCCGGTCGGCTACGGGCCCATGTCTTGGGTGTCGTGGTCCATGCGCTCAGCTTGAATGTGGGCATCGCGACCGTTGTGGTTATCGACGATGCGGTGTTCGATGACCTCTTCCGTGATCTGGTAACTGTTAATGCCGAGGGTCGGGTCGTTACCGCCCTCGGCGATGACCAGTCGGTGCATGGGCTGCCGTTTACCGAGGCGACCGTGCGACAATTCCTGGATCGTGCACCGCTGGGTGGCACGAGCGCTGCTTGCTTGGCGTTGACTTGGCGGCATCGGGCGAGCTTGTTGTGTGCCAGGTGAGAGGTGCGTAGGCCGTAGTTGTGGTGCAGGACCCAGCGTGCCGCATTCGAGAGCCCGGCGTTCTACACATTACTCATGCGCCCGCGTACCATCGCGTCGAATATCGGCGCGTCATCAAATGGTTGGACTTCGCCGATTTTGTACCAGCCCCATGATCGGTAGGCATGGTGGGCTACGGTGTTGTCCGGCCGCACGAGAAGGGTGGCTCGCGCCTCGGGTCGGTGACGAAGCAGCGCGTCGTGCAGGGCGCTGGCATAGCCGCGACGGCGCCACCGTGGGCGTACCATCAGTTCGTTGAACGCAAAAGTGCGCTGCCCGGTCTCGGTCAGCAACGCTTGGTCGACCTCTCCCCGATGCCACGCCACCAGCCTGATCCTGCGGGGAGTGGGTAACCGAGCGCGTAACCGACCAGTTCAGTACCGACCCGGCCGGTGACGAATCCAGGACGGTCCGCCAGCCTTCCTGGCAGTCGAACCTGCACTCGACCACGAGGAACTCGATGACGTTTTCGAGGCAGGGCCTGAAGCGGTCGCCGCCGACGGGTAGGTGCAGCGACTCCATGCTGTGCGGCGCGGGTGCCGGGCTTGCGAGAGCAGGTGGGACAGCGCGCCGCGGTGCGCATGAACTTGGACATGTGCCCTTGGCTTGGACGTGGCGCCCCGCTCGTACTCGAAGCGAATGATCGGCGCACGGTCGACTTGGGCGATGAGCTGGTAGGTCGATTCCTCGACCGCAAGGAACTGTTGGTAGGAGTCGAGACAGCACCAGAAATCGATCTTAAGTCGCGCGAGGTTCTCTCCGCCGACGGTGAGCGGTACCTCGGCGAAGATCCGAGATCTGCGCGCCAGGTGCGTGGCCACCACGTCCAGCTCGCCGCCGAATACCGCGGTGACGAGCTGCCGGATCTCTTCCGCAAAGCGGGTGAACTGCACGCGGAAGGACGACTCGATGCCGTCAGGGGAGTCGTCAGGCATCGTCGAGCAGAAAGCCGATGCCGCGCAACTCCTCCCAAGCATCCCACTCGTCACCGGCCAGCGCGTAGCGCCCGGCCCGCTCGGCGAACTCATCGAGCGTCACCCCCTGACGTGCGAGAATCTCCGCACGACGACGCTCGAGCTGCTGCCGTTGGACGTTCACGACATGCACCATCCTGACCTCCTTCAGTTCCGGCTCTCAGGATGCCACCCAGGTCTGACAACCACCGGGGCGTCTTCGAGCTCAGCCGCCAGCAACCGGTGGTGTTTACGCCGCTCGTCGGCGATGATCTCGGTTGCGGCGCGGCGGAAGGCAGCATCATCACCGCGTGCGTAGCCGGCGAAGAGCTGCCGAAGGAGATCGCTGCGCGCCATACCGTCCCTTCGTTGCGTGGCGCCACTGTCGCATGACAGTACGACGTTTCCCGTGTCTTGGGAGAGCTGGCTTGCTGCGGGGCGCCCACGGGTCGGCACTGACACCTCCGGCTAATCTCGGAGATCGGGGGCCGGCTCGGCTTCGGCGACCATCCGGGCGTACCGGGTACCCGCGGCGAGCAGCACCAACCCGGCGCCGAGGAATGCCGCCACCCGGGCGACCCCGTCCAAGGCGCTGAGGTCGAACAGCACCAGCTTGGCGACCGCCGCGCCGACCAGGCTCAGCCCGGCGGCCCGGATCGGCACCGAGCGCAGCCCGCGAGCGAGCAACACCAGCGCGGCCACCGTCCAGGACACCGTGACCACGACGTGCCCGGTGAGGAATCCGGTCCGGTTGGGCAGCACCAGCAGCGTGACCGCGAGCGTGCTCGCCGTGGCGCCGTAGAGCACGCCGAGCCCGGCCACCACCCACGGCAGCGCGTGCTGCGCACTGGCCCGCAGGACGCCTAAGCGGTGCGCCGCCCACGGCCCGACCAGGGCTGTCCCGGCCAGCAGCACCCCCACGCCGGCCCCGATGACCAGCGCACCGACGTTTGCCTGCACCCCGACGATGAACGGCTGCCTCGGAAAGTAAAACACGGCTACTGGCGGCATCGCGCTGAACAGTGCGACGAGCCAGCCGTACACTCCGAACGCGGTGGCCACCCAGAGCATCGCCCGGCTGCGCACCACCGTGGCGAGCCCGGCCAGCACGATCGCCTCCCCGAGCAGGGTCGCCGCCCACGGGGCGCCGTCCAGCGCCAGCGCGGTCGCCTCGAACCCGGCCAACACGCCGAGCCCGCCGGCCACCGCCCCCGCGGCCGGGGGCAGCAGGCCGGGGCGCCACCGCGGGACGCACCACAGCGCGAGCAGCACCGCGGCCAGCGCCGTGACGGCCAGCGTGCCGGGAATCGGACGTAGCGACGGTGCCAGCGCCAGCAGCGGCAGCGCGGATCCGGCCAGCACCACCAGTGGTGCAGGCGCCACCGGGCTTCGCTGCCGGGCCCACCAGGACCCGAGCAGGGCCACCGCGAGGCCGACCACAGTCACCGCGACCACCATCACCGCGATATCTGTGCGCACGCCGTCGATCGTCACCCACAGATCCAGAGCCAGCGCCGCGAGCAACGGGGGCGCGGCGGCCACGAGCAGCAGCACCGACCAACTCCGGCGCAGCTGCACCGGGGTGGCAGCCACCTGCAGTACCAGCAGGAACCCGATCAGCGGCACCGGGTCCAGCCCGGTGAGCAGCGGACCGAGCACGGCAGCCCCGGTCACCACCGCGACCGCCAACGGCTCGGCCTGCCAGCGGTCGGCCAGCGCCAGACCGGCCGTCGCCACCAGCAACCCGACCGCGAGTCCGGCCCCGGTAGGCAGGTAGCCGTACAGCACCGTGGCAGCCACAGTGTCCAGGTACAGCGCGGCGACCCCGGTCGCTGCCAGGACCACGCCGCCAACCCGCCCGCCCGCCCGGCGGTGCACCGCGGCGCCGATCCCGATCAGTGCCAGCGCCAGCGCGGCCCCACCGAGCACCCGGGGCAGCGGGCCCAGCCAGCCGCGCTGCACGGCTAGCACCAGCAGGAGCAGCACCCCGAGCAGGGTGACGGCGCCGCCGACCCAGGCCAGCAGCCTGCTGCCGGCCCCCTCCCGTTCCAGCAGCCCGGGCTTGCGTGGTACCGGTAGTACCAGTGGTGGCAGCGGTGGTTCCGGGGCGGTCGGGTACGCATGAGTTGCGGCGTTCATCCGCCGCAGCTCGGTCCCGATCCAGGCCATCCGTCGGCCCACCGCGGTGAGCTCGTCGGCCAGCCGGGACAGCGAAGGCTCAGGTCCAGTCATACCACCATAATCGCCCGAACCGCCCTGACCAGGCATCCGTAGCCCTACTCACCCCCCGCACCGCGACAAGCATCCATGTCGCGCTGGCACCCCCCGGACCGCGATATGCATCCATGTCGCGATCCAGGACGCCTTCTGGAGCGCGACATGGATGCATATCGCGGTTGTGGGGTGGGGGGTTAGGAGCGGAGGGAGTTGATGATCAGGGTCAGGCCTACGATCAGGGCTATTGCGGCTAGTAACCAGCGGGCGTCCACCGGGGGCAGCCAGGCGACGTCGCTGAGCAGCGCGATGCCGGCGACACCCAGCGCGCCCAGCCCGACGGTCAGGGTGAGCAGGTCTGGTCCCTGTGGCGGTGTCACCACACCTGGCTCGTCGGGGTGGTGCGGCGTCATCGCCGGCTCCGGCTTGCTCATGACTCACGCTCCACGTTGACCTCACCCATGCCGACGTGCACGTCGAGCACCACACGGCCGCCGCCGGGGCCATCGGACCCGTAGTCGGTGGTGTTCACCAGGGCCGGCAAGCTGCCTGAGTCGCGTTCTTCGAGACAGTCGACGTCGCCGGCCTGAGCTCGGCAGCTCACCTGCACGTCGACGTTCGGCGGCAGGATGACGTCAGCTTCCCCCATTCCCACCGCGACGCTGGTGGTCACCGTCTCCCCAGGTGCCAGTCGCAGCCCGGACAGGTCCAGGCGGCCAGTGCCCAGGCCGAGCTCATAGCGCGGCTGCACCTCGGCTGCGGTGACCGGGCGGGGCCAGCGGACGTCTCCCGCCGTGAAGCTGGACACCGGGGCTGCCTGCAACACCCAGGTGAGCAGCGCCAGCGGGACGGCGACCACGATCAGGCCGCGGCCACCCCGCAGCAGCGAGCCCGCCACCAGACCGAGCCCGACCACCCCTAACAGCAGCGCGGCGATCTGAGCTCCCGACAGTGCAGGCCATAACGCCGACGCGAGGCCGCCGGTCAGCAGCGCGAGCCCGAGAGTGATCGGAGTGATCTTGGATCGGTGCTTGTGCGCCGGCGGGGGTTGCGGTGGCGGCGCCGAAGCGGGCTCCGGTAGATCCCAAGCGAATGGTGCAGCACCGAGCGGATCCCACGCCGGGGGGGCGGGTTTCGCCTGTGGGTCCGCTAGCTGCTCGGTTGCGCTGGTGGCCTCCTTCGCTGGAGACGCCGCAGCGGCAGCTCCCAGCGCGGCCCGTGACTGGTGCAGCATGAACAGCACGCCCAAGGCGACGGCGAGCGCGAGCACACCAGAGGTGGGCCCGCTGAACACGGCCCCGGCGGCCGGAAACAGCAGCAGGATGAGCACCACCGTGAGCACTGGCGACATCGAGCTGCGTCCCCGTCCGAGCAGGCTCTCCGCGGCGCCGACCTGCTCTTCTTCGGCGGGCAACAGCAACCAGCCGAGCAGGTACAGCAGCACCCCCACCCCACTGAATATCGTGGCCACGACGAACGCCACTCGAACCAGTACCGGGTCGACGGCATACCGCCGTCCGATCGCCGCGGCGACTCCACCGATCTTGCGGTCGTCGCGCCGGCGGTGTGGCCTGGTGGCCCAGAAGTCTCGCACGGTGTGCTGCACGTTGATCTCACTCACATGGTCGAGCTTGGCTCGCGGGAACGGCCGGCACCATCGGGGGTCACCCTGATCTGTCCCCGGGTAGAGGGATACCGGGGTCGACCCTGATACCCGTCGTCCGCCGGACGTGTGACGATGGCGACTATGAGTGCATCGGCAGAGCACGAGACCGGGATCCTCCCGGTTGCACAGCCGGTGCGCCCGCAGCTTCCGGCCCCGGAGCTGCCACCGTTGCGCCGGCTTCGATCCAGCCGGGTGGTCGCCGGGGTGTCCAGCGGGATCGCCGAACACCTCGGTGTGCCGGTGCTGTGGGTGCGGGTGATCTTCGCGGTGCTCGCCGGAATCGGTGGAGCCGGGTTGGTGGGCTACGCCCTGCTGTGGGTGTTCATGCCGGCGACCGACGCCGGTGCCGGCCGGCCTGGTATCGCCCGAGAGCGGCAGCAGGCCGTCGGTCTGGTCGTGCTCGGCGCGGGTCTGACGCTGGCCGGTGCCGCCCTGGGCAGTACCTGGGGTGGCTGGGTGACGGGTCCGCTGGGGGTCGCCCTGGTCGGCGCGGGTGTGGTGTGGCGTGAGGCCGACGCGAGCCAACGGACCCGCTGGCGCAGCGGCGCGGGTGTGTTGCTCGGCAGCGGGAAGATGGCCCTGCTCCGGGTGCTGGCCGGGATCCTGCTGGTGAGCAGTGGGATCGCGGTGTTCCTGGTCAACCAGGGCAATCTGGGCCAGCTGCGGTTCGCGCTGCTCGCCGTGGCCGCGACCCTGGTCGGGGTGGCTGTGCTTACCGTGCCCTGGTGGTTGCGGCTGATGGGCGCATTGGGTGAGGAGCGCCGGGCCCGGATCCGCACCGAGGAGCGGGCCGAGATCGCCGCGCACCTGCACGACTCGGTGCTGCAGACCCTGGCGCTGATCCAGCAGCAGTCCGATTCGGCCCGGGAGGTTCGCCGGCTGGCCCGAGGCCAGGAGCGGGAGCTTCGCTCGTGGCTCTACGGCCCACGCGGCTACGGGCAGCCCGACAGCGCCGACGATGACACCGCGGTGGCCGCTTTCGCGGCGACGTTGCACGCCGCCGCCGGCGAGGTGGAGGACACCTACGCGGTGAGCGTGCAGATCGTCGTGGTGGGCGATTGCGTCCTCGAGGAGCCGCTGACCGCGCTGGTGCAGGCCAGCCGGGAGGCGATGGTCAATGCGGCCAAGCACGCCGGGATCGCCGAGGTGAGCGTCTACGCCGAAGTCGAGCCCGGGCAGGTGCATGTCTTCATCCGGGACCGCGGCGCCGGTTTCGACCCGACGGCGGTCGCCGGTGACCGGCATGGCCTGGCCGACTCGATCCGCGGCAGGATGGAACGGCACGGCGGCACGGTGACCCTGCGCACCGCACCCGGTGCGGGCACTGAGATCCAGCTGGCCATCGCGCGCCGCACGAGCGGGGAGGAAACGTGACGATCCGGGTTTTCCTGGTGGACGACCACGCGCTGTTCCGCAGCGGAGTGAAGGCCGAGCTGGACCGGGCCGGCTCGGCGCAACCGGAGCTGCCGCCGGTCGTCGTGGCCGGTGAGGCCGGTTCGGTGGCCGAGGCCGTCACCGGTATCGCGCATTTACGTCCCGACGTCGTGCTGCTCGATGTGCACATGCCCGACGGCGGTGGCGCGGAGGTGCTGCGCCGGGTCCGTCCCGAGCAGCCCGATGTGGTGTTCCTCGCGCTGTCGGTGTCCGATGCGGCCGAGGACGTGATCGCGGTGATCCGGGGCGGGGCCCGCGGGTACGTGACCAAGACGATCTCCGGCCGGGAGTTGGTGGACGCGGTGCGCCGGGTGCACGCGGGCGACCCGGTGTTCTCCCCGCGGCTGGCCGGTTTCGTGCTCGACGCCTTCGCCCACCGGCCCGGGGCGGCGCCGGTCGGCGATCCGGAGCTGGATCTGCTCACCCCTCGAGAGCGCGACGTGCTGCGGCTGCTGGCCCGCGGCTACGCCTACAAGGAGATCGCCGCCGAGCTGTTCATCTCGATCAAGACGGTGGAGACGCACGTGTCGTCGGTGCTGCGCAAGACCCAACTCTCCAACCGCTACGAGCTCTCCCGCTGGGCCTCGGACCGCCGCTTGGTGTAGCCGCACGGTTCCCCGTGCGGCACGCCGCCAAGTGGAACCTATCAGTGGTGTGGCAGGCCCACGGACCGCCAAGTGGAACCTTTGAGTGGTGTGGAAGGCCCACGGACCGCCAAGTGGAACCTCAACGTGGTGCAGGTCGACTGCTGAGCTACGGCTACTTCAGCTACGCGGCGTCGGTGGTGACGACGGTCGCGGCGACGGTGGACGGATGAGGGATCGGCAACCCATCTTCACGTAGACCTTCGAGGTGGAATTCGATGGCGTCTTTCATCTCAGTGATGGTCTCGGCTGGCGTGTCTCCGAGCGCAACGCATCCGGGCAGGTCGGGACACCACGCGCCGTAGCCACCGTCCTCGGCGCGCTCAATGATGATCGCGTAGGTGATCATTCCGGCCTCCGGTTCAATCCCGTCTGCTTCAGGATGCTTCGTTCCGTGCCGACAGGCAACACCTTGCGGGCTTGCCTGGCACCGTCACTCGGCCTCCCTTGCTGGGGTGCTTGTACTGGCGGTGACTGCCCTTGGTGCTGACCAGATACCACCCGTCTGCCTCGATGATCTTCATCATTTCACTCACCTTGAGCGGCATTGATCACCGTTTCGACACTGTGAGTATGGACATCAACCTGTCTGCTTCGTTACCTGCTGATGTGGTAGTGGAGTCCGTGATCTCCGCAGCGTCTCTGGTCACGGAGTCAGCTGCTGTGTGATCGACTTCGGGTGTGGGTGAGCACGAAGGGCAACGCGGTGACTGTGTCGCTGACGATAGCCGATGATCCGTTCAACCAGTGCTGCGAGGCCGGCATAGGTCGATCCCGACGGACTGCCGCAACGGGTTCTCGCCGACCTGCGCTCAGAGCCGCTGGTGCTCGAGGCGGTGGCCAGGCTGTGATCCTGTGGGGTCATGGCCACTGTGCCGTCCAACAGCTGGGCGGCACACCCTTCGATCTCTACAAGCCCTTCCAGCTCAGCGAGCACTACGACGCGGTCGTGATAACCGATCAGGTCGGAATGCGTAAACCAGACCCGGACGTGTTCGCGCTGGCCCTGACTTGCACGGTCGTCGTCGGGGTCCGTCCCACTACGCGGTCACGTCGTCGATGTTGACCACGACCGCATTGACGATCTTGTCCGCGATGGTCTGCCCCGACATATCCCACAGTGACCACAGGTAACCGGTGCCGAGTGTCACCGTGAGGCAGCTCAAGCGGAGCAGGGCCATGCCGTACCCGATCGGCTCACCGGTCTCGATCTGCACGAGCTTCGTCTTCGTCACCCGGCGGCCGATGCTCTGCCCGGTCCTGCCCTGCTGGTATCCGGAATTCCAGACGGCGAAGGCGAAGACGATCGGCACGAGTATGGCGGTGACACCGGTCTCATCGTTTTCGGCGGTGATGTTTGCGATAGCGGCCCAGATGGTGAAAAAGGCGATACCCGGCAACATGATGTCAATCAAGAAGCTGAGCACCTGGGCGTCGAAGTCCGCTAGCGGCCGGCCAAGCCTGCGGCGGGGCGGTTGCAACGCGATAGCCTGCGGCTGCGCGGTCGGAGTAGCGGGATCGGGTGCTACCACCGATCCGGCGATCGGTCCTGAGGGTCCGGCCTGCGGTGCTGGAGGCGAGGGTGCCTTCTCGGTCTCGGGCTTCGATACGTCGGGCACCTGCTTAGGTGGCTGCAAGGAGATCGATTGTAGTCGTTCTACTGCTGCGGTGGACACCATTCTGCTGTCGTCGTCGGTGAGGCGCTGGATCTCGTCTCGGACGCAGGCGCGCACGACGTCGTTGCCGGTCCGGTAGTGGTGGTTCAGCCCGTCGAGGGCGCCGAGCCGGTCGGTGGCGAGCGGGCTGCTGATTGCGTTGCGCAAGTATGCGGGCAGGGTCCAGTTGATGTTTCGGGCGATGGTGGTGCGGCCTTCGACGTTGTCCTGTTTTTTCGGTCGCTGCTGGGGCAGCTCTGCGACGACCCGGTCGTAGACGTAGCTGTAGAGCTCGTCGAGGGTGATGTCGCCGTCGCTGTCGAGATCTGCGCTGCCGTCGTGGAGGCCCGCGACGAGGTAGCGGGTGAATACCGACTGGGTGGCCTCGCCGTGCAGCTGGTTGCCCTCGAAGGAGTACTGGGTGGCGTCGGAGGCGGTCAGCACGGTTCGGCCCCGGCCTTGGAAACGCTCCAGGGCGTGCACGTCGGTATCGGCTTTCGCGAGTCGACCGGCCGGAAACGCGCCGCTGTAGCAGCAGTCGAGGATCAACACCTGCCGGTGTGACGGGCAGTCCGACATCGCCTGGTCGATCTGCTCGGCCGACAGTGCGGTGAACAGCAGGCTGTCGCGCCGGGTGTTGGCCATCGCGAGGTAGAGCCGGCCGTCATTGTCTTTCACGCCGTGGCCGCTGAAGTAAAGCAGCGTCAGGTCATCACGGCGGCGGTCGCGGTAGAACTCGCCGATGGCCTCACCGACCCGGTGATGCGGTGCGTTGATCAGCTTGGTGACCTCGAACCTCCCGATGTCCTTATCCTCCAGTACCGCGGCGAGCGACTCGGCGTCGTGGGCCGGAGCGGTCAGCCGGCGCAGCCCGGCATCGTGATACTCATAAGTGGCGATCAACAGCGCCAGTCGCCGGCCCATTCGCTACCGCCCGCCATGGCGGCGGACGTAGGCATCGACGAGTTGTCGTTGCTGCCCGGCGGTGGCCCGCTCCAACTCGATGGTGTCACCGTCGATGGTCACCGCCACCCGGTGCTGCCGGGAATGCTGGCCGAGCCAGTCCCGCACGGTCTCGATGACCGTGGTGAACACCCCACCCGACGCGCTCAGCGCGACGACGACCGCGCCTAATGTCACAGGGTCGGTGCCCTTGGCGCCATCCGGAGCGGTTCCGCTGCTCGCCAGACCGACCGACTCGATGTCGAGCTCGGCAAGCTCGGCGCACAACTGGCGGGTCAGCCGCTCGCCCGCCTCCGGATCCAGCTCCGGATCCGGGGTGAGGACCAGCAGCACGCGCACTCCGTCGCCGGCATCGTCGCTGCTGCTCATTAACCCCGCCGGTGATCTCGACGCATCACGTCAGCGTGACATTACCTCGAAAAGTTGGGCGGGGTACTCGTTTTGCGCTGCCTAGCGGGGGTGCGGCAGCTACGGTGCGTCCATCAGCGGTACCGAGGGGGAGTGGTGATTCAGCCATGAGTGCGGGCCAGGGCGGCGAGGCTGCTCCGGTTGATGCCGCGTTGTGGGAGCGGCCGGAGCTGCGGTCGGTGCTGGCTGCTCGTGATATCACCGGTTTGTATCGGGCGTTGACCGAGGCTGGGCTCAGTCAGCATCGGATTGCCAAGCTGACTGGGCAGCAGCAGTCCGAGGTGTGTGAGATTCTTCAGGGTCGTCGGGTCATCGCTTATGACGTGTACAGACGTATCGCTGACGGGCTCGGTATCCCGCCGGGGAGGATGGGTCTGGCCTACGATGTCGGTTACGAGCCCGGTGAGGATCTCGGATCGCGGACCCAGGAGGAGACTCCGGAGGAGATGAGGCGACGTGCCCTGATCGGGGCTACTTCGTTGGCGGTCTTGGGTCAGGTGGTGTCGGGTCTGGGGGAGCTGGCTGAGCTGGCGTTGCCGGCCGAGGAGCTGTTGCCTGCGCGGTTGTGCATGGTGCATGTGCAGGCGGTGGAGGCGGTCATCGGGCGGTTGCGGGGGATGGCGCGTCAGTTCGGTGGGCAGGCGGGTTTGTTCGGTGCTGCCGCGCGGTATTACTCGCGGTGGTTGGCGGTGCCCGCGACCGAGGTGGTCAGGGCGCGGCTGGGGGCGGTGTTGGCGGAGTTGTATACCGAGGCGGGTTGGTCGTGTTATGACTCCGGGGTTGACGGGACGGGCTTTTTCACTCGTGCGCTGCGGATTGCTGACGAGGTGGGGGACGGTTTCGGGATCGCCAACGCGGCGTGGCACGCCGGGGCGACGTTGGTGCGCACCGGGCATCCTGATGAGGCGCTGAAGTGCTTGCAGCTCGGGCAGTTCGTGCTCGCGGGATTCCAGCCCGGTAAGGCGAAGCCGGCGACCCTGCGGGCCGATGACCCCCGGGTACCGACGCTCGCCGCGCGGTTGAATCGGAACTCCGCGACTGCCTACGCCCTCATGGGCATCCCCGACCAAGCCAGGCGCTGTCTCGCCAAGGCGCACGAGGGGTGGGCGCCCCGTGATGCGTTCGAGCGGGCGGGTGGGGATCTTATGGTCGCGGGGGTTCAGATCGAGTTGCGCCAATTCGACGTCGCGGAGTCGTTTGCCGCGACTGCGGTGCGTACCTATGGTGAGGGCCACCGCCGGGGCCGGATACTGGCCGAGCTCATCCTTGCTGAGGTGCACGTCCGTGTGGGGGACGCGCGCGGGTTGGCGCTGGTCCAGCGGGTGATCGAGGCGGCGGGCACGCTGCAGTCTGCCGTTGCGCGACGGCACCTTGTGGCGCTGGCCGTCGCGTTGGAGGCCCGGCCGGACAGTCACGCTCACGAGCTGGCCCGCATGGCCCGTCAGACCGCCGCGACGCGGGTATGACAGCACACCAGACCGCGCAGGCAGCCAGGACGACGAGCGCGTGCGGTCCACATCACCCGTCGGAAACGGCAGGGTCGCCCCACCTACGATTGATAGATCACGACGTACCAGCGATGTCTCCCCGGCTCGCCGCGCGGGTAGGCCCCGGGTTCCGATGACCGACCCCCTCCGGAGGGCAACCCATGCAGTCGGCAGAGATCAGTAGCCGTGCGCTTCGTTTCTTCGAGCAGCGGGGGCACACGGTTGTCCCGTCGGCATCGCTGATCGCTGATGATCCGACTCTGCTGCTGATCAACGCGGGCATGGCGCCGTTCAAGCGCTATTTCCTTGGTGAGGTTCCCCCTCCGTTCTCTCGGGCGACCAGTGCGCAGAAGTGTGTGCGGACCGTCGACATCGAGGAGGTCGGCAAGACCGCCCGGCATGCCTCGTTCTTCCAGATGATTGGCAACTTCTCCTTCGGCGATTATTTCAAGGAGACAGCGATTCCCTATGCCTGGGAGCTGCTCACCCGTTCTGTCGCCGAGGGTGGTCTGGGCCTGCCGGAGTCCAAGCTGTGGGTCACGGTCTACACCGATGACGACGAGGCCGAGCACATCTGGCGCACCGCTATCGGGGTTCCGGCCGAGCGCATCCAGCGCCTGGGCATGGCGGACAACTTCTGGTCGATGGGCGTGCCCGGTCCGTGTGGTCCGAGCTCGGAGATCTGTTTCGATCGCGGCCCGCGGTTTGGGCGCGAAGGTGGTCCTATCGTCGATGGTGAGCGTTACTTAGAGATCTGGAACCTGGTGTTCATGCAGAATATCCGGGGTGCGGGACCGGTGAAGGAAGGTTATCCGATCACTGGTGACTTGCCCGCCAAGAACATCGATACCGGTCTTGGTCTGGAGCGGGTGGCGGTCCTGCTCCAGGGCGTCGATACGATCTTCGACATCGACACCAGCAGCCGGGTTCTCGATCTGGCTGCTGCGCGCAGTGGCGCCCGCTACGGCAAGAACACCAAGGATGACGTTGCCCTTCGGGTGGTGACCGACCATGTTCTGGCCAGCGTGATGTTGATCGGTGACGGGGTGACACCCTCCAACGAGGGTCGCGGTTACATCTTGCGGCGCATCCTGCGCCGTGCGGTGCGCATGATGCGCCTGCTGGGCTCGCGAGAGCCAGTCGTGCACGACTTGGTGGACCACGCTATCGCGGTGATGTGCCCGACGTATCCGGAGTTGACCGCCGGCGCCGGGCGTATCGCCGCCATCGCCGTCGCGGAAGAGGCGTCGTTCTTGCAGACCCTGCGGTCCGGAACCGCCATCTTCGATCTTGCAACTGGCGCGACCCGCCGGGCGGGGAGCACGATGCTATCTGGTGGCAAGGCGTTCCAACTGCACGACACGTACGGGTTTCCCATCGACCTGACTTTGGAGATGGCGGCCGAGCAGGGCCTGTCTGTGGATGAGGGCGGGTTCCGTCGGTTGATGACCGAGCAGCGCAACCGCGCCAAACAAGACGCGCGAGCCAAGAAGACCGGTTACGTCGACGTGTCGGCCTACCGACAGGTCCTGGACGGTGCCGGCCGATCCATTTTTCGTGGCTACAAGGAGATCGCCACCGAAGGCGTGGTGCGCGGTCTGCTGGTCTCAGGCAGCCCGGTTGAGGTGGCCGGTGCCGGTGACACGGTCGAAGTGGTGCTCGACCGCACCTGTTTCTACGCCGAAGGCGGGGGCCAACTGGCGGATCAGGGTGTGATCCGCACGGGCAACGGAGCGCTGATCAAGGTTACCGACGTCCAGACCCCGATCCAGGATCTGATCGTGCACCGGGGCACCGTCGCGCACGGCGAAGTCCGGCTCGGCGTGGCGACGGTCACCGAGATCGACACCCAACGTCGGCAGGCGATCTCCCGATCCCACACAGCTACCCACATGGTGCACAAGGCGATCCGGGACGCCCTGGGCGAAACCGCCGCGCAGGCCGGCTCGGAGAACTCGCCTGGCCGGTTCCGGTTCGACTTCAGTGCGCCGAGCGCGGTGCCTGAATCCGTACTGGCCGACGTGGAGCAGCAGGTCAACGAGGTTCTCGCGGAGGATCTTGCGGTGAGCGCCGAGGTCATGAGCATAAAGCAGGCTCGCGAGGTGGGCGCTATCGCCATGTTCGGCGAGAAATACGGTGACCAGGTCCGAGTCGTCTCGGTGGGGGACTGGTCTAGGGAATTGTGTGGCGGTACGCACGTCGACCGTTCGACGAAGCTTGGCCTGGTCAAGTTGCTCGGCGAGTCCTCGATCGGTGCAGGCGTTCGCCGGGTGGAGGCCCTCGTGGGGACTGACGCTTTCCGGTTCTTGGCCCGTGAACATGTATTGATAGCCCAACTCACCGAAACACTCAAGGTTCGCCCCGAGGAACTTCCGGGCCGAGTCGCTGGACTGCTGGGACGGCTCCGTGAGGCCGAGAAGGAAATTGAGCAGCTCCGCGCCGGGCAGCTTAGGCAATGGGCGAGCCAGTTCGCGGCGACAGCACAGAACGTTGACGGCCTCGCCTTGGTGGTCCGGCACCTACCCGAGCCGACCACCACCGATGAACTGCGCAAACTCGTACTCGACGTGCGGAGCGAGATCGGCGATCGGACCGCCGTAGTGGCCATCACCAGCCTGTCCCAGGACAAGCCGATCATTGTGGCAGCCGTCGGTGACATGGCTCGGGATCGCGGGATCAAGGCCGGTGACCTGGTCCGCATGGCTTGCACGGTGCTCAAGGGCGGGGGTGGCGGGAAACCTGACATCGCCCAAGGTGGCGGCACGGATCCATTCGCGGTTCCCGATGCGCTCCAGGAGATCGTGCGGAAGGTCGGGCAGACCGTCAGCCAGTGACTGGTTCGGGTGCCCGCTGACTGTCGAGGTGGGTCAGCAAGCTGACGCCCACCTGGTCTGGCTCGGTGAGAACGACATCGGCCCCGGCGCGCCGTAGCGTCTCGGGGCCGACGAATCCCCACCCCGCGCCGACAGTGCGGACGCCGGCCGCGCGACCGGCAGCCATATCGTTCGCCGTGTCGCCGATGAACATCCCCCTCGCCGCGCTTACACCAAGCTGGGCGAGCGCGCAGAGAACTCCGTCCGGTGCCGGTTTCGGTGTCGCGTCCTCGTGCGCGATCACAACATCGACAAGATCGGCGACCACGGGTGGCAGCAGGAATGGTAGCCGGCGGTGTGCCTGGGCGGTGATGATCCCGAGCCTGACGCCTCGTTCGGACAACTCAGCCATACCGTCGACGACGGGTTGGAAGATCCGTAGCTGCCCGACCGCCTCGGACAGCGCCCGGTCGAAGCGCTCTTCGTAGATCCGGCATGCGTCCTGGACGCCGAGTGCGATCAGGGCGTCCACGGGTGCGAGCGCTGTGCACTGGTCAAGGGCGGTGGAATCCACTGGATGGTCGAGTGCGGCGGTCGCCAGCATCTTGAGCGCCGCACAGGTCGCTGTACGGGTGTCGATGATGACCCCGTCGAGGTCGAACAGCACCGCGTACTTGTCACTCATGACACCGGTTCCCATTGTTGTGCCGCTGGTTAACCTGCGCGCCGGACCGTTGATTCCGTGTCGAAAGAGCCGGGTGTAAGCAGTGAACGCAGAACGATCTGGTTTTCCGCGAGGCATGCCCGCCCGTCAATGCCACGATCGAGGACGCAGATCGCCGTCGTGACGCTCGCGCCTGTCTGCCGGAGAACCGATGCCGCTCGAAGCATCTGGGAGCCGGAACGAACTACGTCATCGACCAGAACGACGTCCCTTCCTTCCACTGGGTGCCCTTCTATCTGACGGCGGGTGCCATAGGATTTGCGTTCACGCCGCAGGAAACCAGCGGGAACTCCGGTAGCCGCTGACAAGGCCACCGCTAAGGGGATGCCGCCCAGCTCCATGCCCATGAGCATCCCGGTGCCGACCTCCACGTATCGGGCCATCTCCGCGGCGACATCACGCAGCAACGTGGGATCGGCAGCCAAGAGATACTCGTCGAAATACTCCTCAATCACCTGGCCGGTCGGTAAGTGGAACGCGCTCTGCTGGCACGCCGTGACCCGAATGCGGGCGATCAAGCTGGCGGGGATCGTCATCGACGACCTCACGTGACTTCCGGGTCGGGAGTTCCCTGACCAGCCCGGCCCCGGAGCAGGGTGGATAGTTCGCGCTCGAAGGTGGTCAAGTCCGGGATCTCGCGGAGGAATCCGAGTGATCTTGTCGGAGACTCGAACACCCACCGTTCAGTCCGGAGGAAAGCCGACAAGCGTCGTGCGGTCTCGCCGGTGAGCCAGACCGGAACAGTGCGGATGTTGCCCGCATACCAGAGTGCGGCGGTGAGTTCGTGGAGCGTCCCGACGCCACCTCCCATCGCGACTACGAGATCGGTGTCGGCGAGAAAGCGATGCAGCCGCTCACCCATCGTGGGCAAGCGGACGGCATCGGTGACGTAGGGGTTGAACTCGCCCCAGTCGACGTCGGTCAAGGTCACGGCCACTACTGTGGCGCCGTGTGCGGCGGCTCCTCGGGCGGCCTGCTCCATCAGCCCGTTGTAGCCGCCGTGCTGCAAGATCAGGCCAGCCGCACCGAGTGCCACACCGATGCCGTACGCGAGCTGCTCTTCCTGCTCCGAGGCTGGCACGACCCCACCGAGGAAGGTCGCCGTCAGGCGAGCCATACCCGCTGCGTCGGGGATCATGTCAGCTCCAGGTAATAGCGGTAGGCGTCGATCGCGGGCCGCAGGGAGTCCACGGTGTCCGGTGCCGCCCGCTCGGCGATCGCGACCACGCGGTCCAACCCCTCGGCCAACATCTCGGCGGTGGGGATCGCCGGCGCGGACGTCAGCGCGTAAAGATCCCGCAGGCACTCCTTGCCGATCGGTGTCGAACCGATCTCTTCCCGAAGCTGGTACCAACCGTAGTAACGGGATGTCGGAGCCAATGCAGTCTTGATCAGATTCTTGACCGCCGTATTGAACAGGTACGCCTCGGAGTAGGCGATGAACTCCTGGCCACGGGTGATCCGCTTGCGTATCAGATAACCAACCACGAGGGTCTCGATCAACAGCTCGGCACAGGACCGAGCCTCGGCCAAGGTACGAGCAACGAACGGTGCTACGCGTGGGTCGGGCACATAAGTGGTCTCGGCGTCCCGAACGTAGATCGGATGCGCCACGGTGTGCTCGTGCACTCCGCTGACCCGGCTGGCGGGAATTACGTACAGGTCCACTTGCTGGAGGTCACCAGCCCAGCTGACCAGATAGACGTAGCCGAGACCGCCCATGTTGCGCACGATTGTGTCGCGCCATCCCGGCATGATCCCGCCTAGGTCAGCGGATACCAGCGCATCGAGAACTGAGACGAAATCAGGGAGTAAGCGGTCCTCGACGCCGACAACGAAGTCGACATCCGACAGCCGGTCGGCGGTTCCGGAGGCCAGCGAGCCCCGCACCAGCAGGTGCGTGACGGCGGGGCTGACGGTGAATAAATCCGCAGCCCGTTCAAGTAGGCCGAACTGATCGGGTCGATTAGCTTTGGCGAGTTCGTCCAACACGGCGTGACTCACTTCAGGGCTCCTTCTGTGATTGCGAGTTCAGGACAGACCAAGCAAGATCGTCTTGGCTGCTCGCCAGGACTCCGCCTCGGTCGCACGATCCAGTGAGTCGTACAGGGACGCGATCAAGTCGTACACGCAGCCCTCAGGCAGCCTGTACTCATAGAACAGACGCAACAGGTGCTTCTCCGCTGAACGTTCGTAACCCAGGCTCGCCAGGCCACGCGCAGTGGCGAGATGCTTGTCGAGCTGCGACTTCGTCGCGGTCGGCAGCTGAACCACCTCGGTCTCGCTGAGCTGCGCATCGGCGGTTGTCCACGTTGCGCCCTCATCGCCGTAACAGTCCAGAATCAGGTGGAGTCGATCCGGTCCGAACAGGTTGCATGCACCGTGGACGTGGGTCGGCGCGAGCCGCCAGAGATAACCGGCACGCAATTGGATTTTGACACCGCCGGTCACCAACGCAGCCGAGCTGTTGGTCACCAAGGGAACGTGTAGGCGGTGACGTTCGGACTCGTTGAGCTCGGCATAGTCACGGTGCTCCCACAGAAACGAATTCGGTCCAAGCCTTGCCAGACGCACCCACATGTAGCGCAAGCCCAACGACGACAAAAACCTGCGCATGACGGGCATCCCCTGCAACAGCGTCGTCTCAACCGGATCGCAGTCCTTGATCGTCACATCGGTAGGGACACCGCTATCGTTGAGCAGCGACAGCGTCCACCACCCTCCGGACTGAAACTGCCCATACTCAGTGACCCACTCGAACGGCACAGTCAACGCCTCATGACGCAGCCGTTCCAGCAGGCCGGGATCGAGCCGGTCCAGACGCGCAACTTGCCGGAGCGTCACTGGACTCGTGGCCTCGACAACGGGCATATCGGCACACTCCTTCCATGTCTCGGACCGTCGCGGCACGATCGGGAGCGCATCTCGCCATCCGCCTGCTCGACCACTGCCGCCAGCTGTGACGCAATCAGGACAGCACCCACCGACGCGCCCTGGAAGGGCGTAGCTGTGTCCTCGTGTTGCCTTCTTTCCACCAACGTTCGGCTCGGCCGGGTACTGTCCACTTCATCTGACGCTGGCTTCGGACGGGCTGAGGTGACAGTGATGCCAACGGTTCGCACAGAGCCCTCCGGCGATTCCCGTGCACCCGCTAGTAAGTCTGCTAACGGCCGTACGACTGACCTATCCCGGTCTGTGTTACGTGCATCAGTGGTAACCGCGCGACATCCCCTCGCGGTGCTGCGCGCAACACGCTGGTGGAGTGGGCAGCGTTACCTCATGGAGGTCAACCGGCACCACCAAGCCCTCGGGTACGGCGCCATGGCCACCCACCGCAAGAAGATGTCGCAGTGGGAGTCCGGCTGTGTCGTCCCCGAACTCACTGCTCAACTCGCTATCGCCGCCCTGGAAGATGTCCCGGAGGAGGCCGTCCATCGGCTGGGGTGGCCGGATTGGCTGCTGCTCGCCCTTGACGACGACTACCTCCTGGGCGTGCCATGGACCGTGGAGGGGACACGGCACGCGTTGATCGAGACATCCGCTGGAGGCCCGATGGATCGGCGAGGATTCCTCATCGCGACCGGAACGACCCTCACGGCTGCGGCAACTGTTTGGTCTGGCCTGACCGGTGCCCCTGCCGCCGGCAAGGCATACCCCCGCATCGGCGCCGACGCGATCACCGGACTGCAGGCGCGACTATCTCACCTCAGCCACCTCGACGACGTGCTCGGCAGCGGGAAACTCCGCGATCTCGCCGCCGCCGAGCTCCGCCTGCTCACCAGCCTGCTCACCGAGACCACCCACACCGCCGACACCGAACAGCGGCTCTACGGTCTCGCTGCGCAAGCCTCCCGGCTGTGCGGTTGGCTGTGCTACGACTCCGGACTCCACGCCGCGGCGCAGCGGTACTACCTCACCGCCCTGCGCGCCTCCGCCACCGCCGGTGACGTGCTGACCGGGGCGAACACGCTCGCGTTTCAGGCCATCCAGACATACACCGTGGGCAACCCCCGCGACGCTGTCGACCTCATGCATACCGCCCGCGCCGCCATGCGAGGACGCTCAACTCCCAAGACCTCGGCGATCCTGCACGCCCGCGAGGCCCGAGCCTGTTCCAAGATCAACGATTGTCAGGGTTGCCACCGTGCCCTCGCCGCTGCTTTCGAGTCACTGACTACTACCTGCGATTACGAGCCGGAATGGTGCTATTGGATCAACGACACCGAGATCCACATGCTCGCCGGGTCCTGTGCCCTCGACCTCGGCGACCCCCGCCGAGCCCTCGACCACTTCACCACCGCGCAAACGGCCTTCGACACCGGCAGCTTTCCCGGCGGCGCCGCGATCTATCTCGCGCGAGCCGCTGAAGCCCACCTTGCCCTCGGCGATCTCGACGCAGCCGCGGTCCTCGGTGCGCAAGCATTGCGCTGCCACACCACCATCGACTCCGCGCGAGGAGACCAGACCCTCACCGGACTCCGCACCAAACTCGCCCACCACGGAAAAACCCCAGCTGTAAGAGAATTCCTCGAACACGCTCCGCCATTTCACACCCCCTGTTACTGATGCCTTGGCGCTCCAAGAGGTCATGATCGAAACGGGCTGACCTGCTCTACGACCGGCGGCAATGCCCTGCCGGGGCTGCGGAGGTTCGTCCACTACGCTGCCAGCTCCGGCCCGGCCTATCTTCATCTGATCGAGGAACGGCTACGGTGCGTCCAAATCAGCGGTACCGAGGGGGAGTGGTGATTCAGCCATGAGTGCGGGCCAGGGCGGCGAGGCTGCTCCGGTTGATGCCGCGTTGTGGGAGCGGCCGGAGCTGCGGTCGGTGCTGGCTGCTCGTGATATCACCGGTTTGTATCGGGCGTTGACCGAGGCTGGGCTCAGTCAGCATCGGATTGCCAAGCTGACTGGGCAGCAGCAGTCCGAGGTGTGTGAGATTCTTCAGGGTCGTCGGGTCATCGCTTATGACGTGTACAGACGTATCGCTGACGGGCTCGGTATCCCGCCGGGGAGGATGGGTCTGGCCTACGATGTCGGTTACGAGCCCGGTGAGGATCTCGGATCGCGGACCCAGGAGGAGACTCCGGAGGAGATGAGGCGACGTGCCCTGATCGGGGCTACTTCGTTGGCGGTCTTGGGTCAGGTGGTGTCGGGTCTGGGGGAGCTGGCTGAGCTGGCGTTGCCGGCCGAGGAGCTGTTGCCTGCGCGGTTGTGCATGGTGCATGTGCAGGCGGTGGAGGCGGTCATCGGGCGGTTGCGGGGGATGGCGCGTCAGTTCGGTGGGCAGGCGGGTTTGTTCGGTGCTGCCGCGCGGTATTACTCGCGGTGGTTGGCGGTGCCCGCGACCGAGGTGGTCAGGGCGCGGCTGGGGGCGGTGTTGGCGGAGTTGTATACCGAGGCGGGTTGGTCGTGTTATGACTCCGGGGTTGACGGGACGGGCTTTTTCACTCGTGCGCTGCGGATTGCTGACGAGGTGGGGGACGGTTTCGGGATCGCCAACGCAGCCGAGCACGCCGGGAACACGCTGGTCCTTAGCGGGCATCCGGATGAGGCGCTGAAGTGTTTGCAGCTCGGGCAGTTCGTGCTCGCGGGATTCCAGCCTGGTAAGGCGAAGCCGGCGATCCTGCGGGTCGATGACCCCCGGCTCTCGACGCTCGCCGCGTGGCTGAGCTTGAACTCCGCGACTGCTTACGCTCTTATGGGCGTCCCCGATCAAGCCAGGCGTTGTCTGGCCGAGGCGCACCAGGGGTGGGCGCCTCGTGATGCGTTCGAGCGGGCGGGTGGGGATCTTATGATCGCGAAGGTTCAGATCGAGTTGCACCAATTCGACGCTGCGGAGTCGTTTGCCGCGACTGCGGTGCGTACCTATGGTGAGGGCCACCGCCGGGGCCGGATACTGGCCGAGCTCATCCTTGCTGAGGTGCACGTCCGTGTGGGGGACGCGCGCGGGCTGGCGCTGGTCCAGCGGGTGATCGAGGCGGCGGGCACGCTGCAGTCTGCCGTTGCGCGACGGCACCTGGTGGCGCTGGCCGTCGCGTTGGAGGCCCGGCCGGACAGCCACGCTCACGAGCTGGCCCGCATGGCCCGTCAGACCGCCGCGACGCGGGTATGACAAGAACACCGGACCGCACAGACAGCCAGGACGACAAGCACGCCCACCACGATGGGTCTTCAATGTCACGATGAGCCGAGGGGCAATGAGCTATACCGTCCGCGCTGAGTGGGACGAGACCGGGTGGTGGGTCGTCACCGTCCCCGCTGTTCCCGGCGCCATCACTCAGTGCCGCCGCCTCGACCAGGTGCCCGCAGATGCGGCCGAAATCATCGAGATCCAGACCGGCAAGCCCGTCGACCCCGCCGAGATCGACATTCAGTGGTGGGTGCCTGGCGAGGCCGGTAGCGCCGCCGAGCGCGCGGCGACACTTCGCCAGGAAGCCGAGGCACTCGTTGCGCAGGCGGCCGAGGAGGGCCGCCGGGCGGTGCACCGGCTACGCCAGGCCGGGTTCTCCTACCGCGACATCGGGGGAATGACCGGGATGTCCTACCAGCGCGCTCAGCAGATCGGCTCGCGTCGATCCAGGCACTGACCGGGGAACAGCACAGGATGGACACACCACTCCGGTGCCGGTGAACGGCGGTCGCCGAGCGCGTGGGCTACCCGGCGTGAGCGGTGAACACTCCGTTGACGGGCATGTCCGACCTGTTCGGCCCCGAGCTGCGGCGGCGTCATTACGTGACCACCGTTCTGCGGGATCTGGCGCGTTCCCGTGGTTACGAGCAACTCGAGGTGCCATTCGTGGAGCGGGCCAGTTCGTTCTCTGAGGAGATCGTGGGACTTTCGCCCTGGCCGGAATGGGATCAGCGGGGTTGTTTGATCGGCTGGTCGGGCATTTCCTGCCCGACGGAGTGGTCCGGACCGTGCCGTCCACGGGATTCGCCTTCGGGGTCGAACGTCTGGTGCGTCTGCTGGACGACCTTGGTTTGCTGGGAGTCGATCGCCGTGCCACAAGTGTGGTCGGTCTGGCGTCCGGATCGGCGGACCTACTGCTGGTGGCCCCGTCCACACCGACGGGGTACCTGACGGTGGTGGATTGTCAACGGCCAAGTTGTGGTCTCCGCTGGTGGCCAACTAAAAGTCCCCACCCTTCGGGGTTGTTAGGTCACATGTGAAGCCTCCGATGTTCGGCGACGCGGCAGGCTTGGCGGCAGTAGCGGCGGG
>JBOHGE010000047.1:0-42158 GCA_050700055.1 Pseudonocardiaceae bacterium
GGCCGGCGGGGGTTGGCCCCCGTTATGAGCAGCTCTCCGGGGGGTTGGTGGTCCTTGAAGAGCCACCAACCGGCTCGGCGGCCAGTGCGGCCGGTAACGCCACCTCGAGCGCCGCCATCAGCTCGTCGGCGTGGGGCGCCCGTTGCGGGTCGAGCAGCCACTGCACCTGCAGACCGTCGTAGACCGCGATGAGGAACGAGGCGACGTGGCGCGCGGTGGCGTCGGACAGTCCGCCGACCGAGACGCGAACCATCTCGGCGACCGTGGCTCGCAGCCGCTCGTAGCAATCGGCCAACTGGGCACGCAGTTCCGGCACCCGCTCGGCCTGCGCCAACGCCTCGACGAAGGCCACCTGCAGCGGGCGGTAGCGCTCGAAGGTGCTCACCAGCGCCACCCAGGAAGCCCGCACCCGCTGCAACGGGGTAGCGCTGGGATCGGCGAACACGACCTGGGCGATCTGCTCGATGTACTCGTCGAAGCACTGCTGCATCGCACCGTTGAGCAGGGCCTCCTTGGACCCGAAGTGGTAGCCGATCGAGGCGAGGTTGGTACCCGACGCGGCTACCAGGTCCCGGGCCGTGGTACGCGCGTAGCCGCGCTCGAGCAGGCAGCGCCGAGCGCCGTCGAGCAGCGCCTCCCGATGTCCCATGCCGGCATGCTACCGCAGTTAAACAAACGTATGTACACTAACCGGTCATGGCGCGTGCGTTGCCACCCGGACCACCCCTACCGGCGCTCGTGCAGGCCGGGCTGATCTGGTTGGACCCGGTCCGCTTCGGGCAGACCTGCCATCGACGCTACGGCGATCTCTTCACCGTCCGGATTCCCGGAATAGGCACGCTCGTCCTGCTGACCGACCCGGCTGACATCAGATCAGTGAGCCGCGGCGACCCGGCGATCTTCCATGCGGGCGAGGCCGCCGCCCCGCTCGGCGAGATGGTGGGACCGAACTCGCTGCTCATGCTCGACGGCGACCAGCACCGGCGCAGCCGCGCGATGATGCTGCCGGCGTTCCACGGTGACGCGGTGCGCCGGCAAGTCGCCCACATGGTCGCCATCACCGCCGACAATGTCGCGCGGTGGCCCGTGCGCCAGCAGTTCCCCCTTTACCCCCGGATGCAGGAGATCACCCTCGAGGTCATCCTGCGCACCGTCATCGGGGTGCACGACCAGGGCCGGCTGGCGGCGCTGCGAGCAGCGTTGCCGCCGATGCTGGAGGTCGGCTCACCGCTGGAGCTGATCCCGCCGCCGCGGGTGCTGCGCCGGTTCGGAATGTGGCGACGCCGCGCGCAACGCCGGGCCGCGGCCGAGACCCTGCTCGCCGAGGAGATCACCCGCTGCCGGGCCGATGCCCAGCTCGCCCACCGGACCGACGCGCTGGCGATGCTGGTGCGCACCGTCGATGCCGCCGGAGCGCCGATGGACGACGGTGAGCTCGTCGACCAGCTCGTCACCCTGCTGCTGGCTGGGCACGACACCACGGCTACCGCGCTGTCCTGGGCCGTCGAGCGGTTGTCCCGGCATCCCGCGCTGCTGCACCGCAGCGCCGCCGCCGCCTTGGACGGCGACGACGCCTGGCTGGACGCGGTGTGCAAGGAGACGCTGCGCGTGCGGCCGGTGATCTTCGAGTTCGCCCGCAAGCTGACCGCACCGCTGCAGCTGGCCGGCTACCGGATCCCCGCCGGCACCATCCTGGCGCCCAGCATCAACCTGGTACACCACAGCCACCGGCATTACACCGACCCGGACGAGTTCCGGCCGCAACGATTCCTCGACCAGCGGGCCGACCCGGCCGTCTGGCTGCCGTTCGGCGCCGGGGTGCGCCGCTGCCTCGGCGCGACCTTCGCCCAGACCGAGATGCGTACCGTGCTGCGGGAGATCCTGCGCCGGGTCGAGCTGGCCCCCACCACCGCACCGGACGAGCCGGTGAAGCCGCGGCACGTGACCATGGTGCCGCGGCACGGGGCGCTGGTGACCGTGCGCCGCCGCCTCGCCGGATGACGTTGCGCCTGGGCAGCAGCGAGTTCGGCGACGACGAGCTCCTCGTGATGGCGGTGGTGAATCGAACACCCGATTCCTTCTACGACAAAGGCTCCGCCTACCGGCTATCCGATGCGATCGTGCAGGTGGACCGCGCGATCGCCGATGGTGCACAGATCATCGATATCGGTGGGGTCAAAGCCGCCCCCGGAGCCGACATCTCGCCGAGTGCGGAGATCCGGCGGGTGAACAGCTTGATTCCGATCGTTCGCGAGCGCCACCCGAACGTGGCCATCAGCGTGGACACCTGGCGAGCCGAGGTCGCCGAAGCCGCGCTGATCTCCGGTGCGGATATCATCAACGACGCATGGGGAGGGCACGATCCTGACGTTGCCCGAGTGGCCGCCGAGCACGGCGCCGGGCTGGTGTGCACCCACGCGGGCGGGCTGACGCCCAGGACGGTTTTTCGTGACATCGACTACCCCGACGTGATGGCCGAGATTCGGGTGACCCTCGCCGCTTTGGCGGAGCGGGCGGTCAGCATCGGAGTTCGGCGGGACGCAATTCTCATCGACCCGGGACACGACTTCAAGAAGACCACCGCACACTCATTGGAGGTGACTCGCCGGCTGGGCGAGCTCACCTCGGACCCCTGGCCGGTCCTGGTAGCGGTCTCCAACAAGGACTTCATCGGCGAGACCCTGGACCTACCCGTGACGCAACGCCTAGAAGGGACGGTGGCGACGTTGACCGTCTGCGCACTGCTCGGCGCACGAGTGTTCCGAGTGCACAACGTGGCACCAGCTCGCCGCGCCCTCGACATAGTCTCCACCATGCGGAACAGAAAGACGAATTAACCCCTTGCGCCCAGCTCGATGCAACGCCGCAGCGAACCGGAAGCCGTCCAACGACAGCTCGATCACGAGAAGCGGCTTCGCCGCATCTCCTGCAGGTCACCCTGCCCGTCGAAGTTGCCGCGCAGCTCGAGCACCCGCTTCATCTCATGACGGCGGATGAGCTCACGCAGGGCCGTCTCCACCGTCGTCAGCTTCCGGACCAGCCCCTACGATCTCGGGCGTGGAACTAGTCATGTCGTCCGGTGCGCCGGGCCTGCCTCGACCGGCGCTGACCGTCCGGTGAACGCCGAGTCCAGCGGTGACCGGGCACTGCGGGTCGCGGCCGAGCGCGCGCAGAGCACCCGCGCGTTGAACCTTCCCGAGTTCACCGACCTGCCGATCGCCGGTGACACCGCGAACCTGCGGGAGGGGCCCGAGCTGCATCCGGACTGCCTGTCCCTGCTGCCGCTGGTCGGTGTGTGGCGCGGCGAGGGCCAGGTCAGCTACCCGACCATCGCCGGGCCGTACCGCTTCGGCCAGCAGGTGGTGTTCTGCCACGACGGGCGGCCGTTTCTGCGGTACGAGTCGCGGGCGTGGCTGCTCGACGACGCCGGCGAGGTGATCCGACCGGCGGCCCGGGAGACCGGGTTCTGGCGGCCCAAACCCGACGACACCATCGAGTTGCTCGCCGTGCACGCCACCGGCATCGTGGAGATCTATTACGGGCGACCGCGAAACCAGACCTCGTGGGAGCTGGCCACCGACGCAGTGGTGCGCACCTCGTCGGCCAAGGAGGTCACCAGCGCACACCGCCTCTACGGCATCATCGACGGCGGCGACCTGGCCTACGTAGAGCAACGCGCAATGGTCAACCACCCCCTACAACCCCACGTCTCCACCCAACTACGCCGCATGATCGGCTGACCCCGCGATCACTGCATTCTGTCCCCACATTGCAGTAAAACGGACCCGATTAGTGCAATCTGTCCCCAGATTGCGCTGGGGGTAGCGCGGACAGCAGTCAGCCCCCGGGTGTGCGCCCCGAGCTGGACTGGTGCTCGGGTGACCCGGGGGCCGGGTGACCGCCCTGGATTAGCCGTCCGCCGCTCTCCGTCCGTGCTCGACGTCCGGGAGGAGGTGGCCTTCCACGACCGTCGGCGGCTCTAGCTGGCAGCCACCTCACGAGTCCTATAGCCGTTCAACCGTGGACCACCTCCTTTCCCGTGTGCCCGTCACGCTAACCGCGCCACCGCGAACCCGGCAACGTCAAATACGACCGCCACAGCGCCAGTACCCGGTCGGGCACAGCACGCGATGCCACCGCGGCCTACCATCATCGACGTGGACACCACCTTGCGCCGCACATTGCACGAGCGGGGAATGCGGATGACCCCCCAACGGCAGCTGGTGCTCGACGCGGTACGCGACTTGCAGCACGCCACCCCGGAGCAGATCTGCGAGCACGTGCAACGCCAGGCACCCGCAGTCAACATCACCACCATTTACCGCACCCTGGACCTGCTGGAAGGCCTCGACCTGGTCCGGCACACCCATCTCGGGCACGGCGCGCCGAGTTACTCCACCCAGGCACACGAACACGTGCACCTGGTGTGCCACCGGTGTGGGGGAGTCACCGAGGTGCCCACCGCCGAGCTCACCGAGCTCACCGAGCGGTTGCACGACCGGTTCAAATTCACCCTGGACCCTAACCACCTGGCGCTGTCCGGACGCTGCGGAGACTGCACCGGGCGGGACGGCAGCTCGTGACCTCGCCCCTGCTGGCCCTACCCGGTGCGGTGGCCCCACCCGACGGGTCCCCGGACGCCGGGGTGGCCTGGCACCACGGCGACCCGTTGGGTGAGCAGCGCGCCGCCGAGCGTGATGTCGTGATCGTGGACCGGTCCCACCGCGAGGTGCTCGCCGTGCCGGGTGCGGACCGGCTGAGCTGGCTGCACACCATCACCTCCCAGCACCTGCTCACCCTCGGTCCGGGCGAGCACACCGAGGCGCTGGTACTCGACCTGCAGGGTCGCGTCGAGCACCACGCCATGGTGTCGCACGTCGGTGACACGGTGTGGCTGGACACCGAGCCCGGCAAGGCCGGCGGGTTACTGGCCTACCTGAGCTCGATGGTGTTCTGGTCGAAGGTGGCGCCGCGGGGTGCGACGGCCGAGCTGGCCGTGCTCTCGCTGCTCGGCCCGGGCACCGGCAGGGTAATCGCGCAGGCCGGACCGCTGGGTGGGTTCGTGCGGGTCGGGACATCCGGAGCGGACCTGTTGGTGCCGCGCAGTGACCTGACCCGAGCCTGGGAACAGCTGGTCGCGGCCGGTGCTACAGCGGCAGGCAGCTGGGCCTACGAGGCCATCCGGGCGGCGGCCCTGCGTCCGCGGCTGGGCATGGACACCGACGAGCGCACCATCCCGCACGAGGTCGGCTGGATCGGATCCGCGGTGCATCTGGACAAGGGCTGCTACCGGGGCCAGGAGACGGTGGCACGGGTGGCGAATCTGGGTCGCCCGCCGCGCCGGATGGTGCTGCTGCACCTGGAATCGCCAGAGATGCTGCCGACCACCGGGGACCCGGTGCACGCCGATCAGCGACTGGTCGGTCGGGTCGGCACCGTGGCCACCCACCACGAGCTCGGCCCGATCGCCCTAGCCCTGCTCAAGCGCACAGTAGACCCCCCCACCCCCCTACAAGCCGGCCAAGCCGCCGCGTCAATAGACCCCGACTCCCTCCCCCCAGACCCCGGCGACCCCCCCGGCCGCGCCGCCCAACGCCAGCTGCGCTCCTAACCCCCGCCCTCTGCCGCATTGAGCGGGCTGAGCGGGGTTATCGCACCCGATTAACCCCGCTCAGCCCGCTCAATGCGGGAGAAGGAGGATGGTGGGATGGAGGATCGGGTGTTGGCTCCTGGGTATGTCGCCGGGCTCGATCGGCTCGAACTGGCAGAGGTGCGGGTGCGGCGGGACGACGCGGCGCAGGAGGAGACCGATCTGTCTTACCTGCGCAGACTGCTACACGCCCGGATCGACATCGTGCACGCCGAGCAACGCCGCCGGCGCAATGGTGACAGCGCTCCCGTCGTGACCGAGCTGGCCCGCATCCTGGCGGCCAACGCTCTCGGACCGGCGATCGGGTCGGGACGCTTCCAAACGATGGAGCCTTCCCGGGCCCAAGAGCACCGCCGCAACATCGAGGTGCTGGTCAGCAACGCTGATCTCTCCGACGTCGGGTCGCTTTCCGATGAGCTGCTCGACGCCACTCTGCAGGAGTACTGCACGCAGGAGACATCGGTATCCCAATGCCGCCGTGCAGTACAACACGTAGTGGACAGCCTCAATGCCGAGATCGGCTCCCGGTATGCCAGCGGAGCAGCGTCAGTGGACGATCTGCTCACCGAACAACGCCGATCAGGGGCAGACAATCAGTTCAGACCCGGTTCCTGACCCGCCGTGCGGTACCGATCACCAGGCCGATCGCGCCAAGTGCGATGACAAGCACGGCAACCCAGGACAGCGGTTCTCCGCTGGCGGTCAACAGGGCCAGGACGATCACGTAGCCTCCTCGTCTCTTTACCACGCCTGCCCCACCACGGTCGATGTGAGTCTTACACACGCTGCATGGTGGCGACGGATGGGTGCCTGCGACACTCCGCAGTAACGCTGCGACCACGTCGCGGCTCGCCGGGGCAACCCTGTACGGTATGACCTAGAGGATGTTGTCGAGACGAACGAGGCCGCCGAATCCCCCGGTCGCTTCGTCCCTGCGTGCGAGGGGGTCGAGCCATGGGGCGCGGCCGAGCCAAGGCCAAGCAAACGAAGGTGGCCCGGGAACTCAAATACAGCTCCCCCACCACCGATCTCGAGGCTCTGCAACGAGAGCTGTCGGGCCACAACGGTGGTGATGAGCGTACCGAGGACGGCCATGACGACGAGTACGACAAGTACCGTCGGTGAGGGAGGTCATCCCCGCGCAGGCCCCTGATCAAGGTGGTCAGAACCGGGGATGATCTCCCTGAAGCACGGCCCGGACGGCACCTTTAGCGGCGGCATCGACCCCGACGTCACGAGACCTGTACACCTCTCCGAGCACCCACGCCGGTACGTGCCGCGCGGTCAGCACGGCCAACGCGCGGTCTACTTCCACTGCGTCGACCACTGCGACCATCCCGACCCCCATATTGAAGGTGCGCTCCATCTCCGAGCGTTGCACCCGGCCCAGGCGAGCGATCAGCGCGAACTCGGCGGCCGGCGTCCAGCTCCCGCGGTCCAGCACGGCGACCAACCCACGGGGCATCACCCGGGCCAGGTTCGCCGCCAGCCCCCCGCCCGTGACGTGCGCGAAGGTTCGCACCTCGGTCTCGGCAACCAGGGCCAGGCAGTCCTTGGCATAGATCCGGGTGGGCTCGAGCAACTGCTCCCCCAGGGACCGGCCGAACTCCTCGACATGGCCGTCCAGCGGCATCCGGGCGATGTCGACGAGCACGTGCCGGGCCAACGAATATCCGTTGGCGTGCAACCCCGAAGAACCCATCGCCACCACAACGTCACCAGGGCGAACGCGATCGGGCCCCAGGATGGCGTCGGCCTCCACCACACCCACCCCGGTTGCGGCCAAGTCGTAGTCGCCGTCGGACATCATGCCGGGATGCTCGGCGGTCTCCCCGCCCAGCAGAGCACAGCCGGCCTGAACGCAGCCGTCGGCGATGCCCCGGACCAAGCTTGCGATCCGCTCTGGCACGACCTTGCCGACGGCGATGTAGTCCTGCAAGAACAGCGGCTCGGCTCCGCAACCGACCAGGTCATCGACGACCATCGCCACCAGATCGATCCCGATGGTGTGATGGATATCCATCGCCTGGGCCACTGCGATCTTGGTGCCGACGCCGTCCGTAGAACTCGCCAGGACGGGTTCCCGCCAGCGATCGATCTTGAGCTTGAACAAGCCCGCGAACCCACCGATACCGCCCAGCACCTCGGGACGGCCGGCCCGTTCGGCGTGCGGTCGAAGCTGGGCAACGGCCCGTTCCCCAGCGGCGATGTCCACCCCGGCTGCGGCGTAGGTAGCGTGCGGGCTGTCGGTCTCGGTCATGGTTTGCGGACTCCAGGACACCGGTCTGGCGGCGCGAAAGCTGCCTTACGAGCAGCAGTAAAATCACGCTACCCGGTCAAGGATGGACGCGGGGTACCTAAAAACACCTCATCCGGCTCGTAACACCGGCTGGCGACATTCCGGGGCGTCTTCGAGTAGGTGCTTACCGATCGCCTCGCCCGACGGCAGCGGGATGGGGTAACTACCAGTGAAACAGGCCGTGCACAGCCGCGAGGCAGGCTGTTCGGAGGCCGCGATGAGGTTGTCGAGACTGACGTAGCCGAGGCTGTCGGCCCCGATGCAGCGCCGCACCCCCTCAACATCGCCGTCAGCGCCATTGGCGATGAGTTCGGCGCGGGAAGCGAAGTCGATGCCATAGAAACACGGCCAGCTCACCGGCGGGCTGGCGATCCGGATGTGCACCTCGATCGCCCCGGCCTCGCGCAGCATCCGCACTAAAGCGCGCTGGGTGTTGCCCCGCACGATGGAGTCATCCACCACCACCAAGCGTTTGCCGCGGACGACGTCCCGCAACGGGTTGAGCTTGAGCCGGATACCGAGCTGACGGATCGTCTGGGACGGCTGGATGAAGGTGCGCCCGACGTAGGAGTTCTTCACCAGCCCCGATCCGTACGGGATTCCCGAGCCCTGCGCGTAGCCGATAGCTGCCGGCGTGCCCGACTCGGGCACCGGGATGACCAGATCAGCATCGACCGGGTGCTCGGCCGCCAGCCGCCGACCGATCTCCACCCGGGTGGCGTGCACCCCGCGCCCGGCGATGGTGGTGTCCGGGCGAGCCAGGTAGACGTACTCGAACACGCAGCCCTTGGGATCGGGGTTGGCGAAACGCACGCTGCGCAGCCCACCGCCGTCGATGGCCAGCAGCTCCCCTGGCTCCACCTCACGAACGAACCCGGCGCCGACGATGTCCAGCGCGGCGGTCTCGCTGGCGATCACCCAACCGCGGTCCAGCCGGCCGAGTACCAATGGGCGGACACCGTGCGGGTCCCGGGCGGCGTAAAGCGTGCTCCGGTAGCAGAAGACCAGCGAGAACGCCCCCCGCAGCTGGGGCAGCAAGCGCTGAGCAGCCTGCTCGATGCCGGCATCCCCGGCAGCCGCGGCCAGCAGGCCGGTGATCAGGTCGGAGTCGGTGGTCGCTCCGTTGCGGGTGGGCACGCCGACCTCGCGTGCCCGGTCCAGCAGTTCGGCGGTGTTCACCAGGTTGCCGTTGTGCCCCAACGCCAGGCCCGAGCCGGCGGCCGTGGTGCGAAATGTGGGCTGGGCGTTCTCCCAGGTGGTTGCGCCGGTGGTGGAATAGCGGCAGTGCCCGACCGCGATGTGCCCGGAGAGGCTGGACAGCACCTGCTCGGTGAACACCTGGCTGACCAGCCCGAGGTCCTTGAACACCAGCACCTGCGAGCCATCGGACACCGCCATGCCGGCCGCCTCCTGGCCACGATGCTGCAGGGCGAACAGGCCGAAGTAGGCGAGCTTGGCGACCTCCTCGCCGGGAGCCCAGACACCGAAGACACCGCACTCCTCGTGCGGCTGCGCCTCGAGTGCGCTGCCCGCCACGCAACAGTCGGATTCGGGATGGTCGTCGGGGTCAGATCGGGGCGTTTGGTTGCCCACCTGCGACTCCCTGTCGACGGGACGGGTGACAACTTCCACTCTAACCGGCGACTGTGGCTCCCACCCAACCAGCGGTGACCCGCATTCAGCGGGCTCAGCGGGGTTTGCGGCACCTTTTTTACCCCGCTGAGCCCGCTGAATGCGGAAGGGGTAGCCAGGGGCGGAGGTCTGCGCGGGGGCCGGACGCCGTCAGGCGGCCGGTGGTGACGGCGTCGGACCAGGTGAGGCGGGCGGTGGCGAGCTCCAACCAGGTTCGCGGGTCGGTCTCCACCACGTTGGGCGGGGTGCCCCGGGTGTGTCGCGGCCCCGCGACACACTGCACCGCAGCGAACGGCGGCACCCGCACCTCGACGGTGGCGCCAGGAGCCAGCTGCGCCAGGGTACGCAGGCTGAGCCGGACAACCCGCGCCAGCTCAGCACGCTGCGGCTGGGGCGCCTGGCCATCCAGCCAGCCCAGAACCGCCGCCCACACCTCGTTCACTTCCCCGCGTTCTGGGGACAGATTGCTGTAATCCACGGCACTGATAGTGCAATCTGGTCCCAGAACGCGGTAACGGCGGGTGCGGGTCAGCTGTCGAAGAGGGCGGGGAGGGTGGCTTGCCAGGCGGTGCGGAGATCATCCAGGGTGAGGGTGGTGATGTTGACGATCTCCAATACCGGGGCGGTCTGGACCTCGCCGAGTCGGGTCACCGGCACCCCGTGGTCGGTGCACAGCTGCCTGACGCGAGGCACCTGGGCGCCGGGCACGCCGAGCAGGACCCGCGCGGAGGACTCGGCGAACAGCGCGACGAACGGATCGAGCCCCGCAGCCAGGGCCACCCGGGCGCCGTGACCACCGAGCAGGGCCGCTTCCACCAGGGCCTGGGCGAGACCGCCGTCGGACAGGTCGTGTGACCCGCTGACCAGGCCGTCGCGGGAGGCCACCGCGAACACCGCGCCGATCGCCTGCTCCCGGGCCAGGTCCACGGCAGGCGGGCGGCCACCGAGGTGCCCGTGCATCTCGTGGGCCCACTCGCTGCCACCGAGCTCGTCACGGGTGTCGCCGAGCAGCCAGATCTCGTCACCGGGGCCGCCGAATCCGGTGGGGATCCGGCGACGTACGTCGTCGATCACGCCGAGCACGCCGATGATCGGGGTGGGCAGGATCGCGGTGTCCCCGGTCTGGTTGTAGAAGCTCACGTTCCCGCCGGTGACCGGGATGCCGAGCGCGACACAGCCGTCGGCGAGACCGCGGACGGCTTGCTGGAACTGCCACATCACCCCGGGATCGGTGGGTGCGCCGAAATTGAGGCAGTCCGTCACGGCCACCGGAGTGGCACCGGTGACCGCGACGTTGCGGTGGGCCTCAGCCAACGCGAGTTGAGCGCCGACGTAAGGATCCAGCGCGCAGTACCGGCCGTTGCCGTCGGTGGACACCGCCACCCCGCGCTGGGTCGTCTCGTCGATGCGCACCATGCCGGCGTCACTGGGTTGCGCCAGCACCGTGGCGCCGCGCACGTAACGGTCGTACTGGTCGGTCACCCAGGCTCGCGAGCACAGACCCGGGCTGGCCACCATCCGCAGCAACGTCGCGCGTAAAGCGTCCGGCGTGCACGGTCGTGGCAACACATCCGGAACCGACGCCACCATGGCGTCCTGGGTCGCCGGCCGCTGCACCGGGCGGTGGTAGACCGGCCCCTCGTGCGCGACGGTGCGCGGTGGCACGTCCACCACGGTCGCACCGCGCCAGGTGATCACCAACCGGTCCCCCCCGGTGACCTCGCCGATCACCGTCGCGGTGACGTCCCATTTCCGGCATACCCCGATGAAGGCGTCCACATCGCAGGGACGTACCACGGCGCACATCCGCTCCTGGGACTCGCTGGACAGGATCTCGGCCGCCGTCATCGCCAGTGCCCGCAACGGCACCGCGTCGAGGTCTACCCGCATGCCACCGTCACCGGCGCTGGCCAGCTCCGATGTGGCACAGGACAGCCCAGCCCCGCCGAGGTCCTGGATACCGACCACGAGACGGGCCGCGAACAGCTCCAGGCAGCACTCGATGAGCAGCTTCTCGGTGAACGGGTCGCCGACCTGCACGCTGGGCAGCTTCTTTCGCCCGTGGTGGGCACTGAAGCTCTCGCTGGCCAGCACACTGACCCCGCCGATACCGTCCAGGCCGGTGCGCGCACCAAATAGAATGATCTTGTTTCCGGTCCCGCTGGCGTGCGCCAAGTGCAGGTCCTCGACCCGCATGACCCCCACGCACAGCGCGTTGACCAGAGGGTTTCCCGCGTAGGAAGGATCGAAGACGAGCTCGCCACCGATGGTGGGCAAGCCCAGACAATTGCCGTAACCCCCGATGCCGGCGACGACCCCGGGCAGCACCCGCTTCGTGTCAGCGGCGCCGGCCGGGCCGAAGCGCAGCGGGTCGGCCACCGCGATCGGCCGGGCACCCATCGCCATGATGTCGCGGACGATCCCACCGACCCCGGTGGCCGCACCCTGATAGGGCTCCACATAGGACGGATGGTTGTGCGACTCGATCTTGAAGGTGGCCGCCCAGCCGTCACCGACCTCGACCACGCCGGCGTTCTCACCGATCCCAGCCAGCATTCGCTGACGCATCGCGGCGGTGGTGGTCTCCCCGAAATAGCGCAGGTGCACCTTGGAGGACTTGTAGGAGCAGTGCTCGCTCCACATCACCGAATACATCGCCAGCTCGGCCTCGGTGGGCCGGCGCCCGAGAATCACGCGGATCCGCGCGTACTCGTCATCGGCCAGCCCCAGCTCACGATAAGGCTGAGGATGGTCAGGGCTGGCCGCAGCCCGCTGCACCGAGTCGATGTCACCCACGCTGTGAGAGTATTCGTCGCCGTTCGGAGCCGAATAGCGGTTACCGCTGGCCTGTCGAGCGCGATCCGTTGCGCAGCGAGCTGAGCGCGGAGCGGAACAGGTCCAGGCCGTCAGCGGACGGGCCGGTGAGCGGGTCGATCGCGTGCTCGGGATGCGGCATCATCCCGACGATCCGGCCATCCGCCGAGGCGATCCCGGCGATGTCGTGCATCGCGCCGTTCGGGGCCCCGCCGAGGTAGCGGAACACCACCAGGCCGCCGCCCTCCAGCTCGGCCAACGTCGCCGCATCAGCCACGTACCGGCCCTCGATGGACTTCAGCGGCACGACGATCTCGGCCCCCGGCGAGTACCGAGCTGTCCAGGCCGTTACCGTGCTCTCCACCCGCAGCGGCTGATCACGGCAGACGAAGTGCAACCCGATGTTGCGCACCAGCGCTCCCGGCAGCAGACCGGCCTCGCACAGGATCTGGAAACCGTTGCAGATACCCAGCACCGGCATACCCCGGCGGGCCGCGTCCACCAGCGCCCGCAGCACCGGCTGGTGTGCGGCGATCGCGCCGGCCCGCAGGTAATCACCGTAAGAGAACCCGCCGGGCACCACGATGGCGTCCACCCCGCGCAGGTCATCATCAACGTGCCACAGCGCCACCGGCTCGGCGCCGGCGTATCGCACCGCGCGGGCGGCGTCGACGTCGTCGAGAGTGCCGGGAAAGGTGATCACACCGATCCGCGAGGTCACAGCCGGCGCACCGTCCAGTCCTCGATCACCGGGTTGGCGAGCAGCTCACCCGCGATCTTGTGCAGGTCCGCGTCGGCGACGGTGTCCGCGACATCCAGCTCGAAATGCTTGCCCTGCCGCACATCATGCACCCCGGGAAAGCCCAACCGGGGCAACGCGCGGGCGATCGCCTGCCCTTGCGGGTCAAGGATCTCCGGTTTGAGCACCACATCGACCACCACTCGCGCCACGCCACCGAGGCTACCGGTGCGCGCGCAGGGAGCCGCCGGCCACGCCCGGCCGAGCAGGCTCGGTGACCGGCTACGTGGCAAGCTGGCAACCGACCCCCCAGGAGGTGACCAGCCATGCAGATCATCCATCTGGGCCAGTCCTGCATACTGACCGAAATGGGGACGGCTCGGCTGCTGCTGGACCCCGGGGTCTACTCCAGCGGATTCGAGGAACTGACCGAGCTCGATGCGATCCTGGTGACCCACCAGCATCCCGACCACCTCGACCTCGATCGGCTGCCCGCCCTGCTGGCCGCCAACCCGGCGGCGGAGCTGATCGTCGACATCGGTTCGGCGGGGCTGCTGGCGCAAGCCGGAATCAGACACCGGGTGGTGCGCCCCGGCGACCGGGTGGAATTCGCCGGCACCGTCGTCGACGTGGTCGGTGGTGATCACGGTGTGATCCATCCGGACATCCCGGTGATCCCCAACAACGGGTATCTCCTCGACGGTGGCGCCGGCACAATCCTGCATCCCGGGGACTCGTTGACCCTGGTAGACCGCAACGTCGATGTGCTGTTGCTGCCCACCGCAGCACCGTGGCTCAAGGCTGCCGAGTCGGTGGACTACCTGCGCGGGATCGATCCGGGCCTGGCAGTGCCGATCCACCAGGCGATCCTGGCCAAGCCGGAGAAGTACTACAGCCTGTTCCGCGAGCTTGCCCCCACCACGACCGAGGTCCTTGTGGTGCCGCGTGGCGAGGCAGCCAAGCTCTGAGCAGATCTGACACATGGCAAGCGGGGCGCCGACCAGATCCGGCCGACGCCCCGCTTGGTACTACCTGGAACTACTTCGATGCAGGAGCACCGACCAGGCTGAGAACATTGCCGGCATCGGACAGCAGCGGCAACCCTTGGAGTGCCTTGCTGAGATCCAGCGGCAGCTGGCCGGTCTGCGGCAACGGCAGTGCAGGTATACCCAACACCGGCACTGCGGGCAGCAGATCGAAAGTCGGCAGCACCGTCTGAGGAGCCGGACCCTGGGCCGCACTGGCCTTGGTCATCTCGCTCATCACACCTGCGTTACCGGCATTCATGACCAACGGGCCACTGGCGATGCCCTGGGCGTTGTTGTTGATCAGGAACACCTGTTGGAGGATGGCACTGAAGTCGCCGTCCAAGCCATTGGTGGTCCTGATTACGTCATCGACCTGAGCACTGGCGAGCACGATCCTCGTCTTGATGTCGTACACGTTGTCGACGACCTCGACGAAGTTCGGACCGATCTTGTTCACCGTAGCGTTGATGGACTGGGCGCTACGGAGAATCGTCACCAGTTGCGGAGCGATCGACTGCACACTCTTGTTGATGTCCAACACGGAGCCGTTGATGGTCTTCGCCGAGGCGTTGATCGTCTGGGCCGTGCCGAGGATCTGCTTGGCCGTGTTGTCGATGCTGGCAGCGGAGTTGACCACATTTCCGATGATCCCGGTCAACGGAGCGGCAGCATCACGGATCTTAACCGCAGTGTCCTGGACCTGAGTGAGGACCGCGACGGTGTCCAACTTGTTGTTGATCGGGGTGACCGAATTATTGATCACTCCGACGCGGTTCTCAATCCGGTTTGCGGTACTGATGATGCCAGTCAGCATCAGTACCGCAAACAACGCCCAGGCGATGACTATGACGAGCATGATGCCCGGGAGGGCATTGGAAGTCAGGCGTCGCATAAGTCAGCTCCTAGGGTCGGGCCGGGTCGCACCGGAACGGCGGCAGGAGAGACGGAACAGGCGCAGTACAGATGTTCAGGAGCTGACGGTTCGTCTCGTTGAGCGCGAGGTTGATGTTGAAGGTGTCATTCTGAATGGATTGCAGAATGCCATTGGCGAAATCAACCTGCTTGACGATCCTCGCCGTGCCCTGGCTGTCCTCGCTCTGGATCGACTCGAGGGTGAGCTCGATGGCCGAGGCGTTGCGCAGAACCTGTACCAGAACATTGGAGGTATCGATCAGTGAGCCGTTGATGCTCGTCACCGAGCCCGAGGCACCCACCAGAAGACCGGAGGTGTCAACCAACGAACCGTTGATGTTGCCGAGCGCAGAGTTGGTGTCCTTCAACGATGCGTCGACAGTCTGCAGCGAGCCCTTGATCGACTGAAGCGACGCGGTAGCGTCGGCCACCTGACTGCGGATCGGCTTCAAGGAGACGTCGATGTCCGTCAACGCTGAGTTGATCGTCTGGATGTAGTTGGGCAGCGGCGTGACGTCACCGGTGGCACCGGCCACGGAGTTCGACGCTCCGAACAGACCCACATCGATCGATTCCAGTGCTCGCACGATACCGATCAGGAAGCCGATAACGACCACCACGACGATGATTCCGAGCGTGACCCAGATCCACAGCCACCTGACGAACGAGCTACTCCCGCCGGGAGGCCCCGTGACGGTTGACGACCTGGAGATTTGTTGTGTTGTCATCTTCCATCCTCTCCTAGCAGCCGGGGTCCGGCGCGCCGATCAGGTTGAGACGCAGCTTGGCATTAATGCAGCGGGACGTCAGTTCAGCCCTGATCGCCTGGTTGAGAATATTGCCACTGTCGATCTTGATGTTCTGGGCAATGACAATAGTCCTGGCGATATTCTCATTGATCTGCACAGCATCGGCGTCAATGCGCTTTGCGACGTCGAGGATCAAGCCAACCTGACCGCCGATACCCTGGGCCGTCACGTTGATTGTTCCCGCCGTGCTGTTGATTGTCCCAGCGTTGCTGTTGATGTCACGGGCAGTGCTGTTGATGATGACCGCAGTGCCATTGATCGTGCCGGCGTTGCCGTTGATGCTTCCGGCCGTGCCGTTGATCGACTTCGCCAAACCATCGATGTCACGAGCCACCGCGTCAACCGTCCTGAGCTGACCCTCCAGTGGCTTCGCACTCGTCAAGATCGAGGCGGCAACCTCATTCGTCCGGTTCAGCTGAACGACAGTGTCAGTCGCCACGTCGATACTGCCGGCGTTCCCGGAGATAGTTTGCGCCTTCTTGTCGATGCTCTGCGCCGCGGCCAGAGTTCGGGCAAGCAGCGAAGCCGCTATCCCGATGATCAGGACTCCAAACACGAGGACCACAACACTGACAACGTTGAACAGTCCAGCTCCTCCAGATCCACTGGCTCGAGCATCCGTTCTAGCCAACTCCACCACCGCTTCCTTGTGCAGGGTTTTTCGTGCAGCGGGAAGCGTGCAGGGGCGGGGAGTCACGGCAGAGACAAACGAGTGTCGCCGCAACGGCCGACGCCGCTGGGACGGCCTCCTTTCTCAGCACGCCTCCCCGGGTAGCTGCTCCCGTCAGGTAATCGGGAGCTTGGAGGAAGTCGACCAAGAACGCAAGGGGTGAGGACGTGAGAACGCAGCGTAGTTAGCCCTGGAGAGGCCAGCCCGGCGCCAGCTACTCCACACTACCGGCAAAGCCGCTCCGGTGCACTTCGAGCATGGTTGCTCATGATCGACAAAAAAGCTGCCAAATCCAGCGTGAGCTGGGAAAACCCTACCCGAAATGGCAGTAGAGACCGACCCTTGACGAGGGTTGCAGACCCCACCATGGAGCCGCTCGGCAGCCATGACGCGACCAACGGGCGATTACCTAATGTCACCACTCGGTTCAAAAAACTTGCCGGTAACGGACCGGGTAGAGCGCCCTCATAACCTTCAAGTTACTGCAAGTAGTCGAACTTCCCGAAAGAGTGAACATCGAGTCATTCACCCGGAATAGTTGCTGCGGGCAGTCCTCCTGGGTCATGCGACACCGGGTAATCGGCACCCCGCAGCGTTGCACGGACGACCCAACACTGCCGGCTGCCCACCCGGCTCAGCCGAGGCGGCGCACCAGACGCGCCAGCACTGAAGTCGCCACAAGCCAGAACAGCGCGGCCAGCCCGTAGTTGACCACTAGCCGCACTCGCGCGTCAGCGGGCGTGAACAGGTCACGAAAGCCCAGCTCAAGACGGTTCGCCCAGGACTGCGCAAACGTGGTGATGCCGTTGGCCGGGTTGGCATCGCCCAGCTGCAACGCCACATGGGCCACCAGCACTACAACGATGACCCAGCCCACCACCCGGATCGCGGTGGCAAGAATGCCGACGATCCTGGCACGCGTCTCCCGAACCGACGTCCGCCTGACAGTGTCACGAACAGCTCCGCCCATGCTCAAAAGTCTGCCACGGTCCGCCACGGTCCGCACTGTTCGTGAAACGCCGGGCGCAACGGACCATCTCAGGATCCGGGAAGGCGGTTGTGTGCAGCGGGGGCGCCCCGGCTACCGTGACGCTGTGGCATTCGCCCTCCTGCTTCGCCGCCGCGACGGGGTCTGACGACGACCGGCCCCCCGTCGCGGAGGCGCCCGCGCGCACCCGCCGGTCGGATCTTCCGGCTACCAGTAAGGCGCAGCAGCAGATATGACTCCTCAACCGGCCGACATCGAAAGCCACGATCTCCCGATCCGTCCCTTCACCGCAGGAACTACCAGACATATCCCGGTGAGCAACAATGGAGTTCCGCTGGGCCAAGCCCCGTGGAACCTCCAACGGGCGAGCACGATGCCCGCGCACCGGTACCGACCTTTCGCCCAAGCCGTGGAACCGGTGTCGCTGCCTGACCGCACCTGGCCGGATTTCACGGTGTACCAGGCTCCACTGTGGTGCGCAGTTGATCTCCGAGACGGTAACCAGGCCCTGATCGACCCGATGAGCCCGCCGCGCAAGCGACGCATGTTCGAGTTGCTGGTGCGGATGGGCTACAAGGAGATCGAGGTCGGATTCCCGGCGGCCAGCCAAACCGATTTCGATTTCGTCCGCGAGATCATCACCGGGGGCGCGGTACCGGAAGATGTGCGCATCCAGGTGCTGTCGCAGTGCCGACCGGAGCTGATCGAGCGCACCTTCGAGGCCCTGCAGGGGGCAGCCAAGGCTATCGTGCACATCTACAACTCGACGTCGATCCTGCAGCGCCGGGTGGTGTTCCGGGAAGAACGCCAGGGGATCAAGAAGATCGCCACCTCAGCGGCCGAGATGGTACTGGAATACGCAGGCAAGTACTCCGATACCGACTTCCGCTTCGAGTACTCACCGGAGTCCTACACCGGTACCGAGCTGAGCTACGCCGCGGAGGTGTGCAACGCGGTCACCGAGATCTGGCAGCCCACCCCGGATGCGCCGGTGATCCTGAACTTGCCGGCCACCGTGGAGATGGCCACTCCGAACGTCTATGCCGACTCCATCGAGTGGATGCACCGCCACCTGGAACGGCGCAGCGCGGTGGTGCTGTCATTACACCCGCACAATGACCGCGGCACTGCGGTAGCCGCCGCCGAGTTGGGCTATCAGGCTGGCGCACAGCGCATCGAAGGCTGCTTGTTCGGCAACGGAGAACGCACCGGCAACGTGTGCCTGGTGACGCTGGGAATGAACCTGTTCAGCCAGGGAATCGATCCCCAGATCGACTTCTCCGATATCGACGAGATCCGTCACACCGTCGAGTACTGCAACCAGCTGCCGGTTTCCGAGCGGCACCCCTACGGCGGCGACCTGGTCTACACCGCGTTCTCCGGCAGCCACCAGGACGCGATCAACAAGGGCCTGCGGGCGATGCAGACCGACGCCGCTCGAGCCAAGGTCGAGGTGAACGTACACCGCTGGGAAGTGCCGTACCTACCTATCGACCCCAAGGACGTCGGGCGCACCTATGAGGCTGTGATCCGGGTCAACTCGCAGTCCGGCAAGGGCGGCATCGCCTATGTGATGAAGACCGAGCACCAGCTGGACCTGCCCCGGCGGCTGCAGATCGAGTTCGCCCGGGTCATCCAGGAGCACACCGACACGGGCGGCGGCGAGGTCTCGGCACAGCAGATCCGGGACATCTTCGCCGAGCACTATCTGGATCGGAACACCCCCCTGCGGGTCCTTCGACACCGGCTGTCCGACGACGGTGAGGGCCGCCACGAGATCCAGGCAAGCGTGTTGGTGGAGGATGAGGAGCACGAGATCACCGGCTCGGGCAACGGCCCGATAGCAGCCTTCGTGGACGCGCTGGCCGCGCTGGGGTTCGACGTCCGCGTGCTCGACTACATCGAGCACGCCATGTCGGCCGGTGACAATGCCGCGGCAGCGGCATACGTCGAATGCCGGGTCACTGAGCAGGTCCTCTGGGGGGTGGGCGTCTCCGGATCCATTGTCACCGCCTCGCTGCACGCCGTCGTGTCCGCAGTGAACCGCGCCATGCGCTGACGCGGTGAGCCGCCATTCGGAGCCGAATAGCGGTTGACGGCCGCCACCGACCGCTATTCGGCTCCGAATGGCAATTCGGCCTCTCAGACGAACCTGGACGCAGCCTCACACAGCGCGGCGGCCGGACAGTGCGCGGCCGAGGGTGAGCTCGTCAGCGAACTCCAGGTCACCACCCATCGGCAGGCCGGAGGCCAGCCGGGTCACCGACAGGCGGGGGAAGTCCCGCAACATCCGCGCCAGATAGGTCGCGGTGGCTTCCCCCTCGGTGTTCGGGTCGGTGGCGATGATCACTTCGGTGATCTCGTCGGCACCGATCCGGGTGAGCAGTTGCCGGATCCGCAACTGGTCCGGACCGACGCCGGACAAGGGGTCGAGCGCCCCACCCAGCACGTGATAACGGCCGACGAACTCGCGGGTGCGCTCCACCGCGAGCACGTCCTTGGGCTCTTCCACCACGCAGACCACCGTCGGATCACGGCGCGGGTCAGCGCAGATCCGGCAGGTCTGCTTTTCCGAGACCGTGCCACAGACGGCACAGAACACCACACCGTCCTTGACCCGCTGCAGGGCCTCCTGCAGGCGGGTCACGTCAGCCGGATCTGCGGCCAGCAGGTGGAAAGCCATCCGCTGCGCGCTTTTGGGCCCGACACCGGGTAATCGCCCCAGCTCGTCGATGAGATCCTGGACAACGCCCTCGTAGATCACGTCGGCGGCATCACATGCCGGGCAGGCCGAGACCGCCGCCGGGCCCACCGAGCGCGCTGGCCAGCGGCCCCATCTTCTGCTGGGTGAGATCCTGCAGAGCGTGGTGGGCGTCGGCCATCGCCCCCACGACGAGATCCTGCAGGGTCTCCACGTCGTCCGGGTCGACCACCTTGGGATCGATGGTCACGCTGAGTACCTCGCCGGAGCCGGCCAGCGTGACCAGGACCAGGTCACCGCCGGCCTGCCCGGTGACCTCGGCCTCGGCGAGCTCGGCCTGCGCGCTCATCAACTGCTGCTGCATCTTCTGCGCCTGCTGCAGAATCATGTTCATATCGGGCGCTCCACCTGGTTGCACCGCGGCTCCTCTCGTCAGATCCGGGCCGCCGCGGACGAACTCGCGACCCGGGTGGCCGTGCCAGGGTAGTCATGTCACAGGCTAGCCATGTCTGCACCGGAGAAACCGGTGCGGTCGAGCCAGGTTTGGCCGTAGCGTTAGGGGCGTGCAGCTCACCGGGGCGCAGCGGTTGCACAGCGATGCGGTGCAGCGGCTGCGGGACAGTTACCAGGCGATCCCAGCGGGATCGCCGGTGCGGCTGGCCAAGCGGACGTCGAACCTGTTCCGGTCCCGGGCCTCGACCCGCCACCCGGGCCTGGATGTCTCGGGCCTGACCGGGGTGCTGCAGGTCGACCCGACCACCCGCACCGCTGACGTCGCCGGCATGTGCACCTACGAGAACCTGGTCGCCGCGACGTTGCCGCATGGGCTGACCCCGCTGGTCGTCCCGCAGCTCAAAACGATCACCTTGGGCGGTGCGGTGAGCGGGCTGGGCATCGAGGCGGCGTCGTTTCGCAACGGCCTGCCGCACGAGTCGGTCCTGGCGCTCGACGTGCTCACCGGTGCCGGCGAGATCGTCACGACCACCCCGGGTGACGAGCTGTTCGCCGGGTTCCCGAACTCCTACGGGACGCTGGGTTATGCCACCCGGCTGCGCATCGAGCTGGAACCGGTGCGCAGCTGCGTCGCGCTGCACCACGTGCGGTTCAACGACCTGGACGAGCTGTGCGGCGCCGTGGCGCAGATCATGGCGAGCCGGGAGTGGGACGGCGAGCACGTCGACTACCTCGACGGCGTGCTGTTCTCCCGCACCGAGTCGTACCTGACGTTGGGCCGGCGCACCGAGCAGCCCGCCGGCGGAGCCGGTAAGCCGGTGCCGGCCAGCGACTACACCGGCCGGCAGATCTACTACCACTCGATCCAGCAGCGTGCGCACGATGTTCTGAGCATCCACGACTACCTGTGGCGCTGGGACACCGACTGGTTCTGGTGCTCGGGGGCCTTCGGCGTCCAGCACCCGGTGATCCGGCGACTGTGGCCGGCCCGCTGGCGGCGCAGCGACGTCTACTGGAAGCTCGTCGCGCTGGATCAGCGGCTCGACCTGTCCAACCGCATCGAGGTATGGCGCGGCCGCCCGCGCCAAGAACGCGTGGTCCAAGACGTCGAGATCCCGGTCGAGCGCACTGCGGAGTTCCTGCGCTGGTTCGTCGCGCACGTCGGCATCACACCGGTATGGTTGTGCCCGTTGCGGTTGCGCGACGAGCGACGATGGCCGCTGTACCCCCTGAAACCCGGCCGTGACTACGTCAACGTCGGCTTCTGGTCGACCGTGCCGATCGCTGCCGGCGGGTCCTGCGGGGACATCAACCGCGCCATCGAACACCAGGTGGACGCGGTGGGCGGGCACAAGTCGTTGTACTCGGACTCCTTCTACACCCGGGAAGAGTTCGACGCGCGATACGGCGGTGAGCGCTACGCGGCGCTCAAGCAGCGCTACGACCCGGACCGGCGACTCCTGGACCTCTATGCGAAGGCGGTGCGACGCAGATGACGACCTACCGGCGCCCCAGTTCCGCCACGACCTTGTCCGCGCGGGATCGGCTGTCCCTCGCTGGGATCGTGGATCTACTGACCGACAGCCGGTTCCCCGTTCGGTTCACCGCCTACGACGGCAGCGCCACCGGCCCACCCGACTCCGAGGTCGGCGTGCACCTGGCTACCCGGCGCGGCGCCACCTACCTGTTCACCGCACCGGGTGAGCTGGGCATGGCGCGGGCATATATCGCGGGTGACCTGCGGGTGATCGGGATACACCCCGGCGACGCGTACCAGGCGATGCGGCTGATGACCGACAAGCTGCGCTTCCGGCGCCCGACCGTGGCGGAACTGGCGTTGATCACTCGCTCGCTGGGCTGGGAGTTGCTGCTGCCGGTGCCGCCGCCGCCGCAGGAGTCGCGACCCCGGTGGCGCCGAGTCGTCGACGGGCTGGCGCATTCCCGGCAGCGCGACTCCGAGGCGGTGCACCACCACTACGACGTCTCGAACCACTTCTACGAGATGGTGCTCGGGCCGTCGATGACGTACACCTGCGCCGTCTTCGAGTATCCCGAAGCGAGCCTGGAACAGGCTCAGGAGCGCAAGCACGAGTTGATCGCCGACAAGCTGGGCCTGGCGGCCGGAATGCGGTTGCTCGACGTCGGCTGCGGCTGGGGCGGCATGGTGCGCTATGCCGCCCGCCACGGCGTCCGCGCGTTGGGGGTGACGCTGTCGGCGGAGCAGGCCCGCTGGGGGCAACAAGCCATCGCCCGGGAGGGTCTGACCGGGCTCGCCGAGGTTCGCCACCTGGACTATCGCGACGCCCCCGGCCACGATTACGACGCGGTGACCTCGATCGGTCTGACCGAGCATATCGGCCTGCACTCCTACCCGTCGTACTTCGCGCTGCTGCTGGCGAAGCTGCGTCCCGGGGGGCGGCTGCTCAACCACTGCATCACCCAACCGGACAACCGGGCACGGCCCCAGAGCGACGCGTTCACCGACCGCTACGTCTTCCCCGACGGGGAGCTGGCCGGCGCCGGCAAGATCATCACCGAGGCGCAGAACGCCGGTTTCGAACTGCGGCACGTGGAGAACCTGCGGGAGCACTATGCGCTGACCTTGCAGGGCTGGTGTGTCAACCTGACCGCACGCTGGGACGAGTGCGTGGCCGAGGTCGGCGAGGCCACCGCTCGGGTGTGGGGCCTGTACATGGGCGGGTCGCGATTGTCTTTCGAGCGCAACGGCATCCAGCTGCATCAGATACTGGCGGTCCGCCCGGACAGCACCGGCGACGCACATGTGCCGCTGCGCCCGTGGTGGCACTCCTGAGTGCGTGACCCCCCACCATGTGAGTGCGTGACCCCCCACCATGTGCCCGGGTTGACGAGGACAGTGCAGGTCCATGGACGTCAAGCGGGTCGTCAGCGAATCGAGCTGATCAGCGCATAGCGCTGGGTGCCGTCATCCCTCGTCGATGCGACGGGCCCCGAGTTGCTCGGTCAGCAACGCCAAGGCGGCCTCCTCCGGATCCCGGCGGCCGGCGGGATCCCGGCTCATACCGGCGGACCCGGTGAACATCGACTCCCCGTCATCCACCGGAGATACCGGACCCGGGTCGCCGGCATCAGGTGGCTGCGGTGGTGGGGAGATACCGTCATCGGGAACCTGCGACGCCAGGGGTCGGCTGGCCGGACGCCCTGTTGGATTTTTCGGCGAGGCTGGATTTTGTGGCGAGGCTGGACTTTGTGGCGGGGCAGGATGTTGCTGTAAAGCCGGATGTTGCTGTGCGGCCGGGTGTTGCGGCGGGCGGGTCCGCTGGTTCTGGGCCTGCTGGGCGGGGCGCGGGCCGGCCTCACCGTCAGCGTGTTCGCAACGTACCTGCCAGTCGACGCCCAGCACGGCGCGCAGCGCAACCTTGATCAGCTCGACGTTGCGCTCGTCACCCAGCCGGCGGGCCAGCGCAGCGTTGGGCAGGGTGAGCACGAGGGTGCGGCCCTGCACCACGCTCACGGTGGCATTGGAGAGCAGAACCTGGGTCGTCCGGCTCTGCTCGCGCACCGCGTCCAGCAGAGCCGGCCACACCCGCCGCACCGCGGCTGCGTCGAGCTGGTCAGGTACGGCGTCGCACTGTGCTTGCGGAGCCGGTGGCGGGGTGACCGGTGGGTCGGCGCGCTGGGCCGGCCGGCTCGGCGGTTGCGGAGATTCCGCGGGGACCTGTTCGGCGACCTCGGCTGCATCCGATGACTGCGGGGTGCCGACCTCCGGCGGGGCGATGGTCAGCCGCCGCTCCAGCCGCTCCAACCGGTGCAGCACCGCGCCGTCTCCCTCGGCGGCGGCCGGCAGCAGCATCCGGGCGCACAACAGCTCCAGCAGCAGCCGCGGTGCGGTGGCACCGCGCATCTCGGTGAGCCCGTTGTGCGTGATCTCGGCGAACCGGGTGAGGCTGCCCACACCCAGAGCCTCGGCTTGGGTGGTCATCGTCACGAGCTGATCCTCAGGAGCGTCGACCAGTCCTCGATTAGCCAGTTGCGGCGCGACCCGCAGCAGTACCAGGTCGCGGAAGCGCTGCAACAGGTCGGAGGCGAAACGCCGGGGATCGTGTCCCGCCTCCACCAACCGGTCGACGGTGGCGAACACCGAGGCCCCGTCCTGGGCGGCGAGCGCGGACACCATGTCATCGATCAGCGCGACGTCAGTGACCCCGAGCAGCGCCACCGCCCGCCGGTAGGTGATGCCCGCATCGCCTGCACCGGCGAGCAGCTGGTCCAGCAGGGACAGCGAATCCCGGGCGGAGCCACCACCGGCGCGGATCACCAGCGGGTAGACCGCCGGCTCGATGTGCAACCCTTCCTCGGCGCACACCTGCTCCAGCAGCCCGCGCATGGTGCCCGGCGGCAGCAGCCGGAACGGGTAGTGGTGGGTGCGCGAACGGATGGTCGCCAGCACCTTCTCCGGCTCGGTGGTGGCGAAGACGAAAACCAGGTGCTCCGGGGGTTCCTCCACGATCTTGAGCAGGGCGTTGAAACCCTGCGTGGTGACCATGTGCGCCTCATCGATGATGAACACCCGGTAGCGGGACTCGGCAGGGGCGTAGAACGCCCGGTCCCGCAGGTCCCGGGCATCATCGACGCCGCCGTGACTGGCCGCGTCGAGTTCGACGACGTCGATCGAGCCGAGCCCCTCGGGCGCCAGGGCCAGGCAGGACGGGCAGGCCCCGCACGGGTCCGGCGTCGGGCCCTGCACGCAGTTCAGCGAGCGGGCCAGGATGCGCGCGCTGGACGTCTTCCCGCAGCCACGGGGTCCGGAGAACAGATACGCGTGGTTGACCCGCCCAGCAGCCAGAGCGGTGCGCAACGGCTCGGTGACGTGCTCCTGACCGACCACCTCGGCGAAGGTCGCCGGGCGGTACTTGCGGTAAAGAGCCAATGCCACGGCGGCGAGGCTACCGGCCCGGCGAGACGGCCGTCACGGCACGAGGTGCACCTCTGGTGTCGCTCCGTGCATCTCGTTGGCAAGCTGCGCGTCGCAGGTCCACAGCGGCACGCGAAAACGCTCGGCGAGGGCGATGTAGTGGGCGTCGTATGTCGCCGGCAGCTGGTGCTCATGAGCGAGCTCCAGCGCCCTGGAATGGAGGTCCGCGTCGCCGTGCAGCTCGATGGGCAGGCGAAGAACTAGCCGTAGCCCGTCGGCTGCTCTCTCGGCACTGATCACCCCGGCTCGTCGCTGCTGATGCAGGACGTTGGCGACCTCGTAGGGAAACAGGGTCGGCGCGATCAGCTCGTGCCCGGCGCCGACAAGGCGGTTCCACTCCTGCTGCACGGAGGGGTAACGGGGCCCGTCAAGAACGCGGACGACCAGGCTGGCATCAACGCACGTGACCACAACGCTCCTCGTCCCGGTCGTCACGTCCGGCACGGATCGCCGCCTCCACGTCGAAGTCCGTCAACCGTTCGATCACGCCTTCGGCCCGCAGCAGCTCGTGGTACTCGGCGAGCATCGCGTTGGCTCGGGCCCACTTGTCGACCCGGCCGGTGCACACCGACGCCCAGTCCTCCACAGACACCACCACGGCAACTTCCTTGCCCGCCCGCTCGACGAATACAACGTCGTGGCGGGCCGTCACACCGTCGAGCAACTCCCCGAAACGCACCCTGGCCTCGGTCGCACTGACCCTGCGTTCCGTTCCGGACATGACCGACCCCTTAACCTGCCATCCATCGATTGATCCATCGATTGATGGTACCACGCGGTTACCGTTCCCGGTGATCCCAGTAGCCCTTGACGTACAACGCGGGCCGGTCGACGCCACGCTCGTCGAGCAGGTGTGCCCGGATCCGGCGCACCGTCGGGGTGTGCCCAGCAAGCCAGATCCGCCCCTGCCCGGGCGGCAGCCGCACGGCGCGCAGGGCGTCGTCGAGCACCGTGCTCGTGCCGGGCACCTGGTCACCACGGTGCAGCCAATGCACCGTGACCCGGGCCGGCCCGGCAATCGGCTGCTGTTCAGCGGCATCAGCCACCTCGAGGTACAGCAACGCGCAGGCGTCGTCGGCAAGCATCTCGACGTAAGCCTGAATCGCCGGCAAGGCGGTCTCGTCCCCGGCGAACAGATGCCAGTCGGAGCTGGGATCCGGCCGGTAGCGACCACTGGGGCCGATGAACTCCAGGGTCTGCCCGGGCTGCACCCGCCGCGCCCAATCAGCGGCCGGCCCCGCACCGTGCAGCACGAAATCGATGTCCAGGCTTGATCGGGCGACGTTGACGTCGCGCACGGTGTAGTCGCGCGCCACCAAGCGCCCGTTGACCAGGTCCGGGACGTAGATCTTCACCGTCTGACCGGGAATGGCCCGCACGCTCTCGCCGACAAGCCGGACCCGGCTCATCCGGGGAGTCACCTTGTGCACCGACGCCACGGTTGCGACGGTGCCGGCGGCGCGCCCACGCGCGGTGCCCGCGAGCCGCATCAGGTCCCCTCCTCGACTTGGCCGCAGCCAGCCCGGATGGGTTGGCTAGCCCGGACGGCTAGCCAACCGAGCCGGCCTCCGGAGCAGGCTTCGCTGCCAGCGCAGCCTCGGCCTCCTGGACCCGGCGCTGCAACAACCGGAACTCCTCGTTGCCCGTGAGCCGAGTCTTGACCTTGAGGTCGAACATCGCCGGGGATCGAAATGGTGATCCCCACTTCCGGTCCACCTCAACGGCAGCTTCTTCCCTGAGCACGGTCATCCGCTCGCGCATCGCCGCCAACTCCTGCCGCTGCGCAACCGCGCCGTCCTGGACCTCCGTACCGTCCTGGTTCACGTTTCGGTCCGCCTTCCACCCATCGGGCCAGGAGCATGCTCGGCGCGCCGCTCTCGGGCCGCCCCCCAGCCTAGATGATCAGAGGCTCCGGCGTCGGCGATCAGGCGAGGACGGCCGCAGCCAGGTGGTGCAGTAGGGGACCCCGCGCACCCGCCAGAGCCTGCTGACCCTTGCTGCCTTCCGACCCTGGGGGAGTTCGCAAGATGGACGCCGCGCGGGGTCCGCTGCCCAGTCTAGGGGCTCCCCCGACGAGCGCATGACAGCACCCGACCCGCCAGTGCCGGCTGCCGCTTTGGCCGGCAGCCGGCACTGGCGGTAGCCTACTCAGCGGAGGATTCGCCTAGTGGCCTATGGCGCACGATTGGAAATCGTGTTGGGTGTTAAAGCCCTCGCGGGTTCAAATCCCGCATCCTCCGCCACCTGAGCAGTGGCAGCGCCGAGCTTCCGCGATCATGGATGCTGGGCGTTCGGCTGTGTGTCTCAATCTCCGTCTCGTTTGCTCTGCCGCTCGCTCTTCGTAACGGCGCCTCGTCTCGCGCGACGGGCAGGGCGACGACTCGTGCCCGGCATCAGAGACGACCCGAGGGCAGGCCATCGTCGACTAGCCACGGCTCAGAAGATTAGGACTGGACTGGCTCGGCTTCCCGTCAGGATGGTCCACCGCGCTTCGACGTTGTCATCCGGCACGGGCGGATCCTACCGCTCGCAGAGTGTGAGGCGGTACGGACGGCTGGACCGTCCACCCGGCCAGCATCGCCCCGGTCCGTCTTAATTTCTGTGGATCCCGGTCGCCTTTTCGGCTCGGTCAGCCACCGACGGGGTGAGCCATCACCGATCGATACAATGAGACATGGTGCGACCTCAAGACCTTAGTAGCGCGCCACCGGTCCAGGCTTGGCGTACAAACCTGTGCCGACCCAGCGGATGGTGTCCTGCGGCGCAAGCAACGGCGCCGCGGGAACGAAGTTGCCCGCGTCGTTGATGCTGCCGGTGCCGTCGTACTTCGCCCGCACCGGGTACGGGAACACTGGTCGCGACCGCAGCAGGTTGCCCTGCGCGTCCCGCGCCCTGGCGATGATCCGGTCAGGTGGGGTACCGCGCTCGACCCAGCTGACGAGTTCGCGCAACGGATCGAACTCATTGAGCCGGTAGCCATGGAGGCAGTGCGCCATCGTGGGGATCATGAATACCCTGACCCATTCCTGCGTTTCCCGTAGGCCGCCGCTGTGCTGCCACAGACGCTGGAAATAATCCAGCGTTCCGGTCGCCGGGATCGCCTGGTCGTCCCACCCGTGCCAGATGATCAGCTTGCCACCGGACCGGCGGAACCTCGCGAGGTCCAGGCTCATCGCGTTGCCCTTCATGCCTTCGGGTGTCAGGCGGTCGAACTCGCGGACGGTGAACTCGAAGTCGGCCACCGAGGAATGGGGCGTGCCAAGGGGATAGCCGACGTACTTCAGGTAGCTGCCGGCAAGCAGGCTCGCGGTCGAGCCGCCGCCTCCCGACGGGGGGACCAGCCAGCCGTCCCAGGCTAGCTCTGAGCCATGGGTCTGGCCGCCGGGTAGAGCCGGCGCCCGTGGGCGTCGGTCGGTCCGGCATACAGCTTGCGCGCGGCGTCGACCTGGGCCGGCGTCAGGCAGCTCGGCTGATCGGTTCCGGTCGGGCACTGCAGGGTCGCGGGGTCCAACCGGCAGTCACGGGGGTCCTCGATCTGACCATCGGCCAGCCCGTCCAGACCGTCACAAGCCACCACCACGGCGTTGTGCAGCGCGGGCAGCTTCGGCCTGGTGATGATGGGCGCCCCGGTCGCGGCGGTGTTCGTCCGGGCGAGCCAGGTCTGGTACACACCGAGCAGCGGGCCTATGTAGTGCGCCGGAGCGCCCGCGATGATGCCGTTGAAGTCGCTCGGGTAGCGCTGGGCCAGTAGCAGCGCCTCACGGCCCCCATTGGAGCAGCTACTGAAATACGAGTGTTTCGGTGGTAAGCCGTAATAAGTCGCGATGATCCGCTTGGCGGCCCGTGACAGCACATGGGGAGCGCGATAGAACCAGTCGTTACGGGCGGCCTGATCGTTCGCCCAAACGCCGTCAACAGCGGGCGCAGCACCGACGTGACCGTCGTTGGTGACCGCGACGGCGAGGTCCCCACCAAGCGGCCCACCACAATCGGGAAACGGCGCCGGCGAGATCATGCCGCAGAAACCTGCGCAGCCGTATTGCAGATAGCGTCCGGTGAATGTGGTCGTCGGCAGCCTGAGCTGAAACTGCACGGCGGGATCCACGTTCCCGCGCACATCGCAATGCGCCGGCTCGCCGGCAACGGCCGGGACCACGGTCGCCGCCGTGACGTGGGTGGCCGCTCCCGGAATGTCAAAGTCCTTCACCAGCTCGGCGCATTGCCGCACCGGCCGGATCACCGACGCCGTCTCAGCAGCAGCGCCACCCGGAGCGAGCCCGAGACCAAGCACCGCGACCGTCAGAGCGGTGAACGCCGGGAAGACCTTGCTTCGCACAGTCAACCCACGTGCCGTCACGCTCACCGCCCCCCCGTTCAGCCGGTCTCCACGCAAGTCCGGTGATGCTACCGATGACGGCCCCAGCAGCGGACCGCAGCCGCGACAACGATAACGCAGTCTGCCGAACCGCGGACCGCTTACTCGGCCACGGTAAGAGTTCCCTGTGTCCGCCACCACTTCTCCCGCCGGCCGACCAGTGCCAGCAAAGAGCACCGAAAGATTTGTGACACGTTCGCATTGGACCAGACGGATGTATCGACTATGGACCATTTGGTCGAACGGGCAAGTCCGAACAACCTGTACAGCTCAACCCTGGCACTACCCGCGCAATAATAGTACCATCACCTTCGCTCTAGATTTTTCAGCGAAGCGCAAGGAGAGAAGATGCCCCGGATCGCCTCCTACACGGTTCTCGTCAACAGTGATTTTGTGCTGGACGCGGACCATCTCCAGCAGGACTTGGACTTCAGCCTACCGAGCGGCACTCAACCGGACGACGCAGTCCTCTCTTTCCTGGTGAACACCATTGAGCCCAAGTTCGGCCTCCAAATCCTGGTCAACGAGAACATGAAATTCACAGCCAACGTCGGTGGTGACGCGTTTCATTCTCTCCATGAGGTGGTGGGAGGACTACAGGTCGGCGCCAATAGCATCAGCTTCCGACGCTTGGATGGAAATCTTGAGATCTCAGGCGTGGTCCTCTGGTTCCAGCAGGACATCTGAGACAGCCCTGGAAAGAGGTCCGGTATACCGGTCCCGCAACCCAGGACCACCAGGCACGCCCGCGCAGGAGCGAGACATGCGACGCTAGCGTGAACCGGGTCACCGCCCGGCGACCTGGGGAGATGCATGGTGTCACGACGGTGCCGACCGCCCGGGTTCGCGGACTTGCACAACCACCTGTGGCAGGCGCTGATCCGGGGCTGCGGGACGGACCAGAACCTCTACGGGTGGCTGAACGGCTGCGTGCCAGCCGGCCAATGTCGAATGGGTCTTCGTCGCCGGCCGCGCCCTGAAACGCGATCGTCGGCGATCAGCGCCGGGTGATCACCGAAGCGCAGGCGGCCCCGGACCGGGTCCAGAAGCTGCTGGGTCGAGATGCCCACCCCGGCGGCAGGTAAGCGCCGGATCCGAAAGGGATAGCATCGATCGCTGAACCCATCGTGCCCGACCACCGAGGAGTCACCGTGTCCGAGTCCAGTCCGGTGCCGGCCGAGCCCGCCGTGAGCGTGCTGGTGCCGGCCGGGACCACCGCCGGCCACGCGGTGCGGGAGGCCGGGTTACCGGGCAAGGGGGCCGACGCCGTGGTGGTGGTTCGGGATGCCGAGGGCAGCCTGCGCGACCTGGCCTGGGCGCCGGACGTCGACGCCGCAGTCGAGCCGATCGCGGCCTGCTCCGCGGCGGGCCGCAGCGTCATCCGGCATTCCTGTGCTCACGTGCTGGCCCAAGCTGTGCAGGAGCAGTTCCCGGACGCCAAGCTCGGCATCGGGCCACCGGTGCGCGACGGCTTCTACTACGATTTCGATGTCGCCCGGCCGTTCACCCCCGAAGATCTACAGGCGCTGGAAAAGCGCATGCGGCAGATCATCAAGCAGTCCCAGCGGTTCTCCCGCAGGGTCGTGACGACACCGGACGCCGCCCGCCACGAGCTGGCGTCGGAGCCCTACAAGCTGGAATTGATCAGTCTCAAGTCCGAGGTGGACACCTCCGAGGTGATGGAGGTCGGCGGCGGTGAGCTGACCATCTACGACAACCTCGACCCGCGCAGCGGCGAGCGGATCTGGGGTGATCTGTGTCGCGGCCCGCATGTGCCGACGACCAGACACATCCCGGCTTTCGCGCTGACCCGGGTTGCAGCGGCTTACTGGCGGGGTAACGAGCGCAATCCCCAACTGCAACGTATCTACGGAACGGCGTGGGAATCGCAGGAAGCGCTCGACCGGTACGTGGACATGCTCGCCGAGGCCGAGCGCCGGGACCACCGCCGCCTCGGCACCGAGCTGGATCTGTTCAGTTTCCCGGACGAGATCGGCTCCGGCTTGGCGGTGTTCCATCCCAAGGGTGGGATCATCCGGCGTGCGCTGGAGGACTATTCGCGGCGTCGCCACGAGGAGGCGGGCTACGAGTTCGTCTATACCCCGCACATCACCAAGTCTCAGCTGTTCGAGACGTCCGGTCACCTGGACTGGTATGCCGAGGGAATGTTTCCCGCCATGCACCTGGACGCCGAGCTCAACTCCGACGGCACGGTTCGCAAACCCGGCCAGGACTACTACCTGAAGCCGATGAACTGCCCGTTCCACAATCTGATCTACCGGTCCCGCGGAAGATCTTACCGCGAGCTGCCGCTGCGGCTGTTCGAGTTCGGCACGGTATATCGCTACGAGAAATCCGGCGTCGTGCACGGCCTGACCCGGGTCCGTGGCATGACCCAGGATGACTCGCACATCTACTGCACCGTCGAGCAGGTTCAGGCGGAGCTGCAGTCACTGCTGTCGTTCGTGCTCGGCCTGCTGCGTGACTACGGCTTGGATGACTTCTATCTCGAGCTGTCGACCCGCAATGACGAGAAATACATCGGCGCCGACGAGGTCTGGACCGAGGCTACCGAGATGTTGCGCCGGGCCGCACAGGCCAGCGGGCTGGACTTGGTGCTTGATCCGGGCGGGGCAGCGTTCTACGGTCCCAAGATCTCGGTACAGGCTAAAGACGCGCTGGGCCGTAACTGGCAGATGTCGACCATCCAGGTCGATTTCAACCAGCCCGAGCGGTTCGAGTTGGAGTACACCGCGGCGGACGGCTCACGGCAGCGACCGGTGATGATCCACCGGGCGCTGTTCGGCTCGATCGAGCGGTTTTTCGGCGTGCTCACCGAGCACTACGCCGGGGCGTTCCCAGCGTGGCTCGCCCCGGTACAGGTAGTCGGTATCCCGATCGCGGACGAGCACGTCGAGCACCTCAACCGGGTGACGAAGAAGCTGCGCGCGAAAGGGATCCGGGTCGACGTCGACTCCTCCGACGACCGGATGCAGAAGAAGATCCGCAACCACACCACGCAGAAGGTTCCCTTCATGCTGCTGGCCGGGGCTAAGGACGTCGAGGCAGGTGCGGTGTCCTTCCGGTTTCGAGACGGCAGCCAGATCAACGGTACTCCCGTCGACGAGGCGGTCGCCGGCGTCACCGCATGGATCGCGCAACGCGTCAACTCCTCCCCCACCGCCGCCGACTTCACCGTCGAAAGCGGCTCGATAACCGCGAGCTGAATCCGGCTCGGGGTCTGCGCACCGCAGGGCGGCATCAGCGGGTGCGGCTAACCCATTCAGCGGTATACAGCGAGCGCCGAGCAGTAACTACGCTCAGTGACATCTCGACATCTCCCGGTTCACCCGGACGCCGCGTATTGTCCTCAGATCAGGGGATCAACGGAGATCCAGGAGCTGAAAGACATGAGCTATATCAATAGGTATAAATCTGCCCACCAGGCGTTCAACCACCGGGACTGGACGGCCGCCGTGCAGGATTTCGCCCCCGAGGCCGAGTACACCGACCAGGCACGCGCAGTGGTGCTCAAAGGTCCGCAGCAGTTGGTGGACTACCTCCGGGCCAACTGGGTGGCCTCCTTCTCCGACGCCGCGATCACCCAGGTCGACTACATCGATGCCGGTGACCAGGTGATCGCGCAGTTCACCGGAACCGGAACCAACGATGGAGCATTCGGACCGATGCCGCGTACCGGACGCCGGATATCCGCGCAGTTCTGTGAGGTCATACGGTTCAATGCGACGGGTCAGATCATCAGCGGAAATCTGTACTACGACCTGGTCACGGTCCTCGTGCAGCTGGGCCACATGGAGGTGCCGCCGACCGACTGAACGAGTCACCTTCACTAACCCGCCACAGTGAACTCCAGGATCGCTCCGGGGTTGTCGAGCCGGTCAGTCGGGGGACCGGATCGGGGTCCAGCCCGCCCGGTGCTGTCAGTGACGATATAGACAGTACGATTATCCGGGCCCAGTGCCAGATCCCGGTAACGGTTCGTGGTCTTGAAGAACTGGGTGATATCGCCCTGAACCGAGCCACCGTCCTGCGTGAGCCGCAAGCAATACAGCGCACCGTTCTTCAAGCTGGTCACCAACAAGGAGTTGCGCCAAGGCTCGAACCCACCCTTGCCGATCGGCATGAAATCCATACTGGAAGGCGCGATCGACGACCAGCAGATGTACGACTGCGTACCACAAGCCGGATCCTGAAAATTGTGTCCGTCGGCCACGGTGTAAAGCGTCTTCAAAGGCTCCACGTAGCCCGGAGCGCTCCATCCGGTCTCCCTCAGCCGGGGAACCGACGGCGCAGCGACATAGCTGTTGTACCGCAGCGCCGAACACGGCGGCGCGACCGATGCGGACCAATTATCGTAAGCATAGGATTGGTCGTCTCGAAAGCCGGAGACATGCGGCCATCCATAGTTCCCGCCCGCCTGGATCAGGTTGATCTCATCGTCGGATTTAGGACCGTGCTCTGCGGAGAAAAGACGGCGCTCCGACCCGAGGACCATGCCTTGCGGGTTCCGATGCCCATACGAGTACACATGACTCCGGACCCCGTTGAGCACCGGATTGTCCGACGGGATACCACCGTCGGTGTTGAGCCTTAGAATCTTCCCGACATACGTCGCCCAATTTCGCGCATCGACGTCGGCCGCGGTAGGCAGCGCCTGGGCACGGATCGGCTCACAGAAGCGCTCGAACTGGTTGTTTCCCTGGTCACCGATCGAGTAGTAGAGCTTCTGATCGGGACCCAGCAGCAGGCGGCCAGAATTGTGGTCCGTGCTGGCCGGCAGACCAGTGATCAAGTCCGCCGGATTGCCCAGCCGCTGTGCGACCGGATCGTAGAGGTAGCGCACAATCCTCGTGCGACGATCCACCGTGCCGTTGGGTGAGACATCGTAGGTGTACGCGAGATAGACCTCATTGTTCGTGCCGCCCTTGCCGAAGTCGGGCTGAAATGCCATACCGAGCAGGCCGTCCTGACTCTGGCTGGCATACGCGTCGGCGATGGTGAGCACGGTGGTTTTCGACCCATCCGCCGGGTTCACCCGGCTCACCGTCTTGGCGGCCCGCTCGGTAACCCAGAGAAAACCGTCCGGGGCCCAGGTGATCTCCCACGGATCAGCGAAACCGGTAGCCAGGACGCGAGACCTGAACGGCTCGCCCGGACCGGGAACTTGTCGCGGCGGCTCCGGTGGTGCGGCGGCACATCCCGCCGTGGACAGCACGAGCAGGGTGGCGATGGCCAACAGCCGCTGCATGGGCCGTCTTCCCTTCGGCGGAGGCATCTAGCCGAAACACGATGTCACTTTCTGTGCCCGCCGGGACGGGTACCGCGACAGGAGCGAACCGGTATCAGCCGAGGTCCTCCTCGCCCAGGCGGTGTACCCGGACGAGGTTGGTGGAGCCCACCGTAGCCGGCGGCGATCCCGCCACGATCACCACCAGATCACCCGGCTGGTAGCGCCCGATCGACAACATCGCGTGATCCACCTGCCGGACCATCGCATCGGTGCTCTCGACCTGGGGTACCAGGAAGGTCTCGGTACCCCAGGTCAGCGCAAGCTGGTTACGCACCTGCGGCTCCGGGGTGAACGCCAACAACGGCAGCCGGGTATGCAACCGGGCCAGCCGGCGCGCGGTGTCACCGGACTGAGTGAAGGCCACCAACGCCTTGGCGTCCAGCCGCTCCCCGATATCCCGGGCCGCGCAGGACAACGCGCCCCGCTGGCTCCGCGGCAGGTGGTCGAGCACGACGTCGGGTGAGCCGACTTCGACGGCCTCGACGATGCGGCTCATCGTCTCGACCGACTCGATCGGGTAGCGACCGACGCTGGTCTCGCCCGACAGCATGAGCGCGTCAGCGCCGTCGAGCACCGCATTGGCCACATCAGAGGCCTCTGCCCTGGTCGGCCGGGAACTATTGATCATCGAGTCCAGCATCTGCGTAGCCACGATAATCGGCTTGGCGTTCTTCCGGGCGATCTGGATGGCTCGTTTCTGCACCAATGGCACCCGCTCCAACGGCAGCTCCACCCCGAGATCACCACGAGCCACCATCATCCCGTCAAAAGCCAGCACCACCGCCTCGAGATTGTCCACCGCCTCCGGCTTCTCCAACTTGGCGATCACCGGCAACCGCCCACCCACCACCTCATCCATCGTCCGATGCACCAGATCAATATCCGCCGGCGACCGCACGAACGACAGCGCTATCAGATCCACCCGCAACCGCAGCGCACACTCCAGATCAGCGATGTCCTTAGCCGACAACGCCGGCACCGACACACTCATCCCCGGCAACGACAAACCCTTGTTGTCACTGACCGTACCGCCCTCCACCACCTCACACACCACATCGCTGCCCTCGACCTTGCGCACCACCAAAGCGACCTTGCCGTCATCGACCAACAATGAGTCACCCGCACGGGCATCCTCAGCCAACCCCGCATACGTCGTGGACACCCGATCATGAGTACCCGCGACATCCTCGACGGTCACCCGCACCACGTCACCGGCACGCCACTGCACCGGACCCGCCGCGAACCGCCCCAACCGGATCTTCGGACCCTGCAGATCCCCCAAGATCCCCACCGCCCGGCCATACTCATCACTGGCCTGCCGCACCATCGAGTAGACCCGCTCATGCTCAGCATGAGTGCCATGACTGAAATTCAGCCGGGCCACATCCATCCCGGCCCCGACCAACTCCCGGATCTTCTCCGGCGTCGCCGTAGCCGGACCGATCGTACAAACAATCTTCGCGCGTCGACTCACACCCGACAGGCTAGTAGCCCGACGTTACGCCGACATATCCCCTGCATAAGGTTCGCTACCTGGGAAAACGCCGCGGCGGAGTTCGGGTTGACGGGTCCTGAATGGTTGTCGAGAATCGTCACGACCTGCGCAGGATGCCTGCTGCCAGCCGAGGCGGCTGCTAGCCACCGAGCTTCGTCGGGAACGGCGGCACCAGCAATCCAACGCATGCTGAGCCGCGACGCCTGACCTCGCGGTAGGATATATGGTACGAACCTGGCCAAGGTCAAGGTTGCCGTCTCGCTCAGCGCCGACCTTGTCGAGCGGCTCCGCGCGGCTGTGGCGAATGGGCAGGCTCGCAGCGTTTCGGCGTACGTGGAACACGCTGTCCGATGCCAGTTCGCCGCTGAGGCCGACTTCGACACCATGGTCGAGGAGATGCTTGCGGCAAGCGGCGGCTCACCTACCGACGAGGAACGCGCCGAGGCGCGCAGGTTGCTCGGCGCTGAGTCTGCGGCGTGACGGCGGCGTCGGGCGGTCGCCGCCGAGCACGGCGATCGCCGGCACCTGACCTGCCCGGCGTCGTCTTCGACACCGGGGCGCTGATCGCGGTCGAGCGCGGCGACCGGGCACTGTCCGTGCTACTCGCCGAGTCACGCCTGACCGGTGCACCCATCGCGGTGCCGGCCCGCTGCGTCGCGCAGGCGTGGCGCAACCCGGCCCGTCAGTCGCGCACTGCCATCCTGCTCCGGCAGCCGCACGTGAAGGTTGTCGGGCTTGACGACGACGAGGCGCGGCGGGTCGGCCTCCTTGCCGCCACCTCGACCAGCGACGTCGTCGACGCCCACGTCGCACACCGACTCGATCGGCCGGTGCTGACCAGCGATCCCGAGGACATCCGACCGGCTGTGTCCCGGTGCGGAGGTCCGGCACGTGTGAGCCTACGGAGGCCGTGGGCACGTCCCGGAACCCGACCACCGCAACGCACCAGGCTGGACTGTCCAAGAAGTTGATCGCAGAGTACCTCGGATCGAGCCCGTGTCCGAAGGCCGGACGCCGATCGGAGACGACGCGATCCGCGTCGATGTCGAGGACGAGTCGGTCCGCGATCGGCTCCCCAAGACAGTGGAGGGCTACCCCGTCGAGGTCGTCGTCGTGCCCGGTGGGTTCGGCATCTTCCCAGCCGGGTCTCCCTACTCGGGTTGACGGAGGTACCCGGACCCGGTGCAGGTCAGCCGAGTGGCCCGGCCAGATCGGTGTACTCACGGAGGCGCGCGATCTTGCCCGCCCGAACGGTGAAGACGTGCACGGCGCCGTAACCGCTCGGCCTGCCGCCACGCAGCGTCCCATCGGCGCGGACGATGCCGACGACGATGTCCTCCCCGGCCTCGCTGACGACCTCGACGTCGAGACCGAGGGTCTCCCACGCGACACCTATGCCCTGGAAGAACTCCATCGCGCCCGACCTGCCCTGGAACTGTCCACCCTGCGGCAGCGTTGCGGGCGCTGACCACTGGACGTCCTCGGCCAGATTGTCCAGCACAGCCTGGATGTCACCGCGGCCGAATGCCTCGTACGTCCGCTTGATCAACTCAGCGTCTGCGCCCATCTGGTCATCCTCCATGCGGCTCCAGCACCACCAGGCTCGGTTCCCGGCGGTACATTAGGTGATCGCGGAGAGCGTCGGCGTTGCCCACGTCACCGGTCCTGTCATCCCACGCATGTCGCCAGTGTCGCGTACTCGCAAGACCAAGAAGAGCCCGGGCAAACGCGGTGCCCCACGGCGCCGCACCCAAGACGCGCTGACCAGCCCACCGCGGCCGGCATTCGCGGCGATGCGGGCGCGGCCGGCGTGGTTCGATCCCTCGATCAAGACTGTCCTTGAGGCGGCGGACGTCGACATCGAACCCGATCCGGAGGTCGTCGATGCGCTGGCAAAGGAATGGGTGGGGGCACCCTGCCCGAAACCTGGCACGCGGCTTCCCCGCATCGGGTCGACTTCCAGCTCGCGTTAATCAGCGACTGGATCCCGGACGATCCGGTTACCGTCGCAGCGAAAGCCCTGTTGCCCAAGTGGGTGCGCTGGCACGGCGAACAGGCCGACCTGCCCGGACACCTTTGTCGAGTTTAGGGCTTGCGCTTGTTTCGCCGCAGACGTTGGAGCACCGCATCGCCGGCGGATGCGGGTACCGGCTCAGCCAACCTGCCAGCCGGTCAAGTTCCACTGCTCCAGCTCCCGGCCCTCGCCACCCCACTCAACCCCTACCTCTGCGCCCACACCGGCGATCAGGCTAGCGAGGGGGACGGAGCCAGCTGCACGGTCAGCTCAGCCCCCAACGAGCGCGCCGCGCGGTTCGACTGATGTCACCTCACAACAGTCCTAATGGAGCAGCAACCAATATCACGCATGGTCACCAAGAGCACCGAATCCGGTCGGCGCCAGCTGACGCCGGGACCGCGACACCAGTATCTCGACGATGCCGGTGCGGGAGGATGTGGCCGGGAAGGCGGCTCATATGGGGATCCTCCGGCACTCGTGAGCGGGAACCGGTATGACGAACACCGGTTCCCGCTCACGAGTGGCCTTCACATTGTGGTCAAAGCCGCACTCCGCCGGAAGGTGGACAACCCCGTTTGCGGCACCCGGAGGACGATCACCCAGGTACCGCAACGGCCCCTAGAACGTGAATGCCACGGTGTTCGACGTCGACGGCTGGAAGGCTGCCGGGTTGGTGGGGGTGAACACCGCGGTCAGTGAGTGCGAGCCCACGGGAAGGGCCACCAGACCACCGAAGGCGAAGCCCCCAGACACCGGCACCGGAGCGCCGAGGTTGGTAGCCCCGTCCTTGAACTGGACGGTTCCGACCGCGTTAGCCGGTGCCACGTTGGCACTCATGATCGCAAAACCACCCAACCCCAGTGGAAGGGGAATCCGGGTCACCGCCAGCGTGGTCGTGGTGGCCACCGCCCCAGGTGCCGGCGTCGGGGTCGGGGTCGGCGTCGGGGTCGGGGTCGGCGTCAAGGTTGGCGTCGGCGTCGGGGTCGGCGCAGGAGCAGTCCAAGTAATCGTGACCTGTCCGTTGCCGCCGTTGATGGTGCCGGCGTTGACGCCTGCGGTCAGGACCGGGGAAGTGACTGCTATTGAGGCGAAGCCACTGCCGCCTCCTGCGCCGCCGCCAGCACCGCCACCACCACCAAATGGGCCGCCACCGCCGGAACCGCCACCACCACCGAAGTACCCGCCACCCGCGCCACCACCCGAGGTCGTGGCGTTCGGATCTTGGCAGGGAGGATTGTGTGGGCCGTTGCAGGGCAGATTCCCGACTCCCCCGGCGCCACCGGAGCCGGACGCACCATCGGCGCCATCACCGCCGAAACGCGGATCGTTGGGCTCGGGGGGAGGCGGAGTCGCGTGCCGGGCGGCGTTGAGTCCACCGATCCCACCCGCGGTCTGGGTCCCGCCCGTGCCCGAGAAGCCACGGTTACCGCCATCGACCGTAGCGCCCCCATCGGCGCCGGTGGCGCCGCCGCCATCGCCGCCAGCACCACCGATCGCGTTGCCCTGGCCGCCAGTGCCTCCTCCCCCGCCGCCACCCGCACCGACCAAGGCACGGGCCGACAGATTGCACGTCAGTGCCGCGCAGCCGGCAGCGGCGATCCGCACATCCGAGGAGCCGCCGCCCGATCCGTTGCCGCCGTTGAACGCGGTACCGCCGTTAGCGCCGCCGGCGTCACCCGGACCACCGGGCACGCCGCCGTTGGAGCCGCCAAAGCCGCCCAACGCGCCCTGCCCACCGGAGGGACCGTTGTTCATGCCCCCGGACCGGCTTGCGGCCGTGCCGTTGACTCCTCTGCCGGCCACGTCGACCTGTAGGACCTGCCCCGGCGTGAGCCCCGTCAGCGTCCCTACCGCCTGGCCGCCACTACCACCCGGACGGCCGGTGATGTCACCGGCCGGCGAGCCACCATGGGCGGCGTCGCCAACAATGAAGTAATTCCCACCCTGAGCGCCGACGACGTTGACGATAATCTCTGTCACCCCCGCTGGCATGGTGAAGGTGTCGGACCCGATGGTGGAGTAGGTGCAGACCAGGGTGGTCGAACCGGTCAGAGTGCCCGTGACGCCGCAGGGACCGGTGTCTGCAGCCAACGCAAGGGTGGGTGGTGCGGGGGTAACCAGCGCCATGGCTGCGGCGGTGCCGGCGCTGAGTACCACGCCGAGGAAGGCCACATATGGTGGGCGGGGAGGATTACGGGTGCGCATGAGCATCTCCTTGGATCAGCGCGTGATCGGCTTAGCAGCCAGTGGGACCCGAGCGGTGCGGCGGTGCGGCTTGGAGGTGCCGGACGTTCTGGCGCCCACGCCGACGGTGCTGGTGGCGATATCGCCACAGAAGGCGGCACCACACGTAAAGACCTATTTCCGAAGTCAGCGCGGGTAGCGATGACTGGAGGTTGTCGTGCAGAGGCGGGTTTGGTCAGGGTAGCCAGGAAAATGAAGTGGGCCAGCGGAAAAATCGTCTAGCGCCCCTTGGACGCTAGAATCTTGGCACGTGAGCCGAGTTTTGCAGACGTCTCCCGCAATGGCCGCCCGTCGCACACCTCCCAGACGCTGAGCGTGACCGTGAGTCGCTATTCGGAGCCGGTTCACGGCCGCCGCCAACCGCTATTCGGAGCCGAATGGCGACTCACGGCCGCTGTCGAGCGCCATTCGGAGCCGAATCGCGGTTCACGTCGCGTTACTGATCAAGGTGACCCGCGTCTCGGCGGCGCAGCCTCATTAGGGGTGGCGCCGGATGAGGTTCACCGTGGCGGCGAGGTCGGCAGGGAACCCAGTGGTCAGATAGGTCACTAGTCATGTCCGGAATATAACTTTTGTCAGCCTTGCGGGATACGACTATTAGTGTGAAAAATTCCGCAAAAACAGATATACCAGCCACCCTGTTGCCGCAGATGCGCGGTTGGCTGCCCGGAGGTCAGCGTGAGACGAAAAGAGTCAAGCGCGTGCCACCCAGCTGGATACCTGGTCGATGAGCACCGTGACGTAGACAGACACGGTTCGGTGCTGTTTTCGGGCGCGACACGCCCTGTCCCAATGTCGCCAAGTTAGGTGTCTCCGGCTGGCAGAGCTGTGCGAGCACAGCAGGCAGCACAGCTGCCAGAGTAATCAAGAGCAGCTATCCCCGGCGTCCCCCGCCGCCACGACCCCCATGATCGCTGTTTGGGTGCCGAAAGCGACATAATTTGTCGTTTTCGGCAGGTGAGTCGCCGGGGGGAGTTGCACCCCCCGGCGCTCGTTGAACCGTGCGTGCCGCTCTCGCGTCACACGGCTCCCGTCGTCCAGCCGACGGGGTGGGCACCGGCTTTCCA
>JBOHGE010000048.1:0-40892 GCA_050700055.1 Pseudonocardiaceae bacterium
CGATCTCGTTCGCGATCAGCCTCGCCATCGGCCTCATCGCCGGCGGCTACCCCGCCAACCGCGCCGCCCGCCTACGCCCCATCGAAGCCCTCCGATACGAGTAACCCACCCAGCCGCTACGTCGTGAACTCGACAGCAGCGACGTCCTGAGGCCGGCAAGTGTCGCTGGGGTCGAGCTCACGACGCACATCGTGTGGGGGTTGATCGGCGCAGTAGCAGCCAGCTCAGCAGCACGGTGGCGCCCATCAGCACGACGAAGTCGAATATCCCGACCCAGCTCGGGGTCGCGTCGCCGATGTCGACGAGATGGTTGATGGTGTGGGCGACGTTCTGCACCGCCAGCATCGCAAGCACCGGGATCCGCCATCCCGCGTCTCGGATCGCCACCACCGCCCCGAGACCGAAGGCGAGGTAGAACGTGGCGCCGTCGATCGCGTAGTGGTCGTTGCGCGGCCCGAACGGACCGATCGTGTCGTGGAAGGACCCCGGCGCGATGATCATAAATGTGCCGAGGCCCAGCGTGCAGACCGCGATCAGTGTCAAAGCGACCTGGACGAGCTCTATCCGACCTGCTCTGCTTCCGGTTTCCGGTATCACGACGGCTCAGGCTACACGTTATGCGCCTCATGGGTACCTCGCCTGGGTCCCCCCGTGAAATGCGATATGCGCACGACTCCGAGAGCCCGAAGTTAGCCAGGGTCGCACGGACCACCACAAAGTTCCACTTGGCGGGTCGCGAAGGGCAAAAGTTGGGGAGGCAGCGCGAGTACCTTGATGTCGGGGCTAAGCTTCGCCCGATTTTCGGCCCGAGTCCGGTCTGGGGCGCTGTTTCTGGTTCGTGACCTTTCACTCCGATTTTGTGCGCAACGGCAGGTTCTACCCGGGCCACACGGAGGCCCGCGGCGCGCTGGTGATGAAGACTCCGCACGTGCCGGCCCAGACTCGTACCCTCGGGCCCGGCGTGCTGACCGAGTGGACGGCGGCCGATCCCGCCGCAGGGACCTTCAGCGGGACCCGTCGAGAGGTGCTCCGGCTGGCGTTCGGGAGTCACATCCACGGGATCCTGGAGATCGGCTTCAACTCGACCGCCCGACCCTGTAACAGGGACTACGGGCTGCTCTACCTCACGGTAGGTGACGGTGGCAACGGGGCGAATTCCTTCGGGTCGTTCGACAACACCGGCCGGTTCCGCGACCTCACAGTCAGCGAGACCACGCCCTGATCGTTCGCGGCGGGGTCGGCGGCTAGGTGGGTCGGGATCGGTAGACGGGCTGAACATGCCAGACGAAGCGCGTCTCCTGTTGGGATTGGCCCGCTGCACTCTACCGGGCTAGATCATCTGGGGTCGTCCGGTCGGGCTGAGGTGATCGCGGCCTACCCTCGCAGCAGGCTGCCGCTGCGGACGTCCGCGCGAAACTGCAAAATCAGCACCACAGTGCACGGCGGGGCGTTGCATCGCGGGTTTCGCCGGTTCGTCGGCGAGCTTCGGCGCACCGCGCTGCGGGTGATCTGAAAGGCTTCGGTCGTGTGGGGATCCAGGCCGAGGTCAAAGCACGGGTACGCGACCCGGGGCGGGTGCGGGAACTGCTGCGCCAGCGTGCTCAGGAAGAGGTCGCGGTGTACTCCGATACCTACTTCGACACCCCGGACCGGTCGTTGACTAACGATGGTCGGGAGCTTCGGGTGCGCGTTGTACATACCGATACCGCAGTAACCACGGTGCTGACCTACAAGGGTGCTGTGGTCGATGAGGCGAGCGGGTCCAAGCAGGAAATCGAGACGGTCGCCGCCAATGCCGACGCTCTGCGGGCGATTCTGGCCGGGCTGGGGTTCGCAGTGCTCATCGAGTTCGACAAGCACTGTTCGAACTACCGGTTCACCGCCAACCACTCGACACTGCTGGCGACGCTGGTGCGCGTGGCCGAGCTCGACCAGACGTATCTGGAGATCGAGTCTATCGTGGACACCGGGGAGGAGGTTGGCTCAGTGCTCGCCACGATCCGGGCGGTCCCCGGTGAGTTGGGCATCGAGCGCACAGACGAGACCACCGAGACTTATACTGACGCCGTGGCAGCCCGACGTCCGTGACCGGGTACACGGCTGGACATCGCCGAAAGGGGCAGGAGTGGCTGGTAGTCCGGACGGCTTTTACACCGATAAGAGTGGCGTGGTCAGGCCGCGGTACAACCCAAAGAGAAAGGGCGGCGCAGCGGCACTGGCCATTGGGCTGGCCGTGGTTGTCGGTGGTGGTGGCGTGGCTAGTATCGAGGGTGCATCCGCTCTCGGCGAGGCCAGTGCCCGGAGTGTGAAGAGCGGTTCACGGGTGACTGCTCAGAACTCGTTCCGAGCGGTGGTGCGGCTGGAACGGAAAGGGTTTCGAGTTAATTCCCGCTTGACGTCCGACGACGCGGACTGCGCGGCGCACTCCTACGGAAAGGTCCATCAGTTCTTCGTCGTTCACCCGTGTACCGGCTTGTACCGCGGGTTGTTCGAGGTGCGTGACAAACGGGGTGACGTGGTGCTGGTGGCCGTCGCGTGGGTGGAGATGCCCGACGCGCGCAGTGCCGCCGATCTGAAGGACCTGATCGACGGGTACGGCAGCGGCAACGTGACCGAGCTGTCGCGGGAGCGGGGACGGTACCGGCGTGTCCGGTTCACCGGTGAGTTCTATGCGTCCGATCGGGACGGCACGGTCGTGGTGAACGCGCAGGCCCAGCCCGTGGTCCGGGGTCTGGCCGGCGTCGTCCTCACCACGATCGCCACCGACGCGGTGCGGTAGCCCGCCGTTCCGCGGAACCGCGACGGCGGCTTCGGCCTCGATCAGCCCGGCGCGGGTGAGCGAGTCGATACGCTAGTGCGCTCCGGGGGAGGTCATCTTGGTGATCACCGCATTCGAGGCTCGCAAGACCTCTTTCCCCTGCTCACCCAGGTGAACAATGACCGAGCGCCCGTGGAGATCCCGTCTCACCACGGGGACGCGGTACTGATTTCCCGCGACGAGTAGGTGGCGCTCGAAGAGAGATTTTCAGTTCGTCGGCCTCTTGAATCCCAACACCATTCCTGCCAGCGCTCGATGATCGTCTGTGGTCGAGCTGGCCGGTCACCGGACGTCTGTTGCGGGTGGGGATGACGGGACTGGCCGTGCGCGAGAGGCAACGTGGTGACTTGGCCGCGTCGTCGTCGAGAGTCTGGCTTTGTCGAACTCGGCGCACGCAGGGCTGTCGCTGCGAGTATGAGTGCAGCGTTTGCCTTGCACGATGGTGACCTTTTTCGTCCCGCGAGCAGCCAGGTGTGGGTGCTGACGTGACGTCAGCGGCCACGTGGTGTGACCTGTCATGCGGTACGGACTGGCCCTGGTGGTGGTCTGCTCCGCTGCTGGCGGCCCCCGGGGAGGTGGGGTGATCTGTTGTGGATGTGCCACCGGTGGCAACTTTGGGCGAGAAGTTGCCACCGGTGGCACATCCGTACACAGCGATAGTCCTTCCCCGGACGTCACCGACAGTGACATCGGGGTCTGCTCACCGGGCTCAACTTCCGGTCTGGGCCTTCTCGTCCATGACGACTTCCCCATCGATTAATTCCGGTCTTCATCATGCAGCTGGCAGGCCGTCAATCGGCAACCTGCGCGGGGAGCGCAAGTCGAGTGCAAGCGGTGGATGTCGGTACTTGGGTGGCATAGGGCCGCCGACTTTCCGGGCCGACGGCTCTATGCGTTGGTACAGGGGTTCCCGAACGCCGGGTCAAGGGTTCCGACGATGGTTACGGTGTTCCCGCATACAATGACCGTCGCCGTGCCCGGCACCTGGATGACGATGCCGCGCACGGCGCCGGCGCTACCTTCTGTGGTGCCCTGGGTGCCGGAATCGGCTAGGGCGGGAAGCGCTGATACCAGCATCGCGGCTGGGGCCACCAACGAGCTGATGACTACCGCAGATAGCCTGCGAATGGATTGGAAGCGACGAGTCTCCGCCGGAATAGGCATCAGGGAACTCCTTTACGTTGACGGAGCCAGCGTGTCAGCCGGCTCAGGATGGGTGTCTACCGGTGCCGCGCCCCGTGAACTGGACGGGAGCGACGTTCGGCAGGACTGAAAGGTGACTGGCGTCGAGTTCACGGGCAATGTCTCGCTGCGGGCGCGAATTTGATGGCGATCTCGGGTTCCAGGGCTAGGTCGCGGCCGCTGCGCGGGGTGTCGGCGGTGATCAGCACGTTGTAGTGGTTGGGAAAGTGGCAGGCGTCGAAACCCAGGACGGTACCGATGCGGTGACCGTTGACCCATAGCTCGTCGCCCCGGTCGATGACGCCGGCGTGCGCGATCTCCGCGAAGCCCAGGAAGCCGACCCGGTCGATGCGGGTGCCGGGCTCGGTCTGGGTGTGGTCGGTGGTCACCAGCTCGTGCACCTCGCCTTGGCGCACGCAACGGCTGGCATAGGGCTCGAGTTCCATACCTCGGTCGTCCCTGCGGTGCACGAGCACCTTCACCAGCGTGCCGGTCACCGGCCGCTTCGCCCCGTCCTCGATCATCAGGTCCCCCTTCTCAGCTCGCCGGTAAGGGGCTCGTGAGTGGGAAACAGTGTTATGACACTGTTTCCCACTCACGAGCCCGGTGTTCGGTGCGGTAGGTCGCGTCGACCAGGGCCAGCGCGGCGAGGCCGCCATCGGGCCGGTGCGCGCCCGGGGCCAACGCCTGCTCGAAGTCCCGCAGGATGCCGACGTACTCGTGCCACAGTGACGCCTTGAACCCGGGGTAGCCGCGGAGCATGTCGGCGCGGTGCCTGCTGCCGTCGGCGAGGACGAGTTGCACGTCTTTTCGCTCACCGTGATACGACCAGTCCAGCTCCACCCGCGCCGTGGCGCCGGAGGCCGCGCGCAGCACCACCCGGGCCTGCCGGTCGATCCCGTGAGCGTCGCGGTCGATGTCGGCGCCGGTCACGGCCAGGTCACCGAGAAACAGCCGGGCCAGGTCGTAGGCGTTCGGGCCGTTGTCGGCCACACAGCCACCGCCGCAGCGCGCTGGGTCGAGGTACCAGCGGTCGGAGCCGATGTGCTCCTCAATGCGTTCCTGGTAGCGCACGGTCAACGACTCGACCGGCGCCGGCAGCCGCGCCAGTGTCTGGACGGCGCTGTTGTAACGGCGGTGGAAGGCGGTGAACAGGCACACTCCGGCCGTGCGCGCGCGTTCTACCAGCGCCTCGCCGTCGGCCAGGCGTGTCGCGAGCGGCTTCTCCACGCAGACTGCCACGCCCGCCTCCAGCGCGTCGCGGGCCACGGTGGTGTGCGCGTCATTGGGGACGGTGATCACCACAGCGTCGAGGTCGGTGCGGGCGAGCAGCTCGTGGTGGTCGAGGTGGCAGGGCACTTGGTCGTGAAACGGTCGCAGCGCCGCGTCGTCGATGTCGCAGACGGCCGCCAGCCGCACCGACGGGAGGCGCTGCAGCGCGGCCAGATAGCAGCGGGAGATGACGCCCAGCCCGATGACGCCGATTCGCAGTTGCCGCATCAGCCGGCGCCGATCGGGTCGGGGATGCGCACACCCAGCGTGGCGGCCAGCTCGCGCAGCTCGGCGTAGAGCGGCTCGGCCAGCGGTACCCCGTCGCGGTGGTTGGCTATCGCCCGGTCCGCCTCGTGCCAGCCGGGATAGCGCACGGGCGCGCCGTCGCCGGCCGGCGGGCAGGCCAGCAGGGCACCGAACAGCGTCTGCGCATCACGGTGGACGTCGCCGCCCGGGCGCAGCGCACCCGGCGCGATCGCGGTGACCAGAAAGCCGATGTCGTCGTCGCGCCCGGAGGGTCCGCCGTTGCCGGCCAGCGCCTCGGGGTCCGGGCCGAGTCCGGCGCCGGGCACCAGCGCGGCGAGCACCTCGACCATCAGGCCCAGGCCGAATCCCTTGTGCACGCCGGTGCCGCCGCCACCCAGCCACAGCAGATGCGCGTCACCGCGGTCGAACGCGGCCGGATCGGTGACCGGGTTGCCCGCCTCGTCGGCCAGCCACCCCTCCGGCACCTCCAACCCGGCCCGGGCGGCCGCCCGAACCCGGCCGGTGGGCACCGCCGTGGTGCTCATGTCCAGGACGAAGGGGTGATGGTCCCCGGCCGGTGCGGCGATGCTCAGCGGGTTGGTGCCGAGCATGGCGACCCGCCCGCCCGGCGGACGGGCGATGCGTTGGCGTCCGCAGTTGGCGGCCACGATCCCCACCATGTCGCGCCGGACGGCCCGCAGGGCGTGGTGGCCCGCGCAGCCGAAGTGGGTGGCGGCCCGGACCGAGACCATCCCGATGCCGTATTCAGCGGCGCGGTCGGTCGCCAGATCCATGGCCTCGCTCGCGGCCCACAGGCCCAGCGTCCGGTGCGCGTCGACCAGCACGGCGGCACCCCGGTCGGCGACCACCTGGAACTCCGCGCGCGGTTGCACCCGCGCCTCGGCGAACAGCGGCAGGTACAGCCGGGTGAGGTTGACCACGCCGTGCGAGTGCAGGCCGGTGAGATCGCCGTAGCACAGTGCCTCGGCTGCCGCCGCGGCCCGGCCGCTGGGCACCTCGTGCCTCATGAACACCTGCGTGACGAAGGCGCACAGCTGCTGGTAGGGCACCCGGACGGAGGTGATCACTGCTGTCATGACGGGCCTGCCCGGTTGCGGGAGAAGTGGACGAGGATCCGGGCGACGTCGGCGGCGAAGCGCTCCAGCTCGGCGAGGTCGGCGAACTCGCCTTGGGCGTGCGCGTGGTTGGCGGCGAGGTCGCCCGGGCCGAACACAGCGGTGAACGTGCCGGGCACGCCGTCCATCCAGATGGCGTCGCAGGTGAAGGCGGGCTCGTCGGCCGGCCAGCGGGCGATCCCAGCACCGTCCAACAGCGCCTCGCACCACGGGTCGGTGTTCGCCAGAGTGGGCAGGCCCTGTTTCCGCCATTCCAGCCGGGTCACCGACGCGGCCTGCGCCGCGGTGTGCGCGAGATCACGCGTCGACGCGAACCGCCGGGTGAACTCCGCCAGGCCCGTGCGCAACGCCGCGGTGAAGGCGGACTCCAGGCGTCGCCCGGCTTCCGGTGTGGTGTAGGACAGGTTCACCAGCAGCTCACCTGTGCCGTACACCCGGTTGTGCAGGTGACCGGTGTGCAGGCCCGCGATGCAGACCTGCCCGTCAGCGGTGTGCGGGGCCAGGGCCAGGCCCAGGTGCTGGGCGAGGAAGCCGAGCAGCACGGTGGCGTTGTGGCCGTGCGCCGGCCGGTCGTCGATGGCGTCGCAGCCCTCGACCCGCACGCACGCCGTGGCCGCGGCGGTGGCTCTGGGCAGGTAACGCCGGCCGGTGGGCTCGCAGAACAGGTTCAGCCGGCCGACGAACCCGCGCTCGACCAGCGGCCGGGTGCCGATCGTGCCCATCGCGCCGCCCTCCTCGCCGGACACCGCCTGGATCAGCACGCCCACTCCGGTCCCGATCGCCGGCTCGGCGGCCAGCGCGGCGCGGATGCCGGCGAGCAGCGCCACCGCAGGGCCTTTCGCGTCGATGGCGCCGCGCCCGTGGAAGCGCACCCCGTCGAAACCGACCGGCTCCAGGCCCGCGACGGTGTCCAGATGGACGTTGAACATGACCGTCGCCGCGCGCGGCAGGGATGGTCCCAGCCGCAGCACGAGGCTGGGTTGGTCGGCCAGGAAGCCGGGCACTGTGGCGACCGCGTGGCTGACGGCCAGCGGCACGTCGGGGCGCTGGACCTCTTCGGCCTGTGCTGCGGCGTGGTGGACGGGGACGAATCCCAGCCCGGCCGCAGCGTCGGCGTAGGCGTGCTGCGCTTCCCACAACTGCGCCGCCCCCCCGTTCTCCAGCGGCCCCGCAGTAGCCATCCCCAGCAACCCCAACAACAGCTCCCGATCACTCTCCAGCAGCGCCGCGCATTCAGCAGGCTCAGCGGGGTTATTCACACCTCGTTCACCCCGCTGAGCCCGCTGAATGCGGAAAGGCCGCCGGGGATCGCGGTCCAGGGTGGGCAGGTTGGGAGTAGTTGGTTGCGTACTAGTTGTTCTAGGGCTCGGCCGGCGGCGATGAAACCTTCGTGACGACCTTGCCCAGCCGCATCCCCGGCGTGTGGGCGTAGGGTCAGGTGTGGCTCTAGGGACCACATTCCGGTGTACCCGTTGCGCAGCAGCAGCCGCAGGCAGTCGGCCACCCGGGCCTGCCCCGCGCCCGGCACGGTGTAGACGGGGTGGGCCGCGCTGCCTCCGGCGTCCTTGACGTGCACGTGCGCCACATGCGGCAGGATGTCGGCCAGCAGGTCGTAGGCCTGGTAGCCGTAGGCGATGCCGTTGCCCGTGTCGAACAGCAGGCGTAACGCCGGACTGGCCACCGTGTCCAGCAGGTCGAGCATGCGGTCGGCGTTCGCCGCGGCCCAGCCGGTGCAGTTCTCGTGCAGCAGCACGAGGCCGGCTTGCTCAGCCCGATAGGCCAGCTCGCGGATCCGGTCTATCGCCCGCTGCCGCCAGTCGCGCTCGTCCAGGCCGGCGTTGAGGTAGGACATGATCCGGATGTAGCGGGTGCCCAGGGTGGCGCAGCGGTGGGTGAGGACGTCGAGCTCGTCGAGGTCCTGATCGAAGTCGCCGGTGATCGGTCGCGACCAGTTGCCGATCCGGGAGGCGACCCCGGCGACGGTCAGCCCCCGGGCCGCCAGAGCGTCGGCGAGCCGGGTGAACGCCTGATCGTCCAGGTCGGCGATCCAGGTTCCGTCGACCGTGCGCAGCTCGATCCCACCCCAGCCCAGGCGGGCCAGCGCGTCGAGCTGGGTCCGCAGGCCGGCGCCGGCCTCGTCCCCGATCCCGGCGTAAGCGATGGTCGGGGTGATCGCTGCTGGTTGGCGCAGTGTTGCCGGCGCGACCTGGTCAGTAGGCACGTTCCCCCCAGCCGTTGTCCTTGTACTGGCTGGGCTGCCGGCCGACCCCGACCTGGCTGTTGGCCGTGCAGAGCCGTTTGGCGTCGCTGAGCAGCCGGACCACCTCGGTGTTGAGGGCGAGGTCGTCGCTGTCGCGCTCAGCCGTGGCGTAATGCTGGTAGGCCCCCAGGATGAAGGTGGTCAGCGCGTCGTCGTGGAATATCGAACGCGTCTCGCATGCCCCGACGGTGGTGCTGAGCTGCGCGGTGTGGTCGGCTTCACTGTTGGGGTAGTGGCCGATCATCGTGCCCTGTTCCAGTTTGAGGGTGATCCGGCGCTCGCGCGTCGGTGACGTCAGGTCGGAGAAGATCTCCGTGCTCACCCCGTTCTCGTGGTCGAGCGCCAGCCACGCGGTGCCCAGCCGGGCCACCACCACGTCCTCGAACCTCATGTCGGTCAACCGGGCCTGGCAGACGTTGGCGTTGCCGGCGATCGCCAGCGCAACGCCGACCGAGTGCGGCATCTCGATGTCGAACGCGGTGGGATGGCCGCACCCGGCCAGGGAGCGGGTGAAGCGGGGTTTGCGTTGGACGATGAACACCGACCGCAGCGCACCCAGCTCGCCGGTGCACAAGATCTGCCGGATGCGGTGGGTGAGCGTGCTGGCCAGCCACGGTGCGACCACCACCAGGTCCAGGCTCCAACGCCGGTGCAGCCGGACGATCTCGGCGAGGTCCTGCTCCTCGACCGCGAGCGGCTTCTCCACGATGATCTTCTGGAAACCGAGCCGGGCAAGCTGTTCCAGCAACTCGACGCGGGTGTCCGGCGGGCTGCACAGGTGCACGATCGTGCGATCCGGGTCGGTCAGGTCGCCGGCCTGCGCCAAGGATCGGACCAGCACCGCACCCACCAGATCAGCCTGAATACCCCACGGGTTGAATGCGACGATCGGCCGGTCGTCGAAGAGATGCTTGGCGGCCTGCATCGCCCGCGCTCGGAACAGCACCGGAAGATGCAAGCCCTTTCCTGAGCGGCCCAGGCCGACGATGAGCGTTCGGAACACGACAACCCTTTCGGTATTGCGTCCAGCCAGCTTTGCGGCACACCTGCTGCACCGTCGATCCCGCGTGGATCAGTCATCCTCTCGCGACTGCATTCATCCGCTGTCGCTTGGATGTTACCGCTATCCTCTCTTGTGGAGATCACCCTTGCCGTACCGTTTTTTGGCCAGGTCTTTCTGGGCCGACCTAGTACCTTTGGTACAGGGTCCGACCCGCCCGGTGAGTCATGTCGGCCCGAGCCGAGGAAAGACTTGACAAATTCCGCGACCCTCGACACGATCGTCATTTGTCAGGGGAGGTGGCATGAAAGAGATTCTGCGCATGAAAGACCTTTCATGCTTGCCGGGTGTCGGCGACCGCGTCATACCGAATTCGGTGCCGTTCTTCACCCAAGCGGCGACGTTCGACACGTTGTGGCCGGCCATCCGGGCCCATCTGAGCGACGTCATGGATCGCGGCAAGTACTCGCACGGGCGCAAGGTGGCCGAGCTCGAGGTCGCGCTCGCCGAGTGGACCGGTGCCCGGCACGTGGTGGGGGTCAACTCCGGTACCGACGCGCTGGTCCTGCTGCTGCGGGCCTGCGGCCTGCGGCCAGGAGACCAGGTGATCGTGCCGGCCTTCAGCTTCGTCGCGTCGGCGTCGGCGGTCGTGCTGGCCTGGGGACGGCCGGTCTTCGCCGATATCGACCCGCTCAGCTATGCGATCGATCCGCAGTCGGTGGCCCAGGCCATAACCCCGGGCACCCGGATGGTCATGCCGGTCCACCTGTTCTGCCAGCTGGCCGACATGCACGGGGTGCTCGATGTGGCGGCGCGGCACGGGTTGACCGTGGTGGAGGACAGCGCCGAGGCGCTCGGCATGCGCTGGGACGGGACCCATGCCGGGCTGCTCGGCGCCGGTGGGGTGCTGTCGTTCTTTCCCAGCAAGACCCTCGGCGCGATCGGTGACGCGGGGGCGATCCTCACCGACGACCCGCAGCTGGCGCAGACCGCGGCGGCGCTGCGCCACCACGGCCGGTTCGGTCAGACGCTGGACGACTTCGCCCTGATCTCCAACGCCACCACCGTGTCCGGGGTCAACAGCAAGATGGACGACATCCAGGCGGCGGTGCTGCTGGCCAAGCTCGGCTGCGTCGGCGACGACATCGCCCGCCGGGCACAGCTGGCCGCGGCGTACACCGAGCGGTTGCAGGGGATCCCCGGCGTGCTGCGGCTGCCGACGATCGTGCCCCGGGCGGCCGTGACCAACCCGGTGTTCTACGTCTACCTGATCGAGGTCGAGCGCCGCGACGAGCTGGCGGTCCACCTGACCGACCAGGGGGTGGGAACCGAGACGTACTACCCGACCCCGCTGCACCTGCAGCCGTGCTTCGCCGAGCTCGGCTACTCCCGGGGTGACTTCCCGCACGCCGAGGCCGCCAGCGACCGGGCGATCGCCCTTCCGCTGTATCCGGACCTGTCCCTGCCCGACGTAGACCGGGTGTGCGACGTGGTCCGCGGCTTCTTCACCGGGGGGCCACGGCGATGATCCCGTTCTTCCCGCCCGACCTGTTCGAGGCCGACCGCGACGTGCTGCTCGACATCGTGCGTGACATCGGCACCGGGCCGGCGCAGCGGTTCATCCTCGGTGAGTGCACGGCCCGGTTCGAGCAGGCGCTGCGGGCCTCGCTGGACGCGGTCGACGTCGTCGCCTGCGGCAGCGGCACGACCGCGCTCACCATGGTCCTGCACGCCATGGGGGTGGGCCCCGGGGATGAGGTCGTGGTGCCGGCCTTCGGCTGCGCGCCGCTGGCTGCCACGGTGTGCAACCTCGGGGCGACGCCGGTGTTCGCCGACATCGACCCGACGACGATGGTCGCCGACCCCGACGAGATGGAACGCCTGATCACCGGGCGGACCCGGGCACTGATGCCGGCGCACATGTTCTCGGTGATGGCCGACATGCCCCGGATGCGCGAGATCGCCGCGCGCCACCAGGTGCGCCTAGTGGAGGACTCGGCGGTGGCCCAGGGGGCGGTGCTCGACGGCCGCCCCGCCGGGTTGTGGGGCGAGGCGGGCGTCTTCTCCTTCGTCCAGGTCAAGACCTTCGGCATGGCCGGTGAGGGCGGGGCGGTGGTGACCGACGACCCGGAGCTCGGCCGGGTCGTCCGGATGCTGCGCAACCACGGCCAGGACGGCAAGCAGCGGTTCCTGCACCACCGGATCGGCTACAACAGCCGTTTCGACGAGATCGCAGCGGCCTTTCAGCTGCACCGGCTGTCGGGCCTGGCCGCCCGACTGGAGCGGCGGGCGAAGATCGCCGAGTACTACACCGAGCGGTTCGCGCCGTTACGTGACCACGGCGTGCTCGCCCCACCTGCCGGGCGCAACGGCCGCTGCTACTACGTCTACTCGCTGCTCGTCGAGCAGCGCGACGAGCTGACCGCGCACCTGGCGGCACGGGGGGTCACCGGCCACGTGTACTACCCGTCGCCGCTGCCGCACCAGCCCGCGTTCGCCGCCTTCGCCGCGGACGGCCGCAGGTGGCCGCATGCCGAGCAGGCCAGCGCCCGCACGCTGGCCATCCCCGTCTACCCGCACCTGACCGACGCGCAGGTCGAGCACATCGCCGACGCGGTCTGCGACTTCCCCTGCGCGCAGAAAGCAGAAAGCCGATGACGAGCGAGCTCAAGCGCCCGGTCGCGGTGCCCGGCGCCCGAGTGCGCGCGTACGCCCGGCTGGCCAAACTCGACATCTTCGACTACTACCTGGGCCTGCTGGTGGTGTGGTCGCTGCTGCCGACCGCTGATCTCCTCGACACTCGAGTTCTCCTCACCCTCGCGGTCTTCTTCGTCGCTGAGGTCTGTGTGTGTGCCGCCACGGTCGCCTTCGATGATGTCACCGGGTATCGCGACGGCAGCGATGCGGCCAACTACGGCCCGGACGCGCCCGCCCGCAAGCTGCGCCGAAAGCCCCTGCTGACCGGTGCGCTCAGCCCTGCCGAGGCGATCCGCTTCGGTTGGGCCATGGTGGTCACCAGCGCTGCGGCGACCACCATGGCGGTGATCATCGCGCCACACCACCCCAGCTGGGCGATCGCGCTGGCCGCGCTGTGCGCCGTGGCGTTCATCCAGTACTCGTGGGGTGCCAGACTCAGTTACCACGGCTGGGCGGAGGTGGTGCTCGCCGGTGTCGCGTTCGGCTGGCTGCTCGCGCCGTACGGCCTGCTCACCGGCCTGGCCGACGGGTTCGTCGTGGTCCAGGCGCTGGTGTTCGGCCTGGGGCCGCTGCTGTTCGGGGTGTACTCGAACACCAACGACCGGGCCGGTGACGCCACAGTCGGGCGGCGCACCGCCGCGACGGTCCTGTCGCCGCGCGGCAATGCGGTCTTCGTCGGCGCGGTGTCACTGGCCGAGACCCTGATCATCGCCGGCTCGGCGGCGCTCGGCGTGGCGCCGTGGTGGTTCCTGCCGGCCATGCTCCCGACCATCGTGCTGCGTGCCGTGCAGTACGACACCGGGTTCCGCAGAGGGGACATCCTGCGGGCCCGTTGGCTGGGGATCCGGGTGCACCGGGTGACCGTTGCGTTGCTGGTCGCGGTGAACCTCGTGGTCGGGTCGGGTGCGCTATGACACCCGATCTCGACGTCGCCGTGGTGGGTGGCGGGATCGCCGGGCTGTCCGTCGCCTACGCACTGCAGCGGGCTGGCCGGTCGGTCCAGGTCTTCGAGGCCGCCGACGCGGTCGGCGGGCGGATGCGCACGCTGCGCCACGACGGTTACCTTATCGACACCGGCGCGGAGATGATCGCGACCCACGGGTACCCGGCCACCTGGCGGCTCATCCGCGAGCTGGGCATGTCCGCGGTGGACGTGCCCCGGGTCGTGCGTCCGGTCTCGATGTGGCGAGGGGATCGCGCGCATCCGCACGTGGGCCGCCCGCTCGGGCTGCTCACCGGGGCGGGACTGTCGGCTCGCGGTCGGCTGGACCTGCTGCGTTTCAACGCCTACCTCGCCCTGCGGTCCGATGCGTTCGACCCCGACCGCCCCGAGCGCACCCCCCCGGGGGAGACCACCATCGCGCAGCTCGCCGGTCGCTACGGTCGTGAGCTGACCGACTACCTGCTGCAGCCGCTGGTCGGCGGGTTCTTCGGCTGGCAGCTGGATCGTTCGGCGGCGGCCGCGCTGGTCAGCCTGTTGCTGGCGTCGCGGAGCACGGCGAACTGGCGGACGTATCGCGAGGGGATGGACACCCTGGCCCGCCGGCTGGCCCAACGCGTGACCGTGACCACCGGATGTCGGGTTCAGCAGGTCAGCTCCGCGCCGGGCTCGGCTCGGCTCGTCGCCGACGGTTCCGTGGTGACCGCGCGCTCGGTGGTGCTGTGTGTGCCCGCTCCCGCCGCGCTCGAGCTTCATGTGAACGTTCCGCCGGACGAGCGCAGCTTCCTCGACGCCTGCACCTACACGCCTATGCTGCGGGTGAGCTGCGCGCTGGACCGGCCGCTGACCCCCCGGGGGGGCGGGTCCGCCTTCGGGGTGCTCATCCCGGCGGTGGAGAACCCGCTGCTGGCGGTGCTCACCGTCGACCACAACAAGGCGCCGGGCCGCGCACCCACCGGCCGCGGCCTGGTGTCCTTGATCACCGCTGCCAGGGCCACCCGTGAGCTGATCGACACCACCGACGCCGAGGTGGTGGACCGGCTCGTCGAGCAGGGCGAGCGCTACCTGCCGGGGCTGCGCCGGGCCACCTGCGCGCAGTTCGTGCACCGCTTCCGCCACGGTCTGCCCGAGGCCACCCCCGCCGCCCTGCGGCTGCGGGCTGAGTTTCTGCGCCGTCCCCTGCGCAGAGTCGACTACGCGGGTGACTGGTTGCTGTCGCGCCCCAGCAGTGAAGGGGCCGTCCGCTCGGCCGATCTGGCCCTCTGGCGGGTCCTGGCCCATTCCGATCACGACATCCGATGCGTGGCGGGAGCCCCTCATGATCGAGTGTGAAAACTTCGACGTCGCGGTGATCGGAGGAGGAATCGGGGGCACGATCCTTGCCACGATCCTTGCCCGCAACGGTGTTCGGGTGGTATGCCTCGAGGGCGGATCGCATCCCCGTTTCGCCATCGGTGAGGCGACCGTTCCTGATTCGAGTCTCGGCATGCGCGTGCTGGCAGCCCGGTACGGTGTGCCCGAGCTGCGGAACCTGAGCAACTACCGCAGCATGCGGCAGTACGTCGGCGCCACCAGTGGGGTGAAGCGGAGCTTCAGTTTCGTGTACCACCGTGCGGGACAATTCAATCATCCGCAGGAGTGTACCCAGTTCCCCACCTTTGCGCCCCCCATCGGTCCCGACATGCACTACTTCCGCCAGGATGTGGACGCCTACCTGTTCTCGCTCGCTGTGTCCTACGGGGCGGTCTGCCACACCGAGACGCGGATCACCGGCGTGGAGTTCGATGACGACGGTGTCCGGCTCACGGCGGCGATCAAAGGACAGCAGAGCGCATCGTTCCACGCACAATATGTGGTCGACGCCGGTGGGCCGGGCGCCCTGATTCCCCAGATATTGGGCTTGCGTGAGGAGCCGTGCCCCTACCAGACGCGTTCGCGCGCGATCTTCACCCACATGGTGGGGGTCCCGCCCTATGAGCAGATGGGTCCGGAATGCCGAGCGCACGGGATGGCCACGCCCCTCGCTCAGGGGACGTTGCACCACATCTTCCAGGGCGGCTGGATGTGGATCATTCCGTTCGGCAACCATCCGCTGTCGACCAACCCGCTCTGCAGCGTCGGGCTGGTTCTCGATCCGGCGGAGTTCCCCGAGCAGGAACTTGCCCCGGAAGAAGAGTTCTGGAGCATCGTCAGGCGTTTTCCGGGTATCTTCCGGCACCTTCGGGACGCCACCCCGGTACGGAGCTGGGTGCGCACGAGCCGCCTCCAGTTCTCGTCGACGAAGGTGGTCGGTGACCGTTTCTGCTTGCTTCCGCACGCGTCTGATTTCGTGGATCCGCTCTTCTCCAGTGGCTTGACAAATACTGTTATGGCCGTGAACGCGTTGGCTCACCGGCTCATCACGGCGACCCGGCGGAAAGATTTCGCGACCTCGAACTTCGAGTATGTCGGCACCTGGGTGAAACGTGTCTTCGGGTATTATGACCAGCTCGTGGCGTGCTCCTACATCGCGTTTCGTGATTTCGAGCTCTGGAACGCGTGGCACCGGGTGTGGATGGTCGCGGCGGTGTATAGTGCCAACCCTATGCTCGAGGGGCTCGTGGAGTTTGAGCGGAACGGGGATCCGGCTGTCTTCGGGCGGCTCGAGCGGTCCCCTTACCGTGGGCTTCAGGGAATCGACTATCCGGTGTTCTGGAAGCTGTTCACCGGCGCGGTGTCGCAGGTGCAGGCGGTGCGCGATGAGTTGATCTCACCCGCTGAGGCGTCCGGGAAAATCTACCGGTTGCTCGCGGAGAGCGGACTGTGTCCCGAACCGTGGCAGCTGCTCGATCCCGAGGACCGGTGCCCGGCGGGGGCCGGCACGGCTGCGGGCGTTCTTCGGCTTGTGTTATGGCAAAGATACCGTTCGCCCAGCTTTATCCGGCAGTATTATTTCAATGGAGCGTTGAGCGGATTACGGACCTTCGGCTCTGATATGTTCCGAAGTGGCGTGGACGAGATCCGTCGGGCGCTGACCGGTCCCTGGGGATATTTCCGGGACGGCTTGGTGAGTCAGAACCGGGACTGGTCCGGCAAGGCCAACGGGATTGCCAGGGGCAGTGGTACGCGCACCCATGTGCGCGGCTCGCTGCCGGGATCGTCCGCCGACGAGAACTAGTCGATCAGCCGCATTCATCGTGGCTGGACCGATGTCGGCCTGCCGCAGCCGGTACCCGGATGGCAACATGCGGCAGCTGACCAGCACGTCCCCGATCCTGGCCCCGGCCCGCACGGGCAGGACATCCCGGTCGATCACCGTGACCTTCTGGTAGGTCTCGGTGAGCACCCGAGCCGCCAGTAATCCGGCCATGCTCGCACCCAGCACCACCGCATGGTCACCTCGCTGCCTGCTTGGCACCTTCGATGTCATGTGCCCACCTCGTGGATAGTCCTCGCGGACGCCGATATTCACTGGCAGATTCTCCTGATAGCCCGCAAGCGAACCGCATTCAAACACCGGAGCTGCACGCGAAAGAGATCGATCTGATCTGCGTGCGACAGGGGTAGTACGCAAGGTACTGGGCCGGCCCACGACAACAGAATCGAAATCGGTACGGCAAGGGTGATGTTCAACCGAAAGAGGCGAGGGTAGTCTTCTGTTTGAAATTGCCGCGTCGTGACGGCTGATCTGCCCCGCGCCGATTACGCCGCCATGGACCATATCACTGCCCGACCGTCTCGACTCTCGTGAAGAAGGAGCCAGCGTGCGGACGATCAACCCGAGCACCCTGTTCGAGGACGCCGCCGAGCGCGGAGCCACGCTCGTCCATCTCGACCGGCCATTCGACATAGCTCCGGATGGCGGGGTCACTTACGGCGTCGAGCAGGTAGCCGAGCTCGTCAATGATGCCGCCGGATGGTTGACGGCCGCGGGAGCCCGGCCCGGTGATCGCGTCGCTATCGTCAAGGGCAACAACTGGGACACCGACGTGCTCGCCTACGCGGCGGTGCGCATTGGAGCCGTTCCCGCCAAGATCCGCAACAACCTCGCACCGGAAGTGATCCAGGTTCTGCTGCAGCGGCTGGACGCAACCGTCCTCGTCACGACGGCAGCCACCCTCGAAACAGCGGGCAGCGCGGGAGTGGATCTGACTGTCTCGGCCACCACGACGCTCAGCATCGACGGTCCAGCGCCTGGGGCGATGTCCTTAGACAGTGTGCGCGGTCACCGGCCACCACCGCCACACCGCCGTAGCGACGACGAGCCGCTGGTCGTCTGCGCCACGTCCGGGACGACCGGCATCCCCAAGCTGGCGCTGCACTCGACCACCACCATCATTCGCCAGCTTGCGCAGTTCGAAGCCCGCCGCTGGCCGGTCATCGGCGGCCGGCCCGACGACACGGTGGCCAATGCCAGCGCCTTCTCGCACGGCCGGACCTTCTGCTGGACCGCGGCGGTACTCACCATGGCTCCCCGCCACGTCGTGATCGTGGCCGCCGACGATCCGGCTCACGCCGAGCCGATCCTGCGGGCACACCCACCGACGATCCTCGAAGGGCTGCCGACCACCTTCATCCGCTGGCAGCCGATGGCCGCCAAGCCGGACAACCCCTTCAGCGACGTCCGGCTGTATATCAGCACCTACGACGCGATCCACCCACCTGCAGTGCGGACGTTCCTGGCCGCCTCCCGGCGGCCCCGGGCGATGTTCATGCACGGCTGGGGCCAATCCGAGACCGGGCCGCTGACGTTCCGCCTCTTCACCCGCAGAGCACTCATCACCCGGGGTGACCGGCATCCGACCACCCGGAATCAGGGGCTGCCGACCCCGGGCAAGGTCAGGTTGCGGGTGGTGGACCGGAAGACCTTTCGTACCCTCCCGCCCGGGCAGCCGGGGGTGATCATGGCCCGGACGAAGGCACGGTGCCTCGGTTACCTCGGGGAGCAGCAGCGATGGGACGAGAAGGTCGACGGTCCCTGGTTCAACACCGGGGACATCGGCATCCGCACGCGAACCGGCAGCGTCGTGTTCCTCGACCGGGAGGTTGACGAGATCCCCGGCATGAGCTGCGTCGAGCTCGAGGACGTGATCGATGACCGGCTTGGGGAAGTGCTCGAATGCGTCGTCCTGGGCACACCCGGCCGGCCGCCGCTGCCGATCGTCGTCACCAGCGACGGTCACCTCGATGAGGCCGCCTGGCAAGCGGCCGTCCGCGACCTGCCGCCACTGGCCGAGCCGGTGATCGTCACCTGGGATGCGGTTCCCCGGACCGGGACGGGCAAGGTCCGCCGCCTGGCACTGCGGGAGCAGCTGGCGGGCGTCGGCGCCACCTACGGCACCGGCCGCTGGACTTGATCAGGCCGCGGTCGCCATGCCACCCGATCTGCGCAGCGTCATGCGGAACTTCGCGACCGGTGTCTGTCTCGCGACGACGTACGCCGACCGGGTGCAGGGCCGGCGGCATGATGCGGTGACCGTCAACTCGCTGACCTCGGTCTCGCTTGACCCGCCACTGGTGTCGCTGTGCCTGCGCCGGGACTCCGGGTTCCTGGCCGATCTGCTGGAGACGAAGGCGTGGGCGGTCTCCATTCTCGACGGCGGCGCCGCCGATGTCGCTCGTCTCTTCGCCGAAGACCGGGCTACCCGTGCCGCCGCCCTTGATGCGCTGGGTGCGTCACCGGGGCACTACACGGGGGCACTGGTGCTCGACGCGCCGAGCTGGCTGGAGTGCGTCCTGTGGGGCAGCTTCGACCTCGGCGACCACACCATGGTCGTCGGTGAGGTCGCCGCTGGCGAGGTGCAGCAGGGCGGGACCTTTCTGATTTTCCTTCACGGCCGTTACCACACGTTGGAGAACCTCCCCATGATTGATGACGCTGTGCCGGCCACCCGGCTGAATCTGCCCATGGTCGTCCCCGAGGTGCACCGCGCGATGGTGGCCTTCAGCCAAGCCGCTGAGGACAAGCTCGACCCGGTCATCGGTGTGCTGGTGAAAGTTCGTGCTTCGCAGCTGAACGGTTGCGCGTTCTGTCTCGACCTGCACACCAGGGAGGCCCGGGCAGCGGGGGAGCGCGAGCAGCGCCTGTACGCGCTGGCGGCGTGGCGGGAGACGCCGTTCTTCACTGATCGCGAACGGGCTGCTCTGGCCCTGACCGAGGCGGTCACGCTGCTCACCGGCGGGCACGTTCCGGATGACGTCTACCAGCCGGCCGCTGCGCAGTTCGACCAGATCGAGCTGGCCCACCTGCTGTGGACCATCTCGGCGATCAATATCTGGAACCGGATGGCGGTGGCCACCCGCCTGCGACCGGCCGCCGGCGTCGATGCGGTGACCTGACGATGGCCACTGCTCACCAGCCCGCTGCCGTACGGTGGGGCGGATCGGTGGCCGCCGCCGTCGCGCTCCACCACCTACGGTCACTCGGGTTCATCTCCGCAAGCGGGACCGGTGCCGGCCGGCTGCGCCTGAGCCTGCCGGACGGCGGCGAACGGGCACTGAGCGTCGACTGCGGGGTCGGCTGGGCCGGCCCGGTCGACCTGCCGTTGGAGGACGAGGTAGGCGTCCAGGCCGCCTGCGGGATCATGCATGTGCACGGGCGCAAGTCCGGCATCCCGGAGCCCCTCGGGGTCGACTACGCCGGCGTCACGGCCGGGGTGCTCGCCGCGCAAGGCCTGCTGGCGGCGCTGGTCGGCCGGCTGCGCGGGCTGGACCTGCGCCAGGTCACCACCTCGGTCGCCCAGGCCGCGCTGCTGAGCGTGGCGCAGTACCTGGCGGCGGCGACCACCGACGACGACTGGACCGAGCCGATGCGTCCCGGCGGGCCGCCGTTCACCTCGGGCGACGGCGTGCGCTTCGAGATCGAGACGTTCGACGCCGGCGGGTGGCGGCGCTTCTGGGCGCTGGTCGACGCCGACGAGACGGCCACCCGGCGGGGCTGGCAGCCGTTCCAGTACCGCTACGCCACCGCGACCTGCCCGCTGCCCGCCGAGCTGCACCAGGCCGCTGGTCGGTGCCGGTTCGCCGAGTTGGCCGCCGCGGCGGCCACGGCGGGGATCAGCATCCTGCGACTGCGCGACGTCGCCGAGCGCTCCGACGAGTTCGCAGCCGAGCTGCCACCCTGGCAGATCACCGCGACAGCGGATGGCACGCCGGCGCTACCCCTGCCGGGTGCGCCGGCCACGGCGCAGCTGCCGCTGGAGGGCCTGATGGTGATCGAGGCCTGCCGGCGCCTGCAGGGTCCGCTCGCCGGTCACATCCTGCGGCTGCTCGGAGCCCGGGTGATCCGCGTGGAGCCGCCCGGCGGGGACCTGTTGCGCGGGATGCCCCCGATGGCCGGTGACTGCTCGGCGCGCTTCCTCGCCCTCAACCGCGGCAAGGACGCCGTCGAGATCGACCTCAAGTCCGCGGCCGGGCGCCGCGCCGTGCTGGAGTTGGTGGCCGGGGCCGATGTGTTCGTGCACAACTGGGCACCGGGCAAGGCGGCGCAGCTGGCGTTGGACGCCGAGCATCTCGCCGCCGTGCGCCCCGGGCTGGTCTACGCCTCCGCCTCCGGGTGGGCCGACGCCTTCGGCGATGCGCCTCCGTTGGGCACGGACTTCATGGTCCAGGCATACAGTGGCTTGGCCGCCCTGGTCCGGCCGGCCGGCGAGCCCCCGGCGCCGTCGTTGATGACGCTCACCGACGTGCTCGGTGGCCTGATCTGCGCGCAGGGCGTGCTGGCCGGGCTGCTCACTCGGATCCGCACCGGGTCGGGACAGCGGGTGGACTCCTCGCTGCTGTCCGCCGCCATGGTTCTGCAACAGCCGGTTTTTCAGCCGCTGGCTGCCGGCCGACCGGTCTGGACACCGCTGCACCGGCCCCTGGCCACCGCCGACGGGTACCTCGTGCTGTCCACCCGGACCCGCAGCGAGCCTGATCGGGTTGCCGCCGCCTGCGGTGTGCGGTCCAGCGTCAAGGCCATCGCCGCGCGGTTGCGTCAGGAGCCGAGCCGCACCTGGGTCGACCGGCTGTCCGATGCCGGTCTGGCCGGTGTCGCGGTGTGCACGTCGCTGGCCGCATTGGCCACGGATCCGCGGTTCGCGTCTGCCCTGCAGCCCGACGTCTGTACCTTCACCCGTCCTCCCTGGGAGCTCTCCTGATGACCGAACTGGCCTGGACCTCGACCAACGGGATCGTGCTGGGCGACCTGGTGCCTGCCGCGCTGCGGCGTCGCTGGGTCGAGCAGGGCCACTGCCCCGATCGCGATCTCTACACGCTGTTCAGCGAGCACGTGCGGGCACATCCGCGGCAGACCGCGGTGCTCGACGCGGCCGGCGCGATCGACTACGCCACCCTCGATACCCGGGTGCGCCGCATCGCGGCTGCGCTGGCCGATGCGGGGCTGGGCGCCCGCGACATCGTCGGCATCCAGGTACCCAACGGCTGGCGCGCCGTCGCCGCGGAACTGGCCGTCGCGGCCGTCGGTGCCGTGGCGCTGCCCTACCCCGCCGGTCGAGGGCGCCGGGACTCGCTCAGCCTGCTCGGCCGCTCCCGGGCGAGTGCTGTGATCGTCGCCGACGTCGCCGGGCGGGTACCGCTGGCCGCGAACCTCGCCGGCCTGCGCCCCGACCTGCCCGACCTGCGCGCGGTGTTCGTGTTCGGCGCCGCCCCGGACGGATGTCAGCCGCTGGACCGGTGGCTGGCCGAGGAAGGCGCCGAGCGACGGTGGTCGTGCGCGCCGATCAACCCCGAGGCGCCGGCCCGGATCCTGGTCTCGTCCGGGTCGGAGGCCGAGCCGAAGATGGTCGCCTACTCCCACAACGCGGTGGGTGGTGGGCGCGGCAACTACCTCGGCGCGATCGGTGCACTGCGCGGTGCTCCGGAGCCGATGCGCGGCCTGATCCTCGTGCCGCTGGCCTCGTCGTACGGCTCGTGTGGCGTGGTCATCCTGGCCCGCCACGGCGGCACCCTGCTGCTCCAGGACGCCTTCGACCCCGCCGCCGCACTGCGCATGATCACCGAGCACCACCCCACGCATGTCTTCGGCGTGCCCATCATGCTGCGCCGGATCACCGACCAGCCCCGAGTCGTCGGCGAGGACACCTCCGGCCTGCACGCCCTGGTGTCCAGCAGCGCCGGGCTACCGGCGGCCACCATCGAGGCGTGCATGACCCGCTTCGGCGCTCCCGTCGTCAACATCTACGGGTCGGCCGACGGCGTCAACTGCCACACCGCCGGTGCAGCCTGCGCGCCGGCGGCCGGGTGTGCCGGCCGACCCGACCCGACCGTCGCGGACATCCGCATCGTCGACCCGCACGGGCAGCCGGTGCCGGCCGGCCAGGCCGGAGAGATCTGGTCGCTCGGTCCGATGACCCCGCTGTGCTACGTCAACGCACCCGAGCTCGACGCCCGCTACCGGACACCGGGCGGCTGGGTCCGTACCGGGGACCGCGGCGTGATCGGCCCGGACGGCTGCCTGCACGCGGTCGACCGTCTCAAGCAGATCGTCATCCGGGGCGGTTACCACATCAGCCCCGCCGAGGTGGGGCGCCAGGCGGCCGCGCATCCGGCGATCGCCGACGTCGCCTGCATCGCCGTCCCCGATCCCGAGTTCGGTGAGCTGCTGTGTGCCTGCATCACCCAGCAGCCGGACACCCCGCCGCTCACGCTGACCCAGCTCAACACCTTCCTGGAGCGCGAACGCGGTCTGGAGCGCCGCAAGCTGCCCGAGCTGCTCCTCACCCTGCCCGAGCTGCCGCTGGGCCCCACCGACAAGGTCTGCCGCCAGACCCTCACCCAGCTGGCGGCCGCCCAGCCTGGACGCCGCGCGCAGCCGTGACCTAGGTCAGCCTGGCGCGACTCACGAAACACAGCCCGTGTTGTCAGCGGAGCGAGGCGGTGATCGCCCAGCCGTCGGTCACCGGCTGGGCGGTGGGTAACAGGGCGTCGAAGCTGGGTCGGCCGGTGTCGTCCCAGCTCAGCGCCGCGTCGTGCAGGCAGTGGAGCATCTGTTCTGATCCTGTGTGAAGCACTGTGCAGTCCGGTTGGATCACAGCGATGCTGTAGGGGTCGGCGAGGCCGATCCCCCACAGGTCGGGGCCGCCAGCTGAGGCGGCTCGGTCACGGTGGGTGGCCAGCAGCCATGCTTTGAAGCCATGCCACGCTTCGCGATCGAGGACAGCGGGGAAAAACGTTGAGGCAGCGGCGGCCAGGGTGCGTAGGAGGCGGTCCGCAGCTTCCGGATCATGGTGCAGTCGGGCACCGCTGATCCAGTAGGGACCGCTGGGTTCGCGATACTGTGCATCGACATAACGGATCGGTAGCCGAAGTTCAGTGATCACTTCGGGATGCATCTCTATCATGCTGCCGGGATGCAGGCTGAGTTGCTGGGGCTGACCGTCGGTGACGTGGCAGCGCAGAACAGAATTGGCAAGGGCCACCTCGGCGATCTTGACTGAGGTGAGGATCACCGCGTCCGACGCGGCCTGCTCAACCCATGTCCGGACCAGCCAGGGTGGGGTGGCCCAGGCGATGATCCTGTCGTACGGGGCTCCCTCGGGCCAGCCGGCGAACCCGTCGCCGACATGGACCGTGACGTTGCTGTGCCCGGCCTGCCGGTGCAGACGGCGGGCCCGCTCCGCAAGCGCAGCGTCGACGTCGATGGACACCACATGCCCGGATGAGCCGACCACGTGGGTAAGCAGGGCTGTGGAGTAGCTCGAACCGGTACCGATCTCCAAGACCCGCATCCCTGGGCGCAGGTCCAGCAACCCGAGCATGGTGGCGATGATGTCGGGACTGCTGGTCTGCGGCACGTGCTGGCCGTCGTCGGTGAGTACCCAGGTGTCGCGGTCGACGATGCTGGTCACAGGCTGCTCCTGCCGGCTGGGGTGATCGTGATCACGGGTTGGTAGGACGAGGTGCATGCCGGCTCACCGATTGGTCCATCGGCATCGGCCAGCCACGCGTGCAGAGCCAGGGGTGGAGTCCGGACGCCCACCCGCCAGGTGGTGCCACGACGACGTGCGGCGATCAGCAGCAGAGCCGCGACGGACCGTTCGAGGCAGGCGACACGGACGGGTAACCAGGTGGCTCCGGCGTCCACGATGTCGAGTGCCGCGGCCACCTCAGCTCTGTCCGCCTGCCTGCGGGTGGTCACGGCCAGCCGCTGCAGGATCGACACGAGGTGCCGGAACGGCAGGGTCTGCAGCGCGAGGCGCACGGCCATGCCGACCGCGAGCCCCGTGACCGTGGCCGCCACGCCCGGAGAGGTGTGGGGTAGCACGGCCATCCGTGCGTTCACCGCGTCCTCGGCCATCTTTGGTGACGATTTCCCATCCTGGTCAGCGGTCCCGACGAGGAGTGCGCCCGGCGTCAGCCCAGCCTTGTCGAGGCCGGTGATCAGGGCTTGCAGATCGTGCTCGACACGTTGTGGGTTTACGCCGCAGGAAGCGCCGATCGTCCTCGCCGCCGCCGAGATATCCCCCCGGTGCTCCTGAAATACCGCACACATCGAGACTGCCGCCGGATTGAACTGGTAGATTTTGCCGGTCGGCGCGAGCACCAGCAAGTGCCCGTTCCCCAACACCGTCGCGTCAGGTAGTGCGGACACGCTACCCCCGCCTTTCCATTACCCCGCGCAGCCACAGCTCGGTGCCTACTACGAAGTCGAACGCGGCGAGCCGGATTGGAAGGCCCGCGACGCCGCGGCGCAGTTCCATACGCACCTCATTGTCGTTGATCAACCCTATGTCGCTGAGTCGGGAACCCGTGAACAGCTCTTCCAACACCGAGGCGTTGCGCCGCAGCCCCCGGTAGTGCAGTCGGGTGAAGTCACCCTTCGTACTCCGATACAACACCTCGAACGGCACGACGCCGGCGAAGGCATGGCGCAGCAGGGGTTTGAGCGCGCCGGGGTCGGTGCGCCGCCAGGTCGGGACGGATCAGCAAGCACGTACGACCCCGTCATCCAAAAACGGCGTGTGGTGGTTGACGCCGCAGTGCTCGGCGATGTGGCCGTACTGGCGCTGTGTGCGGGCTACCCAGTTGAGCCCCAGCCATGCCGCTGAATCGCCGATGCCGAACTCGCCAGGCACCAGTGGCGCGGCATACTCGACCGCATGAGTGGCCAGCACCGAGGCGACCAGGTCACGTGCTTCCCGCGTAGCCCACGGCGCCGCTCTGGGAGGTCCGAACCACGACACGAGCCCCGACCATTCGGAGCGCGACTGATCGGGATGGCGCAAACTCCGCGCAGCTCTGCGCAGCGCGACTGGATAACTCGTAGCCCGCAGTCTCATCGCCGCTTCCACCAAGGCATACGGAGCCTGGTGCCGGAGCCGCGCCCAACCCGTGGCGTGCTGCCACAACTTCGGCAGTCGCGAGGGTGTCACGAGATCAGCAAGGTAGGACGGAGGTGCCATGAGGACGGTGTCGCCTCCGTCGCCGCTGAGGTGGAGGTCCGAGCCTCGCTCGGCCACCTCGGCGAGCCACCAGCGGGTGCGACTGAACGTCGTCGCCAGGTAGGTGGGCTCATCCAGCGCCGGGAGCTGATCCAGGTGGGAGTACGGCAGCACCGAGTCAGGCAGGTCCAACTCGGTGTGTGCCAACCGTGGTAGAGCAGCGGCGACCAGCGCTGCCATGGCGGTGTCGTCACTCCCGGACGTGGTGAGAGTCAGCGCCGGTATCGGTCCGGTCGCGCGGGCGGCCAACGTCGCGATGGTGGAGGAGTCGAGTCCTCCACTGAGATCGGTCGTCGGTCGATGTGCCGCTGCCGTCCGTGCGGACACCGCCCGTTTCAGTGACGACCGCAAAACGGAGCCTGCGTCGGCGAGCTGGTGTCGGGGTGTAGGCAATCGCGGTCCCGGTTGGTTCTGTGGTGGCCGACCGTGGTCCAAGTGCAGCACCCAGCCAGGTCGTAGCGCGTGCACGCCAACCCACGGAGTGCCGGTCCATCCCACGTCTGATGCTGTCGGCATCAGCAGTTGCAACGCCACCCAGGCACGGTTGACCGCCGATCCCACAGATGTCGCCAGGATCCGGGAGTCCGAGCTAAACACCCACCTCCCGTTCCTGGTCTGTGCGTGAAACACCACGTGTAGGCCGGCGAGGTCACCGACCAACAACACGTCATCGTGACGGGCCGCGACAACAACGCGGCTGCCGTCTACCTCCGGTAACGTCTCCGGCTGGTTGCGCGCTATACGATCGGCAACTGCGGCGAGTTCGGCATCGGAGATTGAACAGCAACCCAACACCAGCAGCACGCAACCCGGTACCTCGATGCGGCGCAGCCCGGAAGCCGGCGCGGGTTCGCTGTGCCACAGTCGGAACCGTCCGACCGTGACGCATGGCCAGTCCGCGCCGACCTCTGCCGGTGGCGTGGTGTCAGAACCCGAATCAACCAGAGTTCCGAGCCAACGCATGACTGTTTCCGATCAGTGATAATAACAGTTCTTGTCTGCGGTAGTGTCGTGACCCCCACCTCGAATAAGATCAACGGCGTTGCCGACCTCAACGGTTGTGGGCGGCTCGTACCGTGGTGTTTCGATCGATGGGCCGGTATGCGGTTGGTCTGCCCGGGCGGGAACATCGCCTGCAGGGGACATATGCGTAATCTCCTTTTCTCACCATCACGTGCTTGGCTAGGCGCCTTGGTCAGTGGACTGGTTTGCCCGCGACGGGACCGCGTCCTGCAGAGCAGCCTGTTCGGCTAGGGGCCACAAATTCGAGGTGGGAAACAGCGGATCGGACCCGGGCGGCCCGGCATGCTGGGCGTTCGTCGTCTTCCTTGCGGTGGCACTAATGCGACCCTAGCGCAGATCCTCAGGACTTGAATATAGTCGCAGACTAATCTCGAGTAGTCAAGACTGAAGCCGAGCAAGCTCCGAGATCACGGACCTCAGTAGGTTCCGTGCGTCCGCGCCGACTAGCGCCCCTTGTCGCAGTCGGTCGAACTCAGCGAGGTACAGCTCAACTTTGTCCGCGTCACGCTCAGTCAGCTCTCCGGCGATAGTCTCGACGACAACGAACGTCTCCTCGCCCACGTCGCGGTCACCGAAGACCACGAATCCGTGCTGCTGCACCTCTGTTGCTTCGGCTGCCCAGGGAATGATTCCGATCTCGATGTTCGGCAGGTCGAGCAGTGACGCGAGCCGATCCAGTTGACCTATCAACAGCTCCGGAGGTCCTGGTCGCCAGCGGATAGCTGCTTCGCCGAGCACGAACTCGAAGCGCCGGGACCGGTCGAACAGGATCTGCTGACGATCCATCCGAGTCTTGACTGCTCCCGGCACATCCTCGGCCGCCGCGATCGTTCCCATGCGGAACACCCGTTCGGTGTATGCGGCCACTTGCAGCAGCCCTGGCACCAGAGCCGGTTGAAAAACCCTGATCAGTGTCGTCGTATCCTCCATCCGGCCGATACGCTCCTGCTTGCGCCGTAGCCCCGGGGAGACCTCTTTGCGCCACGCGGCCACGGTCGTCAGGACTTGCTCAGACAGGTCGACTAGAGACTCACGGGCTTTATCCGGCGCGCCAGTCACCTGACACCACGCTTCGACGTCGGCCAATTGGGGCACGGTCCGGCCGGTCTCGATCTTCGAGACCTTGCTTTGCGTCCAGCCGCACCTCTCGGCGAGCTGAACCCCAGTGATACCGGCGCAGCGCCGAAGGTCACGCAGCTGGGCCGCGAGACGCTTGGCCGCTGGCGCGATCCGCGGCTCGGTCACGCGCTAGATTGTTGCTCGCGGATCCACGAATGCAGTGGGACCGCGAACCTTGCAGCCAGCTCGTGCTGTTGCCGGGCACCTTCGATCTCGATGTCGGTGGTGACGTGCTCCACGTCGAGGAACCGACCGCGGTCGTCGTAATGCAGACGGACAAGCGTCTCGTCGTCGAACAGCCACCAGTCCTGCCGCAGGTCGTCGACGAGACGCGGATCTGTCCCTAGATCGACGATGTATATCCGCTCACCGGCTGTAGCGAGCTCGCCGTAGATGTGCATCTCGAAGCGGAGGTAGCTGGATAGCGGTTGCCGAATCGCCCGCATGCGCTCCCATTTTTTGCCTGAAGCGACGCCATCGGCGATCAGCCGAAGCCACTCGTCGTCATCGGGGGTGCCAGCCGACGGCGCCTGGCCGGTCGCCTCGAACTGAGCAAGGTCGGCAGCTTCATGCTCCACTTCATAGCGCTGCAGCGTCTCCAGCCGGACAGCGGTCGATCGGAAGCGGCGGAACAACTCGATGAACTCGTCGAGGTTCACCGGCTGGCAAGTCGCAAAGCCGACCTGATCCGGCTGATGACGACGGCCGCGGCGGCGCGAAGGAGAACGTCGTCGGGGATGTCAACGGCTCGCTCACCGGAGGGAAGGGCCAGACCTGCGTCGTTCTCGGGTCCTTGGACGCTGAGGATACCTGATCGGCGACGCCAGACGGTTGGGCAGTTGCCTTGTTTTCCGCAGCTGGCGTCGTTGCTTCCAGCGAGCCACTGAAGCGCCACGATACCTCCCATAGTCCGCGACTATTCTCGGGTTCCAGCTTGCAGTCATCAGGGCCGCTCGTCAACCCTCGGTGGGCGAGGGGACGGTCGAAGCCGACTCGTCAGACGCTGCCCTCCGAGTCCCTGCCCGGGGAGATGCCGATGTGGTGGCTCGGATACGTGGAGTCGACCAAGCCAAGCCAGGTCAGGTGGTGGTGCCGGGCTCTAGCTCTGGTGGGGTGGGGGCGGGGTGGGTGACGAACTCGGCGAGGTCGTCGCGCAGGGTGGTCAGGGTGCTGGAGACGAGGTCGGTGCGCTGGCCCAACAGGGTGTTCAGGGACCGGGCTCGCCCGATGATCGGCACGGTGCGGTACTCGGCGTGGGTCGTGTGCAGGATCGGGGCGAGGTGCTCGCTAACGGCTTCCAGGTCACCTTTGCCCAGGTAGGCGATGGCGAGGTTGAAGCGTGCGCTGACGGATCGGTACTGGGTGGTGAATTCGTTCAGGGCGGTGTGTGCCCAGTCCACGGCGGCGTCCAGATGGTCAATGCCGCCAAGAGTGTAATGGGCTTCGCTGGCGTACAGGGCGGCTCGTCCGGCGTCGCAGCCGAGCACACCCGGCTCGTCGGTAGTGCGTTCGGTGGAGGCGGTCGCGGCAAGGGCCAGCGCTTGATTCATCTCGTCGGGTCGGTTGCGGGCGGCGTTGATGCGGGCTTGCTGGGTGGCCAGCAGCAGCAGGGTGGTGCCGCTGGTGGCATCGGGCAGAGCGGACTCGATGAGCTGGGCGGCTTCGTCGTAGCGGCCGTCCCAGTAGGCTCCACTGGACTGGGTCCAGCGGATGAAGACCCGCAGTGAGGTATGCCCGGAGACGTCGGCGCAGTGCAGTGCGGTGCGGGCGTGGGTGTTGGCGGCGTGTGGGTGCCCCAGGTCGAAGGTGACGATGGACAGCATGGCGCAGACCTGTCCGGCGATCTTGTACAGGCTGGTGGTGTGGTGGGGTTGCTGGTGCCCGGCGATGAGGCGGAACACGTCGTCGCGGGCACCGAGCAGGCGCCCGTAGGTGACAGCTGGCGGGTCGATCTGCTCGCGCCAGGCGAGCTCGGCGACGTCGGCGGTCATCTGTTCCAGCACGTCGTCGTCGACGTTGGTGGTGGCGCTCCAGCGGTGGAACTGTGCGGATTCCTCGGCTGCCATGACGATCTCCTCGCGGATCGGCAGGCCGCGTGCGTCGCAGCGCACGAGGCGTCGGCTCCCCCAGCTGGCCCCAGTGTCACCGCCGGCGCGCTGCACCGCAGCGCCGGGGTCGGTGAGTTCACGCACGGTGACACGGGGGGCGGTGTCCAGTGCTGCGGTGGTCGCGGGTGCGGGTGGGTGGCCGGTGGTGAGCAGGCAGCGGTCGGCGGGGGTGAGGTGCTCGAGGTCGTCGGCGTCGACGAGCGCTGCGGGGGTGCAGCCGTGACCGTAGGTGACGGCCAGCGCAGCGAGGTAGCGCGGGCTGGGTGGATTGCCGCCGTGCGGCCAGGCCTCGAACTCGCTGACCCGATTGTCCGACAGCCGGGCTCCGGGGTGGGCGGTGTTGTATCGCTGGGCCAGTTTCCATTGTGGCCAGCCCAGTGCGTGGCGCCAGGCCGTGCGGGGCCGTAGGTTGAACCGGCGGGCCATCTCGGTGGCGATCTGGGACACCGTGCACCCGTAACCCCGCATCCGGTCGCGCACCTGATCACGCTCGGCCTTCGCCGAGATCCCCGCCTTGCGTGCCGTCGCCCACCCCCACCTGAGTCACGTGCAGACCGAAGCTGCGGCGAAACGTTAGCCCGGACTGGCCAGACATGGGCAGCCCCATGGCCTGACCGGCCGGAAGTTCTTCCCGTCAGCGGCTTGTTCACCCAGGTCCGCGCAATGCGTATGGGTGGGGAAATGTTACCGCCCGCATCAGGGCACGTTACTCGTGATCGACACCACGCTAGGGGGGCACCGAAGCGCAGCAACCCGCAACGAGCCACGAGCGCGAATCCAAAGGAGATCACATGGCGATCGCAGCGGTCATCCCGAGCGACTCGGGTCGGAATGTCGATCAGACCAGCCATCGGCTTGTCTGTGACGTGCTGCGCCGGGCCGGGCCTGGTGTGGTCGAGGAAGTCGACTCGATCCTGTACCGGCTCAGTGCGGTGTTGCTCATGGTGCTGCTGGATCACCCGATCGATCGGCGGGGCCGCTGCCGGTCCTGCCGACGCCCCGGCGTGATGATCGGGCTCCGGCGCCGATCCTCCCGTCCTGCCGAGTCGCTGGTGATCACAGGAGGCATGCCATGGCCGAGGTAACGCAGGACACCGTTCCCACCGCGCCGGCCGCGCGGCGTGACCTCTCCGATGCCCGGCCCCGGCCCGAGCGCCACCCCCTGAGTGCTACCGGGGCCGGTCTCCCGTTGATCGACAGCCCGGCCGCCGCCGCCCAGGCACTATGTGACTACTTCCTGGCCAACGCCGACCGCGGCGACCACGCCGCCAACGACGAACTCGTTGCCGAGCTGGTCCGCCGCATCCGCACCGAACAGGCATCCAGTGACGGTGGGTACTGATGTCTGCCCGAGCTGCCGCTGCGCCCCATCGACAGGGTCTGCCGGCAGACCCTCATCCAGCGGGCGACCGCCCAGCCTGGCCGCCGCGCGCAGCCGTGACCTCGGTCAGCCTGGCGCGACTCGCGACACACCAGCGGGCTGCTGCCGATCGTGAGCACGCATACTTCGCAGCGGCAGCCCTGCGTGCGCAACAGAGCGGGTCGTGGTCACCGTATTTGGCGCCGGCCTGGACGGATCCGGCAGAGCGGGATTCAGGATGTGAGATGACCGAGGCGACCAGCACTGTCATCGACCTCGTGGCTGAGCTTCGCGGCAAGCTGGTCGATGAGCTGTGTGCGAATGGGAGCCGTCTCGCGAGCACGGCCTCATGCCTGGCTCGCCGGTGCTGTGTAGGCTTTCACGGCCCCAGTGAGAGATGAGAATTTGGCGCTTGGGCCTCTTTTTCCAGATCCGAAATTTCTATCACCGCTACGCCGGCATTGGCAAGCAGCTCGCAACCTTGGCAATCCGCAACGAAAAGACCGGGTTCCCGCCACGCCACGACAACCCGGGGGATACCAGCCGCCAAGATGAGTTGAGTGCACGTGCGGGGCCGCGACTTTCGCTGCGAGCAGGGTTCCAGAGTGCTGTAGACCGTGGCCGTCTTCAAAAGTGGATCATCGCTTGCTAATTTCGCCAGGGCGGACTCTTCGGCATGGACATGACTGTCCGTTTCGCGGGAATATCCGCGGCTGATCTCCTCTCCGTTCTCGTCAACGATCACAGCGCCGACAGAGAAGGCGCCTGAACTCGGTGGACACCGGTAAGCGAGTTCTATGGCCAGCCTCATCCATCGATAATCGGCAGGTGTAGGCAAAGTCATTCAGTCTCCTTTGGTTGCCACTGTGCCGTCTGCAACCGTCGACAAGAGAATGTTTCATTCATGGCTTCAGCCGTGGCAGCGCCGGAACCGGCGCCTAGTGAGGCTGCGCCTCCGACCGCCGAGACGCGGGTCACCTTGATCAGTAAAGCGACGTGAACCGCCATTCGGAGCCGAATAGCGGTCGGCGGCGGCTGTGAACCGCTATTCGGCTCCGAATGGCGACTCACGGTCACACTCAGCGTCTGGGAGGTGTGAGATGGGCGGGCATCGCGGGAGACATCTGCAAAACTCGGCTCAAGTGTCACGCTTCTATGCCGGGCACCCCGCTCGAGCAAGCCTACGCGCCGCGGTGTCAGCTGGGGCATTAGTTCTGTCGGGCGTTGCGGGTGAAGTAGGTGGTGAGTCGTTCGTCGAGCTCACGTAGGTGTGGGGAGCCGGCCTGCAGGGGCTGGATCTGCCGGTGCAGGGTGCCCAGCCGCTGCGTGATCATGGTCGAGCTGACGTCGGTGGCGGTGCGCAGCGCGTCGCGGCCGTAGGCGGCGGCCTGCTCCAGATCACGGCCACGCAGATGAGTGAGGGCGAGATCTGATTGGTCGATACACCGACCACGAACCGCCCAAGGAGCGCAGGCTTGCAGGGCTGTGTTGCCCAGGGTAGTGGCCTGCTCGGTGTCGCCGATCCCGCGCAGACACACGGCAAGGTCGGAGGTGAGACCACCTTCGGAGTAGCAGAAGCCCTCCTGCCACGAGGGCCCGTCGCCGGGGCGTACCGACTCGTAGCGTTGCTCGGCGGCCAGCGCCGCTCGGCGTGCCGCGTTGGCCTCCCCGAGCAGGGCCAGGCCGCGGGCCTCCAGGGCGTGCAGCTCGGCGGCCAGGGCTGGGGTGGCTACGCCCTGGGTGATGCTCAGCCCGGCCCGGGCCAGCGCGACCGCGTGGCGCCCGTGACGCCGGGTGTCGTGTTCGGCGGGGGTGTTCTCGCCGATCCGGACGGTCATCCGGCTCATCGTGGCCAGCACGAAGGCCGCGTAGAACCGGTCTCCCGCCCGCATGGCCAGGTCCAGTGCCTGGATGTAATAACGCTGGGCCAACCCGTCACGGCCGGTATCGGCGGACATGAAACCGGCCAGCCGGGTGGCCTGGGCGACCCCGGACATCAGAGCCTTACCGGTCTTGTCCGAGTAGCTGCCGTGCAGCAGTTGGTTGGTCTCCCGGTTCAGCAGCACCACCACCTGCTCGCGTACCCGCCCTGACCCGAACTGGTGTCCCAGTTTGCTCAGCTGGGCGATCTGTTCGGTGAGCACTTCTATGTCGGCCATGCCCACCCGCTGGCCTGCCGCGCGGGCGGTGCCCTGCACCGGGGGCACGACGAGCGCGACCAGCGTGGGCTCGGCGAACGCGGCCACGCTGAACACCGAGCCCAGCAGCAGCTTGCGACGGCGCATGTCACGTCCCGAGAGCTCGACGACCGTGCGGACTGTGTCTTCCAGTGTGCCGCAGCAGGTCAACCCGTCATAGGGATCCTCCCCAATGGGCTCGCGGTCGACGAATCCGCAGTCGGTGACGGTCACCTCCTGGTGCAACCGGCGGGTCAGCACGGTGGCGATCAGACGGGGTACCGGCCAGCGTGGCTGTGCGCCGTTCAGCATCCGGCGCACCGTGGTGGCGGTGGTGGCCAGATGTCTGCCTTCCCGGGCGGCGGCGTTGACCACCGCGCGGGCCAGTCCGGCGTTGCTCATCTCGGCTTCCGCCAGCAGTGCCCGCAATGCGGTGTTGGCGCCCGCTGCCGTCGTACTGTCGCCGTTCATGGTTGTCGGCCCCCGGATATCCGTTCGATTACTCGGTGGGGTCCATCGTGGACTGTTGCCGGATGGAGGGGGAAGTCGTCACCGTCGAGTGAGACTCCAGTGAGACCCCCGTCTGGCACCGCGACCCAGTACCCCGCCGCATCCACTGGCCCCGTCGGCGCGATGGGCGTTCACTACTCGTGTCAGATGATGGGCAGCCCGCCGACGCCGCTGCGCTCTTGGTGGGACCCCGGCGCAACTGTGGACGGGGATGATGGTCACCAGCCAGGAAAAGGGGACGGGCTTCGGAAACTTGGACTACTTCCTGGCCGCTGCACGGCTGGTCATGGGAGCCGGCCGGCGGCGGCCCATTCACTCCTCGCGTACAGCGGGAAAGGACCGTAAGAGGTTGACCTAGACAAACCCCTTCCGAATTGTAGCGCGGCGGGTCTATTTCCGGGTCACGGTGGGACCACTGGCTGGGGCTGTGGGTGGGGTGACTAGATTTCCGCGGTGAACGTATCAAGGTCGATCACGTCGAGCCCCAGCGGGGTTGCGCCGGTTGAGCAGTATGTGGCCGGGTTGAGCCGGAAGCGGATGGCCGCGGGTGTGCTGTTCCGCGATGTCAGGGGGCGGGTGTTGTTGGTAGAGCCGTCCTACAAGCCGAACTGGGAGATACCGGGTGGTGCGGTGGAGGCCGATGAGTCGCCCTGGGCCACCGCAACGCGTGAATTGACCGAGGAGTTGGGTTGGGATCGGCTGCCGGGTCGGTTGCTGCTGGTGGACTATGTGCGCCCGCAGGATTCCCGGCCGGAGGGGATGGTGTTCGTCTTCGACGGGGGTGTGTTGGAGGAGACTGACGTGGTGAGTATGGCGTTTGCGGATGGGGAGATCCTCTCGGCTGGTTTCCATACATTGATCGAGATGCGGGAGAAAGTAAAGCCGCTGTTGGCGGACCGTCTAGACGCGGCGTTGGACGCTGTTGAGCAGGGGGTGACGTTGTTGTGTGAGCAGGGGCTTCGAATCAGCTGACGGTCTTAGTGTCCTACTCGCCCCTCGTTAGGCGGTGATTGGTGGGGGTTGTGGTCTTCCACGTCGCCCTCATGAGAGCCGGCTCTCATGAGGGCGACGTGGTGTTTGCCGGCGGCGTGGTAGAGACTGTCGTGGATGCCGTCGGCGTAGAGGAGTCCGGTAAGGTCGCGGCGGGTTTTGGCGATCGGTGAGGTGGCTTGGAAGCCGGTGGCGCCGAGCAGGAGGGCCAACTCAGCAACGGTCTGATGGGCGGTGTCGACCCCGTGGGCTTTCGTCGCTGCGCTGCACGATTCGGCGTGGTCTCGTCCAGTGTCGGCGAGATGGGAAGCCATGGCAGCGCCAAGTAGTGCGGTGCGGAGCTGGGCGTGGGTGCGTCCGATCGTGATCAGCGCGGAGTCCCGTAGGCGTGGCAGGTCACCGATGGTGTGGCGGGTGACGAGCGTGGCGGTGACCGTATCGAAGACCGCTGCCGCGCCTGCCAGGGCGGTGGCGGTAATCAGCGGCCGGTAGTGAGCGAAGTGGGATCGCAGCAATGCCATTCCGTCGCCGGTGAGCACATCGGTGGGACGCACGGTGGCCGCGTCCAGGTCGAGGAGGCCCCAGCTCCAGCCGGCCAGTCCGAGGGGCGGGATCGGGTGGCGGCGCAGGCCGGAATCGGTGGCGTCGATCGCCGCAGCGGTCAAGCCGCCGTCCGGGCCGCGGAAGAACACCACGAACACGGTAGCTTCGGTGAGTCGGCTGATCCACGTTTTGCGACCGCTGAGCAGCCATGTCCCATCTGGGCGGGGCACGGCGTGGGTGCGGGTAGCATCCGGACGGGAACCGCCATGGGCTTCGGTGACGGCGATCCCGGCCAGCTCCCCTGCCTGGAGGCGGGGAATCCATTGCTGGCGGGCTGGGGTACTGCCGTGTCGGACGATGAGCTGTCCGTGCCCGAGTCCGACGGCGTCGCGGAGGTCGATGTCCCGGTAGCCACACACGAATTGGGCCAGCATCGCGAATGCTGCGGGCTCGCCGATGGTGTCGAGGTGACCGCGCTGGGCCAGTTCGCGGCGAATGACCTGCAGCCGGCGGGAGCGCTCGGCACCGGCCGGGAGGTCCGCGCCCACTGGGTAGACGATGAGCAGCGCATCCAGGTCCGTTGCCAGGGCGTTTAACCGTCGCCAGTCAATTTTCCCGGTGGGGTCGAGGAGTGACTGGAGGGGTCGCAGCCAGGTGGTGATCGCGTCGCTTGTCATTGGGCCTGCCCGTGCACGCGGGCTGGGTGGCCGTAGGCGAGTGCTCCGGCGGGGATGTCGTGGGTAACCAGGGACGCGGCACCGATAAGGGCATGCGCGCCGATCGTCACCCCGGCCAGCACGGTAGAACCAGAGCCGACCTTCACGCCGGTGTCGAACCGTGGTGGCGCCAGAGTCGGCGTCCGATTGGGGTCGCGCCAGATCAGTGTCTTGTCGTTGATGGTTCGGATCCCGGCGCCGAGGAAGACTCGGTCGGCGATCTGGGTTGAGCTGGTGATGTGCGATCCGGGTGAGCAGCGCACATGGTGGCCGATGCGGGTGGCGCGCTCGATGGTGAGGTGGTGCCCGACCAGTGTGTTCTCCCCGAGACAGACACCGGCGTAGACGATCGCGCCGCACCGCAATACCGCGCCTGAGCTGATCATCGTGGCGTCGCCGGCACCACAGTAGATCTGGCCGAGGGCGTATACGAAGATGGCGAAACGACTGATCTGGATGTTTCGTTTGGCGTGGAGCAGGCCGGCGCAGTCGAGTTCGGCTGCGGTCAGTTCCGCAGGCATAGTCAGAGGCATCGAAGCTGCGGGAGTGGTCATCGCTGTCCTCCGCCACGACAGGGACGGGTGGAGCTGAGGTGGCAACTTCCAGAACGCACTCCGGGGTGGGTTCCTGGCTAGGTGTTTTGCACAGGTCGGCACCGGGTTTGCGTCCTGCGCAAATCGGCTAGCAGGGCTGTGACCAGATGGATACGCTGACAGGCCGGGCGTGAGCAAGGGATGCCGACGATGGATGTCACCCGCGCGATCTGGCAGAGCGACGCCGTCCGAGCCGCTATCAACTCCGGTGATCGCGGGGCAATCGTGCGTGGCGTGCGCCGGGTCCAGAACCTCACGTTGGCGCAGTTAGCGGCCCGGTGCGGGTATTCAATCTCGACGCTGTCGAGGATGGAACGTGGTCTCCAGCCGCTGACCAACATCTAGGGTGCTGCGCAGCCTCGCCGACGCGCTGGGTATCTCCCCGCGCGTGTTCGGTTTGGCCGACACGCCACGACCCTCGGCGTCGCGGTCGCGGCCCGCCGTTAAGGTCAGAGCGGTTCTAGCGCCAGAGGAGGAGACTGACCCGATGCGTCGTCGTGCGGTGCTTGCAGGGCTGACCGGTCTGGCTGGCACCACGGTGTTCAGCGCCGCGTCTGATCGGGTGGTGCCATTGGGTGATCCGGTCGGGGTGCTGGAGAGCGCGCTGTTCGACCCAGCCAGCGCCACTGGTACTCCCGTGGCGCTAGCGCGTCTGCGAGCAGAGGTAGCCGCGGCGCGCTCGGTCTTTCAGCGCGGTCGCTATACCCAGGTCACCACCCGGCTGCCAGAGCTGATGTCCAAGGCGATGGCCACCCGGGCCGAGGTGAACACCAGCGAGGACATCGCCACGGCCAGCGGGCAGCTCGCCGAGATCTACATCTTGGCCAGCGAGCTGATGGTCAAGCTCGGCCACGATCACCTCGCCTGGACTACCGCAGACCGGGCACTGCAGGCCGCCTACGAGAGCGGGGACATCCTGACACAGGCAATCGCGCGCCGCGCGTGGTGCATCGTGCTGCGCCGAGCCGACCGGGCCGAGATCGCGCAGCGGCTAGTTCTTGACACCGCCGCGGCCCTGGAACCCCAACTCCGGCACGGACCGGAATACCTTTCGGTGTATGGGTCATTGTTGTCCACCGCAGCGTACACAGCGGCCGTCGACGGGGACCGAGACACCGCAAACACACTGATCAGCGAAGCTTTAGACACGGCCAGCCACCTCGGAGTGGATGGCAACCACCGTTTCACCGCGTTCGGCTCGACCGGTGTCGGCTTGTACCGGATCAGCATCGCCCGCGTGCTCGGCGATTCCGGAACGGCGATCGAAGCGGCCCGGCAGATCAACCCGATGGCTATTCCACTGATGGAACGGCGAGCCCGCTATTGGTCCGATGTCGCCCGATCGTTTCATCAGTGGGGCAAGCACGAGCAGTGCTTCCAGGCGCTGCTGGCCGCCGAACATGCCTCACTGGACGAGGTCCGGTACCGCAAACCCATTTGCCAGATCACCACCAGCTTGCTCCACCATCCCACCGCTTACGCCCTGCCCGGCCTGCGGGCATTCGCTCACCGCACTGGCACGCCCATCTGACCCGATTGCGCGAGTAAGCGCACCTCGGCCATCCCCGCACGCGCGTCAATGCCGGATCCGGCGCGCCGATCCTCGCCCGCTGACTTCTCCGTCTCCCACCGCGTACCTTGCCCACCTGATAGGTGTCCTTCCTACCGGAATGAATGTGGCGTCGCAACCAACATCATCCCAGGTCAGAGCGACACCGCCACGAAGTGCCGCCGCCCTCGGGGATCCAGGACTCCGTCGAGTTCGAGCCGCGGCGGTGACCGAGCCGCCTGGCGGTGGCTGTCCTTGGCGATTCGCACCCCCGCCTGCGAACTACTCCTGCCCGGCCTCGCCACCCTCGCCGACGACCTGGCCGAGTACTACGACAGCTGGTTCTGGCTGCGCTATCACACTCCTGGGTACGGGCCGCACATTCGCGCCTGCTTTTACGGCGACCCCGCTACCCTCGGCAGCCGGGTCCTGCCCGCCCTTTCCGCATGGGTTCAGGACATGATCCGGCAACGGCTGTCGGGCGGATTCACCGTGGAACCGTACGACCAGGAAATCGAACGCTACGGCGGACCCGCCGCGATCGGCGCCGCCGAGCATGTCTTCGCCGCCGACAGCTCACTCGTACTGGCGATCCTGGCAAACGTCAGCGACAGAGATCAGCGACTGGTCATCGCCGCGGTATCGGCCGCCGCCATTGTCTGCCCCATGACCGACGCCTACCACGCGGCGCTGGACGGACGCCATGGCCACCCCTCCGGGACAGCAACCACCGGAATGGCACACGGCATCGCCGGTCCCGTCTCCCTGCTCGCGACAGCACACGCAGCTGGATGGTCCGTCGCTGGGCAGCGTGCAGCGATCCAGAGCGCGGCACACTGGCTGCTGCGCTGGCGTAAGGATGCCGCGCACAGCTGGGCGCCCTCGGTCACGGGTGACGAACTGGACAGCGACACCCCAGCGGCGACCGCCGGACGACGCGACGCCTGGTGTTATGGCGCCCCCGGAATCGGCCGCGCACTCATTCTCGCCGGCAGCGTGCTCGCAGATCCTCAGCTGCTCACAGTCGGTGAAGCCGCCATCGCATCTCTCGCCGACCGCGCCGCGGATCTTTGGGACGTCGAAGGGCCGACGTTGTGTCACGGATACGCCGGAGTCCTACAGAGCGCGATCACCAGCCACAGTGACACCGGAGACAGCGCAGCAACTGCCGTCACCGAAGCATTCGATCCACAGCTGACCTTTGCTTTCCGGCACCTCCACAACGGCTTGCCCTCCGATGCACCCGGCGTGCTCACCGGATCAGCCGGCGTCGCTCTCGCCCTTGCCGATCATGGACAGCTACCAGCGCCACCAGTCCCCACTCGTTGGGACGCCCTGTTGCTTTTCTCCTGATTCCGAGGGCGCCTGACGGGGGATCGGGGACTTGCCCGACGAGGGGCGGTCCCGCGGCTGGCCGTGGGGTGCTCAAACGCGCTGTTAGGTGAGTCGGACAGGTCCGGGGTGGGTCAGGTAGTGGTGCCTGGCTCCCGTTCTGGTGGGGTGAGGGCGGGGTGGGTGACGAACTTTGCGAGGTCATCGCGCAGCGCGGCCAGGGTGCTGGAGGCGAGGTCGGCGCGCTAGCCCAGCAGGGCTGGGCGTCCAGGAAGCGACCGCGGTTCAGTGGCCGCTGCCCGGTGGGAACGCTGCGCCACCTGAGCCGAGAACAACGACGCCTGCCGCATGGGCACAGCCCCTGAAACACTCGTTCGATCCTACTTGCGCGGCTCGCTCGACAGCTGGGCGTCTCAGACGCGGCTGCGCCGCCAGCTTCCCGTGCCAGCCCCGACTCCGGCGAGCTGCAGCGCGAGGCACAACAACCCGGCCAGCATGAAGGCGGTGGGGTCGAGCGGACCGAGCGCCACTCCGGCGAGATGGAGCACGAGGGCGAGCGCGAACAGGACAGCGGCGACAATGGCGAGCATGGTGGTCTCCTTGGTGAGCCCGGCGCTGAATGAGTGTTCTACCCGTTTCCTGATCCGGAGAAACTCCGCAGCTCGGTTCGACGTCCGGCTCACCGTGGTCGGCGAGCGATGCTTCGCCGTCGCTGTGCACAGCAACCCAGCGGGCCGCTGGTCTTGGATCTCTGCGGAAACCGGCCCCCTGGACCAATGCCACTTAGTTAAGCGGCGGTGGGGATGTCGTGGTGACCGGATGGCCTGCAGGGCGGCCGTGGTACGACAAGGTGATCTTGGTGGGTGGTGGTCCTCGGGGTGGTGATCACGGTTTGGGTG
>JBOHGE010000049.1:0-5908 GCA_050700055.1 Pseudonocardiaceae bacterium
ATGCGGATCGTTCGGCGCCGCTGGTGCCGGCTCACCCGGCCTATGTGATCTATACGTCGGGGTCCACCGGGCGCCCCAAGGGGGTGGTGGTCACCCATACCGGGCTGGCGAGTTTCTCCGCCGCGGAGGTCGAGCGGTACGCGGTGGCGCCGGGTGATCGGGTGTTGCAGTTCTCCTCCCCGAGCTTCGACGCCTCGGTGCTGGAGCTGTGCATGTCGCTGCCGGTGGGCGCGGCGCTGGTGGTGCCGCCGGCGGGTCCGTTGCTGGGTGAGCAGCTGACTCGGGTGCTGGCGCAGCAGCGGGTGACGCATGCCCTGATCCCCCCGGCCGCGCTGGCCACCATGCCGGCGACCGCTGACGTGCCGTGGTTGCAGACGTTGATCGTGGGTGGGGACGTGTGCTCGGCCGAGCTGGTCGCGCGGTGGGCCCCGGGCCGGCGAATGATCAACTCTTACGGCCCCACCGAGTCGACGGTGGTGGCGACCTGGAGCGATCCGTTGACCCCGGGTCGGCAACCCGGCATCGGCAGGCCGATCTGGAACACCCAGGTCTATCTGCTGGACGCGGCGTTGCAGCCAGCCCCCGTGGGGGTGGCTGGTGAGTTGTACGTCGCCGGGGTCGGGTTGGCGCGGGGCTACCTGCGGCGTCCGGGACTGACCGCGCAGCGGTTCGTGGCGAGTCCGTTCGGTGCGCCGGGGGCGCGGATGTACCGCACCGGGGATCTGGTCCGGTGGACCGTCGGCGGTGAGCTGGAGTTCCTGGGTCGGGCCGATGAACAGGTCAAGATCCGCGGGTTCCGGATCGAGCCCGGTGAGGTCGAGACCGTGCTGGCCACGCACCTCGGGATCAGCGAGAGTGTGGTCATCGCCCGGGAGGACCAGCCCGGTGTCACACGGCTGGTCGCCTACCTCGTGCCGGCGGGAGATGACACCCCGACCCCGGCGCAGTTGCGTGGGCACCTCGCCCAGACCCTGCCTGACTACCTGATCCCCGCGGTGTTCGTGGTGCTCGACGCGTTGCCCCTGACCCCGCACGGCAAGCTGGACCGGCGGGCGCTGCCGGTCCCCGATGTCCAACCGGAGCTGGGCTCGTCCTACCGGGCCCCGAGCACCGCAGTCGAGCGAGAGCTGGCCCGGGTCTGGGCTGAGGTGCTCGGCGTGCCACAGGTCGGCGTCGAGGACAACTTCTTCGAGCTGGGTGGGGACTCCATCCTGAGCATCCAGCTGGTCTCCCGGGCTCGCCAGGCCGGGATCGGGGTGACGTCCAAGGACATTTTCCGGCACCAGACGATCGCCCAGCTGGCCATGGTCGTCACGCTCGAGCCGGCAGCGCAGCCTGCGGACCGGGAAATGATTCTTGGTCCGGCCCCGCTCACCCCGATCCAGCACTGGTTCTTCACGATTCATGGCGCGCCGGCCCACTTCAACCAGTCCGTGGTCGTCGAGCTGACCGAGGACCTGGACCCGGCCGCGCTGCCGGTGGCGGTGGATGCGCTGGTGGCCCACCACCCGGCCTTGCGCACCCGGTTCTGTCTCGTCGATGGTCAGTGGTGCCAGGACGTCGTGCCCACCGAGCCGGCTGAGGTGTTCGTCCGGTACGACCTGGCGGGTCCGGACGACGAGCGGGCCGCCATGGCCGAGGCAGCCGCCCGCGCCCAGTCCGGGCTGGACCTCACCAGCGGCCCACTGCTGCAGGTCGTGCTGTTCGACTTCGGACCCGGACGGCGACCGGTGCTGTTCGTCACGGTGCACCACCTCGTCGTCGACGGGATCTCCTGGCGGATCCTGCTGGGTGACCTGCAAGTGGCCTACCAGCAGGCCCGCGCCGGGCGCGGCATCGAGTTGGCGCCGGCCGGCACGGCATTCACCCAATGGGCACACCGGTTGAGCGGCCATGTCCAGGCCGGTGGACTCGACGGTGATCTCGCCTACTGGTCGGCGGTTCCACCGGAGACAACGCCCGGCCTGCCGGTGACCCGGGCCGGGGTGAACACGGCCGGCTCCAGCCGTACCGTGTCGGCCCGGCTGGACCGCGCCGGTACCGATGCGTTGCTGCACCGGGTGCCGGGGGTGTACCGGACCCAGATCAACGAGGTGCTGCTCAGCGCCTTGGGTCGGGTGCTGTCGGCCTGGACCGGTCGGGACCGGGTGCTCATCGCGCTGGAGGGGCACGGTCGCGAGGAGATCCTCGACGGGGTGGACCTGTCCCGCACGGTCGGGTGGTTCACCACCCAGTTCCCGGTCACCTTGACGGTTCCGGCCGGCGCGGACTGGCGCGTGGTGCTGACCTCGGTCAAAGAACAGCTGCGGGCCATCCCGCATCGCGGGCTGGGCTACGGCGCCCTGCGTTACCTGAGCTCGGGCTACCTGAGTCGGGACGCCGCACACCAGCTGAGCGACCACACCCAGCCGCAGATCTGCCTGAACTACCACGGCCAGTGGGACGTCCCAGCTGACCCCGACGGGCTGTTCCACAGCTGGCACCGTCCGATCGCGCCGGATCAGGCACCCGAGACCGTCCGGGCCTACCTGCTCGATGTCACTGCAGTGGTGCGCGACGGCGAGCTGGAGCTGGCCTGGACGTACTCGGAGAATGTGCACGACCGGGCCGTCGTCGCGCAGCTGGCGTCGGACCTGGTCCAGGCGCTGCAAGAGATCGTGGCGCACTGCTGCGCACCGCACGCCGGTGGCGCCACCCCGTCGGACTTCCCGCTGGCCCACCTCGACCAAGCCGGCGTGGACCGGCTGGCCGGTGACGGCCGCAACATCGAGGACATCTACCCGCTGACGCCGTTGCAGGCCGGCATGCTGTTCCATCACCTGGTCGACACCGACTCCACGGCCTACGTCGACGAGATCCGGTTGCGCCTTTCGGGGGTGTCCGACGCTCAGGCGCTGGGTGCGGCGTGCCAGCGGGTGGTCGACCGCAACGCCGTGTTGCGCAGCGCTGTGGTATGGGACGGCGTGGATGAGCCGCTGCAGGTGGTGTACCGCCAGGTCGCCGTGCCGACGCGCTACCACGATTGGCGTGAGTTGTCCGGTGAGCAGCGGGATCGTGAGCTGGTCAGGGTGGTGGCGCAGGAGCGAGCTGCCGGGATCGATCTGGCCGTCGCGCCGTTGCTGCGGTTGGTGATCGCCACCTTGGGTGATGACCAGGTCCTGCTGGTGTGGACCTCGCATCACGTGGTGCTCGACGGCTGGAGTCTGGGCCAGGTCTTCACCGAGGTGCGAGAGCAGTACGCGGCGATCGTGGGTGATCGGGCCGCCGAGCTGGTGACCCGGCGCCCGTTCCGGGACTACCTGCAGTGGCTGGGTGAGCGGGACCAGCAGCAAGCCGAGAAGTACTGGCGACGAGTGCTGGCCGGCTACTGCGCTCCTACCGGCTTGCCCTACGACCGGCAACCCCTCGAGGCGCATCGTACGGAGTCCGGTAAGTCGGTGCGGTTCGAGCTGCCGGCCGACGAGTCGCAGCGGCTTGCGTTGGTAGCCAAGCGGGGCGGCCTGACCGTCAACACGATCCTGCAAGGTGTCTGGGCCTTGCTGCTGTCGCGTTACAGCGGCGAGCGCGAAGTCGTCTTCGGCGCCATTGTCTCCGGGCGGCCGGCTGAGCTGGCGGGTGTGGAGTCGATGGTGGGGATGTTCATCAACACCGTGCCCACCCGGGTGCACGTCGATGATGATCAGAATGTCTTGTCGTGGCTGGCCGAGCTGCAGGCTCAGCAGTCGGAGTCGCGGCGGTTCGACTTCGTCTCGCTCGCCCAGCTGCAGGCGTGGAGTGACCTGTCTGCGGGAGTCAACCTGTTCGACAGCGTGGCGGTGTTGGAGAACTACCCCTTCGAGCAACCACCGAAGGGCCGGCCCGGTCTGCGGATTCAAGAAGTTCGCGCCCGGGACACCACGAACTTCCCGATGAGTTTTCGCGCTTACCTGGCCGAGCAGCTGCGGTTCGACTTGGGCTATGACCCGCGGCTGTTCGACGCCGCGACGATCGAGCGAGCAGCCGGGCATGTCCTGCGGGTGCTCACCACGTGGGCGGCTGATCCGGGTATTCGTCTGGGTGATGTCGACATCTTGACTGCGCCGCAACGGTCGCAGATATTGGTGGGGTTCAACGCTACCGATCGGGATATTCCGGTGGCTGCGTTACCGGCGATGGTGTCGGCGGTGGTGGCGCGGTCACCGCATGCGCCGGCAATCATCTCTGATGATGGTGTGCTCAGTTTCGCGGAGTTGGATGCACGGGCTGATCAGCTTGCTCGGTTGTTGCTCAGTCGTGGTGTGGGTCCGGAGCGGGTAGTGGCGTTGGCGTTGCCCCGGTCGGTGGAGATCGTGGTGGCGCAGCTGGCGGTAGCTAAGACGGGCGCGGCGTTCATGCCGATCGATCCGGCGTACCCGGCTGAGCGGATCGCTTTCATGCTCACGGATGCGGCGCCGGTGTTGGTGGTGACGGTGTCGGCGGTGGCCGATGGGTTGGCCGTGCGGGATAAGAGCACGGTGCTGGTGCTGGATGACCCGGCCACCATGTCGGCGGCGGCCGGCCAGGAGCCGGTGGTCGTTGCGCCGGCGTTGTCTGTGGCGCATCCGGCATATGTGATCTACACCTCGGGGTCCACCGGGCGGCCTAAAGGTGTGGTGGTCTCCCATACCGGGTTGGCCAGTTTCGCCGCAGCGTTGGCTGAGCACTTCCGGGTGGGTCCAGGGGATCGGGTGCTGCAGTTCTCGTCGCCGAGTTTCGATGCCTCGATATTGGAGTTGTGCTTGTCGTTGCCGGCGGGGGCGGCGTTGGTGGTGCCGCCACCGGGCCCGTTGCTGGGGGATCACTTGGCGGAGGTGCTGGCGCGGCAGCAGGTGACGCACGCGTTGATCCCGCCGGTGGCGTTGGCCACGGTGGATGCGTCGGATGCCTTGGCGCAGTTCGCCACGGTGATCGTGGGTGGGGAGGCGTGTGGCGCGGAGTTGGTCACCCGGTGGGCACCGGGCCGAAAGATGGTCAACGCGTACGGGCCGACGGAGTGCACAGTGGTGGCGACCTGGAGCCAGGCGCTGGCCTGCGATGCTGGGGTGCCCCCGATCGGCGCGCCGATCCCCAACACCCGGGTTTACCTGCTTGATGCGGCGTTGCGGCCGGTCGCGGTGGGGGTTGCTGGTGAGCTTTACGTCGCTGGAGTGGGGTTGGCTCGGGGGTATCTGCGACGGCCGGGGCTGACCGCGGCGCGGTTCGTGGCCAACCCCTTCGGTGCCGCGGGTGCGCGGATGTACCGGACCGGGGACCTGGTGCGCTGGACCGCCGCTGGTGTGCTGGAGTTCCTCGGCCGGGCCGACGAACAGGTCAAGATTCGCGGATTCCGGATCGAGTTGGGCGAGATCGAGGCCGTGCTGGCCGCCCGCCCCGACGTTGACCAGGCCGCGGTTGTCGTCACCGAAGTCGCGCTCACCAAGGCTGGGCCTACGGTCAAGCGGCTGGTGGCCTACCTGGTGGCGCACGGGCCGGTCGGCTCGTCGCAGCTGCGGGAATACACCGCGGCGATCTTGCCCGAATACATGGTGCCGTCTGCTTTCGTCCTGCTGGACGAATTTCCGCTGACTGCCAACGGCAAGCTGGATCGGCGGGGGTTGCCTGCCCCGGAATGGGATACGGCCAGCAGCGCCGACTACGTGCCGCCGCGTACCGAGGTTGAGCGGGTGATGGCCCAGGTGTGGGCTGAGGTGTTGGGGGTGGACCGGGTCGGAGTGGCGGATAACTTCTTCGAGCTCGGTGGGGATTCCATTCTGAGCATCCGAGTGACCTCGCGGTTGCGGGCCGCATTCGGGGTCGAGTTGTCCCCGCGTGCGGTGTTCACCCACGCCACAGTGGCGGCGCTGGCAGCTGCGCTGCCCGGGAGTGGCGATGCGAGTCAGGACTCGCATCG
>JBOHGE010000049.1:5918-39845 GCA_050700055.1 Pseudonocardiaceae bacterium
CCCCCCCCCCCCCCCCCCCCCACTCCCGGGTTGTCCACCGGGCGGCGATCCCGGTCCTGGCACGTGGTGGTGCGCTGGAGCTGTTCGTCACCCCGCAGTCGTTTGCGCAGCAGCGGTTGTGGTTCCTGCACGAGTTCGACCCGGACAGTGTCGAGTACGTCACCCGGATCGGGCTGCGGCTGCGCGGTGACCTGGATCTCGACGCGCTGCGCGCCGCGTTGCACCAGCTGGTGACCCGGCATGAGTCGTTGCGCACCACGTTCGAGCAGGTCGACGGACAGGGAATGCAGGTGGTGCACCCACCGGCTGAGGTGCCGTTACCGGTGCTGGACCTGTCGGGTCTGGACCAGCCCGAACGTGCCGCCGAGCTGGACCGGGCGCTGGCAGTGCCCAGCGCCCAGCCGTTCGACCTGGTCCGGGGGCCGCTGCTGCGGTCGCGGCTGGTCCGGCTGGGAGTCCGGGAGCATGCGTTGGTGGTGGCGCTGCACCACATCGTCACCGATGGGTGGTCGATGGGTGTGCTGGTGGCGGAGCTGAGTGTGCTGTACCGGGCGGCCGTGCGCCATGCGGTGGCCGAGCTGGCGCCGCTGCCGGTGCAGTACGCCGATTTCGCTGCCTGGCAACGCCAACAGCTCTGCGGTCCTGCGCTGGAAGAGCACCTGGACTACTGGCGCCACCAGCTCGGCGGCGTGGCACCGTTGGAGCTGCCCACCGACCGGCCCCGACCGGCGGTGCGTACTGCCGCCGGGGCCCGGCATGAGTTCGTGGTGCCCGCCGAGGTGACCGCCCGGCTCCGGGACCTGGGCCGGGCGCGGGACAGCACCCTGTTCATGACCCTGGTGGCTGCTTGCCAGCTGTTGTTGCACCGCTGGTCGGGCCAGCACGACATCGCCGTGGGCACGGTGGTGTCGGGTCGCGAGCGGGTCGATGTAGCCGGGCTGATCGGGTTTTTCGTCAACACCTTGGTGCTGCGCTCCACAGTGGATCCTGGCCAGCCCGTCACGGGGTTTCTGGGCAGCGTGCGAGACACGGTCCTGGGTGCACTCGCCCATCAGGACGTGCCCTTCGAACGGCTCGTGGATGAGCTCGCACCCACCCGGGACATCAGCCGTACTCCCTTGTTCCAGGCCATGGTGATCCTGCAGAACAACACCCTGCAGCCACCCGATTTTTCTGGCTTGGAGATCGACGACCTGGCGCTACCCACGATCACCGCGAGCTTCGACGTCACTGTGGAGTTCCAGGAATCCGGCGCTGTCCTGCACGGCGCGATGAGCTACAACACCGACCTGTTCGACGCGGTGACGATCAAGCGGATGGTAGGTCACCTGCTGGTGTTGCTGGACGGTATCGCCACCGACCCGGACCAGCCAGTGGCCCGGCTTCCCCTGCTCACCGAGCCCGAACGGCATCAACTGTGCACCGAATGGAACGACACCCACCGGGTGATACCGCCGGTGGTGTGGCCAGAATTGTTCCAAGATCAGGTGACCCGGACGCCCGACGCCGTGGCGGTGATGTGCGGCGGTGCGCAGCTGTCGTACCGGGAGCTGAACAAGCGGGCGAATCGCCTGGCCCGGTTGCTGATCAGGCGCGGCGTAGGTCCGGAGCACCTTCTCGGGTTGGCCCTGCCACGTTCGGTGGACATGATCGTGGTGTTGCTGGCGGTGGGCAAGACCGGCGCGGGATACCTGCCCATCGATCCGGACCATCCACCTGCACGGATCGATCTCATCTGCGCCGACGCCCGCCCCACCATGGTGTTGACCACCGAGCCCGCCGCGGGGTGCCTACCAGCGGATGTGGTGCGGTTGGCGATTGATCACCCCGGCGCCACCGCCGAGATCGCCGGCTACCCGGATGGCGACATCACCGACGCCGACCGGATACGACCGCTGTCGACAGCCCACCCCGCCTACGTGATCTACACCTCGGGCTCCACCGGTCGCCCCAAGGGGGTGGTCATCCCGCACGCCGCCCTGGTCAACTTCCTCCGCTCGATGGCGCAACGGTTCCCGCTGGACAGCACGGACAGACTGCTCGCCGTCACCACCATCACCTTCGACATCGCGGCGCTGGAGCTCTACCTGCCGCTGCTGTCCGGCGCGGCCGTCGTCCTCGCCGACAAACAGGTCACGACCCAGCCGGATGCACTGACCCGCCTGATCGAGGACGGTGCTGTCACGATCATGCAGGCGACCCCGTCCCTGTGGCAGATGATCCTGCCCGCGCATCCCGACAGCATGCGCGGGCTGCGCATGCTCGTCGGCGGCGAAGCACTGTCACCAGCACTCGCGGCGACGATGCGAGACCTGGCAACCGAGGTCACCAACCTCTACGGGCCCACCGAGACCACGATCTGGTCCACCGCAGCCCGCCTCGACGATCGCTCGGGCGCGCCGACCATCGGCAGATCCATCGGCAATACCCGGGTGTATGTGCTGGATGCGGGGTTGCGGTTGGTTCCGGTGGGGGTGGTGGGTGAGTTGTATATCGCTGGTGTTGGTCTGGCTCGGGGGTATCTGGGTCGTTGTGGGTTGACGGCGGGTCGGTTTGTGGCGGATCTGTTCGGGGTGTCGGGTGAGCGGATGTATCGGAGTGGGGATCTGGCCCGGTGGACTCCTGGTGGGGAGTTGGTGTTCGTGGGTCGGGTTGATGAGCAGGTGAAGATTCGTGGGTTTCGGATTGAGTCTGGTGAGGTTGAGGCGGTGTTGGCTGCTCATCCTGGGGTGGGTGAGGTGGTGGTCGTTGCTCGGGAGGATCAGCCTGGGGTGCGGCGGTTGGTCGCTTATGTGGTTCCTAGCGGGTCGGATGTCGTTCCTTCTGTTGTTGAGTTGCGTAGCCACGTTGCGCGGGTGTTGCCGGATTATATGGTGCCTGCGGTGTTCGTGGTGGTTGATGGGTTGCCGTTGAGTGTTAATGGGAAGGTGGATCGGGGTGGGTTGCCGGTCCCGGATCTCGTGGTGGTGTCGGGTGTTGGTTATGTGGCGCCGCGGACGGTTGTTGAGCGGGTGTTGGCCGGGATCTGGGCTGAGGTGTTGGGGGTGGAGCGGGTCGGGGTGGAGGATAATTTCTTCGAGCTCGGTGGGGACTCGATTCTGAGTATTCGGGTGATGTCGCGGGTGCGGGTGGTTTTCGGGGTGGAGTTGTCTCCGCGGGCGTTGTTCGTGGATCCCACGGTGGTGGGGTTGGCGGTGGTGGTGTCGGGGTCTGTGGTGTCGGACTCGGTGGGTATCGGTGTGGTTGATCGTGTGGGTGGGTTGCCGTTGTCGTTCGCTCAGCAGCGGTTGTGGTTTTTGCATGTGTTCGCGCCGGAGGGGGTGGGGTATGTCTCGGCGTTCGCGTTGAGGTTGTGTGGGGTTTTGGATCGTGCTGCGTTGTGGGTGGCGTTGGGTGAGTTGGTGGCTCGGCATGAGTCGTTGCGGACGACGTTTGAGGTGGTGGATGGGCGGGGGGTGCAGGTGGTGCATCCGTCGTTGTCGGTGTCGCCGTGGGTGGTGGATCTGTCGGGGTCGGCCCGGCCTGATCTGACCGAGTCGCAGCGTGAGGTGGAGTTGCGGCGGGTGCTGGCGGGGTGTGCTGGTGAGCCGTTTGATCTGGGTCGGGGGCCGTTGTTGCGGGTGGGTGTGGTGTGTCTGGGTTCTGGGGAGCATGTGCTGAGCGTGGTGATGCATCACATCGTCACCGATGGGTGGTCGATGGGTGTGCTGGCGCGTGAGTTGGGTGTGTTGTACAGCGCTGCGGTGGCTGGTGTGGATGCGGGGCTTGCGGTGTTGGGGGTGCAGTACGTCGATTACGCGGTCTGGCAGCGGGAGTTGTTGTCGGGTCCGGTGTTGGAGCAGTCGCTGGGGTATTGGCGAGGGCAGTTGGCGGGTGTGCCGGTGTTGGAGTTGCCCACGGATCGGCCGCGTCCGGTGGTGGCGACCTCTGCCGGTGCGGTGTGTGAGTTCACGGTGCCGGCCGGGGTGGTCGCGGGGTTGCGGGCGTTGGGTCATCGGGTGGGGGCCACGTTGTTCATGACGTTGGTGGCGGTGTGTCAGGTGGTGTTGGCGCGGTGGTCGGGTCAGGGCGATGTTGCGGTGGGCACGGTGGTCTCGGGTCGGGAGCGCGCCGAGTTGGAGGGGTTGATCGGGTTTTTCGTCAACACGCTGGTGTTGCGGTCGAGGGTGGACGACCGGCGATGTTTCACCGAGTTCCTGGCGGGGGTGCGGGAGACGGTGCTGGATGCTTTCGTGCATCAGCACGTGCCGTTCGAGCGGGTGGTCGAGGAACTCGCGCCGGTGCGTGACACCAGCCGGCCGCCGTTGTTCCAGGTGATGGTGGTGTTGCAGAACGCTCCTGGGCAGGCCCCGGACCTGGCCGGGTTGGCGGTCTCGGCGTTGGAGCTGCCGGTGACGACGGCGAACTTCGATATCACCGTGCAGTTCCAGGAGACTGGTGGGGAACTGGCCGGCGCGTTGCAGTACAACACCGACCTGTTCGACGCCGCCACGATACAACGGATGGCGCAGCACCTGCTGGTGTCGCTGACCGGTGTCGCCGCTGATCCCGACCGGCCGGTCGGTGTGCTGCCGTTGCTGACCGACACCGAACGCCACCAGCTACTCGTGCAATACAACGACACCGGCCACCAGCAGCCCGCAGCGACGCTGCCGCAGCTGTTCACCGCGCGGGTGGTCGCTCATCCCGACACCGAGGCGGTGCGCTGCGGACCGGTCAGCCTGACCTACACCGAGCTCGACACCCACGCCAACCGACTAGCCCACCACCTGATCCGGCTGGGAGTGCGCCCAGAGCGGTTGGTCGCGGTGGTGCTACCGCGATCGGTGGACCTGGTGGTGGCCCTGTTGGCGGTCGCGAAGGCTGGTGGTGGGTATCTGCCGGTCGATCCGACCTACCCCGAGCAACGGATCGCCTACATGCTCACCGACGCCGCTGCGGTGGTGGTGCTGACCTGCGCTGCGGTCGCCGCGCAGGTCCCGAGGGTCCCCGGGGCGACCTGGATGCTGCTCGACGACCCGGCCACGCTGACCGCGATGGCCACCATGCCCGCCCATGTCCCTACCGACACCGATCGACACACTGCCCTGAACCTGGCCCATCCGGCATATGTGATCTACACCTCCGGATCCACCGGGCACCCCAAGGCGGTGGTGGTCTCCCACGCCGGGTTGAGCAGCTTCACCGCTGCAGAGATCGAGCACTACCGGGTGGGTCCCGGAGACCGGGTGTTGGCGATGTCGTCGCCGAGTTTTGATGCCTCGATCTTGGAACTCGGAATGTCGCTGCTGGCCGGGGCGGTGTGGGTACTGCCACCCACACCCGAACCGCTGGTCGGTGACATACTGCTATCGGTCCTGCAAAACGATCGGATCAGCCACGCACTGATTCCCCCCGCCGCGTTGGCCACCCTGCCTGCCCAGACTGCCGCGACCGGGTTGCCGGAGTTCACCACCCTGATCGTGGGTGGCGACGTGTGCAGCGCGGAGCTGGTCACCCGATGGGCGCCGGGCCGCCGCATGATCAACTCATACGGGCCCACCGAGACCACCGTGGTGGCCAGCTGGACCCCACCGTTGACGGCGGGCCCGGACCGCCCGCCCATCGGGTCCCCGATCCCCAATACCCGGGTGTATGTGCTGGATGCGGGGTTGCGGTTGGTTCCGGTGGGGGTGGTGGGTGAGTTGTATATCGCTGGTGTTGGTCTGGCTCGGGGGTATCTGGGTCGTTGTGGGTTGACGGCGGGTCGGTTTGTGGCGGATCTGTTCGGGGTGTCGGGTGAGCGGATGTATCGGAGTGGGGATCTGGCCCGGTGGACTCCTGGTGGGGAGTTGGTGTTCGTGGGTCGGGTTGATGAGCAGGTGAAGATTCGTGGGTTTCGGATTGAGTCTGGTGAGGTTGAGGCGGTGTTGGCTGCTCATCCTGGGGTGGGTGAGGTGGTGGTCGTTGCTCGGGAGGATCAGCCTGGGGTGCGGCGGTTGGTCGCTTATGTGGTTCCTAGCGGGTCGGATGTCGTTCCTTCTGTTGTTGAGTTGCGTAGCCACGTTGCGCGGGTGTTGCCGGATTATATGGTGCCTGCGGTGTTCGTGGTGGTTGATGGGTTGCCGTTGAGTGTTAATGGGAAGGTGGATCGGGGTGGGTTGCCGGTCCCGGATCTCGTGGTGGTGTCGGGTGTTGGTTATGTGGCGCCGCGGACGGTTGTTGAGCGGGTGTTGGCCGGGATCTGGGCTGAGGTGTTGGGGGTGGAGCGGGTCGGGGTGGAGGATAATTTCTTCGAGCTCGGTGGGGACTCGATTCTGAGTATTCGGGTGATGTCGCGGGTGCGGGTGGTTTTCGGGGTGGAGTTGTCTCCGCGGGCGTTGTTCGTGGATCCCACGGTGGTGGGGTTGGCGGTGGTGGTGTCGGGGTCTGTGGTGTCGGACTCGGTGGGTATCGGTGTGGTTGATCGTGTGGGTGGGTTGCCGTTGTCGTTCGCTCAGCAGCGGTTGTGGTTTTTGCATGTGTTCGCGCCGGAGGGGGTGGGGTATGTCTCGGCGTTCGCGTTGAGGTTGTGTGGGGTTTTGGATCGTGCTGCGTTGTGGGTGGCGTTGGGTGAGTTGGTGGCTCGGCATGAGTCGTTGCGGACGACGTTTGAGGTGGTGGATGGGCGGGGGGTGCAGGTGGTGCATCCGTCGTTGTCGGTGTCGCCGTGGGTGGTGGATCTGTCGGGGTCGGCCCGGCCTGATCTGACCGAGTCGCAGCGTGAGGTGGAGTTGCGGCGGGTGCTGGCGGGGTGTGCTGGTGAGCCGTTTGATCTGGGTCGGGGGCCGTTGTTGCGGGTGGGTGTGGTGTGTCTGGGTTCTGGGGAGCATGTGCTGAGCGTGGTGATGCATCACATCGTCACCGATGGGTGGTCGATGGGTGTGCTGGCGCGTGAGTTGGGTGTGTTGTACAGCGCTGCGGTGGCTGGTGTGGATGCGGGGCTTGCGGTGTTGGGGGTGCAGTACGTCGATTACGCGGTCTGGCAGCGGGAGTTGTTGTCGGGTCCGGTGTTGGAGCAGTCGCTGGGGTATTGGCGAGGGCAGTTGGCGGGTGTGCCGGTGTTGGAGTTGCCCACGGATCGGCCGCGTCCGGTGGTGGCGACCTCTGCCGGTGCGGTGTGTGAGTTCACGGTGCCGGCCGGGGTGGTCGCGGGGTTGCGGGCGTTGGGTCATCGGGTGGGGGCCACGTTGTTCATGACGTTGGTGGCGGTGTGTCAGGTGGTGTTGGCGCGGTGGTCGGGTCAGGGCGATGTTGCGGTGGGCACGGTGGTCTCGGGTCGGGAGCGCGCCGAGTTGGAGGGGTTGATCGGGTTTTTCGTCAACACGCTGGTGTTGCGGTCGAGGGTGGACGACCGGCGATGTTTCACCGAGTTCCTGGCGGGGGTGCGGGAGACGGTGCTGGATGCTTTCGTGCATCAGCACGTGCCGTTCGAGCGGGTGGTCGAGGAACTCGCGCCGGTGCGTGACACCAGCCGGCCGCCGTTGTTCCAGGTGATGGTGGTGTTGCAGAACGCTCCTGGGCAGGCCCCGGACCTGGCCGGGTTGGCGGTCTCGGCGTTGGAGCTGCCGGTGACGACGGCGAACTTCGATATCACCGTGCAGTTCCAGGAGACTGGTGGGGAACTGGCCGGCGCGTTGCAGTACAACACCGACCTGTTCGACGCCGCCACGATACAACGGATGGCGCAGCACCTGCTGGTGTCGCTGACCGGTGTCGCCGCTGATCCCGACCGGCCGGTCGGTGTGCTGCCGTTGCTGACCGACACCGAACGCCACCAGCTACTCGTGCAATACAACGACACCGGCCACCAGCAGCCCGCAGCGACGCTGCCGCAGCTGTTCACCGCGCGGGTGGTCGCTCATCCCGACACCGAGGCGGTGCGCTGCGGACCGGTCAGCCTGACCTACACCGAGCTCGACACCCACGCCAACCGACTAGCCCACCACCTGATCCGGCTGGGAGTGCGCCCAGAGCATCCGGTGGGTGTGCTCATGGAGCGCTCCGCTGATCTTGTCGTGGCCGAGCTGGCGGTCGCGAAGGCTGGTGGCGCGTATCTGCCGGTCGATAAGCGGGCCCCCGCGGAGCGAATGCAGTCGGTGTTGGTCCAGGCGGGTGCGTCGGTGTTGTTGGCCGATCGGGAATGGCAGGCCATCGCGGATTCGGTTCATCGCGGGCACGTTGTGGTAGTGGGTTCCGATTCATTGTTGAATGAACCGGGCGCTGATCCTGGTGTGGCGGTGGATCCCGAGCAGTTGGCCTACGTCATGTACACCTCCGGTTCCACCGGTGTGCCCAAAGGTGTGGCGGTTCGGCACCGCGATGTGGTGGCGTTGGCCTTGGATCGGTCTTTCGGTGGTGGCGGGCATGAGCGGGTGTTGTGGCACTCGCCGCCGGCGTTCGACGCCTCGACCTACGAGCTGTGGGTGCCGTTGCTGCGCGGGGGTCAGGTGGTGGTTGCGCCACCGGGCGACGTCGATGGTGACGTCCTGCGCAGCATGATCACCGAGTACGGGCTGACCGGGTTGTGGCTGACCGCCGGCCTGTTCCGGCTGATCGCCCAGGACGCACCCGACTGCCTCGCCGGTGTCCGCGAGGTGTGGACCGGTGGGGATGTGGTGCCCGCGGCTGCGGTGCGTCGAGTGCTGTCGGCCTGTCCCGGCATCGTGGTGGTGGATGGTTACGGACCGACCGAGACCACGACATTCGCCAGCACCTACCGGATGACGGCCACCGAGGCGGTACCCGAGCCGGTCCCGATCGGCCGCCCACTGGACAACACCCGGGTGTATGTGCTCGACACTCGGTTGCGGTTGGTACCGGTGGGGGTCGCTGGTGAGTTGTACGTCGCCGGTGCTGGGTTGGCTCGGGGGTATCTGCATCGTCCGGGGTTGACTGCGGTGCGTTTTGTGGCCAACCCATTCGCGGTGGGTGAGCGGATGTATCGCACCGGGGATGTGGTGCGCTGGACCTCGGACGGGCAGCTGGAGTTCCTGGGTCGGGCTGATGAGCAGGTCAAGATCCGTGGGTTCCGTATCGAGCCCGGTGAGATCGAGGCCGTGTTGGTCACCTGTCCCGGGATCAGCCAGGTGGTGGTCACTGTTCGGGAGGATCACCCTGAGACCAAGCGGTTGGTCGCCTATCTGGTTCCCGCCGCGTCCGATGCGGTGCCCACTGTCGCTCAGCTGCGTAGCCACGTCGCACAGGTGTTGCCGGATTACCTGGTACCCGCGGTGTTCGTGATGCTTGATGAGTTGCCGTTGAGCGCTAATGGGAAGCTGGATCGGCGGGCGCTGCCGGTCCCGGATCACGCACTGGCGTCAGATGCTGGTTATGTGGCACCTCGCACTGCTGTCGAGGTGGCCTTGACCGAGATCTGGGCTGAGGTGTTGGGGGTGGAACGGGTCGGGGTCGAGGATAACTTCTTCGAGCTCGGCGGCGACTCGATTCTGAGTATTCAGCTCGTCTCGCACATCCGGAAGGCCGGGTTCCAGCTGACTTCCCAGGACTTCTTCTTCCACCAGACCGTCGCCGAGCTGGCGTTGGTGGTCACCGTAGTGGACGGCGGACAGATCGACCGGGAGCCGGTCACGGGTTCGACCGCACTCACTCCGATTCAGCATTGGTTCTTCCACACGCATCCGGTCAATCCGCACCATTTCAACCAGTCGGTGCTGGTGGAGCTGGTCACGGACGTGGACGAGCGGGCGCTCGAGCGGGCGCTCAACGCGTTGCTGGTACATCATGACGCGCTTCGGATGCGATTCGATCAGGTCGACGGGCAATGGTGGCAGGACAACGCCCCGCCAACCCCGACGAAGGTGCTCCGCCAGGTCGATCTGCCGGATCTGGCTGACGAGGACCGAACAGTGGCCATGGAGCAGGTCGCCGACGGCATTCATGCCTGCTTCGATCTCCAGCGCGGCCCGCTGCTGCAGGCGGCGCTGTTCACCTTCGGTGGGGGGCGGGCGGGGTATCTTTTCCTGGCAGCCCATCACCTCGTGATCGACGGTGTCTCCTGGCGCATCCTGCTCGAGGACCTCGACGCGACCTACCAGCATGCGGTGCGCGGCGAGAGCCCCCGGCTGCCGGGCAAGACGACGTCGTTCCGGGACTGGGCCAACCGGTTGAGCGAGTATGCGTCGAGTGGCAGTCTCGATCGTGAGCTGGACTACTGGGTCGACGCGTTGGACACCCAGCAGCTGCCGGTGGACCTGGTGCGGCGCGAGTCGGGTGCGTTACCGGGCGCGGTATCGGTGCTGCTGGACGTCGAGGACACCGAGTCGCTGCTGCGGTCGGCCCCCAGCGCCTACCGCACCCGGATCAACGACGTCCTGCTCAGCGCGTTGGCCTGGGCACTGAGCCGGTGGACCGGACACAGCCGGGTGTCGATCGACCTGGAGGGCCACGGCCGAGAGGAGGTCCTCGACGGGGTCGACCTGTCCCGCACCGTCGGTTGGTTCACCACCATGTTCCCAGTCGCGCTGACGGTGTCCGACGCAATCGAACCCCGTTGGCGGGACCTGATCAAATCAGTGCGCCGGCAGCTGCGCGCGGTTCCGGGCAATGGTCTCGGCTTCGGGGTACTGCGCTATCTGGGCTCCCCGGTGGCTCGCCAACGCCTCACCGCGGCTGGGCCGGGGCCGCAGATCGGGTTCAACTACCTCGGCCAGTGGGAGGCTTCATCTCGAGATTCCGGGTCCCAAGACGCTGCGGCACAGGATGGTGCGCGCGGTCTCTACCGGGCCATGCACGGCTCGATCGGGCAGGTTCGCGATCCCGCCGATCCCGCCGCGCACCTGCTGGACGTGGTCGGCGCAGTACATAACGGACAGCTGGGATTCACCTGGCTCTATCAGCCCGATCGCCTCCAACAGGCCGATGTGCAGACCGTGGCCGACGATTTCACGAGAGCTCTACGGGGTATCGCCCGGGACTGCCGCAACCCACGATGAGGAAAGGAGATCAACATGGACGACGACGCGAGGTATGAGGTGCTGCGCAATGACGAGGGGCAGTACTCGCTGTGGCTGGTCGGTCTGGACGTGCCTGCGGGCTGGTACCGGGTGGGCAAGGAGGACAGCAAGGACGAGTGCTCGGCCTACGTCGACGAGGTCTGGACGGACATGCGACCGCGCAGCCTGCGCGAGCAGATGGACCGTGCCCAGCCCTGATCTCGATCAGGGGAGCCCGATGTGACGCCGCCGGCCGCTCGCTCGCCCTGGGTACAGATCCGCCGCCCCCGGCCGGCCGCGCGGCTGCGGCTGATCTGCCTACCCCACGCCGGTGGCGGCGCGAGCAGCTACCGGGACTGGGCAGCGCACCTGCCCGACGACGTGGAGGTCGTGCCGGTCCAGCTGCCCGGTCGGGAGAGCCGCTTCGCCGAGCCCCCGATCGAGTCGATGGGGCAGCTGGTCTATTCGCTGCTGGACGGGTTGGCCGGCCATCTCATCGCCCCGTTCGCGCTGTTCGGTCACAGCATGGGCGCCCTGATCGGGTTCGAGCTGGCGCGCCGGCTACCGGCCCGCGGCCTGGCGCCGGTGCACCTGTTCGCCTCCGGCTGCCGAGCGCCGCACCTACCCAGCCGCTCACCGGACTGGCATACCCTGCCCGACCCGGAATTCCTCGCCGCCATCACAGACCTGGGTGGGATCCCACCCGAGCTGCTGGCACAACGTGAACTCCTGGACATGATGCTGCCCACGTTACGGAGCGACTGCATCCTGACCGAGACCTACGTGTGCCACCCACAAGCCCCGCTGGGCTGCCCGGTAACCGCCTTCGGGGGCCTGCGCGACAACGAAGTGCCTCCTGAGGACATCCGGGCCTGGTCACAGCACACCACCGGGTCCTTCCGGGCCCACCTGCTACCCGGAGACCATTTCTTCGTCAATACAGCCCGCTCGGACCTGTTCCGGCTGGTGATATCCGGGTTACGCCGGGGTGGTTCCGACCAAGCCGGTCTCGTATCCCACGATCACGAGCTGCGCCCGGTCCCGAGCGTCGAGCTTGGCGAGCAGCCGGCCGATGTGCGTCTTGACGGTCCCGCGGCTCAGGTGTAGATGATGCTCGATCTCGCTGTTACGCAGTCCGCGGGCGATCAGGGTGAGCACCTCGCGCTCCCGGTCGGTGATGCCGGTCAGGGTGCGGGCCGGACGTCGGGCCGGCTGCGGGTGCCGAACGAACTCGGCGATCAGCCGCCGGGTGACGGTGGGTGCGAGTAACCCCTCGCCGGAGGCGACCACGCGCACGGCGTCCAGCAACTGCGCCGGAGGAGTGTCCTTGAGCAGGAAACCGCTGGCGCCGGCCCGCAGCGCGGAGTACACGTACTCGTCCAGGTCGAACGTGGTGAGCACCAGGACTCTCGCGGTGTGCCCGGCTGCGGTGATCCTCCGGGTGGCCTCTATACCGTCCATGTCCGGCATGCGGATGTCCATCAGCACCACGTCCGGCCTGGTGACCTGGGCCTGCTCGACTGCCGCTGTGCCGGTACCCGCCTCGCCGACGACCGCCAGGTCCGGCTCGGTCTCGATGAGTACCCGCAGGCTGCCCCGGAGCAGTGCTTGGTCGTCGACGATCAGCACCCGGATCGGCGCGTCAGTGGGGGTCATGCGGGTCCCGAGACCTGGTAGGGCAGGCGGGCGTGCACGGCGAACCCGCCGTCGGGTTGTCGACCTGCCACCAGGGTTCCGTGGTGCAAGGCGGCTCGCTCGCGCATGCCGATCAAGCCGTGTCCGGGCTTGCCGACCGGCCGGCGCGGCACCCCGTCGTTGATCACCGCTAGGTGCAGCTCGCCCTGCTCGGCCGTGATGCGGACGGTGCATCGGGCTGGTGCTACGGCATGTTTGATGACGTTGGTCAGCGCCTCCTGCACGATCCGGTACGCCGAGAGCTGGACCGCCTCGGGCAGTGCTGGGATGGTCCCGCGGTCGAGATCCACCGCAACGTCGGCCAGCCGGGCGTTCTCGACCAGTTGGGGGACCTCGTCCAGGCCCGGGCTGGGTGCCAGCTGGGCTTCCTCGGCTGACCGCAACGAGCCGAGCACGCGCTGGATGTCGGCGAGCGCGACCCGGCTGACGGACTCGATGACGCCGAGCGCGTCGCGGCTCTCCTCCGGCCGCGTGTCGTACACGTGGTTGGCCACGGCGGCCTTCATCACGATCACGCTCATGCTGTGCGCCACCACGTCATGCATCTCCCTGGCGATCCGCAACCGCTCCTCGGAGACGGCCTGCTGCGCGCGGTGGTCGCTGATCTGGCCGGCGTACTCACGGCGCGCTTGGGCGCTGCGACCGAGTGCCCAGCTGGCGCCGATGGCGACCCAGGCATAACTCACCGAGGACAGCAGATCGGTGCTGCTCAACTCCGTATTCCGTGGTTTGATGAGGAAGGGGTCCAGGACGGTCACAGTGAGCACGAGAACCAGGGTGACCCCCAGCAAGGCAATGGCGAGTGCGACGGCTGAGCGTCGCAGCCCCACCGACAGGGTGACGGAGTAGAGCGCGAACGCGACGGCCAGCACGGTCGTCACCACCGACATTCCGAGCAACACTGCGAAGATCGTCAAGGTGAGCACGACGCCGAGCACCGGTATTGGCCGGTACCTGCGAACGGCGAGTGGGGCGCTGACCGCGAGTGCCACCAGCCACACCACGACGGCTGCTGTGCCGGAGAATCCGAGAGTGGTATAGCGGGTCGCGTTGATAGTGAGCACGGTAAGCCATGCCGCCGGCAGCAGATCGATCACGACGAGCTGCCACAGGCGCTGTTGACACCATGGCGGCCACACGCCGGGCCTGACCCCGGCGGCTCCGGTCATCTCGGCCTGGGTCACATCGACCACGGTAGCCGGAATCGGTCAAGTAGCCTATCGGACCTGGGTCTGATGCTGATACCGGACCCTGCTCCGATGTGCCAGCGTCCGGCGCAGGGCAGCATTACCGGTATGATCGAGGTACGTGAGCTGACCAAGGACTACGCCGACAAGCGCGCGCTCAACCGGCTGTCCTTCACCGTCCGCCCAGGCGTGGTGACCGGCTTCCTCGGGCCGACCGGCTCAGGCAAGTCAACCACCATGCGAATCATCCTCGGTCGGGACGACCCGACGTCGGGTACCGCGCTGGTGAACGGGCAGCCGTGCGCCAGTATCGACCGGCCGTTGCACACCGTGGGGGCACTGCTCGACCTGGGAGCGATGCACGGTACCCGCAGCGCCGCCGACCACCTGCACTGCTTGGCGCGCAGCAGTGGCATCGGCTCGCGCCGGGTGGCCGAGGTGCTCGAGGAGGTCGGGCTCTCGGCGGTGGCCGGGAAACGGGTCGGCGGCTTCTCCTGCGGTATGCGCCAGCGGCTCGGGGTCGCCGGTGCGCTGCTCGGCGACCCCGGCGTCCTGCTGTTCGACGATCCGGCGAACGGTCTGGATCCGGATGGTGCGCGCTGGGTCCGCGAGCTGATCCGGGCATTGGCCGCGCAGGGCCGCACCGTCCTGGTCGCCGGAAATCACCCTGGTGAGATGGCGTTGACCGCCGACCAGCTGGTCATCATCGGGCGCGGCGAGTTAGTCACGGAGGGCTCGATGCGTGAGTTGACCGAACGCCTACGGCGCGACGTGTTCGTCCGCACGCCCCGCCGTGGCGGGCTGACCACGGTGCTGACCGGGATGGGTGCCACCGTGCACACCGAGCCCTGCGGTGGGCTGTCGGTCACCGGGCTGGACGCCTGGCGAATCGCGTCCGCCGCCGCGGCGCACTACATCCCGATCCAGGAGCTGACGCCCCGCAGCGCCTCACTCGAGGACGCCTACCTGGACCTCACCGCCGCCAGCGTCGAATACCGCGTGCGTCCCGCCCGCCGGCTCGACCGCCGCCCCGCCAGCTGACCCGTCGCCCCCGGGCCGCCCGTATGCCGCTAAGTGGAACCTTTTAGTGGCCCGGGAGACCCGAGGAGCGCTAAGTGGAACCTTTTGGTGGTGCGGTTGAACGTGGTTGCTGGGTTGAGGCGGGAGCACGCAGGATTCAGTGACGTCAACCTGCTGGGACCGTACGCAGGAGAACCGAAACGCCGCTGCCCGATTCCTTCCAGCTGAAACGCTCGACGTCGCCCTTCGGGCACGCCCGCTTACTGTGATGTTCTGCCCCGTTGGCGAAGCGCGCGAAGACCTCGGCGCACTTACCGTCTTCCCGAGTGTCGCTCACCCAGCCGTCCACCGAAGTCCAGCCGTCCCCGATGCATTTGGTCCAGCGCGCCTCAGCCCCGGGTGCAGTGATGGTTCCTTGCGGTTTGCAGTCGGGTGCGCGGGTGGAGCCGGCGTAGGCCGCCGGTGCCATTCCGATCCCGACCAGTGCGGGAACGAATCCTAGCGTGAACGCTATGGCACCCGCGGCAGCGACACGACGACGCCGGATTCGGGAAGCCTCGCCATTGTTGTGAATGGCGGAACCCATGATCCTCTGGCCGATCTTCATCGGTTTCCCCTCTCGTGGTGATGGAATGAACTCACCGGACATGTATGGTTCTCCTGGTCCAGGTCCGGCGTCATCGATTCTTACGACGGCTCGTAGCAGGTGAAGAAATCGCTGTCCTGTGATGCGGGCACGTCGCACGTGCTTGTGCCGTGGCTGTGATCGGGGTGGTACCAGGTGATGCTGACCGGGCCGACCCACCAATAGCCCTGGTCGGGGTTGGAGCCGATGCGCAGCTGGGTGCAGTTCCGGATATCCGCACCGTTTTGATTCGTTCCGGTCGTGCACTGGGCATACGAATAGTGGCTGTAGTAGTTGACCTGCTGCCCGTTGGTCCCGGCCGAGGCTGTTCCCGCGCCGGCTTCCAGCAAGGCGCCCAGTGTCGCCGTAAATGCAATGAGACGTCCACGGTGCAAGTTCGGCATTGTCGCTTCCTCCTCTCCGTGTCACGGCGGCGGGTGAACCCGAACCAAGCAAGCTCGATGTCGCTGTTGCCCGCCGCAAACGTTGGCTCGGCTACCAGACCTCTGGGTGGTTCCCGTATACGGCATGCCACTGACCTGCGGTTGCGGGGTATGCTCCGGTGCCCTGACCCCTTGATCACGGAGGTAACCCAGGTGGCTGCGGCTCGGCGAGGCGAGGAACCGGACCCCGCGTCGGCAACGAACCAGCAGCAGTTCCGAACCCGCCTGCGTGCGCTGATGCTGTGGGCGGGTCACACATCACTGCAACAGCTTGAGGTCGCGGCAGCTCGCCACGGCACGACAATGCCGGTGTCCACCGCCAACCGGGCACTGCGGAATGACGGGTTACCCACCGCTGATTTCGTCGTGCGATTCACCACCGCCTGTGGGGCCGACGTCAAGCGGTGGGCGGCGGTACGGGACAGACTGCACGATCTCGGCCATCTACGAGAGGGTGTGCCGGATGCAGTGGTGGCAGACGCGGGCAGCGACGACGTGCCATCGGCGGTCTGCCCTTATCCGGGGATGGCGGCATTCGGACCGAGTCAGGCGCATTGGTTCTTCGGGCGGGAGAAGGACACCGCGGAACTGTTGAGTCTGCTGGCCGAGCGGTTGGCCGGAACCGGACCACTGGTAGTCGTCGGGCCATCGGGAACGGGAAAATCCTCACTGTTGCGAGCGGGTCTGTCGTCCGCACTGGCGCAGGGCCGGTTGCCCGGATCGGGGCATCTGCCGCTGCTGGTGTTCACCCCGACCGCGGACCCGGTTCGCGAGCTCGCCATCCAGCTGGCCACCTCAGCTCAGCTCGATCCGCAGGAGATCGTTCCCGCGTTACTGGCGGACCCGGGCCATGCCGTTGCTGTGCTGACAAAGAGGTCTGATCCCGGAATGGCCGGCGGCGCGAACCCGACCATTGCGGTACTGGTGGTCGATCAGTTCGAAGAGGTGTTCACCCTCCTGTTTCGACGAACGGCATCGACGAGCATTCATCCAGGCGTTGTGTGCAGCCGCAACCAATACCACCGGCACACCTGCGGCGCTGGTCGTTCTCGGTCTGCGGGCCGATCTCTTCGGCCGCTGCGCTGCGTATCCGGAGCTGGTCGACACCGTTCGGCGCGGGCCGCTGATGCTGGCGGCGATGACCGATTCGGAGCTGCGTGCGGCGATCACGAAACCCGCCCGTGCGGTGGGTCTCGACCTGGAGCCCGGGCTCGAAGAGCTGATGCTCGCCGACCTCGGTGCCTGCGACCAGACAGCCGATGAGTCGAGTTACCGTCCCGGTTCGCTGCCGCTGCTGGCCCATGCGCTGCTCGCGACCTGGCAGCAACGAGACGATGGGCGGATGACCATCGCGGGCTACCGGCTGGTCGGTGGTATCAGCGGTGCGATCGCGAAAACAGCCGAGCGCGCTTACCGGATGTTGCAGCCCGGTCAGCAGGAGACCGCTCGAAGCGTTCTGCTCCGCATGATCCAACTCGGTGACGGCGCGGACGACACCCGCCGTCAGGTTGCGCGCGCCCAGCTGGTCGCCGGGTCGACTGACCCGGCCGGGGTTGAGCAGGTGCTGAACGCGCTGATCGACGCGCGCCTGGTCACCACCGATGAGACGACGGCGAGCGGACTCGGTCGACGTCATGTTCCGCGGACTCAAGCATCGTGACTGCCTCACTATCAACGGCGAGTCCACCGCGAACGGCGCCTACGTCGTCCGTTGGCCATGCCACGAGCCGGAGCTGCATGCCAACGAGATCTTCCGGGTGCATCCGGATGCGGCTGGCGCTTAGATGCAAGATCACTTATAGGTCGGAACCTGTACCGTGACTACTGTGAACCAGCCTGATCCAACGATTTGGGATGATCCAGAAATACGGCGCTTCCTTGCCGTTCGCGACGTAGCGGGCATCTTCGGGCTGCTCCAGCGACGTGAGATCAGCCAGAGGCATGTCGCCGAGCTGGCCGGTATGAGCCAGAGTGAGGTCTCTGAGATTTTGCACGGTAGCCGCGAGGTGCACGCCTATAGCGTCCTGGTTCGCATTTGCGAAGGTCTCGGAATCCCGCGTGGCCTCATGGGTTTGGCTTACGATGAAGAGACGGAGACCAGCCTAGCTGAGGAGGTGGACGAAGACATGAAGCGCCGTGCGCTCATGGCAGCCGGAACTATCGCCCTGTTCGGCAAGCCAGTTCTGGGAGAGGTTCTCCACATTCCGGTGCGTCCGCAAACGCCGACCCCCTTACCGTCGCGGTTGATGGCGACTGATGTGACTGCGATTCGAAGCCTGACGGAGAGCCTGCGCACGGTGGCCCGCACCTACGGCGGCGGTGCGGACATGATCACCGGCGTTGCGGCACGGTCACTGTCCCTGATGTCGGTGCCGGCTGCCGACGACGTGCAGACCGCCATGGCCTCAGCCCTCGCCAACCTGCACACCATGGCGGGGTGGACCTGCGTCGACTCGGGTTTCTACGACGAAGCGCGGACCTGCTTCGCAACAGCCATGGAACTCGCGAAGACCGGCAACGACAACCGCGAGATGGCATTAGCTTTCCGGCACGCTGGAATCCAGATGGGGGAGGCGGGAGCCTATGCCGACGCGCTCAAGGCGTTCCAACTCGGTCTGATAAGCGCGGATGATCCCGAGACGATCGCCTGGCTACACGGTGAGACCGCTTGGTCCTATGCGCTCATGGGCCGCCAGGACCGCGCGCTGACCGCCATCAGCAAAGCCCGTGAGCAGTCCTTGGCTGATCCGTTCGAAGCAGCAGAGATGGACTACGTGAGTGCGTGCGTCCACTGGAAGCTAGACAGGCTCGATACGGCTCAAGCCCTGGCGGTGTCATCGGTTCGTAAGTGGGAAGCCGAAGGAGTCTCGCGGCGGGACAGCGTAGAGGCTGACATCCTGCTGGCCACTCTCCACGCGACGACCGGGCAGCCGGATACTGTGGCGCTGACGCAGCAGGCCATCGTCGGCGTCGCCGGACTGCGGTCTGTTCGTGCTCGTCAGGTGAAGCTTCCAGCGCTGGCACAGGCGCTGGAATCGCAGCCACAGCGACCAGAGTTCACAGACCTCGCTGTGCATGCCCGGCGAGTTATGACAACGATCAGGCAGCCGTCGAGTCAGGTCTGAGATTCGCCTGGTCGGGCACTGGGTCGAGGTCTATGTGCCCAACGCCAAGCTCTGGGGCTACATCGGGCGCGACAAACTGAGCTGACCACCAAACGGCGGTTCGCTGATCTCCTTGCCCCACGCCAGGTCGGGCCGAACCGACCTGGCGTGGGCGGGTGGTCAGACGTCCTGGACAGTACTGAGCAGAGAGATCCACTGTGCGGTGCGGACCGTCAGCACCGGGCTGGTGGTGCCGAGCTTGGAGTCACGCACCCCTACGTGACCCGCCAGCGAGTAGTTGACCTCGACGCAGTCGGCTTGCCCGCCGTTGGTGTAGCTGGACGTGAACCAGGCCCTGTCCTGGAAGGATGCGGTTGACATGGGGCTAGCCCTTCTTAGTCTGGTTTCGCAGCGAACTGGCCTGCCAGTTCCACCATGAAGTTACGCGACTCCACCGGCCCCAGGGCGATGGCTTGCAGCCGGCGCTGCAGCTCGGCGTAGCGGCGCACTACCTCAGGTGGTTTGTCCAGACAGAGCCCGTCGTCATACATCTCGATGTAGACGATGTCAGTGGCCGAGTCGTGATCGAACCGCAGCACGATGAAGTCATAACTGAGCGGCTCGTAGGACAGCGTGTCGAAGGGGATGACCTGGATGTCCACCGTGGGCAGCAGTGCCAGCTCGGCCAGGTGGCGTAGCTGCTCGGCCATCACCTTCGGGCCGCCGATCACCCGGCGTAGTACCGACTCGCTGAGCACGAAGGAGAACTGCGCCGCATCCTCCCGGGTCAGCAACGTCTGCCGGTCCCGGCGCACCCGCACGGTGTCCTCGAGGGTCTGGTGGTCGGCGTGGCTGCCCTGGCCGTGGAACATGGCTCGGGTGTAGCTCTCGGTCTGCAGGCTGCCGGGCACGATCTCCGAGCCGACCTGCATGATCTGCGACGCGGACTGCTCGAAGTCGCGGAACGCGCGAAACCACTTCGGCCCCAGGTACAGGGTGGTCTCCGCGGCGGCCCGGGTGCGCCTGCGCCGGGCCCCGCTCGCCAGCTCCCGGCACCACAGCGCGTCCTTGGCCGACGCCTTGTACAGCCGCAGCAGCTCGTCCAGGTCGGTCTTGGAGATGCCGACCTTGCCGGTCTCCACCCGGCTGATCTTGTTGGCCGCCTTGTCGAGGCTCTCGGCGGCCTGCCCCTGGGTGAGCCCGGCCACTTCGCGCAGCTTGTGCAGCTCGTTGCCGAGCTGGCGGCGCTGGATGCCGATCGTGGTGTTCGGAGCGGTCATCTGCGGATCCCTTCGGGTGCGTCACGGAGAGCACACGACCACGTTCACTCAAACAGTGACTTTACAATCTGTACTTCCATTTTATATCCTGGTCAAACGTTGGTCTCGCATCCAAGGAGGATACAAGGTGAACGTCCATCATCACCGCCCGCCTCGCCTGAGGTGGGTTCCGGACGCGGTCCGACGCGCCATCGCCCGGTGGGCGGGATCGGTTCGACTCCGGCCCCGCCCACTGGGTTCCACTCCAGACCGGTTCCCCGGCCCGCGGGCCGACCCGGACGGTCACCCCGCGGTGCACCGCACGGCGGTCCCCCTGCGTCTGCGGTGCACATGACCGCGAGGTGACCTCTCCGGCGCGTGGCCCGCCTACCGGTGGGCTCTCCCGTGCGGGTCGTGCACACCATCGTCGACACGACCCAGCCCACCTGCCGCGCGCCGGAAGCCGGCCCGCGCGACCCGGTAGTTCGCAGCGCCGGATCGCGTGGGCCGGCACTCGACGACCATGGCCGACCACCCGCATCGCAGCCGGCGTCGGCGGCTCGGGTAGACGTGCGCGCAACGGCGTTCACGCTGGACCGACTGTTCGTCGGGATATGAACACGCTGCCCAGTCTGGCAACACACGACCCGAACGAAACGCAGTCGTGCCACTGATTGCGCTCTCATGCCGAATTGCGGATGTTTGGCCCTGCGCTCATGGGCGCCTCACTGCGGTCCGGTGGTGGAGCGATCTGCTCGACGTGACACGGCGCTACCGCTACCTTGGCAGCGTGATCCATCAGGGGGTCATTTATTCGAGGCTTGTGGACTTTCGGCCGCTTCTGCTGGGCCTTCATGTTCTAATAGCTGTGCGATCGGCGCCGGTTGTGGTGTGGATCCATGGCGACGGATTCAGGTCCGGTGACCGGCGTTCGCTGCCGCGCACCGTGCGGCCGAATGCCGCCTTCGACGTCCTCACTGGCACTGGACTGGCCCGCGCCATCATCGACTACCGGCTCGCTGGCGAGGCGATCTGGCCGGCGCAGTGCGACGATGTCAACGCTGCGATCGAATTCATCACAACTTATGCTGATCTGTGGTTGTTCTTCGCCTGGTGCGCCGACCAGCACCCGGCCCCACTGACCGCCCAGCGGGTGCAGATCGAGCGCTACGTGCGATGGATGCAAGAAGTCCGCCGGTTCAAGCCCTCCACCGTGTCGCGGTGCATGGCCGTGGTCACCGGGTTCTACCGCACCTGCGTCATCGACGCGGTTCTCGAGCATTCCCCGGCCGACTACGTCCGCCTACCTGTGGTGCCGCCGGAGTCACCCACTCTCGGGCTGTCCCACCTGCAGTTCGAGGCATTGCTGACGGCGGCCCGCGAGTCGACGAATGTGTTCGTTTTCGCGCTCGTGACCATGCTCGGGTTGTTGGGGCTGCGGATCTTCGAAACCTGTGGCGCAGACATCACCGATGTCGGTGAGTAACACGGCCACCGCATCCTGCGTGTCCACGGCAAGGGTTTCAAGGTTGTGCTGGTGCCCCTGCAGCCGGCAGTGGGCCGAGCGATCGATCGGGCCACAGCCCCTTTCAGCGCCCCGGGTGGGCTACCCTTGCCTGCTCCGCGCGTTCAGTGACCAGGAGGGCGCCAACACGTGACCGATCACGACGACCAGCGCCCGCCCGGCAGCCACCAACCACCGGAGAGGGCGAGGTGTCGCCTGGATCCCGGGACGGCGATCCGGATCGGCGTGGTAAGTGGCCTCGGTGATCCAGGCGCCCACCTCGGCGAGAAACCCCGGGATGTGGGCGACGATGCCGGTGCGGTCCGGGCTGATCACGTACTACTGTTCGGCCACGCTGCGGAGTCTGCCACCCGCGGTGGCCTGGCGCGGGCGCGATTCACCCGGCTCTGGTGGCCTTGATGAGGGTCGTGTCACCGGTGGTGACCGCACGTGACGGCCTGCCCCACGCGGCGCGGTAGACCGCGTCGGCGAGCCCCACCACCGACCCGTCCGGCTCGGTCACCGCCTCCGGTGTGGTCTGCGGGAACTGGCCGGGCACGAGGCGGACCGTCCAGGCCCGTCCGGCGTCCGCGGCGTGGTAGAGCACCGTTCCGCTGGCCTGGGAGTTCGCCCACGCGCCGCTGTTGCGCTGGATCCACCAGGTGAGCACCTCGTCGATCCCGTCGGCGGCGAGATTGGGATCGACCGGTGTCTCGATGCCCGCCGCGGCCTGCGCGTCGAGCCGGTGGACCGTGATCTCGTGCGCCTGCCTGCGGAACCAGAACGCCGCGGTGCGCGGCGCGATCGGGGTGAAGTTCCACGCCGGGGTGGCCGGATCGGTGGACGCCAGCAGGTCGAGCATGGTGGCCAGCCGGTTGTCGAACCCGGCGAGTGCGGCGTCCAACTCAGCGGGTGCCGCCTCGCCCCTAGCCGGTGGGGTGTGCGGATCGGCGGCCCGCACCGTCGCGATGACCATGTCGAAGACCCGGCACAGATGCTGGACCAGCCGCAACGCGGTCCAGCCCGGACAGGTGGGAACGGCTGCGTCAGCGCCTGCGGCCACTACGGCGGCGCGCAGCAGGCCTGCCTCTTCGCTGATTTTCGACTGGTACTCCGCGAGCTTCATGGCCGACCAGCTTAGGCGACTGACCGGGCCAAACCCCACTGACCGGGCCAAACCCGGATCGAAGTGCCACTTTAGTACGCGACGATCGCGTCGAAGCTCGACTCGCTGGTTCCGTGTCGTCTGTTGTAGCCTTCGAGTACGGCTGCCTTCAGCGCATCTACACGAACGTCAGACATTGTGCGCGGTGAGTTGACGCCGGGTGTGTTCTCGTAGTTGGATCGGATCACATCGATGGATACCAAGCCCCTTAGCTTTCGCCCCTTGACGAGTTCAAAAAGTGCCGACGCAATTGCCGGGTAGGGGGTAAATTCTGGGTTGCCGAGCCAGTCCTCAAGGTCCTTTCTTGGCACACTGAAATCGACATTGATCGAGCGCAGCGCAGTGATGGTGCCAGCTGCTGACGAGGTGCTCGGACCGCCGCTGGGAACACTGGTGCCCGGACCGCCGCTCGCGACACTGGTGCCCGGACCGCTCGGGCTGGGGTTGATGGGGTGGAGCCAGGAGAGGAGAGCGATGAGCACTCCGATGGTCGCGACCGCCAGACCGGCCCACGCGCCCCACTTACCCATCTATCGACCTCTGCACTGTCATGGTGAGCGCGGCTAGCTCCGAGAGACCGTGGGGTAACCGGTGGCTACTTTGGGTAGTCGCGTGGTGCATCGCATGAATGGCGGGAAAAAAGATCATCCTCGTTGGGACCGCGTGACGTGTGCGCACAACAAATCCAGCGGGGATAACACCTACATAAGCTACCACAGCGACCGTGAGTCGCCATTCGGCTCCGAATAGCGGTTGGTGGCGGCTGTGAACCGCTATTCGGAGCCGAATGGCGACTCACGGTCACGCTCAGCGTCTGGGAGGTGTGCGATGGGCGGCCATTGCGGGAGACGTCTGCAAAACTCGGCTCAAGCACTTCTAGCGTCCAAGGGGCGCCGAGGGGCGCCCATCATCGACACGCGAAAGACACCGGCCATCGCTAGTGACGTAGAACCCCAACCAGCGGCAATGGCGTGACGTGGTGGACCGCTAGCGCCGGGCGCAGACCGCGGTAGCCCCTGAAAGTTCTCCCACGTCGGGTAGCGTGTACTGATCCGGCGTTGATCGGGATGAAGATCCGTTACTCCGGGTGCTGAGAACTCACCCAGACCGTCCCTGGTGACATCATCATCACCTCATCAACCGTTCAAGAATTCTCGTGGCTGTTTCAGGTAGTGGCTCATGATCGGTAGTACCGTGCACCGGCACGATCGTCTCCACCACCATTCCCGCGGTGTTCGGCAGTATCGGCACCGGCCCTTGCCGTTCACCGTGTGCCGGTCAAGCAGAGCCAGACACAGCAGGGCCAGCCGAGCGTAGTCCTCGTCCGGTGTCCGGGTGGCCGTGGTGACGATCTGTTGTAGTCGTTCCCGCAGCACCCGATGCCGCACCTCGTACACAGTGCTCACCGATCCCGGTGATCGACCGGACCGGCGCTGCCGGGCACATTCTGGTCAGTGGTGATGACAACCTCTCCGTCAATCACCGAACCCAGCTGTGCCGCCCGCGCCTGCAACCGCCGTGCCATCGCGGCGAGCCGCTTCGCGAACACGTGATGCTCCTCGGCGGTCGCGCTGCCGTCCATGATGCGCATGGCCAGCGGCACCACATCGGTGTTGAGCCGTCCCAGTTCAGCCAAGAGCAGCCGGTCTTCCCGGATCACGGCTGCTCCTGGTCGCCACGCAGTGGTCGTCGACTTCCCACAGCCCTGCCGTGGTGTGGGCACAGCACGGGTTCTCCTCATCCCCTCGGTAAAGCCTTCAATCCAGTCCTGCACAGCGTGGATGACTCCTCGACTCCGGCCAACACCACGTCGTCATCGCTGGTCACTGCAGAGCTACGCCGCAGTGGCATAGCCGGTGCGGACGGCCTGGACTACAGTCCGGCCGCTGCCATCTCTGCGCTGCCGGGCGCAGGAGGCGGGGACGATCTGGGGGATGCGCAGGATGGGTATGGGTGACCGGATCTGCCTCGCCTGTCGGGTCACTGCGCTGTCCCGGTACAACCCCGATCCGTTGTGCTCGGCGTGCCAACGGGCTTGTCGTGACCCGGCCGGGACCGCACCGAGCTGGTTGTGGGACTGCGACCCGATGCGCGCGGCGCTGGCCCGGGTCGACATCCCGGCGGTTGTCGCGATCTTCCGGGCTGCTGCTGGGCTGTCGCAGCTGGAGCTGGGCAACCTGGTCGAGGGATGGTCACAGTCTCTGGTGTCACTGACCGAACGGGGACTGCGCGACACGTTGTACGACATCCGCAAGCTGCTGGCCTTCGCCGACACCGTCGGCATGCCCCGAGCGGCGCTGTGGCCGCTGATCCTCGGACAACCGGATGCCGTTCTGAGCGAAGAGGACGACATCGGTCCTTGGAGAGTCGATACTGGGGGCATGGATCGTCGGGTATTCACCGCTCTTACCGGCGGGCTTGTCTTCTCTGCCATGCTGCCGGTGCCCGATCGGGTGGACCGGGCGCATGTGCGGTATCTGCAGGCGGCTCTGAACCGGCTGCGTGACCAGGACGACGTGGCCGGTGGTGGGGCCGTGCTGCCCCAGGCGTTGCGGCATTTCGCCCATGCCCGCCGGATGCTCGACCGGAGTGACCACACCGCGGCGATCGGCCGGGAATTGCTCGTCGTCACCGCGGATCTTGGCATCAAAAGCGCGTGGTCCGCCTACGACGCCAACGACCAGCGGCTGGCCCGCCGGCTGTACGAGGAAGCGGCGCTACTGGCCGACAGTTCGGGTGACAGCGCGCAGCGCGCATATCTGTACGCGAATATGGTGCAGCAGAGCACGTGCCTGGCCCGGTACACCGGCCGCCGGGACTATGCCCGGGAGGCACTTCGGTTCGCCGACCGCGCCACGGACGCGGCCCGGCACGAGCCTTCCCCGGCGCTGCACGCGCTGATCTCGCTGCGGCAGGCCCTCGCACACGCTCAACTGGGCGACGACGTCGCGTTCCGCGCAGCCATCACGACCGCCCGGCGCGAACTGGACCGCGGCCCGCACGACGCCGACTCGATGCGGACGAGGTTCGTCAGCCACTCGGAGATCACCGGCTATGAGGCGATGGCCAAAGCTCAGCTCGGCGCGCCTGCCCAGGCTGTGCGGCTCTACCACTCGGTGCTCGACGACACCGCCCGATCCCCCCGCGACCAGGCGTACTACCGGGCGGTGCTGGCCGGGACCCTGGTGCAGACCGGAGACCTCGAGCAGGCGATCAGCCACGGCCTGGCCGTCCTGCCCGATCTGGGCATCACACTGACCTCGGTTCGGGTGCTCAGAGAGCTCCGGCCGGTCCGCGACGCCGCCGGCGCAGCCGATGCCGCGGAGTTCTGCGACAGGTTCGACACCGCGGCCCGCGCGCTGACCGCGGCCTGATCTGCCGGACGAACACAGCTGAGCACCTGCCGGCTGGTGAACGCGGTGTGCGCCGAACGGGTGACGTGCCGGCGTCGTCATCGGTGTTCTGTCGGTCGTCCGTGCCAGGGTGAGATATGAGCAGGAGGGAGGGCGGCGTGCCGATCGATACGTACCACGATGCACTGCTGACTCCGCAGGAGACGGCACGCCACTTGCAGCTACCCCGCTCGACTCTGAATCATTGGTTGCGAGACCAAGCGGCAGGCGAAGCGCTCGTACATCAAGTCCCCCCAGCTAAGCAGGGCTGGCCGTCGGTACCGTTCATCGCTGTTATCGAGGCTTACGTCCTGCGTTCCTTGCGTGATCTGGGTCTGTCCAAGAAGAAGATCCGAGACGCTGCGACCGCAGTGCGACGCGAATTCAAGACTCCCTACGGGCTGGCGACACAGCGTATAGCAACCGATGGCATCGACATCTTCGTCAGCTATGCCGACGGCGATCTCGTGCGAGCGCATGACGGGCAGGCGCCGATTCGCGGCATCATTGACGAGCATCTTCGATACATCACCTGGGATGAGGTAGACGGATCCCCTGCGAGGCTAACTCTTCGGCAATACCCGAACCTTGCTCCCGTGGTTATCGATCCACGATTCGGTTGGGGGACGCCGGTCATCAGCACCAATAGTGTTCAGGTCGACATGGTCGTCACGCTCTGGCGTGCCGGCGAGTCACTCGATGCCGTAGCGGAGGAGTACGGGCTCACCCGAGATGTCGCCGAAGCTATCTGCCGCATCGCAGCCTGAGTTCTTCGTCGACAGGTCTCTGGGCCGGTCCACGACAGCTCACTCGCGCCAACTCCGTTGGATTGTGCATCTGGTCAAACGATCACTTCGAGCATGACGGGCAGTTCGTGAAGGACGAGACTTGGATCGAGTACGGCTTACGGCGGGCTGGGCACTGTTGACCAAAGATCAAAAAATCAGGTACCGCGCGGGGGAACTATTGTCCATGGCTGAGCACGGCAAGATGTTCTGCCTCAGTAGTGGCAATCTCACAATTGGACAACAGGCAAGCATGTTCGAGGATGCCCGGGTCCACATCGAGCGGCCCGTACGACGACACGAGGCACGTTTCTACCAGGTCTACGAAGGTGGTCGTATCGTCAAGAAATAGCCATGAACGCCGTCCGGAACCTGGCCGCCCCCTGCGCGTTCTCGTAGGCCAACGCCCACTGGACCTCACCGACGGTCAGCTCGAACGCCTCCGCCAGCTGACGAGTATTCACACCGCTGTCCGCGTGCTCCCACAGCACCCCGGTGCCGGAGAGCGCAGTCGCGGGGATCGCGATTCGGTTCCGAATGGCGGTCGGGTAGCCCTTGAAACCGCCATTCGGTTCCGAATGGCGGTCGCAGGGCGCCGCAAGAGTGCGATTCGGTTCCGAATGGCGGTCATGATCGGCGGACTGTGCTGCGGTCATCGCGAGCGCGCGAAGACCTGCTTGACGGTGACCAGGCTATTCCGGGGATCACCTGCAACGGCGCGTAGGGCTCTGCTGCCCAGTGCCACGCCGCCGCGAAGCTCTCTTCGATCGCCGTCCTGGCCTTGGCGTCGGCTGCTGGGCAAAGACTGCACCGCCAACTCGCGCACGGCCAGCACATCGTGCAGCTGCACTGTCACCGTCCACCGCCGTCGAGGGCTCGTGCGGTGGCCTGTCCGGCCAGTTGGTCTTGCAGGGTCGCGTGTCGGAACTGGTACACCGCTCCGACGGTGCGCAGGACTTCCCGGTCCCGGGCGTCTTCGAGGAAGGACATGAGGTCGACGGCGGGAATTCGACGGGAAAGCCGCAGCTGCAGCCAGGCCAGCGTGGTGGGCCACCGCGCGGAGGACACGGTCCCGTAGACAAGCCCCAGCAGCATGCACCAGATCACGTTGACCACCGTGGTCAGCAGCCCGGCCTCGAACCCGAAGGTGAATCCTTTCGGAATTCCGATTCCCAGCCCGATTCCGATTCCGAGACCGATTCCCAGACCGAGTCCGGTCACGAGTCCGAACACCCGGTCATAACGCCAGCTTTCCAGCGGCCCCTGGGGCCTGCTCTCGCCGTGGGCGGACCTGACTGCGAGCCCGGTGACGAATCCGCCCGAGAGCCGGGGTGCGAGCTTGAACCCGGCCACGGTGGCGAGCCCGGCCGCGACCCCGAACCCGAGCCCGGCGGTGTATCCGGCTGTGCGCCCGACCGGGATCCCGGTGAAGAGCCCGACCATGATCGCGGCGACGAGCCCGGCTGCTCGGTCCTTGCGGCGGCGTTTGGCGAGCTCTTGGGGCCGGTCTTCGCCGGGCACGTCCGGCAGATCACGCTTGGTCGCGATGAGAATCCCGAGCGCAAGCCCGGCCACCAGCGCAGACATGAACAGGAAGCGCCCCTGCGGGATCACCTCGAGAACGACTATCGGCCCGTACATGAGCACTATCACGAGCCCGATGGCGAGCCCGATCCTGAGCCCGGCACTGAGGACTGAACGTACGCTGATAGCCCGCCAGCTTCTGATCTTCATAGGAGCACGGCCACCTCGCCCGTATGCGAGTCCGATCGGGAGTCCGGCCCCGAGTCCGAGCGGCAGCCCTTCTAAGAAGGCGGTTCCGAGTCCGCTCCGCAGCCCGCCCCCGTGAACGACCGCTGTCATGACCCCGAATACCAGCCAGGTCAAAAGCCCAGTCAGGAGTGCGACTGCGATCATGCTGGCGAGGATGCGTGGCCAGGTGGGTGCCCATCGGGGGATGCGCCACCAGGCCAGATCGCGGGGGTTGTGGCCTTGGTTCATTCGCTGGGCGAGGAACGCCAGTGTCTGGTGGGCCTGGGTCAGGCTGTACCGGGGTTTGGGTCGGCCCGGGCGCGGGGTGTAGGCGTTGGGCAGTACCCGGGCGATGAGGTGGTGCTTGATGTCGTCGACGGTGCTGAGGGTGCTGTCGAGCAGTTCGCGGATGTCGTCGCCGGGCCGGTAGGTGTCGCGGACCAGGGTGAGCGTCAGCGGGGTGGACAGCGCGCGGGTGAGCACGCTGCCGGGGTGCTCCCGCAGGTGGGTGAGCAGCTGGGTCCACCCCTGTGGGGGCGGCTCGGCGCGGGCCCGGGTCAGGTAGTCCGCAGCCGGGCGCCCGGCCACCTCGTGCAGCTGGACCGTGACGGCCCCGACCAGCCACGCGGCCTCGGCGGCCTCGATCATCTCCTGGCTGCGGGTGAGCACCACCACCCGAAACGGGGCGTCGTTGAGCGCGTGCAACGCGGCTGCGCGCCACGCCGGGTCCATCTCGTCGAGCCCGTCGAGGATCAGTGCGATGGCTCCCGCGGCGACCACCGTGGCGGCCTCGGCCTGGCCGCCACGGTGCTGGAACAAGGGATACTCAGCGGCCAGCCGGGCAGCCAGCCAGTCCTGTACCGAGCAGGAGGTCGGGTCCCAGCTCTGCGGGGTGAGCAGCACCGGCACGGGCACCCGGGTCGTGGCATCGACGCGGTCGCGGTGATCCAACGCGTCGAGCAGCAGCATGATCGCGGTCGCGCTCTTGCCCGATCCGGGTGCGCCGACCACGACCATCCGGCCCGAGGCGATCCCGGCGTACACCGCGAACAACTCAGCACGCTCACCGCCGGCCCGCAGCTGCTCTTCGGTGACCCGGGTCTGGCCCGGCAGCGGCCAGAACGCCGGTGCCATGCCCGCCACGCCCGCCACCGGCAGGCCATGCAACGACCAGCCGACCGGAATCGGCGCCGGCGTGACCAACGTCCGCGCAAAAGCCTCTTTACGCCACTGCCCACCCACCGCCAGCGCCAACAGGTCCGCCAGCACGTCCACCGGTCGCGGTTCAGCTGGCGCAACGCCCCGAAGCCACCCCAGCGCAGCGATGACGACACCGACCAGAGCCAGCACGAACTGCCCATACGCTAAGGCATCGGCACGCGGGCCGGGTGGCAGGGAGTAGACCCATCCCGCCCACAGCACCGAGCCGCAGACCAGAACCAGGCCCACCCCGACGAGCCGCCGACCGCCGACCCCCCTCCGCCCCATGACCGGCAATCATGACACCCCCGGCGGGCAGACCGGACACTCCGGCGGGCCACCACACCGGAGTACCCAACCCCGTGAACTCTGTGAGTGTCGACGAGGGCGACGTCTGACAGGGCTGAAATGTCGCTGGTGTTGAGTTCACCGAGAGCGGGTACGGCAAGCTACGTCGGTGCCCACAGGCCGGATACGGGTACCGCGTGCAGGGATCGGTTGCGGTCCAGGGTGAATGCCTGCGTACCCAGGTGGTAACACGGCGCCGCCCGCCCAGGTGTCCGGTAGCCGGTCGGCCAACCCTCGCAGGCCCCGCGCGTCCGCGCCGTCGACCCGCGATGACGCTTTCACCTCGACGCCCGACGACTCCGCCGTCGCTGCGCTCGAGCACGCAGTGCACCTCGGCGCCGTCTCGGGTGCGCCAGTGCCCGATCCGCACCGGATCGTCACGCCACGACGCCTGTGCAGCAGGACGTCGAGAGCACCCGTGCTCGCCCCCTGCCGCGGTGTCCCTGACAGCTCTGCCTGCGACAACGGCCACACCGGCAGGATGTGGGCGCGACCGGTCAATGCCTGGGCCGTGACCGGGAGAGCGTCGTAGCGGGTCGAACCTGCCAACAGGTACCGGCCCGGGCGAGTCGAGCGGTTGAGCTCCGCTTTGATCGCATCCAGCAGCACCGGTTCCTTCTGGAACTCGTCGATCACCACCGGAAGGGAGCCGGACGCGTAGAGCGCGGGATCCTACGCGACCGCGGCGCGCACCCCGACCTCGTCGAGATCGATGATCGGGCTGGCTGTCTGTGCCGCGATCGCGCGAAGCAGGGTCGACTTGCCGACCGTGCGAGGGCCGGTGAGCACGTCTTCGACCTGTTGGGATCAAGGTTGCTTGTGAGGGCGACGACTTCGGCGCGGTGGACAAGTCGGTCGTCGGCGGGCATCGCGCGGTCCAGTACTCTTTCTGCGGTGGTGCACGCTTGGGCGGGCCGGCTCGGTAGTCGCCGTGCAGGGCGGGCGTGCGGCCTTGTAGAGCGGCGCACCGGCCACTGTGGAGGGTGAGCCGCAGTCGAGTCCGGTGCTGAGTCCGGCGCCGGCCAGGTCGAGTGCATGGAGGCGTCGCCGAGGTAGTGCGCCTGCATCGACATGTCGGCCAGGATGTGTGCTCCCAGCGCGCGGTGGCCGCTGGCCTGCGCCAGTCGCAGAGCTTGGATGTAGTAGCGCTGGGTGAGTCTTTGCCTGCCGGAGTCGAAGCTCATGAACGCGCACAGATCGCACAACCGTGCGGTCGCGGCCATCAGCTCCCGGCCGATGGTGTTGTCGTACGCGCCGTGCAGTAGCGTGATCACGACGTGGTCAAGGTAATGCAGCAGCGTGAATCGAGCGCACATCGCCGCCGAGCCGATGGTCGGCGGCGGTGGACGCATCGCACATCGCCCACAGTGCCTTGATGTCGTGGTGACTGACTGGGCGACCGGACCGGCCGTGGACGGCCCCGCCTGTGCGGTTGCGCAGCCATTCGCGGGTCGGTTCGGTGAAGGCGGTGGCGACCCACGCCACCGATGCGAGAACTGACCGCCGGTCCCAATCCGTCCTCCACAGTTCTACGACTGTCTTGACCGTAGCGTGGGGCGTGATGGACCATGTCAGTCCCAGGTCACCGGGGAGATTCTCAGCGACCCAAACGTTCTGGCGGATATCCAGGAAGCGCGTAACGAGGTCGCGCGTGGCGAGGCGATAGAAAGCGTCGCGCAGCTGACTGATTTGGAACTGCTCGCCGAGCCGGTTTTGAGGTGACTCGGAGTCAGAACCACCATGTGGTGAGCAGGCCAGGGGAAGCGGCGACGGCGGCGAACCGCACGAAACGCCCGATCAGTCCGACAATAAGGAACGTGATCAGCCGGACCCGTGCGAGTCCCGCGAGCACTGCGGTCGCAGCGAACGGCGGCAAGCCGGTCAACGCGCTCGCTAACAGCGCCACGACCATCCACCCCGGACGTCGCTGCAATTCCTCCTGCAAGCGGCGCACCCGAAGCGACCACCGCCCCGCCCGCGGCCGGTCACGCTCGGGACGAAACCGGGCGGGCAACACCAGCGCCCCCCGCCCGGCGTAGTAGAAGACGACCTTACCGATCATCTGCCCGACCGCTGCGATCAGCCCGAGCCACACCCAGGACAGCTGCGGTTGCGCGGCGGCCAGGCCGACCAGGTATATCTCGGTGTTGAACACCGGAACCAGGGCAGACAGCACGCAGTACCCGAGCGTAAGAACCAACCATCCCACCCGATCACACCCTAGTGCCGTAGGTACCAGGGCAGGGTGCGCGCTGGGCACAACGGACCGCGCGGGCGAGTCGCCGGCAAGCAGCGCCACCACCGCACGCGCATCGACTGGGCGTCGGCAGCGTCTGCAATAACACCGCCGACGCCCAGTATCTGATCGCCCGGCAGGAACTCAGCAGGATTGCAAACCGTCGAAACGGCCAGGATAACCCCATTGGTAATCTCTCGAACCACCTGGGTTGTAAAACTCGCAAGCAAAATCCGGACCGTGGGCGACGACCACCTTGATTCGTTGACCACTGTCACACCCGTTGGTCACCTTCAGATGATCAGTGTACCCGTCGTCGCTCAACTTGGTCTTAACGCAGTTCGGCACACTGGCGGCGACCGAGGCGGGCTGGGTACCCGGCTCCGCAGCGGCGGGCACAGCCATGAGCACGAGCGCGGCGCCGAGCACCCCGATAGTCGCCAATAACTTTCTCGTCACGTACGATTCTCCAATCTCGGTCCTGTTTTATTCTCGATGGGGCAGCAGCCGGCAGGGGGCGACACAGGGACATCCTCTACTTCTGTAAGCAAGCCACCCGCCTCGACGGGCACACGCCGCGTAACGATACCTGCACCGACGGTCACAGGGTGCTCGACCCCTGGCCCGAGGTGCCGGGTCGCGGGGTGATTTGACCTCCGACGACCGGCGGCCCGAGATACGCGGCACTCGATGAAGCCGCGCGTTCCACAGAATGAAGCGAGTCACGCCCGACTTAAAGCCATCCAGATTCGAACCTATGGACAATGAGCGCACAAGCTCCCGGGTCAGCTCTAGCACCACGCAGGTAAGCGACAGCTGGTATGTCGTGGTGACTAAGCCTACAGGGCGGCCGTGGTACGACAAGGTGATCTTGGTGGATGACGGTCCTCGCGATCATGGGAGCGTAGCAGCGGGGACGCCGGGGATAGCCGCTCTTGATCAGCCTCAGATCTCCGGTAGTCGTTTAAGGCCACACCGGTTGACGTGGCCTTTTCGATGCCCGGTCGTTGCCGGAAGTAATGCGAGAGGGACTCGGAGTGGTGGGCCGGCCGCTGGGGTGGGTTACACCGTGTTCGTGTCGACGGGGTTACCGGGCATGGGTTGTGGGCGAGGTGACCGGTCGCTTGTGGTGCCTGGTCCTGCGGTGCGGGGGTGGTCGGCTGCGCTGCGCTCGGGGGCCGGCTGGTGGTCTGTGTTGGTGTTCGGGGGGCCGGGGTGGCCTGTCTACGGATGTGCCAC
>JBOHGE010000050.1:0-38779 GCA_050700055.1 Pseudonocardiaceae bacterium
GGGGTCGCCCGCCGGGCTGGCCCGGCCCGCTCGCCGGGGGTCGCCCGCCGGGCTGGCCCGGCCCGCTCGCCGGGGGCGGTTGCGGGCATCAGCCCCGACCGTTTGCCGGATCACGCAGGGGCATGGCTGGGGCGGATCGGTCGGTCCTCGGTGCTGTGTGTCAGGCGGCCGTGGCCAGTCCGGTGACCTCGTTCCACGTGGTGAATCGGATGGCCATCTCCCGGCGGTAGTGCTCAGCGGCGAGCCGGTGACGGCGTGGCCGGAAGTGCGGGGATATTCCGCTGAACGCGGAGAGGAATCGTTGCGCGTGGCCGGGTGAGGTGAAGCGTTTCATGGCTCGTTCCCGCTGCCGGGTCGGCTGGCGGGAATTCTCGGCCCGATTGTTCAGGTACTTCGACCGGCGGTGCTCCACGCTGGGTATCAGCCGCCGGTGGGCCACCGGGTAGCTGGCCAGCTTGTCGGTGACCAGCACCCGGGGCACGTACTCCAGGCCCTTGAGCAACTTACGGAAGAACCTGGTCGCGGCCGTGGCGTCCCGCCGGGAGGTGACCAGAATGTCCAGCACAGTCCCGTCCTGATCAACCGCCCGCCATAAGTAATGAGTCTTCCCGTTGATCTTGATGAACACCTCGTCAAGGTGCCACTTGTCACCGGGGCGTGGTCGACGACGGCGCAACCCGTTGGCGTAGTCCTGGCCGAACTTCACGCTCCACTGCCGGACGGTCTCGTGGGAAACCACGATCCCGCGCTGCAACATCATCTCCTCGACGTCACGGAAGCTGAGCGAGAACCGGTAGTACAGCCAGACACAGTGGCTGATGATCTCCGCCGGAAACCGGAACCCCTTGTACGACGGCGCACCAGTGCCCACCAGCCCAGCCCCCCTCGGCCCTCCACGCAGACGATAGATCATCCCAGTCGGCCAGGCCGCCGCCCAAGTTGACGGTGCCATCACGCCTGCCCCGGCTCCGCACAACGCAACAGCCCCGTCCTACACCCTGCCCACCGCCGAAGACCGCGAACGCGCCGTCAACAGCATCCCCAGCGACCGCTGACCAGGCCATCTAAAGATCTACGGCGGGTTCAGCGTATCCCGCTCATACCCGCTGTCTGGTCTATCCTTCTGGTCTATCCTTGGGTAGGTAGATGATGGCAACGTTAGCTCACCGCGGCGGGAGGCGTGGCGGAGTGCTCACGGAGCGGTGTGGTAACTTGTGCCAGTTCTGAATGTTTAGTACGCTATGATCGGGATGAGCATCAGCGCAGCGAGTGTCCAGAGCGGGACCAGATGAGGAGATTTTATAATCGCGTTAGCCAGATTCCGCCGTGGAAAAATTCACCAAAGAGTCACCGGCGAACAACGGTGGCGCCAGTGGTGACCGCCGCCGAGAGCGCCGCTCCCGGAAATTACCGTTCCGCTACTTCGTTCAAATTGCCCCTCGCCATCATTCGAGACCTTCGCGACTCCAGCAACCGTACAGTCGATAACATACCACCATAACACAACCGTAAATAGGCCACTGTATCGGATTTAATCGGATTTAAAAACCCTCACCGGGAGGGTTGCCGCACGCGACTAAAGGAGTTGATGGTCATGTCGGAGCCGGAAGGTGCGATTATTATGGACATAAGTCCGAGCCGCGGAGAGATTACAGGAAATCAAACAGTAACAATCTCCGGAACCAACTTGGCGCTCACCGAAGGCGTAATGTTCGGAGACAAAGAAGCTCTGAATATACTGAGTAAATCACATGAAGCTGTTACGTGCACAACACCGCCGCAGAAGCAGGGCTCAGTCAACGTTTATGTTGTGGACGAGGACGAACGTCAGAGTAATTCCATGCCCTTCAAGTATGAAATTGCACCAACCCCACGTATGGGGGTGTCCATTCAGGGGTCGGTTTGAGCTGGGCCGCCACAGGTAAGTTGATCTTTGGGGTTGGTGGCTCAGGTGGAAGCGTTGGAGGCGGAGAACACCGGGCGCTGTCAACTTGTTCGGTGGTTCGAGTTGCCGGATCACGCAGGGGCATGGCTGGGGCGGATCGGTCGGTCCTCGGTGCTGTGTGTCAGGCGGCCGTGGCCAGTCCGGTGACCTCGTTCCACGTGGTGAATCGGATGGCCATCTCCCGGCGGTAGTGCTCAGCGGCGAGCCGGTGACGGCGTGGCCGGAAGTGCGGGGATATTCCGCTGAACGCGGAGAGGAATCGTTGCGCGTGGCCGGGTGAGGTGAAGCGTTTCATGGCTCGTTCCCGCTGCCGGGTCGGCTGGCGGGAATTCTCGGCCCGATTGTTCAGGTACTTCGACCGGCGGTGCTCCACGCTGGGTATCAGCCGCCGGTGGGCCACCGGGTAGCTGGCCAGCTTGTCGGTGACCAGCACCCGGGGCACGTACTCCAGGCCCTTGAGCAACTTACGGAAGAACCTGGTCGCGGCCGTGGCGTCCCGCCGGGAGGTGACCAGAATGTCCAGCACAGTCCCGTCCTGATCAACCGCCCGCCATAAGTAATGAGTCTTCCCGTTGATCTTGATGAACACCTCGTCAAGGTGCCACTTGTCACCGGGGCGTGGTCGACGACGGCGCAACCCGTTGGCGTAGTCGGAGACCGACCAAAACCGTGGGAGATCAACTGTTCGTGCGTCCGGTGGTGATGCTCTACGCCACGAGCTCGACGGGTCCGTTGTGATGGGTGAAGCCGGGATGCCAGCGGGCGAAGTCGGCGGCCAGGTCGTTGTTGAGGACTCGGGTGCGGACCTGGAGGAACAGGTGGGCGCCTTGCGGGGACCAGCGCATCTGTTGTTTTTTGACCATGCGTTTGGACACCACCTGGTTGACGGTGGATTCGACGAAGGCGGTGGAGATGGTTTCACCGCAGCGGCGGCGCTCGCCGTAGTTGGGGATCCGGTCGGCGTTGGCTCGGATGTAGGTGTCGAATTCGGTGACGGCCTTGAGAAGCTTGACCTGTCCGGGGTCGGGGTGCTCGGTGTCGAGGTCCATCACCAGGTCCCCGATGGTCTGGAGGGCTCGGAACACGTTGCCGTGCCAGAGGAACCACTTGAGGCTCTCCAGCTGTGTGCCGACATCGGTGGCGAGGTCCACCGGTGGCGATGAGGGGAGGTCGGGGTCTGGTGGTGGACAGCGCAGGCTCTTGGCCATGTTGGCCATGACAGTGATTCGCATCGTGATATGGAACCAGTCCAAATAGTGCTCAGAGTGGGGGTTGAGGTAGAGCGGGAGGTCCCGGATGTCCTCGCCGCCGTCGGTGAGGAAGACCACGGACTGGTTGGCTTGCATGCCCTGGCCGCGCAGCACCTCGAAGAGGCGTCGTTTCGGCTTGGTGTCGATCTTTTGACGAAGGCGAAGCACTTCGCGGGACCGTCGGTTGGCATGCTCTTGCCCGCGATGACCTCGAACCAGCCGTCGCGGCGGGAGGTTTGCGCGCTGGAGTGGACGTAGCCGCCGTCCAGGCCGACGGTGAGCGGCAGGTCCGGGCGGGGTAGCTGCTCCCAGTCCCGTTGGCAGCCCTGGGCGAACATGTATTGTTCGGGGCCGAGTTCACCCTCCAGCCGCCGCGCTACCGTGTTGACCTGGTCTCGGACCGCGCTGCCGTGTAGGACTCGCCCCAGGGGCAGGACCTCACCGAGTAGGTGCGCGGCGAGGTTGAACGACATGACCGCGGCGAATCGGGCCTGCAGGTAGGCCAGCTCCGGGGTGCTGCGCTGGGCCAGGATCACGGCCAGCGGGCTGAAGGTGGCCCGCTCCTGGGCGTCATCGGCTTGACACGGGCAGGCCAGGAAGCGCGGGCTGTCCAGGTGCAGCGTCCCGAACAGCGTCCGAACGGTGATCGTTCGGGTGTCCTTGTGACGGTGGGATCGCCCGCACCGCGCACAGCGGCTCCGCTCGGCCACGGCCGCCGTGGCCTGCGCGGAGACCATCGCTTCCTGGATCGAGCCGAGCAGCGTGTGGGCTTCGGTCAGGCTCAGGCCCACTGAGGCGTCGGTGAGCTGGTCGCGCTCCAGGACGAAGACCTCACTGAACCGCTCCGCTCCCTGTTCCTCGGCGGTACCGGTGCCGACCTGGACCCGAACAGTGATCTTCAATTGGTGCCCTTCGTGAGCGGGGTGGTCAGGGTGTGGTTGAGCCCGGCCCGGTCGAAACGGTCGATCCCGCTCCAATACAGCAGGCCAGGTAACTCTTCGATGGCCTCGCCCAGCACCTCGCGCACCGTGCTCGTCGGCGGCGCTTCCAGCAACAGCGTGGTGAGCTCGGCCATCCGCACGGTGGTGGCCCACAAGCCGTGTTCTTGGCGCAGGGCCAAGAAGGCCTCCGGTCCGCCGCAGTCCTCCGGGGGCGCGGCCCGGGCCCCGCCGCTGCACCACGGGTAACGACGCCGGGGCTGGGGTCCGGTGATGGCCTGAACGCGCAGGTCGTGACGCCAGCACTGCAGCGGGGAGAAGAAGTCATACGCGTAGGTGAACCGCTCCCGCTCCCGCAAGCCAAGATCGGCGAGGTGGACCGTGAACGGGTCGGCCAACCCCAGCTCCCCGGAGCCGAACTCCCGACCGTGCACGGTGAAGCGATACAGGTGCTCGCCACTCCACGCGAACGAGATCGCCAGCACCTCGTGGAGTTGCGCGAGAGTGACGGTGGCGGGGACCTCCAGCTGTCTCCAGATCATCGGGCTGATCCCCGAAAGGACCACCCGCAGCCGGTAGACCATTCCCGGCACCTTCCCCCGCGACAGCCCCGGCGGTGGCCACCGTTCCCTCTCGCCCACTGGTTCCTTCGATAACTATCATTACCACAGGAAAACAGCTCCGACTCCCCACGCCACCTGCGATGTCTGGCATCTCGCCGGGCCGCGATTCTATCGTTATCGCAGGAACCGGCCTCGGGGAAGGGGTGGCGCGGGCATGGCGAACCCCCCGATGGCCACGATCGTCGCCGATTTCCTCACCGACCTGACCCGAGCGGGCAAGTCCCCCCACACCGTGCGCGCCTACCGCGGCGACCTGGGCGACTTCGGCCGGTTCTTCACCGGCCCGATCAACCAGATCACCGCGGGCGTGCTGCGGGCCTACCTGGGCGGCCTCGCCGATAAGGCCCCCACGACCCGGGCCCGACGCGAAGCCGCGCTGGCCGCCTTGCTGACCTGGGCCTACCGGGCCGAGATGATCGACGCGGATCCGATGACCCGCCTGGACCGCACCCGCCTGCCCGCCTCGCCCCCGCGCCCGGTACCCACCGAGCACATCGAGGCCGTCCTGCGGGTGATCCCCAAAACCAAAGACCGCGACCGGCTGCTGTTCCGGCTGCTCTACACCACCGGCATGCGCGTCGGCGAAGCCCTGACCATCGAGATCGATGACCTCGACCTGCGCCGCGACGACGAGCACGTCACCATCCTGGGCAAGGGCGGACGGCGGCGCACCGTGCTACTGGACGACCCGGTCCTGGTGGCACTACTACGGCGCTACCTCACGGCGCGCGGCTACCGGCACGGGCCCCTGTTCCGCGCGGAGAAAAACTATGTGGGAGGCCCGCTGCGGTATGCCTCCGTCCAGGAACTCTGGGCCAAATACCGGGCGAAAGCCCAGATCACGGCCACGATCCATCAGCTCCGCCACGTCCACGCCACCGAACTGGTCAACGCCGGAGTCTCCCTGGAGACCATCCGGCGCCGCCTCGGACACGCCAACACCCAAACCGTGCTCCGCTACGCCGACCAACGCGACGCCACCGCCGACGCGGAGATCCGCACCTGGCGACGCCGCAGAATCACCGGGCGCCCGAACAGTTGATCTCCCACGGTTTTGGTCGGTCTCCGCTGGCCCGGCCCGCTCGCCGGGGGTCGCCCGCCGGGCTGGCCCGGCCGTTAGCGCAGTTCAGAGGCTATATCCGTTGGAAATTTCTTCAGTACTAGGCATCCCCGTAGCTTTCAGAGAAAAAACAACGATCTGCTGCGTTTGCGCAGGCCAGGGGGCCGGCTCCGCTGGCTGGGCGGGTGGGTTTAGCGTGCCGTCGTTGGTGGGCTGGCGGTTGACGGGGCGGTGGTTGTGGGTACGCGGGATGTGTTCTCTGAGCGGGAGCTGGTCCGGCTGCGGGGTTTCCCGGAGATCACCCGCGCGGAGTTGATCCGGTACTTCACGCTCACCAGCGCCGAGGACGGGTTCCTGCGCAAATTCGCTGGTCAGCGCAATGTGCTGGGCGTGAGTGTGCAGCTGTGCGTGTTGCCGTGGCTGGGGTTCGTGCCTGATGAGGTCGGCTCGGCACCGGAGGCGGCGGTGGCCCGGTTGGCCGCTGGGCTGGGTATTCCGGCTGGAGAGCTGTGTGGTTATGGGGAGCGGGCGCAGACCCGCACGGATCATCTGCGGGAGATCGTGCGTTATCTGGGGTGGCGCCCGGTGGGCCTGGCGGAGTGGAAAGAGCTCGATGAGTTCCTCTTCGCCCGGTCGATGGAGCACGATTCCCCCAAGCTGCTGTTCAGCCTGGCGTGCGAGTTTCTGATCTCCGAGCGGGTGGTGCGCCCCGGGGTGGTGCACCTGCTCGAGCATGTCGCCACCGCGCGGGAGCGGGCTCGGCGGGAGACGTGGCTGCTGCTGGCGCCGCAGGTGAACAGGCCGGCTCGCCGGGTGGAGTTGGATGCGCTGCTGGTGGTGGACGCCTCGTTGGGGCGCACGCGGTTGCGTGGCTGGGTGCTGGCCCGACCACGTCGAGCCCGGCTGCGATCAAGGCCGAGCTGGCGAAGTTGGGGTATCTGCGTGGCCTGGACGCGCACACGGTGGATGTGTCGATGTTGCCGGCTCAGCGGCGCCGGTTTTTGGCCGGTCTGGGACGGCGGCTGAGCGCCCAGGCGCTGGCCCGGCGGGAACCCGAACGCCGCTACCCGATCGTGCTGACCCTGCTGACCGAAACGGTCGTGGACGTGCTGGATGAGGTGGTGTTGCTGTTCGACCAGGCCTTGTCCGGGCGGGAATCGAATGCCCGGACTCGACTGAGGGAGGAATTGGCTGAACGCGCCCGCGCCGGGGAGGACCGTCAGGCGCTGCTGGATGAGATCCTGGCCATTGCCCTGGATCTGGATGTCCCCGACCAGGAGGTTGGTGTGCTGGTGCGGGGCCAGATCGGCATGGAGCGGATGCGCGCGGCCTGGGCCGCCCGCCGTGAGCGCCTGCCTCGTGATCACGGGCATCTGGCCATGGTGCATGAGTCGATGTCGTATGTGCGTCAGTTCGCCCCGTCCGTGCTGGCCGCGGTGCGCTTCGCTGGCGGCCTGGGCACCACGGAGTTGATGGCCGCGATCAGCGTGTTGGGCGAGTTGTACGCCAGTGGCACCCGCAAAGTCCCCGCTGACGCCCCCACCGGGTTCGTGCCCATCCGCTGGGCCGGCTACCTGCAGAGTGCCACCGAGGCCGGGGACATCACCGCCTACCGGCACTACTGGGAACTGTGCGTGCTGCTGAGCCTGCGCGACGGGCTGCGCTGCGGGGATGTGTTCGTGCCCGGCTCCCGCCGTTACGCCGACCCGACCACGTCCTTGCTCACTGAAGAGCAGTGGCGGTCCCGCCGGGTCGAGTACTGCCAACTGGTCGGCAAACCGCCCGATGCGGGCACCGCGATCGCGGCGGCCACCGAAGAGCTGCACACCGCGCTGGCCGACCTGGACGCCCGACTCGCCGTCGGCCAGCCTGGCCAAGTCCGGCTCAACAACGACGGTGAGCTGATCATCCCCCCATTGACTGCCGAGGACGTGCCCACCGAGGCCGAGGCGCTGCGTGATGAGCTGGCCGCGATGCTGCCCCGGGTGCCGCTGGCCTCGGTGCTGGTGGAAATCGATGCCCGCACCGGATTCACCGACCATTTGGTGCATGCTGGCGGGAAACTCAGCCGCCCGCCCGAACTCAAACGCAACCTGCTGTATGTGATCATCGCCGAGGCCACCAACATGGACCTGGCCGAGATGGCCGCCTCCGCGGGGGTCTCCTACGACGTGCTGGCCTGGACCGCGGAATGGTATTTCCGGGAAGAGACCCTGGAGCCAGCCAACGCGGCGATGGTGGGCTATCACCACCGGCTGCCGATGGCCGGCGCGTTCGGCACCGGCACTCTGGCCTCCTCGGACGGGCAACGGTTCCCGGTCAAGGGAAAGTCAATCACCGCCCGGCACCTGTCGCGGTACTTCGCCCGAGGCGCCGGTATCAGCACCCACACCGCGGTCTCTGATCAGCACGCCACACTGGACACCAAGGTCATCGCCGCGGACGCCCCGGAAGGGCATTACACCCTGGATGCGATCCTGGGTAACACCGATCCGCCGATCTTGGAGCACGCGACCGATACTCACGGCGCGACGTTGGCGAATTTCGCGCTGTTTGATCTGGTGGGCAAGCGGCTCTCGCCCCGGATCCGGGGCGAGAGCAAGATCACCCTGTGCTGGCCCGGACCACGCGGGGAGTTCCTCGCCCGCTACCCCCACGCTGGGCCGCTGCTCTCGCGCCGCTTGAATGACCAGCTCGTGACCGCCCGCTGGGATGATCTGCTGCGCGTCGCCGCCTCGGTGCACGGCGGCCACGCCACCGCCGCGCTGGTGGTGGGCAAGCTGTGCTCCTCCAAGCGCCAGCAGTCCACCCTGGCCGCGGCGATGAAGGAGTACGGCCTGCTGTGCCGCACGCTCTACGCCGTTCACTACCTGTCCGATGAAACGTATCGCCGGCGCATCGGCCGGCAGCTCAACAAGGGCGAGAACGTGCACTCGCTGCGCCGGTCTCTGGCTTATGCTCACGAGGGCGCGCTGCGCCGGCGCCATCCCGGCCAGCAAAGTGAGCAGATGTGGTGTCTGACCCTGGCCACCAATGCGATCATCTGCTGGATGACCGAGTACCAGGGCCTGGCCATCACCGCGCGGCGCCAGGCCGGGCGGCGCGTCGATGACGAGGCGCTGGCCCATATCTGGCCCACCCACCATGAGAACGTGCACTTCTACGGCACCCACACTGTCGACATCGCCGCCGAACTGGCCACCCTCGACGCCACCGGCTACCGGCCCCTTCGCATGCCGCCAGCTGACCGCGGATAGCGGCACACTATCCGCGGTAGCACCAGCGGTGACCTGCTGCGATGATCCGTCTTAGACAGGTCGAGTCGGGAAACTATCCGCGATAGTGGGGGTGGGACCGGTATGGGCACGGTGCGCGCGCTGCCCGCTCACTCGGGCGGTGCGCGGCTGGGCGACGCGGTGGCGATCTTCCTGGACACGGTCGCGGTGCCCAACACCCGCCGCGGTTACGCCGCCGCGCTGCACCGGCTGGTGGCCGATTTCGGTGCCGACACCGGTGTCGCGGCGCTGGATTCGGATCGAGTCGCGGGCTGGTTCAACTCTGTATGGGGCAGTCGGGCGGCCAAGACAGTCAACACCCGGTTGACCGCGCTCGGGTCCGCGTGCTCGTACTGGCGCGACCAGGGTTGGCTGGCCGGTGATCCGCTGGTGCGGTTACGAACCCGGCCTATCTCAGCCGGCCGGGTTCGGGCGTTGACCCGCCCCCAGGTAGAGCTGATCCTCACGACGGCCGCGCCCTTGCGAGACCGGGTGCTGTGGACGCTGCTGTACGAGAGCGCCGCCCGCGCCGAGGAAGCATTATCGCTGAACGTCACCGATCTGGACACCGCCAACCGGTGCGCGGTGGTCGTCCGTAAGGGCGGCGCCCGCGATGTGATCGTCTGGCAGACCGGCACCGCTCGGCTGCTACCCCGCATGCTCGCTGGACGTCGGCGCGGGCCGGCGTTCCTCACCGACCGAGCCGCCCGCCCCTCGATCGCGCTGGTCGACATCGACCCGACCACCTGCAAGGCGCAGATATCCTACCGGCGCGCCGCCGAGCTGTTCCAGGCTCACACCACCGGCATGCCCGGCGGGCCGTTCACCCTGCACCAACTGCGCCACTCCGCGCTCACCCACGCCGCCGAAGCCGGCGCCTCCACACCCATGCTCATGGCCCTGTCCGGGCACACCTCGGTCCGCTCCCTGGCCATCTACGCCCGGGTCTCCGCTGAAGCGCTCAGCAAGTGGCAAGCCGAACGCGATCCCGCAGCTCGCCGGAACACCCTACGGTCCCACCTGCGGTAGCACAGCCGACCCCCAAACGCGGTGCCCAACCCAGATCGTTGTTTTTTCTCTGGAAGCTACGGGGAGGCCGGCGAGGTCGAGCATCCGGGCCGTGCCATCAAGTCCGGTGACCCGGTAGCCGAGGTGAGCAAGCAGCAGCGCGAATGCACCTGTCCCGGTGCCGACATCCAGAACACGGCTGCCACCCGGTCCCAGAATCGGCATGAGCACGGCGCGCCAGGCCTCAATCTCAGCGACCGAGCGTCTCGGCAGCGGCGACCGCGTCTCGATGAGATCGTCGTCGTGGCTAACCGCCGTGGTCCCAGAACCGGAGGATCTCATCACGAACAAGTGGGGGCACGTCTCAGGACTCCGTCATGTCGGACGACACAACGAGGTAGCCGCACAGGACCAGTGGGTCGGCCCGGCGGGCGAATACCAACAACGGCAGGCCACCGGGTGGCTGGCCCCGGTACTACCGGCACGGTCGCGGCTGGCCGGCTCAGGCCAGGTCGGTGAACTCGTTGTGCTGCACGCCGCTGATCCAGGCGCCCAGCTCGGCGCACGTGACGAACAGCACGGCCCCGCCGGGCTGCTTGCTGTCCCGCACCGCGATCCGGCCATCAACCAGCGCCGCGACCTCGACGCACTCCTCGCTACCGCCGTTGAGCCCGCTGCGGCTGCTCTTGCGCCACACCGCGCGGGACAGGTCTGCTCGGGTCATCCCGCGCCTCCTCTCCTGAGTCACTGGTACCACTCCAGCGTAGTGGAGATGAGCTCGGCGGACTCCGCTGGGGACAACGCCAGCGAACTGAGCACAGCGAAGCGCATGATGCACCGCCGCACGTCGTCCTGCTCCTCCAGGTAGATCGAGCCCGCTGGCCCCTCCACGTAGCCCACATCGTGCGCCAGGTCGGGCAGGGTGACGATGGCGAACGCCCCTTCCATGCCCGGATGCGCACCGGCCGCGAACGGCAGCATTTGAAGGGAAATGTTGGGCCTACCGCTCAGCTCCAGCAGGTTTTCCAGCTGGCCGCGCATCACCCGGCTGCCGCCGACCGGGCAGTGCAGCACCGCCTCGCTGAGGATCGCCTCGTAGGTGGGCGGGTCTGCGCCGGTGAGCACGTGCTGGCGAATCATCCGGGCGGCAATCCGGTTCTCCAGCACCTCAATGGGTGTGGTGGGCGCGATGGTGGTCATCAGCACGCGGGCGTAGTCGGAGGTCTGCAGCAGGCCGGGCACCAGGGCCAGCGCGAACTCGCGCATCATGGTGGCCGCCTGCTCCAGCCCGACCATGGTCTGGGTGTGCTTCGGCAGCGCGCTGGACTGCCACCAGCCCTTCTGCCGGGCCTCGCGAGCCATCCGGACCAGAACGGCCGTCTCATCGGCAGGTACCTCGTAGACCGCCGCCAAGTGCTCGACCTCGGCAGGTTGCGGCGCATACGACCGGGTCTCGACGCGCTGCAACTTGGAGCGCGACCACCGCGGCGAGTGCGGCTTGAGCTGCGCGGCAGCCTCCTCGATGGTCAGCTGCGCGCGCTCCCGGTGGCCCCGCAACGACTCGGCCAGCTGCCACAGCCGCAGCGTCGGGCTGACCCCGCGATCCATCACGACCTCCCAAGTCCGGTGCCCACCGGCACGGCACGCGTGCGCCAGCCCTTTCGGGTAGCAAAACGGGAAACCCATTGAACAAACAGGGTTTCCCAGTCCATGGTGGTGCAACCCAAGCATAGGGTGTCCGTCCGGGCCTCTCGCGCGGCACACCGTGTCCCGCCCCTTCCCGGACGCCGCACGAGATCCCACGAACCCTGGAGGGCGACCATGACGATCTACGAGGACAGCGATGACAGGGAGATGGACCTCACGCCACAGGGTGGCGCGGAGTCCCCGGGTGATGAGGAGTCACCGGGCGACGAAGAGCCTCTGTGCACCGAGGAAGAGTTCGCCGAGGAGGTACGCGAGCTCGTCGCCGAGGAAGCGCCGCGGGTGTTCGCGCTGGTCGAGGAGCATGGCGAGCGAGACGATGCCTGGGTCTACGCCTGGGGGCTGGCCTTCGACGACCACGTCGAGGTCATCAGCGCGACCGGCAGACTGCACCTGACTTGCGGATCGGTCGAACGCGCCCAACGGAGGTTGTCCCGGCGCCGAAGGATCCGCCTGGTGTGGGCCGACCCCGCCACGGTCCGCCAGCCCGAGCAGGTGGGCTGACCCACCAATGGCGCAGGGCCTCGGATGCCGGTGCCGGCCAGTCGAGGTGCGCATGCAGTGGCGGTCAGCGGCGGAGTGGGTTGGTGAGGGGTCGGCGGTCGGGGTCGATGATCGCGGGGGGCCGGAATTCGACGCGTCCGCCGTGGATGGTGATATTCCAGCCTTGCAGATGCACCTGTTGGTGGTGCATGGTGCATAACAGGCAACAATTTTTGACTGTGGTCTCGCCGCCGTCGATCCAGTGCCGCACGTGGTGCGCGGCGCAGATTCCGGGTGGCCGATGACAGCCGGGGAAACCGCATCCGCCATCGCGGGCAACGAGGGCGCGGCGGATGCCTAAGAAAGCGGTACGCATGGCTCGGCCGACGTCGAGCGGCTCGGAATCACCGCCCAGCACCACCGGGATCAGCTTGCCATCGCACGCGATGCGGCGGGCGTCGCCGGCGCTGATCGGCTGCCCGTAGTCTAGCGTGCCGGTGCCGAGGGCGATACGCAGTGCGTCCCAGTCGATAGTCACGGTGAGGTGTGGGGGTTCGCCGCCGGTGGTGGGGAGCCCTTCGGTGGCGCGGGCACGGTCGCAGAGCTCGATGAGCGCATCGGCTTGGCGTTGCGGGACCGTCCTGGTGTCGGGCGCCCCGTCAGTGGCGGGTCGGCGGGCGGCGAGTTGCTCGATCAGGGAGCGGACCAGACTGCCGTGCTCGGGGTCCAGCCAGCCCGCCAACCCCAGCCGTCCGTCCCGGCGGTCGCGCAACCACAGCTCGCCGCGCACCGGTGCCACCGGGATCGGATCGTCAGTCGGCTCAGGCCCGTCCGGGTCCAGGGTGGCGAGGATGCGGTGGGCGATGGTGCGCAGCCGGCGGGGGTCGAAGTCGCGGGCGTAGCCGGCCAGATCTGCTTCGGCGCGCTCCCGCGCCGGTTCAGGGACTGATGTCGGCAGGGCGGCGATGATCTCGACGATCACCCGCAGCTGCCCGGTCCCGATCTCCCCGGCGGCGAGCGCGGCGGCGGTGGCGGGCAACTTCGGTGGCAGGGTCTCGCCGGTGATCGTGCGGCGGGTACCCACCATGGCCGCGTGCTCCACCCGGGTGCGGGCCTCGGTAGCCGAGAGCTGCAGCATCCCCGCCACCAGCTGCGCGGTGCTGCCGAAGCCCTGCTGGGCGGCGATCCCCCGCGCGTCGAGCTCGGCGAGCAGGTCCAGCATCACCGCGTGCGTGCGCCGGGACAGCACCTCGATCTCCCGCACCGCCTGGGCGAGCCCCTTGTCATCCAGACCGTGCAGCGTTGCGCGCACGCTGTCGAGACCATCCGACATCGCTGCTACAGGCTCGCGCAGGGCTACCGTCACGCTCTGATTCTCACCGGCACCACCGACAAGAACCGGCGCAGGCGGACCCCCACCCGTATACCCGATAGGGTGAACGTAGGACCAAGCCGACGACTGGATCGGACAGCGTGACCTCAACATCATCGCCGACGCCGTTCGGCTCAGGATCGAGCTGCGTAGGTACAGCGGCACCGCCCCGGTGCGTAGCCCCGCTGGCGCATGCTCACGTCTTCCCGCTCGATAGGCCACGCCGGCGGCGTGCGAGTAGCCGCGTGGTGCCGTAGCCGCCACCCCCAAGGGTGACGAGGGCACCAACACCGACGGCACCGAGGTAGATCACGACCAGCGCGACGATCACGACCAGCGCGACGACCGGGACGCAGATGAGGAACACCAGCCGCCCAGTGATGCCCCAGTTCTCCAGGAGCGCGAGCAGCACGGCCCAACCGGCCGGTGGCTCGCCCTGGGGCAAGCAGGGGCCTAGCATGGAGTCGGCCATTGTTCTCTCCCTTGCAGTGGGTTGGGGTTCGGTGGCGCAGGGGCGGTTTCCGGTGCATCGGGGCCGCCCCGCTTCATGGGGGTCTCGTGGAGGGCTAGCCGTTGGCCTTCCGCACTGCGACATCGGTCGCCTTCTTGAGGCAGCGGCGCAGCCGCAGCACGAAGACTCCACGAAGCAAGCTCAATGCATGTGACAGTCGCGTGCTGCGAGGTGTATCCAGCAGCTCGGCGCGGAACTCCTCGAGGTAGCGATCACGCTCCGACGGCGGCAGTAACCGCACAGCGATCGCCAACAGGAGATGCGCTGACCGGACGTGCTCTGACCGCGCGTGCTTCTCCTCCGGCCGCGCGCGCTTCACCTCTGACCGCGCGCGTTCCTCCCACCGTGCGCGTGACGCGGCTGCCCGCGCGCGCTCCTCAAGCCGTGCGATCTCCGTCCACTGAGCGCGCTGTGCTTCTGTCCGGGCGCGCTCCTCCCGCCCGCGCTTGTTCTCCCACCGAGCGCGCTGCGCGTCTGCCCGCGCGCGCTCCTCACCCCGCGCATGCTCCGTCCACTGAGCGCGCTGCGCTTCTGCCTGCGCGCCCACCACCCGTCCGAGTTCTTCCCGCCGAGCGCGCCGTGCTTCTGCCTGCGCACCCGCCTCCCGCCCGCGCTGCGCCTCCCGCCGGCGCTGCTTCTCCCACCGAGAGAGCGCGCTGTTCCCCCGCGCGGGTTCCGCCCGCTCTGACCGTTCGCGTTCGGAGGTCATGCCGAACCTCCGCACAGCCGAACTCGAGCGAGACGCCACGCCACGCCCTCGGCGAGTCCTAGGCGAAGCCGAGCTTCCTGGTGCCGCGGCTTGTGCACGCGCGCGAGGGCGTCGCGAGCGAGCTCAGCGCCGTCAGGCGTAAGCCGGTAATACCGCCGCCTTGGTCGCCCGGCGTCCGAGGGATCAATCTCCTCGAAGCGGCTCTCCAACCAGCCGATCTCCTCGAACTTGTGGAGGATCGGCTGCACGGTGCCGGGTGCCAGGTCGACTGCCCTGCCGATCTCCAGGCCGTACTTCTCGGCCGTCGGATCGTCGCTGAGCATGCGCAGCACCCGCTGCGTCGAGTCTGTCATCCGTGGGTACTTCATGATGCCAACTCTAACTAGCCCTAGTTAGAGTTGGCAAGTTGAAACCTGCTGACCTCGTGGACGCGGGCCGGTCATCCGCAGTGCGACACTGCTCACCGGGCGCGGCGGGTGAGCACGCGGGCAGAAGGGACGGCTTGGGCCAATCGCTCGATGTCGGTGCCGTCGGCCGTGACGACCAGGCCGCCCCCGTGTAGCGCGCACACGGCCACGACGTGCGCATCGACCATGTCACGACTGTCCGCGCCGGAGCCGTGTAGCACGGCCCCCACCTGGCGCGCGAGCGCGAAGTCGGTGACCACCACCGACACCGGGGGTCGCTGACCGCGGGCCTGGTCATGACGTGCTACCGCAGCCTCCACCCGGCGGGTCCGTGCGACACCCCGGCACGCCTCCGCGCAGACCACCGCGGGAATCAGCACGTCCCGCTCTCGAGCCCACGCTTCGTGCAGCAGCGCCCGGAACTGCTCGGGTGGGGTGAGCTCGCAGAGCGCGTCGAGACCCTCGGCGTCGAGGACGACAGGCACGGTCATGCTGCTCCCCGACCGGTGGCGTCGAGCTCATCGAACACGGCCCGGGCCTGCGCAGCCGCCGCCGCGGAGACGGGGCCGAACTCGCGCTCCCAGTCGTCGAGAAGTTGGCGGAGCGCCGCCCTGCGGGCAAGTCGTTCGATGTGAGCTGCCAGCGCCTGGTTGACCACAGCTGAGAGGCTCTCCACCCCCAGCAAGTGGGCTTGCTCGACAAGTCCTTCGTCGACGGTCACGGTTATCTTACGCTTCGCCATACATGTATCGTATCCACATTGCCATCCGCTCACCAACGCCGGTCGCTACGGTTGCAGTTGCCCGGTGGCCGTCAGGTGCTGAGTGCGGTCGGTCCAACGGTCCAGCAGGACGGTGTCGTGGGAGATGTGGCCCGCTACGGCATCACCGGGGCCGCTTCGGCCCGCAAGTGGGAGCGCTTCGACCCACGCTTCGACGTCTCCCGCGAGCCCAACGAGCCCAACCGGTTCGGCTGGATCGTCGCGATCGACCCGTTCGATCCTGGCTTCGTCCCGCGCAAGCGGACCGCGATGGGCCGGTTCAAGCACGAGGCCGCCACCGTGCGCGTCGGCGGCAACGGAACCGTGGTGTCCTATATGGGCGACGACGAGCGGTTCGACTACCTGCACGAATTCGTGTCGTCGCGCCCGGTGCGCCAAGGCGAGCCTGCTCACAACCCGGGCATCCTCGAGGAGAGCACATTCTACGTCGCCCGGTTCACCGATGGCGCACCCGGGGAGATCGACGGTTCCGGGCAGTGGATCCCGCTGCCCGGTCGAACGCCGAGGGTACCGGGGAGTCCTTCGTGGCGGGCATGTCCGGGCACGACGTCTTAGTGCACACCCGGCTGGCCGGCGACGCGGTGGGCGCCACCAAGATGGACCGACCCGAGGACGTCGAGCCGCACCCGCGAACCGGCAAGGTATACGTCTCGCTGACCAACAACAACCGGCGCGGGGTCGACGGCGCCCCGGCCGACGGGCCCAACCCGCGCAACGCCAACCGGCACGGGCAGGTCTTGGAGCTGACCGAGGACGGCGACGATCCGGCGGCGACCACCTTCACCTGGACACTGCTGCTGGTCTGCGGCGACCCGAACGACCCCACCACCTACTTCGCCGGATTCCCGAAGGACCAGGTCAGCCCGATCTCCTGCCCGGACAACCTCGCCTTCGACCCGTCGGGCAATCTATGGATCGCCACCGACGGCAACGCGCTGGGCTCCAACGACTGGCTGTTCACGGTGCCGCTCGACGGTCCGTCACGCGGGCACGTCAAGCAGTTCCTCACCGTGCCCCGCGGTGCCGAGACCTGCGGACCGGTGATCGAGGACCGGCTGGCGCTGGTCTGCGTGCAGCATCCCGGCCAACTCGACGGCGCATCCGCCGAGGCACCCGTTTCCCGCTGGCCGGACGGCCCGGGCGGCCAACCGCGGCCCTCGGTGGTGTCGGATCTGGAAGACCGGCACCGATGGACCCGACCTGATCGGCTCCTGATGGGGTTCGTACCGCCGCCACCATCACGCCGGGGCCTGCGCAATGCGACGCCCGCGGTCGGCGCCCCGGCGGCGCAACCACCAGCTCACCACGACGCCGACGGCGACCGGGAGCCAGAACTGCAGCACGCGGAACACCACGACCGCCGCGGCCGCGATGCCGACGGACACCAGCACCGCGACGGCACCGACCTCGACGAATCCCAGCCCGCCGGGTGACACCCCGACGATGCCGAACAGGGTCGTGATCGCGTAGGCGACCAGTGCGAGGACCGGCCGGTCGCCTCCGCCGACGGCGGCCAGCGCGGCCCACAACATCACAACGCCGAGCCGCCCGTCGGCGACGAATACTGCCAGCCCCGCCAGGCCACCGGATTTCACTGCGAGGTTCAACGCCAGAGCCGCCACCGTCACGGGTACCATCGGGATCATCTCGGCAAGACCACTGACGCCCACCAGCCTGCGGCAGGTCACGTGCAACAGCACCCAGCTACATCAGATTATCTTGTGCGCGATGGGCACTCGTGCTACCGTAAAGGTAGAATGCACATTTTTAAAAAAACAAAGCCGTTTAGGGTATTACGCGATTCTCTTCTGTGCGCGAAATGAGGGGCGATGGCCACATCAGACGCGACTTACGACAAGTTGGATGAGCATCGACGCATCTTCGACACGCTCCCCGACGTCCTCATTCAGGACCCTGCTCGAAAGACGGCTTATTTTGTCACGGCCGAAGAGTTGGCCGAGTTTCGCACGACACCCGCAACTTGGGTTCGACTGAATGACGCTACCGTGTCGTTTGCCATTCCCGATGGCGAAGTGATCGACGAGGTCCCGTCATTTCTCCGGACTCCCGGGACTGAGCCTTCCGTCCTCATCAGATATTCGCGTTCGCAATCTTCGTATTTCCTGACGTTCGAGGATCTTCAACGTTTCGCGGTCACTCGGCCGACTGAATCTCTCGATACGACCGACTCGATCAGTTTCATCGTGCCACTCGGCACCGAATTGATCGAGGAATTGCCGGCCCTTCGTCGCGCGTTGTTGCAGTCGCACACGCAGTAGGAACCGGCCCCTAAGGCGAGGAGGTGCTCAGGAGATGACCGCGGAGGCACTACGTCATTCAAGCTTCCTCACCGAGCGGGACTGGGATTAGGTTGAATACGAATACGCCCAGTCTGACCCATACAACTACTCCGTTCTTGACGATTTCTTCACGCCGGAGACATTCACTAAAATCAGGGATAAGTTACTCGCCGACTGGGGTTGGCAGTATAAGAACTGGCAAGCCAACGAACTCTACGTGCGCGATCCGCAGATAGTGGAGATCCAGTCAGTTGCGGTCGAACTGAAGAAGCAGCTGCCGAACGTTCTGGACGGCCTCGAATTTGTCCGCTGCTGGTCGTTCATGCACCAGCGAAACGTAGGATTGAAGGTACATGCGGACAATGGCGCGGTTACTGTGGACGCGTGGATGACCCCAGACGAGTTCAATCTGTTGCCAGAAGCCGGCGGGCTGGTGTTTTTTGACGTGAAGCGTGATCCCAACATGTTGATCCACGAGTTCAACACGGTGGAATGGGCGGAGCAGTACTACAACGAGCACACCAAGGGCGCAATCGAGAAGATCAACTACAGGTGCAATCGGGCGGTGTTGTTTGACGCGTCGACGTTCCACGAGAGCGACACTGTCAGCTTCCGCGAGGAGGGGGCGCACACCTATCGGATCAATCTCTCCTTACTCTTCGATGACCCCGAAGAGTTCGTGAGGCGGAGGAAGGAATACGACGACTAGAAGAAGCCGTCGGCGGGCTACGTGGTAGCCGCGGATATTTCGACTGAGGATCTGTGGCCGAACCCCGAGGTCGTCGGCGTCCAGAGCCGACTTTATTCTCCGGGCTACGTCGGTCCAGCTAGGTGGGTGTTGTTCGAGCCGCGGACTCGGCGGGCATTCTCAGCACTGGGCAAGGACGTTGTCCCGGATGCCGTCGCAGTATTAGCAGACGCAGCGGGAGGCGTCTCACGGACCCAGCTCCTCCGGCGCCATAAACACGTCACGCCGGGCAACCTCGACAGTCTGGTCCATTCGCGCCTGCTTACCACCTGGTCGGACACTGCACCGGAATCTGCAAGCATAGCCGATTGTTGCCCGCCGTTTCTTGCCACCTTCCACGCGGCGAACGTCGACTATCCGTTTTTCGACTATGGCTCGCCGTCCGTGATTGAGGACGAATCCCAACTACTCGACCACTACGCCAAGCTGTGGCCTTCGCCGCCAGCTATTCTGCTGCGTGCCGGTCAACGGTATGCGCTGCCGGCCACCAACCGAGAGCACGATCCAGGGCTGACCCTGTCATCGCTCGGGTGGCTGCTCAGGACGGTACTTTCGTCAGTGGGCGAGATCCAGACCCGGCACGTTACCTGCATCCGACGGAGGGTGCCGTCCGGCGGTGCGCGGCATCCGACCGAACTCGTCGTGACTCTCCGCCGGCCGCTGGGGCAGGTGCCGGCAGGCGCCTACAGCTACGACGTCTCCACCCATGCACTCGTAGCCGAGCCTGCCGATGCACAGAAGGCGTACGCGGCGGGCGTGCCGGACGGCGGGTTCGGCATCGTGGTTCGGTCGCGAGTGGAGCGCGCTATGTGGCGGTATCGCGACCTGCGTGCATTGCGCCCGGTGCTCATCGATGCCGGGCACGTTGTGGAGATGGTGTTGTTCCTGCTGGCCCGGCTGGGTATCGCGGCGGAGGCGGTGTCCGCGACCGGCGCCGCCCCCGGTGAGAAGTGGCTGGACGAGCCGGAGGTGGCGCTGATCCGACCGGTCACAGGGGGTGCGACAGGTGTCGTGGCTCCGGCACGCTCGCGGGCGGTCCCTCCCGCGGCCCATGGTGCAGTCTTGACGAACCCGGCGCTCGCCCTGCGGTTCGGCCCGCGGCTGGCGGCCAACGTGCTCTGGCCGCTGCCTCGGAACATCTTTCTCGACTTGACCGATTTCCTGGTGCTGAACCACTGCCTGCCGTCGACCCGAGGTGATCGTGACACCTCGATGCGTGGGGTCATAGAGGCTGTACCCGGAGCCACCGAGGCCGGCGTCCAGCGGCTTCGCGAGGCCGGCGCACTGCTAGCGGTGCGTGATGCACAGCCGCTGTACTCGGGAAGCCGGCTATGGGTACGCCACGAGTGGTACCTGGCGCTCTTGGCATATCTGGAAGCCCGCAGTCACGGCCTGGTCGCGCCGGTGGCCTCCCGCGTTGCCCAGGACGGCGCCTACCTCGGCGATCTCACAGCGATCAGCCATCGTCGCACAACCCGAGCCTTCGAAGATGCAGCGCTGCACACCGATTCCGTCGAGACCCTGCTGCGCTGCGTGTTCCCCGACGGGCTCCACGTCAGCGTCGAGGTATCGCTCGCGATATGGCGGGTCGACGGTCTCGCTACCGGCCTTTACCGCTGGCGGAGCGGGCGGTTCAAGCGGATCGACGACGCACCGGAGCGGGCGGCAGTGGCGAGGAGCTCCGCTGGCCAGACCGCCACGTCCACGGGTGCGCTGGCGTTGTGGATCTCCAGTCGCACCGATCCCGGGCAGCCCGCACGGTACGTGATGGACCTCGTCGACCTCGGCCGGCTCGGCCAGCGGATTTGCCTGGCAGGGGCGGAGCTGGGTATCGGGGTGTTCCTTACCCCTGCGGTGCACGACAACGGGACCTGCCCACTGCTCGGCTTGGCCGACGCCGAGCGTCGCCTCACCTATGTATTCGGACTAGGGGTCCCGCGCAACAACGAATCCACTGTGGCCCAAAGCGTGCGCGCCACCGCCGAACTGGATTAGGTTTATAGCATGATGTAATCATGGTATGACCACGCCGCACCAGCGCGCCATCTGGCGATCCGCGCTGCTCAACGCGGCCCGTCACGCGCCTGCCAGCGGAACGGTGAAATTGCCCCTGGGGCGCGAGCCCAGTGCGGGCTCTCCGGACTGGGCTCACGGATGCCGTGTACCCACCGCCCGGCTGGTGCCAGTGTCGGGCAGTGACCTGCTGCTACACGCGCTTGGTTTGCCGCGTCCGCGGACCGCTAGCGGGTGGCCCATGCCCTTCGCCGCCACTGACCCGGACGACCCGTGCGCGACCGACCGTGACGTAGAGATTCTGTGCAGCCGGGAAGGGCGTTGCCAGGTCTGCGGGCTGAGCATCCCGCCTGGCACCGGGTTCGCTGTCCGCAGACCCACACACCCGTTCACCTCGTTGGCCGAGGGCCTGGCTCCATGGGTGGAGGGCCGAGCCGCGCTACACCAGAGACTACGTCGGCTTCGTGGAGCCCGTTTGGCATCTCGAAAGCGCCCGGGACTTGTCGAGAACGTCAGATGGCGTCCGTTGGCAACTCCAAGCTGCGGCTACGGTGAATGCAAGAGCAACCGAGACCCTGTTCCCCCGACACGCCGTCAGGCCGGTTCGATGAACGCCCATGACACGTCACTGCCCGAGCGCGAATGGAACGGGGTGTTGGATCCCCTGTTCTCATCTGACTGCCCGCATCGTCACGTGATCCGCGACGATGCGCTGAATCCGACCGCGTTTGCTGCACTCCGGTCCGAGCTGCTGTCATCGTGGGCGTGGCACTATCGCTCACAGCCCGGATACGTGCTGTGTCTCAGGCCATCAGAGTCTCACGTCATCAGCGACGTCTCGCACCGGCTCGGCGAGATTTTCGGCCGGTTCCGGCCCGGGCTGCAAGCTTGTGAACGGTGGGCTTTCCTGCATCAGCGGCCAGGCGAGGAGTTCGTGCATCGTGACGCTCGCGCCTTCGTGTGGACGCTCTGGCGGGCACTGCCACTTCGAGGCGTCCACGGTGGACAACATGCGATGCTCTGTTTCGATTTTCTTTGACAGCCAGGAGCACTTGCAAATAGTACACGAAATCGAGAACGTCACTTCGGAGACTGGGATAAATGGATTCTGACGACATCACCGACACCGACCGGCACCGCTACTCAGCGACCCTGGCACGCGACATCGAGTTGAAATGGCAAAGAACCTGGGTCGAGAGCGGAACATTTGACGTGGCCAATCCGGTCGGCAAGCTGTCCGGCAGCTCACTGACGCCACGCGACCGTAAATTCTACGTATTCGACATGTTCCCGTACCCATCCGGGGCCGGTCTGCACGTCGGGCACCCACTGGGCTACATCGGCTCCGATGTCTACGCGCGCTTCATACGCATGAAGGGCCATACCGTCCTGCACCCTCTCGGGTTCGACGCGTTCGGCCTGCCGGCCGAGCAGTACGCCATCGAGACCGGTCAGCACCCGGCCACCACGACAACGCAGAACATCGACAATATGCGCCGTCAGCTCAGGCGCCTGGGCCTTATGCACGATCCCCGCCGCGAGATCTCGACCGCGGACCCGGCGTACTACCGCTGGACTCAGTGGATCTTCCTCCAGATATTCAATTCCTGGTGTGACCCGGCGACGGGCCGCGCCCGCCCGATCGTGGACCTGATCGGGGAGTTCGAGACCGGTATACGGGAGCCTGTCTCTTCGGCAAACCCGGACGGCCTGCCCTGGTGTGACCTGGACGAGACCGCCCGGCGCCGGGTCGTCGACTCCTACCGGCTGGCCTACCTGGAGGAGGCGCCGGTCAACTGGTGTCCGGGCCTGGGCACGGTCCTGGCGAACGAAGAAGTCACCGCCAACGGGCGCTCCGGCGTCGGGAACTACCCGGTGTATCGGCGTCGAATGCGGCAATGGATGCTACGGATCACCGCGTTCGCGGACCGGCTGCTGGCGGACCTGGACCCACTTGACTGGTCGGATTCATTAAAGCTGATGCAGCGTAACTGGATCGGCCGAAGCGAGGGCGCCGACGTCTACTTCACCGCGCGAACCCCGGACGGCTCGCAGCGCCGTCTCCAGGTGTACACAACTCGGCCAGACACATTGTTTGGCGTTACCTTCGTCGTACTGGCACCCGAGCACCCGCTGGTGGAGGAGCTGACCACGGACGAGTGGCCGGCCGGCGTCCCCGCTGCCTGGCGCAACCCGTCGCCGTCCGGCGACCCGGCGGCCTCGCCGCGGGAGGCCGCCGCCGGGTATGTCCGGTGGGCCTCGTCGCTGAGCGAGCGGCAGCGGCAGGAGCAGAACACCAAGACAGCGGTCTTCACCGGCGGTTACGCGATAAACCCGGTCTCCGGGGAACAGGTACCGATCTTCATCGCCGATTATGTCCTTGCCGGCTACGGCAGCGGCGCGGTGATGGCGGTGCCTGCGCACGACCAGCGGGACTACGAGCTCGCGACCGCGCTCGAGCTGCCGATGCGGGCTGTGGTGAGTCCCGACGACGCGTGGTTGGCCGAGCACGTGAACGCGACCGCCGATGATCCGGAGAGCTGGGGGGAGGCGTTCGAGAGGAACGGTACGGGGATCGACTCAACGGGCGTCGACGTCTCGCTCACCGGATTGCCGACCGCCGACGCGAAGAAGGAGATACTGCGCTGGTTGGAGTCAGCCGGTCACGGCGTACGACGCACGTCGTACCGGCTGCGCGATTGGCTTTTTTCGAGGCAGCGGTATTGGGGTGAGCCGTTCCCGATCGTCTACGACGAGATGGACCTGCCGATCGCGTTGCCCGAGTCGATGCTGCCAGTCGAGCTGCCGCCGATGACCGATTTCCGCCCGCAACCGACCGAGGGCGATGAACCGAAGCCGCCGCTGTCGCGCGCGGCTGGTTTCGAGTACGTCAAGTTGGACCTGGGGGACGGCACCAGGACGTACCGGCGAGAGACCAACACCATGCCGCAGTGGGCCGGCTCGTGTTGGTACTACCTGCGCTACCTGGACCCCACGAACGAAGAGCAGTTCGTAGACCCAGAGATCGAGCGATACTGGATGGGCAGCACCGACGGCAGCGAGCGGATCGGCGGAGCCGACCTGTATATCGGCGGCGTCGAGCATGCCGTGCTGCACCTGCTGTACGCCCGCTTCTGGCATAAGATCCTGTTCGACCTGGGCCACGTCTCAACACCCGAGCCGTTCCAGCGGATGTACAACCAAGGCTACATCCTTGCCGATGCGTTCACCGACGTGAACGGACGCTATGTCCCGGCGGCGGAGGTCACAGCAACGGACGACGAATACGTCTACCACGGGGAACCTGTCCGCCGGATACACGGCAAGATGGGCAAGAGCTTGAAGAACGCGGTGGCCCCGGACGACATCTATGACTCCTACGGTGCGGACACGTTGCGTATGTACGAGATGGCGATGGGACCGTTGGATGTGGACCGGCCATGGCAGCCGGACGACATCGTGGGCGTATTCCGATTGCTACAGCGCCTGTGGCGTAATGTTGTCGACGAGCCGACCGGCGAGCTAAGAGTCTCGGTGGGCGACCTGCCTCCCACCGAGCCGCTTTACGGAGTCCTGCACCGGACGATTGACGCGGTCGATCGGCTCTACATCGAGCTGCGGTACAACGTTGCGGTCGCGCGGATCACCGAGCTGAACAACGTGCTGAGCCGTTATGTCCAGCAACATGGGGCAAGCCCGCGCCAGGCGGCTGAGGCGCTTGTTTTGATGGTGTTCCCACTAGCCCCTCACCTGGCCTCGGAACTGTGGGAGAGGTTGGGACATGACGAGGCGATTGATGACGTCCCGTTCCCGACCGCGGACCCCGACGCTCTGGTCCAGACGCACATCATCCTGCCAGTGACGGTCAACGGAAAACCGCGCGGCGAGATCACCGTCGATCGGGAGGCGAGCCAGGCTGAGGTGACCGATGCCGGATTGGCATTGGCGGCGATAGCAAAGCTGGTTGAGGGTAAGGAGATCGTCCGGGTAGTGGTTGTGCCAGGAAAGATCGTGAATTTCGTCGTCCGGTAGGAGGCCGGGAACGCCCGTGAGTGATGAGGACGGCCGGCTTTCGCTGCCGTGCGTCGAGCGCGGGTGGCGGTATTCCCGGCTAGACGAGGATGCATTCCTGTTCGATGAGCGATGGGAGTACCTGGCGCGGGTCGACGACGGCATCGCGCGGCTGCTGCCCGATGCGGTCGCTGTGATGGGTTCGGTCTCAGCCGAGGACGGTTCATTGCGCGCAGTGCTGGCGAATCTGGCGCGGAAGCGGTCCGAGCCGGAACCGTCCGACGTTGGCGGCGATGTTGACGTCGACACTGGCTCGCCGTCAGCCGAGCCGACGGTCAGACCGCCATCGGTGGTGTCGCTGTCGCTGCTCGGCGCCCGGATTGACGTGAGATGTGCCCACGCCGCATGCGCGGCGGGCATAGCGGCGTTCTACTCGGCGTCGATCGTCCCTGGCGGGTTGTCCAGTCCTGAGGTGGTCATCTGGTGTGACTGGGAGACCCCCGGCAGGTACCTGTTCCGGTCACGACCGGACGACTCCGCTGGGGTTGCGCTTGACGGCGTCCTCGTCCAGACGCTGCGGTCCGCGCGCGAGCCCTGGACGTGGACGCTCCCGCCGATCCCTCCGCTGGCGTCCTGGCCATTCAAGGACCGCTTCGTAGCGCTGCACGCGGCCATGGTTCGCACCACCGCGGGCGAGGGCGTGCTCATCGCGGGCCACCGTGGATCCGGCAAGTCGACGACGGCGCTGCTGGCGTCGGAGCGGCTCGGCGCGCACGTGCTCTGCGACGAGACCGCTCTGATTCACTGCCGCACCACTCTGGTCGAACCGTTCCCGCACTCCGTCGGAATGTGGCGCAGCGGCCGCAAAGTCCAGACGCCGATCACTGAGGTCTGCAGCCGGATCGCCCGGGAGGCCGCGCCGATTCACCGCATGCTGTTCCTCGAACCGGGAGCGTCCGCATCACGGGTCTCCCAGCGATCACGATCCGACGCGCTGCGAGAACTGCTGCCGCACCATCGGGAAGCCGGCGCCTCGATCGGCGATGCGATGCAGACCCTGCTGCACCTGGCAGCACGCGCCGAGGCCTGGTCAATCGAGTACAGCACACACCACCAGCTGGCCGACCTCGTGTGCGATCTCATCGATGCCTGAGGACCTGGTGACGGTCAGTCACGCAGTCTCGTCGCCTTCGTCGGGCGTGGCCGCGTCATCACAGCCGTGGCCGGAGATAGGTCCCGCCCTTGCGGGCCAGTACTGCGTGCTCAGCTGACGGCGACGCCGAACCACCGTGGCAGCCGGCTGTGCAGATCCTGCTGGTCTTCACCGACCCACGCCACGTGACCGTCCGGCCGCAGCAGCACGGCGGGCACGTCCAGTTCCTCGCTGACGTCGATGACGTGGTCGACCCGGTCTGCCCAGCCCGCCACCGAGAGCCGGCCGGTCTGGTCGAGCAGCAGTCCGCGGCCGCCGTGCATCAGCTCGTAGAGGCGTCCCCGCTTCAGCGCCACGTCCCGCAGCCGCCGGCCGAGCAGTTCATGCCCCTCGCCGAAGCCGTAGCGGACCCCGATCGCCGTGATCTTCTCGATCAGGTACCGGTTCACCTCCTCGAAGTCCATCAGTTCCGCCACCAGCCGGCGCACTGCCTGGGGACCCGGCTCAGTGGACAGCAGCTCCATCTGCGCGCGGGTGTTGTCCAGCACGGCGGCGGCCACCGGGTGCCGTTCGGTGTGGTAGCTGTCCAGCAGCCCCTCCGGTGCCCAGCCGCCCACCTCGGCGGCCAGCTTCCAGCCGAGGTTGACCGCGTCCTGGATGCCGAGGTTGAGCCCCTGCCCACCGGTCGGCGGGTGGATGTGCGCCGCGTCGCCGGCCAGCAGCACCCGGCCGACCCGGTAGCGCTCGGCCAGCCGGGTGGCGTCGCCGAAGCGGGACAGCCAGCGCGGTGAGTGCACGCCGAGGTCGGTGCCGGCGAACACCCGCAGCTGCTGCTTGAACTCCTCGAAGGTCGGCGGGACCGTGCGGTCCTTGGCCACCCCCTCGGCGGGCACGACGACGCGGTACACCCCGTCCCCGAAGTGCCCGGCGCCGAACCGCAATTGGGTCTTGCGGACCTCGGCCACCACCGCGGCCAGCGTCTCGGCCGGTGTGGCCACCTCCATCTCGCCCAGCAGTGTCTCGACCCTGCTGGGCTCGCCGGGGAAGCCGACGCCGAGCAGCGTGCGCACCGTGCTGCGGCCGCCGTCGCAGCCGACGAGGTAGCGCGAGCGCAGCCGGGTGCCGTCGGCCAGCTCGACGGTCACCCCGTGGTCGTCCTGGCTCAGCCCGACCAGTCCGCAGCCGCGCCGGATCTCGACGCCGAGCTCGGTGGCGTGCTCGGTCAGCAGGCGCTCGACGATGGGCTGCGGGATGCCGAGGACGTACGGATGCGCGGTGTCCAGCCGGTCCGGCGACGGCTTGGGGATGGCGGCGAAGAAACCGCCGACCGGGTACTGCCGGCCGTGCGCGAGGAACCGCTCCAGCAGACCGCGCTGGTCCATCACCTCGATGCTGCGCACGTGCAGGCCGAGCGCGCGGACCACCCTGGTCGGCTCCGCCTCCTTCTCCAGCACGAGCACGTGCACACCGTGCAGCCGCAACTCGCCGGCCAGCATCACGCCGGTCGGTCCGCCGCCGACCACGATCACGTCAATCATGAAACCCCCCCTTCAACAAGGTTGCATCTCGGCCGGCTGCTCCGCGCAGTCCGGCGGCGTGCATCCCCGCACCTCCGCGCCGAGTGCCCGCAACCGCACCGCGAGACCCATACGTCGACAACAACACACGCATTTCGCGACTCCTATTTCCGCAGGTTCTGTACCTCGGCCGCCGATTCTGCGGCACGACCCGGGTCTTGCCGCAAGCCCCCCGGTGCGCTATATGTTGAGAGTGGCGAGGAGTGGGTCGCCAGGCCACGTCCAGTGCCCGCACCCGCCCGGCCAGGTGTTCGCAGCGCAATCGGTCCCGGTCCACGTCATCCCAGGAAGAAGAACCGCTCCAGCTCCGGCTCCGCAACGAACCGCCCGTACGCGGAGCCCGCGCACTTGCCGGCGCGGGCTGCTGGAACCAGGAGTGCGCGGCGGGTCCGGGTCAGGAGGTTCCCGGGGAAGCCACCGTGAGGCCGGTGGTGTGGGCGGCCTCGAGGAGGGCCTTGTCGTAGGTGAGGTGGACGTCCACGGAGGTGCCGAGGTCCAACGCGGTGGCCAGGTGGATCGCGTCGAGGGTGCGCAGCCGTGGCGGCGGCACCGTGGTCGCATCACCGAGAACCGGAGGCGTGATCTCGACGATATCGACGCCGGCCGCCAAGAACCGCTCCGCTGACAAGACGGTGGTGGGGTCGACGAGACGGAGCAGCCGGAGGAGCCCCATGGCCGGCAATGCCGATGACACCAGGTGTGGTGTGGGCCGATCCGAGAGCCATTGCCGCAGATCGGGGGTCTCCTGCTCGGCGATGAACAGCGTCGCCACCGCGGAGGTGTCGACGTAGATCCTGGTCGGCACTCAGTGCTCGCTACGGAGGTCGGCGAGCCATGCCTCGATTGAGCGTCCGGTCGTGTTAGCTGCGGGCGGGGGCAGGTGAGTGAGGTCGAAGGGGCGCTTGGCCGGCCGGATCACCCCAGCTGCCACCAGCTGGGCGTAACGGTCGTCGGCCGCGGGCACGATTCGCGCCCCGATCTTGCCCCGATCGGTGACCTCGACCGTCTCGCCTGTTACGACATGTACAGCGAATCTTCTGGCCTCGCAGGCTGTTTGCGTGCCCAGTGAGTTCCAGCGCTTTGACGTAGTAGCGCTGGGCCAGACCCGTCGGCGCGTTCGTCCATGGCCAGGTATCTGGTCAGGTAGCAATGTTCGGCTGCTGCGGGCCGCATCTGGGCGCGGATGTCAGGGGTGGCCTCGGCCTGTCGAGGGTCGAGGATGACGTGGCGGTGGCGATCATCGGTCAACCGTACCTCTTCGCGGGAAGCATCCGGCGCGGCGCTGTTGCCAGTGGAATAGTGGAGTCAACGATGAGGCCGCTAGCGACGCTAGCTCAAGAAAGATACGAGTTTCGATCATGAACGTACCCGGATCGGAATACCCGTCCCAGGTTCATGGCGCAGAACCATCGATCCCAAGGAGCAAACGTGTCCTACGGCGAATCTCGCATGGAGTCAACGTCGACGACTGACACCGCGATTCGCGAATTCCGAACCCTGTTACGTGCTGACGATGGAGCCGTGGACCAACGATGGCGTAGCTGGGCTCGGGAACTGATATGCCTGCACAAGATGAGTCCCCGACTATTGTCCGATCTCTGGGTGGAGATTTTGGACTTCGACTCTACGCTTGCTAGCTACGTGGCCGAGCCGATCCCACTCGGCGTTTCAGCTGTTGTAGTCGCGGGTAGCGCAAGGAAACGTTCAAGACATTCAACGTGAGCACTGCGGCAAGCATCCTTGCTGCGGCCTCCGGTGCCTACGTCGTCAAGGGTGTATCGCGCTCGGTCTCGGCTGTCTCCGGTTCCGCTGATGTCCTCGACGCGCTCGGTCTGCCGATTTTCGACAAGCCGTTCATGGTGCCACGATCGCTGGAGCGCGCCCGAATCGCCTTCATCTCGTACTCGGTGTTTTGTCCGACCTACGCCGGTCGTTACGATGGAGTCTTCCGGTTCCTGACCCCGTTCAGTTTCTTCATGCCGGTAGCGATGCTCGCGGTCCGGGCGTTCAGCTTCGTATACGGCATCGCGCACACCAACGTTTCGCTTGCGGCCGAGGCGATTCGAGTCGTGCGGCCCGACCTCCGACGCGGTGTCGTCGTTACGACCGAGCTGTCTCGACATGAGCTGATTGACGAGCGGGCGAGCTACGGCATCAGCCATACGGCCACGCTCGCGGATAGATGCACAAGTGTTGTTCGCGTAGTCTATCCGCCGGCGCCCGAAAGAGTGCGAGCGGCGGTTGCCCACCGTAGTAGCCATGTGGACAATGCGGCGCTGCTGGCATCGTCCCTCGACCCGAACGGCTGCGCGGCCTGCGCCGAGCTGGTGGAGCGGAATGCCGCGTTGATTCTGACCACGTCGCAGTGGGGCAAGATTGACGAGGAGACCGCCCTTTCTCACGTGCGAAGCGTGCGCTCGGCCGGCGGTGCTGTCCGGTTGCTGACCGAGCTGCGAGACCGCCAGAAGGTGCGTAAGTGTTTCATGAACTGACCGCTGATGCAGTACCGGCCGTACTCCATCAGCAGCTCGGCTCGCTCGTGCGACGCTTCTCACACTCTGATGAGGCCGAGACAGTGTTGCACCCCAGTGACGACTGCTCACTTCAGGTCATCACCGCTTCGGTCCCACGAATGCGCCCACGGCTGGCACGCTCGCGGTGATGCTTGGTGTCGTCGAGTTGCAACGTCAACTCGATGCAACTGTGACCGTCGTTATCTCCGAATTGGGAGCGTGGAACTCTCGCAATGTTCCGTGGGCGAAGCTCGAATCGGTACGTGATCAGATGCTCACTTTCATTGAATCAATCGGATTCGATGTGCAGCGCGGAAGATTGCGATCGCATCTCGACTTCGGCAATCTCGCTCGCGCTGGGAAGATCGCGCGCTTTCTTGGTCGGCAGGATTTTCTCGATCACCGCGAGAGCCTGCTTGAGCTCTATCACCATCGAGGACTTCTTGGCAGTGAGATCGGTGTCACCATCGATTCTCTTTACACAGTCGCGGACATCCTCGGTCCAGTGGATGACGGCGCGCATCGAGTCCTCATGGTCTCAGGACTCGAAGAGGCGTACTTCACCGAGCTGTCTCGATTGGTGCTCGCCCGTCAAGAGGCAGCAGGGGAACTCTCCCTCGGCTGGCATGCGGTGATCGGGGGACTTTACTTTCGAGTGCTCGAAGGATTTGGCGGATACCCGAAGATGTCGAAGAGCATCCCGGCATCGAGCATTCACCTCGGCATGTCCACAGACGAGCTAGCCGAGCGCGTCCTCTCCGACGACGAAGCCAGCCAGCGAGCTTTGCTGTCCGCAGTCGAGTTGAGCAGTGGTTGGCTCGACGATCAACTCACGGAAGCCCGCTTAGCGTACGCCGCCCGCGCTGCTGATCCTGACGCCTGGCTCGCGGTCAGAGCCGCATACCTGACAACGTTCCAGGTCTTCGCTCGGCAGTGGGAGAACTGCACACCGTGACATGCCGTTTTCACGACACGTTGATAATAGTCTTTGGCGCGGGCGGGCGGTTGGGGCGTACGCTCCTCGCGATGCTGGCTTCCGGGCCGTGGGTCGTCGTTGCCGTCGCACGCAGCGAGAGGCCGGCTGTTTCGACGACCGACGTTCACTGGGTACAGATCGACGTCACTGAGACTGACGTGTGGGAACGCAGCCTCCAGATGTTATGCGGCGCGGCTGCACGCTACGATAATGTGTTCATCGTTGACCTGCTCCTCGACAAGACGACGGTAACTGCCATGCGGCGGTCACTCGTAGCTGGTACCTCCTACATCGCACGCTTACATTCGCGTCTGGCCGATGCGGGTTGCCTAGATTCATTAGTCCTCGCCAGCACTAGCGCAGTTCTCGCACCTAGGCTGTACCAGACCCCTTATGGCCTGGCGAAACGGCGGCAGCTCGCCCAGTACGTCTCATCGGGCCTGCCGGGCCGAGCACTGCTGCTGCCGTCGCTGGTCGATGCCGAGCTTGACCGGCCAACCACGTCGGACCGACTGGTGTGGACATACACTGAAGCGGCCACGCGCATCGCACAAGCGGTGACCAGCGCGAGAGCTTCCAAGCCGACCGGGTTGCGGTTGATCGCTCCGCGGGTGGACAGGTCGCCCCGCTTGACCGCGCGTGTGTCTCGCCCCCAGGACCTGAGGATTCTCGCTCAGGTCCTGAGACTTCATGTGGTGAGTTGGACGACCCAGCGGGATTCCCCGCAAGCGCATCACCTGGCTTCCCGGGGGTTGCTTGACCTTACGCCTCGATGGCTCCGACATCGAGTGGACCACCACATTCTGCCTGCCGGTCTGCTGTATCAGCTTGCCCGAAAGCTGGGCACTGAGATAGCGGAGAAACAGCGGTGACGATGCGCTCGGCACCTTCTGTGTCGTGGGTACCAGCCAGGAGTGTCGCCAACAGATCTATGAGCTATACGAAAAATACAGAATCATCGATCTGATGGCCGTGGCCGGTATCGGCGGGATGGACCAGGAAACCACGGATAGAGTACTTAAAGCCCTCTGTGGGCGCCGAGTCGGGCGCATCACATCGAACTCGGGCGATACTTCCGACTACTGAATTCCGGTCGCCTCACGGACCTTGGTAAGCACGACGCCAGCGCGTGCGCGCGCCTTCTCGGCCCCAGCGGTGAGCACGTCGTCCAGCTCGCTCCCCGGCGCTACGAGCCCGTCATACCGCGCCCGTAGCGGTCCCAACTGATCGTTGAGCACCTCGAACAAGAGGTTCTTCAGATCCCCCCAACCCATCCCACCTGCTTCGAGTCGCTTCCGTGTATCTATAGTGACGTCGGTCGGCGCGAACTGCTCCAGAATTTGGAAGGGTAGCGAGCTGCCCGGGTTCTTCGGTTCCTCGACTGGGGTGCTATCGGTCGGAATGCGACGAACAAGCTTCTTGAGCTGCGACTCGCTCACGAACAGCGGAATCGTGTTGCCGTAGCTCTTGCTCATCTTGCGGCCGTCGATACCCGGCAGGGTCTTGCCGGTGTCTGCTTCTGGTGTGACGGGCTGTGGGACCTTCAGCTTGTAGTGCTCGCCGAACAGGTGATTGAAGGAACCGGCGATGTCGGCCGCGTACTCGACGTGCTGTGACTGGTCCTTGCCGACAGGCACCACGTCGGACTCCATGAGAAGGATGTCGGCCGCCATCAGCACAGGGTAATTGTAGAGTCCCATGTTGATGCCGGCGTCGAGGTCGGCCATGCCGGCTTCAAAGTTCTTGTCCCGGGCCGCCTTGTAGGCGTGCGCGCGGTTCATCAGTCCCTTGCCCGTTACGCATGACAGTACCCAGGCGAGCTCGAACGTCTCCGGAACGTCGGACTGTCTGTACATGGTGATACGATCAGGGTCGAGCCCTGCCGCGATCCACGTGGCGGCTACTGAGCGCGAGTAGTGGCGAAGCGTGCTCGGGTTGCGGATGACAGTCAGCGCGTGATGGTCGGCAATGAAGTACATCGCCTCGTACTGCTTAGCTAGCTGCAACGCTGGACGGATCGCGCCGACGAGATTGCCGAGGTGTGGTTCGCCGGTTGGTTTGATGCCGGTCAGCGAGACTTTGTATGTGGACGGTGCCATGAGTCGACATTCTACATCGACATGCGAGTGCGGTCATGTTCGGCCCGGTATGGCCGACCAACCTTGCCCGTCCTTGATTCGATATCGCATGTAAACGTCGCGTCTTGCAATTTATTTATTCTGAGTACTTGACGCTTGCTTCAAGTGGTCGGGGAGTTCGCCGGGATTGTCGTGTGTGGTTGGCGGAAGCCAGACACGAAGGTGCTCGTCTCCGACGGTCTCGCTGAGCTGCGCGCGAACAGTTCGGTAGTGTTTCCGCGCGCAGCGTCGACAGTCGTCGCTCCAGCACCCCCCATGCCACGGTAATCGCTGCTCTACGAGATCCTTGACGGCCTCCTACGGCTGACCGGACCAGCGGCTCCCGGATCCGGCCCACCTCTTGGTGGAGCGGCACGGCTCGTCGTGGGGCGTGGGTCAGCGGGGGTCGAGTCGGCTTTGCTTGATCTCGCGGAGGAAGGCCGGCAGGTCGGATACCAGGAGCATCGGGCCTGCGGGGTTCTTGCTGTCCCGGATCGCACCCGGGATGTGCGCCAGTTCGACGCAGTTACTCTGTGGGCCGCTGTGGCTGGATTTCCGCCAGGCCAGTTCGACGCAGTTGCTTTCTTGGCCGCTGTAGCTGGATTTCCGCCAGCGCATCTTGGTCATGTCGCAGCCTCCAATTCGTGAGCTGTCTGGGTGATGAGGGTGAGGGAGTCGGCCGGGCTCATCGCCAGCTGGTGGATCTTGTCTACCGCGGTCTTGTAGTCAGCCACGTCATTTGGCTCGCTGACGAACGCGCCGGTCCGGTGGTGCGCAAGCAGGACGATGGACGGCGAGCCGTCGAAGTCGTAGAGCACGAACTGTCCCTCCAGGCCCGGGTGCCAGCCCTGGGATGACTGGACGACCTGAATGGTGATCGTGTCCGATTCGGCGAGCTTGACCAGAAAGCGCAGCTGGTCGGCCATTACCCGAGGCCCGCCGATCAGCTCGTGCAGGGCGGCCTCGCCGAGCAGCGCGGTGAACCGGACCGGGTTGCTGCGCGTAATGACGTCGCGCCGCCCCATCCGCACCAGTACCCGCGCCTCGACCTCGGCAGCGGGAAGAGTGCCGTCATCGATGATCGCTCGTGCGTAGTCGGAGGTCTGGAGCAGGCCGGTGACGATGTGCGGCGACCAATCGGTGATCGCCGCGGCGGCCCGCTCGCACTCCATGGTCCCGGCGAGCTGGTGGGAGATGCCGGGGATGCCGACAGTCAGCCAGTCCTGGTCACCCGCGTGCCGGGCCAGGGCGAGAATGGTCTCCCGTTCGTCGCCGGTCACGCCGATCGCGGTGAGGTAGCTGGCGACGTCCTCCAGGCGCGGCACGCGCTTGCTGTTCTCCCAGTACGAGACCACGGAGTGGGAGATGTCGAGCTTGCGGGCGACCCCGCGCACGCTGAGTTTGGTCGCTTCGCGCGCTTGACGAAGTGCCCCAGCGAGTGCCCGGGCGCGGGGTGCGCCACCGGGATCAGTCACCCCACAACCCTAGTCCACCGCCGGTCACGCACAGTCCGCCGACCAGCTGGTTGCATTTCGGTCGCGACCATTGCATACTGGTCGCGACCGATAATCAGGACTGCGTTCCCGGTGGTCCGCACCGTACTCCGGAGGGCCGGCGTGGCTGAGGGCACTGACTGGACGGTCGAATGTGCGGACGCAGTGGGCCGATCTCGGCTGGTAAAAGTTGGTGTGGCCGACCGCCGAGTTGCGCTGCGCACCCCGCCTGGAGAGACCGCGATCATGACCTGGACCGCCACCGAGGAGCTGCGCCGACTGCTGGCCTTCGCGGTCGCGCGAGTGCTCCACGACGAGACCAGTTGACCAGAATGGAGCATATGAAGGTCAGCCGGCTACGGCCGGTCGGCGAGGCTCCCTGAGCCGGCCGGACCGGCGACGCATGGACGCCCGGGAGGGTAGGAACCCGTCGCTGGTCCGGTCTTCCACGGCAGGGAAGCAACCACAGAGGGCAGGAAGAGACAGGAGGTAAATCTCGTGGTCGATCGTGGATCGGGTGCGTCAGGGGGGTTACCGATCGGCACAAGAGTGGTGCGCAACCACCGGCCCGCCGGTCGTCTTCCGCGATTCGGGACGGTGATGCCGCACGAGCCGGAGCACTCCCGCGGCTGCTTCCCGGTGCGTTTCGATGACTGCATCTGGGAGACGTGCACCGTCTCCGACGTGACCGTGGTAGCCACGTCCAGCAGCCACCAGGTGAGGGCAGTCGGGTGACCGCCGTCATCGGTGACCTGCGCAGCCGATGCTGTCCTGCGTCCCTGACCAGCTCATGGTCTTGGGTCATCCGAACGGGTCGTGGGTCGCGATCTGGATGACGGTGCTGGGGAAGATCCCCACCGGACCCAGTCCCACGGCGACGGGCAGTGTCACGACGGCAGGACGCCCAGGCCGGCGAGCCAGCGCAGGGTGTGTGATCACTGGTGCTGCTGTGCCGAATTAGGTGCCCAAACCGCTCGGCCCTCCGCAAGAGAGATGCCGCTTACGCAAGTTCTCACGCTGCGTAGATTCTTGCCATGCTGCTCTCACGGGGCGTTGTGCGCCGAATACGCCTCATAAGGGCCTCGCCACTCCGCCTCCTCTGGTGTATCGGTCCCCCATATAACACGGCTCGGTGCCGAGCGGCGGTTCAACACCGAGCAGCGGACAGGTTCGCGTGCACCTCACCAACGACCGATCTCTTCGGTGTGAAGCAATTCAGGCGCCGCCATGACCGGCAGGCTGCCGCGGTGGCAACCTGCTGACGCATCCGCGAAAGTCCGGGAGAGTCCGCCTGCATACGCGATGGTTGTCACTCAGTTCGTCACTCACCAGCCCGGCAGCCGCGCACGTTTGTGTAGGACTGCGCTGAGCTTGTTGATGTAGCGCCGCTGGGGGCATGTCAACCGGGGCCGGGTGGAACTGGTCAAAACCCCGTCTACAGCGCTATACTTAGTGCGCTTGCCAATTCTTCCACAAAGGTCTGACAACTGTATCTTGGGTTTTCGCCGTCCGGTACCCTCGGGTTGCTGTACCACTCACGCCAGCTTGCAATACTCGCCACGGCTCCTTCAATGGTCGCGGATGTAAGTCCCTCTGGAACAGCTTTAACCTCCATAGTTCCAGGAGCACCTGTTGATTCGCTCCAAAATATCCGGTACCCGTTTTTGAGATTTAAATCTACTTGCATCCACTTCTTGGCCGATTTGTCTTCTGGTTCCACCTCGAAGAGGAACCACCAGTGTTTTTCGTGAGGGCTTGGGTCCTCTCTTTCTATTGGGCCTGATTGTTTTTTGATGATCACCTGAGTGATTATCCCTGGCGACCTCGCCGTTCTGCTCTCATCCAAATGCACCTTCCCCTCCCCGGGGATCTTCTGCCCCAGGGCTCCGCGCGGGGCGCCGACATGCTGCATCCGCTGAATTGGTAGGCTTATTCTTGCTTGGGACACAAGCCCAACGGCCGCTCGATTGCCGACCGCACGTTGAATGTGAAGAAGATCGACTGGGCGTAGTGACCTTGAGGGAAGGCTAGCGATCCTTTGGTCGCCAGTCCACTGCATGGGAACAAGAGGAGGGATTTGACCGTGTGAGCGCCGGGAACCTCTCCCGATCGATCTTTTAGGATTAGACTCGTTTTCCCGCTCCGTTTGATGCGCGTACTGATTCACGAGATCCCACACTCCTCGGTGTGCACGTCGTTCTGGTCCATTGGGTGGACATCCTCTGCGACACGATACTGCGTGGTCATTCACGGGTTAAACTAGTCGAAATAAAGCAACTTATCCGTTCGGAGGCATTTATTGGGCCTCCGACCTGCAATGATGCCAACTTCGGCGAATTTGTTGTTTTATTCCGGGGGCTCCTAAGCTACGAGGTCGGGCCATGGGGATGGTGGGCAGCCAGGGGTTGCCGGTGAGAGCGGTGTGGACGGCGTCAATGGGACGAACGCCTGGTTGCCAGTAGCCGGAGACGGCCTAGTGTCGTTTGGGACTTTTGAAGGGGCTTGTTTCACTGGCGTTGTTCGTCCAGTGCACGGCGAGATTTCGGGTGACGATCCAGACCTACTCGGTCTTGTCGTGGAGGGATTTGACGAGGGTGTATCCGGGGTGATTGCCTGTGGCCCAGTCGCGGTGGCGGTCGGTGGTGCTGCCCCAGCTGATGGCGTGGTTCGTAGTGAGCGAGCAGGTCAGCGAGAAGGTGAGGGTCGAGGTAGTCACGGTGGTGGGTGGTGGCTTCGGTGACCGCGGCGGCGGCCTTGCGCAGCACGGCGATGACCGCACCGGCCCAACTCTGATGGGTGGGGTACAGCTCCAGAACGCGCACGTACCTGTTGGGCCCGTGCGATCGCTTGTGGCCGAGTGGTCCTGCGCGCGCATCCGCCCTCCCTGCTTAGCGCCTCGCTACATCATCGCAGGTACAACTATCGGAGGCGCTAGAGTCACAAGGGCAAAGTTAGCCGCCCTATCGGTCACAACTTGCTCGACGTGGCCTTACGAGGGAAACGTTTCAAACCGCCGCAAGGCTACGTCGGTTCAGAGTCGTAGCGCCCCCGCATGGCATTTCAACAGCCCCATACGGTCAACGCTCGGTCACCGTCACCACTCACGCGCCTCACGAAGGTGCCTTGAAGACCCCTGCCATCTCTCCTTTGCCCTCAACAGGGCCTCCACCGGAACCGGATGATTCAGTGCCGAATAGGTGCCTAAACGAACTATGCGTGAATGCCGTGAGTCCGATTTATGCAGCTCACAAGAATGGAGTAGATAACGATGGCACCGCCCTGTCAAGACGGTAGCGCCGGTTGAAATCCCATTGGGGCGACCCTCGACCTTCTCTGCAGCTCAGGCGCATCGGACATCACCCGATAGGTGTGTCTCAACCGGAGAGTCGTGTTGCCCGTCCCCCGCACGCAGTAAGACCCGCTGCTCGGTGAGCGGCAACGGCGCTCGCCTGCACCCTTTCGGAGTCCGGGTCAGCCGGGTGCCGGCGGTCAGAGCTGATCCGAAGCCGCTGGCGGTGAGTGGCCAGATGATCGGGTGACGTCGTCGGTATCGCAGCCCCTCGCGGATGTCGGCGCGCTGGGTTGCCGGCTGCGTACCGCTGGTGCCGCCGAGCTGGCGCGGGATGAGACCGATCAGGACTGGCAGGGATGGCATAGCCCACGGCGGTTGATCCACAGGGCGTTGCGCGCTCTGATTGCGGCGATGAGACCGGCCGCACACGACAACCCCGCTGCTCAGCTGAGCGCCGGGGAGCGGGTGGATCTTTTGTGGGTGTGCCACTGGTGGCAACTTCGGGTCAGAAGTTGCCACC
>JBOHGE010000051.1:0-28774 GCA_050700055.1 Pseudonocardiaceae bacterium
CGGCGCCATCTCGGCCAGACCCTCAGGAAGCAACTGCCGAACCCTCACGAACAGCACGCTACAACCCGACACCGACAAAAACCGGAGCCCACCGGCACGAGCACCGAACAACCGTTCGGGTGAATCCCACTCTCGCGCGCCGAGCAGGTTCTTCAGGGACCACAAACGCGAGCACGACCGGGTCAATCTGGAAGAACTTCACTATCCGGGGGTTTCATAATCGCTTGGTGGAACGCCTTCCCCGAGCGCCGTCAATCCGGTCATCGCGGCGACCAGCCAGGCCAGCAGCTCGGGGTCCGGGCAGCACCGGGCCTGATCGAACACCGGTTTGCTGAGCAGCAAACTCTCCACGGTCAGCCCCGCGCTCACCACGACCAGCAGACCTGACACTGCGAGGCGAGCCCGAGAGGGCCAGAACAGCTCCGCCACCCGCCGCTGCGTCGCCCGGCCAGCGCTGTGTGAGGGGCTGGGCTCATCCCGGGGCGGGCGGGACAGTGACCAGGACCCGGTAGTAACCGGCGGGGTAGGGCCAGCCCAGCTCGCGGCAAATCCGGCAGCACCAACAACCCATCCCAGCGACCCTCACCCCTGCCCCAACCTCAGGCACCAAAGCGACTGAAGCCTTCAAAAGCGGCCCCTGTGAAGCCCAGGGTGTCGGCGCTGAACTCACCCAACTCCACCATCACCCGCGGACACCGACGCTAGCCCTCGAGCGTAAGCAGCCCGCAAGTCACTATCACGCCGATACGTAATCTGGGGGGATCTTGCATGGTTGCGGGCGCCTTTATCTCCGATGTACCAACGCTCCGCCGGGGTCACCGGCGCTGGGCCGCGGGCGTCATCACAAGTTGATTATCGTGATATTCGCCGCAACCGCCGCCGCCATCATCGCCATCGTTGTTCTGCGACCCCTACGCTATGGACGCCACCAGGTAATTCTCATTCTGGACGGTCCCGGTGGTGCACGCGAGCCCGAGTCCGGTCATGGTCGTGTCGTCGTAGTGGCGTTTGGTGGTGAGCTGGGCGAGGTAGCCGCCGAAGATCTCGTGGACAATCCGTTCGGCGTCGGTGCTGGGGGGTGCGGGGTCGAGGTGGAAGACCAGGTGGTTGTCCAGGGCTGTGGAGAGGGCTTGCAGGATGGTGGCGGCGGGGGTGCCGTGACGGTGGACTATGTGCAGGTGGCGGGGGCCGTGCAGGGGGATGCGTTCGACGGCTTGGGCCATGGCGTGGGCTGCGTGTTCGACGGGCACCAGGTTGATCACGGCTTCGGGGTTGATGCCGGTGAGGCGCAGGTGGCCGTCCGGTGGGACCAGGTCGGCGAAGGTGCGCAGCACGTCACGGAAGGCTTGTGCGGCTGTCTCGAGGGGGTGCTGCGGGCGTCCGGGATAGGGCGGGGTGTTGGTGATCAGTCCGGCGAGGCGGAAGATGGCGGCGTTGCGGCCCTGGCGTGTGCACCAATGCCGGACCAGGATCTCGGCTTGATATTTGGATTCCTCGTAGGGGGTGTTGAAGCCTGCGGTGGCGTCGAGCGGGGCTTCGGGGATGATCCCGTTACGGCGTGCGCCGGCGACGGCGATGGTGCTGGCGTGGCAGAGCAGTGGTTGCCGTTCACCGTTGGTGAGCAGTTCGAGGATGTGCCGGGTGCCGCTGACATTGCGGGTGTAGACGGCGGGGTCGGGGGAGGCGAAGGCGATGTCTGCGGCGCAGTGCCACAGGACGTCGATGTCGTCGGCGAGGCGCCGAAAGTCGTTGTCGGCAAGGCCGAGGTGGGGTGCGGTGACGTCGCCTGCCACCACGTGCAGGCGCTGCGGTAGCTGACACACCTCCTCGGGGCTGGCGCCGCAGTGTTCGAGGAACCGTTGAATACGGGGCAGCGCCGGTGTGGAGTCGGCGCGGGTGAGCAGGGTGAGCTCGGGATGCTGGTTGAGCAGTTCCCGGATCAGGTGCAGGCCGAGGAAGCCGGTGGCACCGGTGACCACGATAGACATGGTGAGACGGCCTCCTGGGTGAGTCAGGATTCAGGTGGTGGTCGCTGCGGCGCGGCGCAGCCGGGCGAGGATGCGCTGGGCCAGGGCGGTCAGGTTGGTGATGCCGAAGAGCTCCACGACGGGGATCTCGCAGGCGAAGCGCCGGCGCGCGAGGGTGGCGAGCTCGGCGGTCATCAGGGAGTCGACGCCGATCTGATCGAGGCTGCGGGTGCGGTCGATGCGGTCGGGTGTGGTGTGCAGAACGTGCGCCAGCAGGTCGACGAGCACGTCCGCCACCAGGGCGAGGGCCGCTTCGGTGCTGGTGGCACTGAGGACGGTGATCAACTGCTGATCAGCGGCGGCGGTGTCGGCGGGCAGGAAAGCCGCGGTGCGGGGGGCGGTGAGGGTGTGCAGGAACTTGCGGGTTTGGCCCCAGTCGATGTGGCCGACGGCGGTGACGTCGGCGTCGGGGTGTTCCAGCAGCTCGTCCAGGGCTGCCAGAGCCTGATCGGTGGGCAGGCCACCGAGGCCGAGGGTGGCCATCTCGGCAGTGCGGCCGGTGCGGTGGACATAGCCGGTGCCGGCGATGGCTCCCCATTGGATGGCGGTTGCCGGGAGTCCGCAGCGGCGGCGGTCGCGGACGAGGGCTTCCAGGGCGAGATTGGCGGCTGCGTAGGCGGTTTGCCGGAGATTGCCGATGAGCGCTGCGACGGAGCTGTAGACGACGAAGAAGTCCAGGTCCCGCCGGCGGGTGAACTGGTCCAGCAGGTGGCCGGCGGTCATCTTGGGGGTGAGGACCGCACGGATACGGTCGTCGGTGAGCTCGGTGAGGGGGGCGTCGTCGAGGACCATGGCGGCGTGCACGACGCCCGCCAGCCGGCGGCCGGAGTCGTCGATGCCGTCGAGGATCCGGCGCAGGGCATGGGGGTCGGCGGCGTCCGCGGCATGCGTGGTGACCTGGACACCACGGCGTTGCAGGTCGGTGAGCAGAGCGGCTGCTTCCGGGGCGTTGCGGCCACGGCGGCTGATCAGCACCAGGTGCCGGGCGCCGCGGGCGGCGAGATGCCGGGCGGTGGCCGCGCCGAGTCCGCTGAATCCGCCGGTGATCAGGTAGCCGGCCTGCGGGTCCAGCGGGGCGCGGGTGGCGGGCCGGCGCACGGCGACGGAATCGTCGAAGGTGACGACGACCTTGCCGATGTGCCGGGAATGCTGCAGGTAGTTGAAGGCTTCCCGGATGCGGGCGGCCGGGAAGGTGCGGTGCGGCAGGGGGCGGTACCCGCCGGTGTTGAGGGCCTCGCGGATCACCGCCAGGTGGGCGTCGGCCACCGGTGACGCCTGGTCGAACAGGGCGCCGGCGTCGACGCCGAAGAACGTCAGGTTGTGCAGGAACGGAGCCAGCGGCAAGGGGTTGTCGGCGAGGAAGTCGCGTTTGCCCAGCTCCAGGAAGCGACCGTGCGGTTTGAGCAGTCCGAGGCTGCGCACCAGGGCCTCGCCGGCCAGGGAGTTGAGGACGACGTCGACGCCTTCCCCGCCGGTGTGGGCTTTGACCTGGTCGGCGAAGTGCAGGGTGCGGGAGTCCAGGACGTGTTCCACGCCGAGCAGGTGCAGCAGGTCGCGCTTGGCCGGGGTGCCGGCGGTGGCGATGACGTGGGCGCCTACCTGGCGGGCGTACTGCAGGGCGGCCAGGCCGACTCCTCCGGCGGCGCCGTGGACCAGCAGGGTCTCCCCGGCGCTGAGGTGGGCCAGGTGCTGGAGGGAGTGCTGCACGGTGAGGAAGGCTGTGGGCACGGTGGCGGCCTCGGTGAGCGTCATGCCCTCGGGGATGGGGATGAGGCGGTCCGCGCGAGTGAGGGCGTGGGAGCCGAAGCAGCCCGGCGCGATACCGGTGACCCGGTCACCCGGGTTGAGCTGGGTGACGCCGGGGCCGACGGCGGTGACGGTGCCGGCGCAATCGAGACCGAGGTCGGCCAGGTCCGGCCGCCGTTGCCGAGCGACGGGGGGCACCAGCCCGGTAGCGATCATGATGTCGCGGTAGTTCAGCGCGGCGGCCTCGACCGCGACGACGACCTCCCCGGCCTGCGGTACGGGCACGGTCGTCGGTTTCCACCCCAGGCGGTAGCGCAGCCCGGTCTCCGCCAACGCCAGGGTGTAGGGCCCGGTCGACGGCCGGCGCGGCGGCGGTAGTGGGCGCAGCCGGGAGACGAAGCGGCCCTGCGCGGTGAGGTGTACCTCATCGTCGGCGGGCCGGGCCAGCATCTCCTGCACCAGTCGTTGGGCCAGCGCTGGGTTACCGGCCTGCGAAGCAGGGTCTGGCTGGATCAGGGCGATCCGGCGCACGGTGAGTCGGGGGTGTTCGTTGGCCAGGCTGCGGGCCGCGCCCCACGCAGCCGCACCGGCCCCGGGAGCCGGCGCGCCGCGCCCGGTAGCGACCAGCCACAGGGTGACGTCCAGGTCGGGCCCGGCCTGGACGCCGGCGGTGGCGAGCGCGCGCAGGACCGCGAGGTGCCGGATGGCTTCCTCGGTGGCCCGCGCGGCGGCAAAGGTGTTTTCGGTGTCTTCGGTGTTTTCGGTGTTTTCGGGGACCGCGAGCAGCACGACGTCCACCGGCGACGGCTGGTCGGTCAGCAGCGCGACCCACTGCGCCACGTCGGGTGTGGCGGGCACGGCGCGCACCGCGCCGTCGCCGACGTGGGTGGTCAGGGCACGTAACACCTCACGCAGCAGCCCACGATCCTGCCCCGCAGCCGCAGTGCCAGCCACCAGCCACCGCCGGGTGCCGGGCGGGTGCACTCCGGTGGCCTGCTGCGGGTCGCGGCGGGGGCTGCGGGCGGTCAGGATCACCGAGTGGTCGCTGCGGGCAGGCTCGGCGGTGTCACCCGCCTGGACGGTTGCGGTGAACCGGCACCGGGTCAGCAGGGCAGGCCACTGGTCGCGGGCGAGCAGCGGCCCGTGCGGGCGCAGATCGGTGTCGGTGGCGCGCCAGAAGGAGTCCAGCAGTCCGAAGATCGGGGCCAGGAGCTGCTGATTGTGCGTCTCCACGGCGAGCAGGTGACCGCCGTCGGCGAGCAGGTCAGCGACTTTGTGCAGGCCGGCGGCCAGGTCACGGGTGACATGCAGCACGTTGGAGGCGATGACCAGGTCGAAGGAGGCAGGGGTGAATCCCTGCTCGGTCAGGTCGCCTTCCAGGTCCAGACGTCGGTAGTCGACGAAGTCGAAAGCCGCGAACCGGTCCTGGGCCTGGGTGAAGAACACCGGAGAGAGGTCGGTGTAGGTGTAGTGGGTGCATCCGGGCGGCAGCTCGGGCAGCAACGCCGCGGTGGCGCCGCCGGTGCCTGCGCCGACCTCGAGCACCCGCAGCGGCCGGCTGCGGGGCCAGCCGGCCACCAGGGAGCGCAGCAGATGCTGGGCCAGCTCGTGGTGATAGCGGAGGGTGGGAGTGCTGTCGTAGCAGCGCGCGGCCAGCGCATCGGTCTCGGTGAACAGCAGCTCCAGTGGGTCGGTCTCACCGCGCAGCACCGCAGCCAGATGGCGCCCACCCACCCCGTAGGCGTGCAGGGCGGCGGCTTCAGCGGGATCCTCGGCCACCGCAACCCGGAAGAGCCGCTCAGCGCAGGGCTCGAGACCGAGCTGCCACCTGCCGGTGGCGGCGGTGCTGAGCACCCGGTGCGGCACCGCCATATCGAGCAGGGTGTGCAGCAGCCGGGCGTGCCGGGGGGCGACACCCGCAGCCAGCAGATCCTCCAGCGTGAAGGGGTCGTGGCGGTGCCGGCCGGGCAGGAGCTCTCGCACGGCAGCGGCGGTGAAGTGCGCGACCAGCTCGAGCGCTCGCCTTCGGGCTTGCGGGTAGGGGTGGGCGTGCCACCTGCTGGTGACCGCGGCCAGGTCCGGCGCGCACCGGGCGAGGACATCGGCGGGAGGTGGCAGGGGCGAAGGCTCGGCGGGGACGCCGGGCAGGGGCGCGGCGGTTATGCGCTCGGTCATCCGGACCGGCCCAGGATCACGACCTGCGGTAAAGCGGCGCAGCCGGCAGCCCCGCAGCTCCAGGGCGACCGCGCCCGTGGTATTGGTGACCGTCAGGTCCCACACCGCCTCGGCCGCCGTGATGCTCCGGGAGCGCAGGTGGACCAGCCCGGCCGCCGGCATCGGTTGCCAGCAGCGGACCGCCTCGACGCCCACGGGCAGGAACGGGACCGGCGTTGCGGTCGTCACGAGCGGCAGCCCCGCTTGCAGGGCACCGTCCAGCACGCTGGGATGCGCCACATGCCCGGCACCGATGTCGATCGTCGCCCGGTACTCGGCCAGAACCTCGGCCGGCCCGGCTCGCAGCCCGGTCAGGGTCTGAAAGGCCGGGCCGTAGGGCAGTCCGGCCCGCGCGCACATGCGGTAGTGCTGCTCGGCGGTGATCTGCTGGGGCAGGCGAACCCGGATCGCTTCGAGATCCACGGCAGCCGGCGGGTCGGCCAGCAGCCGGCGGACCCGGCCCGAAGCGTGCTCCACCCACTCGTCCTGCCCGCCGCTGCGGCTGGCGACGATGAACCGACCGTCCGATGCGAGGGTGCTGCTCAGGCAGGTCTGCATAGCCGGATCGTCGAACGGCAGAGCCAATGCCCGGACGATGCCCAACCCGATCACCTCGACCGAGGCGTCGAACACCTCCCGCCCCGCCGCCAGCGCCATGTCCACATAGGCCGCCGCCGGAAACACCACCGCCTGATCGACCCGGTGATCAGCCAGCCACCCGAGCGGCGCGGGCTCGAGCTCCTGCTGCCAGGCGGGCTGGGCCATCGCCTGGCGCAGGCCCAGCAGCGGATGCCGGACCCCTGCCCGGTAGGCGTCATCGGCGGCCTGCTCCAGCCACCATTGCGGGCTGCCGTTCCAGTGCCGCTCCCGCTGCCAGGGATACGTCGGCGCATCCGCCACCCGACCGCGCCGGGGGAAGGGCACCGCCCAGTCCACGTCTGCGCCCGCCGCAAGCATCTGCGCCTGTGCGGTGTCCAAGGCTGCCGAGCCTGCGTCGGTCCGGGTCATGGTGGGCACCACGACGACCGGATCGTCCCCGCCCGCGGCGCCCCGGCGCAGGTAGGCGCCCAACACCGGGTGCGGGCCGATCTCCACCAGCACGTCGCAGCCCACGGCTGCGGTCAGCGTCTGGACGGCATCGGCGAAGCGGACCGGCTCGCGCACGTTGCGCCACCAGTGCCCCGCATCCAGCGCAGTGCCGTCCACCTGCGCACCGGTGACGGTGGACACCAGCGGGATCCGGCCACGGTGCGTAACCACATCGGCGAGCGCGTCCGCCAACTGCTCGCGAATCCGGTCCATGGCCGGGCTGTGGAAGGCGTAGTCCAGCCCCAGGTCTCGGAAGAACACCCCACGCGCGGCCAGGGCTGCACCCGCAGCGGCCAGCGCTGCAGCGTCCCCGGCCAGCGTCACATCCGCGCCGGTGTTGACGCCCGCGATCACCAGCCGACCCCCGTACCCGGCCAGCTCCTGCTCGGCCTCGGACACACTCAGCCCCACCGCGGCCATCCGACCGCGCCCGGCCGTGCCGGCCTGCGCCCGGCTGCGCTCAGCTATCACCCGGCACGCACCCGCCCGGTCCAGCATCCCCGCGCAGTAGGCGGCCGCGATCTCTCCCACGCTGTGACCCGCCACCGCCGCTGGACGGAGTCCACGCGCGGCCAGCGCAGCGACCAGCCCGGCCTGTACCGCGAACAGCATCGGCTGGGCGACCTCGGTGCGCTCCCACCGCCCCGGATCGGTTGGTCCGGCCATCTCCGCCAGCACCGACCAACCCAGATGAGGCCGCAGAACCTCGGCAACCGCGGTGACCTCGTCCCGAAAGGCCGCATCGCAGCCCAGCAGCTCCGCGCCCATGCCCACCCACGCGGCACCATTGCCGCAGAACACGAACCCCACTCGACCGCGAACCACGGCCACCGCCGACGCGCCGCCCACCACGGGCCGGCCCTCGGCCAGACCGCGCAGCGCATCCGCCGCCTCCTTGGCGTCGGTGGCCAGCACGGCGATCCGCTGCGCATACCCGGTGCGGCGCCGGCACGCGGTGAAGGCTAGATCGTAGAAGCCGTCCGGGGTCGTCTGCTCCAACCGGTCGGCCCACCGGACGGCGGCGGCGGCCAGCGCCGGCCGGGTGCGCGCCGAGACGACCACCGCAAGCTTGCCCACCGCCTGGTGGTCCTCGGTATCCAGGCCCGCGGCGGGAGCGGGAGCCAGGACGATGTGGGCGTTGGCGCCACCGAAACCGAACGAGTTCACCCCGACCACCCCTCGCCCGGTGACCGTCAACGGTCGGGACGTGGTCACCGGCTCCAGCCCGAGGTCGGCGAAGTCGATCCGCTCGCTGAGCACCTCGGCGTGCAAGGTCGCCGGAATCCGCCGCTCCCGCAGCACCAGCAGCGCCTTGAGCAGCCCCGCCAGCCCCGCCGCCGCCTCCAGGTGCCCCACGTTGGACTTCACCGACCCGATGGGCAGCGCACCGCTACGGCGGCGCCCGAGCACCAGGCCGAGTGCCTCGCACTCCACCGGATCCCCCGCATGCGTGCCGGTGCCGTGCGCCTCGACATAGGCCACCTCCTGCGGCCCGATCCCCGCGCCGGCATACACCTGCTCCAGCAAGGCGGCCTGCGCGGTGACGCTCGGCAGTGCCAGCCCCCTGGTGCGGCCGTCGGTGTTCACCCCGCTCGCGACGATCACCGCATGCACCCGGTCGGCGCCCGCCAACGCCGCCGCCAGCGGCTTGACCACCAACACCCCCGCGCCCTCCGCGCGCACGAACCCGTCCGCCGCCTGGGCGAACGGTTGGCAGCGACCGCTCGGAGACAGCATCGACGCATGCGAGAAACCCGCATACCCGGCCGGATTCAGCAGCACGTTCACCGCACCGGCCAGCGCCACCGCACTGCGCCCCGACCGCACCGCCTCGCACGCCTGATGCACCGCGGTCAAGGCCGAGGAGCACGCGGTGTCCACCGCCACCGACGGCCCCCGCAGATCGAGAACGTAAGAGATGCGGTTGGCGGTATTGCACGCTGCCATGCCGGTCATCGTGTAGGCGTTACTCGTGCGCAGCCGCCGCTGCTGCAAATCCCCGTAGTCATGCGACGAGACGCCGATCACCACCGCCGTGTCGCTGCCGGCCAGTGCCGTCGAGTCGATGCCCGCATCGTCGAGTGCCTCCACCGCGCACTCCAGCAGCAACCGCTGCTGCGGGTCCATCCGCGACGCCTCTCTCGGCGCAATCCCGAAGAAGTCGGCGTCGAAGCCGGCCACATCCTGCAGAAAACCTCCGGCGGCAGAGTAGGACTTTCCCGGTCGGGCCCGGTCGGGCGCGACGAACCGGTCCGCGTCAAACCGATCCTGCGGTACTTCGCCGACCAGGTCACGGCCGGCATCCAAGGCCTCCCACAGCCCGGCCAGCGAACTGATCCCGCCTGGCAGCCGGCACCCCACACCGACGATCGCCACCGCGTTCTCAGGCCAGGCCGCCGCGTCCCCCCACCCGGCGCGACCGCTCATCGACGCTCCCACACCGGACGCTGATTCAGCCATCTCCCCATACCCCTAACGAGAACAAGAACGGACACCGCTGAGTCACCAGCCCCCGCCGCCTCGAGCGCACCAACGCTTCGCGCATCACATGAATGATGTGATCTACTGGCGGCACGGGCAAAGAAGGGACCTCATGCGCCCGAAGCAGGGAAACGGTCCTGCACTACGCTGATTCCACACGCTGAGATCTTTGTGGGGGTCGCCCGCGATAGCTGTCCCGGCCGCAATCGTCGTCTCTGCGGCGTATCGAAAATCCTCCTGAGCGTAGTATGCGTTTGGCCCCGGAAGAGGTTCTGTCGGGGTCCTGGGCATCGCCGAATTTCAGGTCGGTTCATTATCGGATGGGGGCGCAAGCGCGGCGCAAGGAAGGCAGACCCCGTAAGTCGAGTAAAGATCACAGTCGAGGTGGTCCGATGAATCGGTTCGATCATGTCACCGGCACCCGGGGATCGTGGGTGCTCTCAGTGCGCCGAGCGCGACAGCAGAGCTGTTCGGTGGGCCTGCGGCGACTCTGTCGTCGCGCTCGGCGACAGCAGGGTTGATCACGAAGCTCAGGGGGATGTGATCCGGTACAGGATCGAGTCGACCGCCCCGGCAGCGCCGGGCCCGGCCTCGCGCAGGAGGTCGCAGACGAGCCGCTGCCTGGTTTGATCGACGGTCGAGCCGGTTGGCGGTGCGCCCAGCACGGTCCCCTTCGCTGAGCCGCGGACCACGGCCGGCGTTCTCCGCTGTCCGGAGCGGCAGGTCGAGCACGGGTCCCCGAAGTGACCTGACGAGCAACGCGGGGAGGCGGCATGTCGATCAGCCCGACTGTGCGCAGGCGGCGGCTCGGCTCGGAGATCAAACAACTTCGCGACGCTGTGCGGATGTCCGGCGCCACCCTTGCCAAGAAGATCGGCACGTCGCAGCCACAGCTCAGCCGGGTCGAGAACGCCCGCGGCAAGCTCACCGCCGCGCAGCTGGAGAAGCTGATCAAAGTATTCGCCGTGACCGAGCGCAAGGCCGACGAGTTGCGCACGCTGCGCCGCGACGGTGACGTGCTCGGTTGGTGGGAGCAGTACTCCGACGTGCTGCCCGACAACGTCGAGCTGTTGATCGGGCTGGAGGCCGGCGCCGCCTGGGAACAGACCTACCAGGACGCCTTCATCCCGGGTCTGCTCCAGACACCCGGATATGCCAAGGCTGTGATCAGCTCGGCCGCACCCTTCCTCCGCTCGGCGGACGTGCCCAGGCTGGTGCACCTGCGCGCCGACCGCCAGCAACGGCTGACCGCCACCGACTTCCGGTTGACCGCGGTGGTCAACGAGGCCGCGCTGCACCGCTGGGTCGGCGGACGCGAGGTGATGCACGCCCAGCTGCGCCACCTGCTCGACGCCCGGCACAACGCCACGGTGGAGCTGCTGGTGCTGCCATATGCGGCCGGCGAGCATCCCGCCCAGGGGCAGTCCTTCGCGCTGCTGACCTTCCCGGAACCCGACGACCCGGCCATCGTGTTCCTCGACTACGCGCACTCCAGCGGTTTCCTGGAGAAGGCATCCGAGATCCGACAGCACACCAGCGTGTTCGGCGCCGTCATCTCCCGAGCGCTCGACCCGGACGACTCGATGCGCAAGATCGCCGAGATCGCCGCCACGTTCGACTAGGCTGCTGAGGCTGGGCTCCCGCTGTCACCGGCGGCGGACACCGACGATCATTGTCAGCGACCAGGACCTCGCGGACGAGACGAAACGCCCTGGTCACAGCCGAACAGGAGACACATGAACGATCAACGACACTTCGAGGCATTGCGGACCGCGCCCTATCGCAAGTCCAGCCGATCCAGCGGAGCGCAGGAGTGCGTCGCCGTCGGCCACGCCGCGGGATGGACCGGTGTGCAGGACACCAAGCAGCACCCCGACCGATGATGCCCCAGCCGGTCCGTTCAGGTTGACGATGTCCTCTACCAGGTCGCCGGCAATGCCGGGTGGCCTTGTCGACCTCGATCTGGTCCGTCTAATCAAGATCGATCGAACAGGCGTATCACGACGTGGACTATGCACCATGCCTGTTAAGAAGCGGACGCTGGCGTCATCACGTCAGGCGAGTGCGTACCGCGTGTCGCAGCTCGGGCTCGGCTCTACCTGGCCAGCGACGTGCGCACGCTGTGACGTGACGGCGTTGCGAGCTCGAGGCCGACAAATGTCATAGGCTGGCCTTCCGGTGACTGTCGGTGCCTATTCGATCGCGTAGTAGCTGGTGGGGGTGATCATGGGCGGGATCTTCATCAGCTACCGCCGGGGTGGCCATATCGGCGTGGTGTCGGCGCTGCACCACCGGTTGACGGAGAGCTTCGGTTCTGATCAGGTTTTCCTGGATACCGAATCCCTACGGCCAGGTGATCGGTTTCCGGTCGAGCTGGCGAAGGCGGTATGCGACTCCGCGGTGGTGCTCGCCGTCATCCACGCGCAGTGGCTCTCCGAGTGCGATGCGAATGGTGTCCGGCGGCTCGATGAGCCGGACGACTGGGTCCGGAAAGAACTCGAGCTTGCGGTCAAGAATAGCAAGAAGATCATCCCGATCCTGCTCGATGAGACGCCGATGCCCCGGCGAGACCAGTTACCGGAGTTGATCCGTGACGTGGCCGACTGTCAGGCCTACCGGATCCGTGCCGGCTCCGGCATCGAAGAGCTCGTATCCCAGGTCGATGGTGACGTGGCGCTCAGCTGGACACCGGCAGAGGTGATCGAGACCACCCCATCGCGACGGCCCGGTCGATGGCTGGTTGCCCTCGTCGCAGTGCTGGCTCTACTGTCACTCGCCGCGCCCTCGGTGCTCGCGCTCACTGCGGCACCGCTCACGCATGGCGAGCTTCCAGCAACTTTTCAGCTCGCTGGGTGGTCATTGTTGTTCATGTGCGCGCCGTTCCTGGCGGCGGCGTTCGTCGGGATCTCTCGGTCCAGTATCAATTCTGTTGAACGTGATCTGCACAGTGTCCCGGTCGGCAAGTACCATACCCGGGCGGCGCTACCGCTGGCTGTCATCACGCTGGCAGGTCCGCTGGTGATCGCGGTGTCTCTGGGAAACGGGCTCGGCATCTTGATCACGGGACTGGTCGCGTCCTTGGGTCTTAGTTATGTCGCGAGTAAGAGGTTTCGTAGCGAGAAGAACGAGAAGGAGCTGCGAATAATTGGGTGTACCGCTTGCCCGCTCGGTTGCATCCCGCTGTGTTGCGGCAGGGGGTTGCGCTACTCGGCGATCAGCTGGCGGAGTGGCACCATCGGCCGTCGAAGGAAAAACGTGACAAAGCGCTGTGGATGTTGGATGCGCTCGACCAAGGCGGCGGCGATCACCGTGGGTCTCGCCGCGTCAACAGTCGTCGCGTTGCTTCGCAATGGATATACCTCATGGCAGGTCTTCTCATTATCTGTCATTGCGCTGGTGGTCAGTGGCGCGCTGTCCTGGTGGACCATGGACTTCGTTTACCGTCGGCATCGGTGGCAAGGCCGAGCTGTAGCGACTGAAGTAACCCACGACGTAGAAAAGCTCCGCCAACGCTTGAACGATCTCCTGGTAACCGGACGTTAACCCTCGACGTATGAGCACTGTAAAACCGCCTCGATCCGTAGCCGGACGCCGTGCCGGTACCGAGTGTCATGTGAAGTGAAACCCTCACCGCCCGGGCCGATGCGAACACGCATCCGCGGACCCTAGGGTGGGTGGCGACGCCGCTGGCTGCTGCTGCTCGCCGCCGGACTCCTCCCGCTGCCGGGTGCCGGTGGCGATCGGTGAGCAGGACGGATGGTTGATCGTCTCCAACGCGGGCCGGGGCATCCCCGTGCCGGCTCGGATAGCATTGGGTTCTCATGAGTGCCACGCTGATCGCCAAGGAGCTGTCGACGGGCCACGGCGACCAGCTGCTGTTCTCCGGGCTGGACCTCGTCGTGGCGCCGGGTGACGTGATCGGGCTGGTGGGTCCCAACGGCGCGGGCAAGTCGACGTTGCTGCGTATCCTCGCGGGCCTACAAGCCGCCGAGCACGGCAGCATGCAGCTGCATCCACCGACGGCGACGGTCGGGTACCTGCCGCAGGAGCCCGAGCGCCGTCCGGGCGAGACGGTGCGCGCCTTTTTGGCCCGGCGTACCGGCGTCGCGGCTGCGCAGCGCGATTTGGACCGTTCCGCCGAGCAGTTGGCCGCCGGCACCCCCGGAGCGGATGACGCGTACGCCACCGCCTTGGACCGGTGGTTGAGCCTGGGTGGCGCCGACGTCGCCGAGCGGGCCGAGCGGGTTGCCGCGGACCTCGGCTTGACGGTGGACCTGGACCAGCCGATGACCGCGCTGTCCGGCGGGCAGGCCGCCCGGGCCGGGATGGCGTCGCTGCTGCTCAGCCGCTATGACATTGTCTTGCTCGACGAGCCGACCAATGACCTCGACCTGGACGGCCTGCACCGGTTGGAGGAGTTCGTCGCCGGCGTGCGGGCCGGCACGGTCCTGGTCAGCCACGACCGGGAGTTCCTGGCCCGGTCGGTGCACCGGGTGATCGAGCTGGACCTCGCGCAGCAGCAGGTCCGCCACTACGGCGGCGGGTACGCCGGGTACCTGGAGGAGCGCGCGGTGCTGCGCCGGCATGCCCGGGCGGATTTCGAGGAGTACGCCGACACCCGCGCGGCGCTGCAGGCCCGGGCCCGGACCCAGCGGACGTGGTCGGACAAGGGCGTGCGCAACGCCCGCCGCAAGGCCCCGGACAACGACAAGTTCATCCGCGCTGCGCGCACCGAGTCGAGCGAGAAGCAGGCCGCCAAGGCGCGCCAGACCGATCGGCTGCTCGAGCGGTTGGAGGTGGTCGAGGAGCCACGCAAGGAGTGGGAGCTGCGGATGGAGATCGCGACCGCGCCGCGCGCCGGGGCGGTGGTCGCGGTGTTGCGCGGTGCGGTGGTGCGCCGCGGGCAGTTCACGCTCGGGCCGGTCGACCTGCAGATCGACTGGGCGGACCGGATCGCCGTCACCGGGGCCAACGGCGCTGGCAAGTCCACCCTGCTGGGCGCGCTGCTCGGCCGGTTGCCGCTGGACGAGGGCAGCGCCTGGCTGGGTCCCAGCGTGGTCGTCGGCGAGATCGACCAGGCCCGGGGACTGTTCCTCGGTGCGGCGTCGCTGCTCGATGCGTTCGGTGCCGCGTCCGGCCTGTTGCCCGCGGACGCGCGTACCCTGCTGGCGAAGTTCGGGTTGCGCGCCGGGCACGTCCTGCGGCGCGGGGCGACGCTGTCGCCCGGTGAGCGCACCCGGGCCGCGCTCGCCCTGCTCCAGGCGCGCGGAGTGAACCTGCTGGTCTTGGACGAGCCGACCAACCACCTCGATCTGCCGGCCATCGAGCAACTCGAGTCCGCGCTGCAGACCTATCCCGGCACTGTCCTGCTGGTCACGCACGACCGCCGGATGCTCGAGACCGTCCAGACGAACCGGCACATCGACGTCGATCGTGGACGGGTCACCGAGCCCGCGACGGTGGATCGGTGATGATCGGCGTCGGCCCGTTGATCTCCATTGATGGGCGGCACCCCACACAGCGATCACTACCCCGAGGACCGCCATCTACCAGGATCACCTTGCCGTGCTGCGGTCGCCCTGCGGGCCATCCGGTCACCACGACATCCCCGCCGTCGCTTAACTGAGTGGCAGGTGCGGCAGGTCTGATGACTCGGTGCTGTGCATCTGCACGGACATCAGTACTCTGCTGCTCATGGCAACTCGTCGTACGGTGCCTGTGGAGATCGACATCGGCACTGTGGCACTCGCCGAGCTGGCTGCCGCCCGGCATGGGATGCCGGTCGCGGACTGGATCGCCAGGGCGGCCCGCCGCGAGGTCGTCGGTATCAGTCCCGATCCGGACTCCATTGAGCTCATCGAAGCCGGGATGCTGGCGGAGGACGTTCGGCGAGCCGTCGACGAAGCCGCGATCGCCGCCGACGAGGCGAAGACGTTCCGTGCGGCGGGGTGAACTCCGCCGATACGTCCGCCCCAGTTCCCCGGAAGTCCAGCGCGTCGTCGTGATCCTGTCCAGCAACAGCCTGAACAGCTCACCACGACCGTGGGCGCTGGGCCTGGAACTGCAGGAGCGCGATCCTGGCGACATCCTCGCAATCCCGGTGGCTGGGTACGGCTGGGCCTATGTCCGAGACCTCACCCGGCTCTACCGAGCGTGGACCGGTGAGCGCGTCGGCCAACTTGACGAACTCACCTTGGCGCGCCTGGCCGGTGCCGTACAAGCCGCCCTCGACCTGTAGGTGATCTACCGGGTCGAACCCCGGTCCAGTGCCTGCGCCATGCCGTTGGCCGATCCCCTGCGCGGGGCCAAGACCGATCAGGCGGATACTCGGCGAATGACCGTGGCGACGACGAGAATCGAGCGTTCCGGGCGGCGCTGGACGAGTGCGTGGCGTTGCGTGCTGAGCCGGCTCACGTGGCCGGGTGCGCTGCGCAGACCCGGAATCTCGCCTGGGCCGATCGCGCTGCTTGATCTGGGGGGGCAGCGGCGGCGATGAGGACGCTGCTCGAGGTCAATGGGCCGGTAGCGACGCTGACGCTGAACCGCCCGCAGCGCCTGAACGCGCTCGACCGCGAACTGCTCGCGGAGTTGCTCGACGTGTGCCGGCGCCTCGATGACGACCACGGAGTGCGCGTCGTTGTGATCGCCGGCGCGGGACGCGCGTTCTCGGCCGGCTTCGATCTCGACGAGTTGATCTCAGACGGGGAACCGCCGCCGCGCGTCGTCGAGTTCGTGGAGCGGGGTCGGCGCGCGCTCGAGGCGCTCGACCGCCTGCGCCCGCTCACGATCGCCGCGATCCACGGGCACTGTGTTGGTGGTGCTGTTGTGCTCGCCGCCGCTTGCGACTTGCGGATCGCCAGCGAGGACGCCGTCTTCTCGATTCCCGAGGTCGACCTCGGGATCCCGCTTGCGCTCGGCGGGATCCCGAGGCTGGTGCGCGAGTTCGGGCCCGCGCTGACCAAAGAGCTCGTGCTCACCTGCCGGCCCTTCGGACCCGGGGAAGCACGGGCCGTGGGGTTCCTCAACCGGGTCGTCCCGCTCGAGCGTCTGCGCGGCGCGGCCGCCGAGCTGGCCAGCACGCTGGCTGCCAAGCCGGCCATCCTGCTCGAGCAGATCAAGCGTCATATCGACGCCACCGCCGAAGAGCTGGCGAGCATCGCGCAGAGCGGCACCGACGCCACGGCGCTGGCCGCCGCGCTGGCCGACTCCGATGCTCGAGTGACAGCGGCGCGCTACCTCGCGCGGCGGGGCCGCAGGTAGCCGACCGGATCAATCGCGACCGGCCCGGACGGCAACGGCGATGGCCCCGATTTCTGGCGATGGAGTGGTGTGCATTAGCTGAGCCCGGTAGACACGGCTTGGTGGTATTCGACGCACTGGACCTCGATGTGCTCCGAGCGCGACGGACGATGAAGTGGTCCCGTTACCCGCCCGACGTGCTACCTGCCTGGGTCGCGGAGATGGACTTCCCACTGGTCCCTGCGGTGCTTGCGGCCGCCCGCGGGGTACTCGACGCGCACGACCTGGGCTACTCGGAACCGGCGGGTCTTGCCGAGGCGTTCGCCGGTTGGGCCGCCCGGTATCAGGGCTGGCGGCCCGATCCCGCGCTGGCCTGCCCGGTCGCTGACGTGATGGCCGGATTAGAGGCCGCTCTGCGGGTGCTTACCGAGCTGGGCGACGGCGTGGTATTGCTTACTCCCGCTTACCCGCCATTCTTCGCGCTGCTCAAGAATCTGGGCCGAGTGGCGGTGCCGTGGCCGCTGTTGGATCGGCCCCAGGGCTGGACCCTGGACTTGCAGCGGCTGGATGACGCACTGCGTGACGATGCTCGCGGGGTGCTGCTGTGCCACCCGCACAACCCCACCGGCCGGGTGTTCACCGGCGAAGAGCTGGCCGCCGTCTCGAAGATCGTCGATGCGCGGGGGGCCTATGTGATCTCCGACGAGGTGCACGCCCCATTGCTGGCCACCGACGTCGATTTCATCCCGTACGCAGCGAGCGGGCCGCCGGCGGCCAGCCACTCGATAACCGTCACCAGCATCTCGAAGGGCTGGAACGTTCCTGGGCTGAAGTGCGCACTGCTGCAGGCGCAGCCGGCGACCGCACATGTCGTCACTGCGGTGCCGCGGTATGAGCGGCTGCGAGCGTCGGTGCCCGGAGTGGCCGCCAGCATAGCGGTCTGGGCCGACGACGGCGGCTGGATCGACGAGTTGCGGGCCCACCTGGACCGGACCCGTGCTGAGCTCTCCGACTGGATCCGGTGCACCCCGGGTGTGCAGTCGCATACCGGTCAGGCCGGCTACCTGGCCTGGCTGGATCTGCGCGATGCCGGCCTGGGCAATGACCCAGCCGTGGTGCTGCTTGACCGGGGGCGCCTCGCGGTGAGCTCGGGACACGATTTCGCCCTGCCGGCTGAGCAGGGCAACGGGCGCATTCGACTCAATCACGGCACCTCGTTGCCCCTGCTCCGTGAAGCGCTGCGCCGCATTGACCGTACGATCGACGGTCAACGCGCCGAGAGCTCGTAGGCGGCCGAGCCGCCGCAAGGGGTTGTAACCAGATATTAACGCGCAGTCCTCCGCATTGCGAATCTTTGCCATAAATAAAACTTTCAATAAATTTTTGGCCCACGTCCCGTAACCTAAAAATTTACCACGCAGGTCTTGACAGTTGCTCATGCAGCGTTAGGCTCGGACGTGATTCTATCTGTGCTCGACCGATGTTGCAGTGCGACGTCGAGGGGAGGCGCCCGGATCGTCGGGGGGCAAGGTCCGATTTTATTGGTAAAAAATATGCGCGTGCTCGCAAATGATTATCGGCCCTGGTGTGCATTATTTAACCGTCGAGGGAATGAAAGGGTCAACAGTATGGCTACCACGTTGCAGGAAGCTCGCCGGAGCCACGGACCGACGCGTCTCAACGAGGTGACCGCGCGACCATTCCTGTCTGGCTATCTCGCCAACGGCTTCAAGGAGGACGACCTCGTTCTCGAATCGGTACTCTTTGAGCATGAAGCAATCCGGGGAGAGTTTCGCGTCGACAGCTTCTTTTGCCCTGGCGATGGAATCTTTCACCTTTCCGCGACAATGGCATTCAATTGTATCGGCCAGGTTGGAATCGTCTACGCGAGCTTGGACAACGGCTTCGACCGCAAACCGGGCGAGATCTACCAGACGGATCTTCGGATGATCTTTCGTAAGCCGATCAGAGCGGTGCGTTTTCCAGTCAGGTTGAATCTGGTACAGAAGAGATCGAAGCAGCATTCGGTCCGCTACCGGATGCATGGTAGCATCGGCGACGACTGCTTCCTCGTCGATTCAGAGTTCACTGTCCCGGTCACGGCGCACGCGGACCTGAGTTAACGGTCCACGCACTGCTCTCCCTAGTGAGGCTGCGCCTCCGACCGCCGAGACGCGGGTCACCTTGATCAGTAAAGCGACGTGAACCGCTATTCGGCTCCGAATGGCGGTCGGCGGCGGCTGTGAACCGCTATTCGGCTCCGAATGGCGACTCACGGTCAGGTGTGAGATGGGTGGGCATCGCGGGAGACATCTGCAAAACTCGGCTCAAGTGTCACGCTTCTAGCGTCCAAGGGGCACTAGGCGCTTGGGGGTTCACCGGTGAGCTGCCACCGGGTGTGATCGGGGTGGGGTCGGACCGTAGCCGTTGTCGCGTTACTGATCAAGGGACCCGTGTCGCGGCGGTCCGAGGCGAACCCTCACCAGGAAGATCACGGTGTGTAAACGCGGTGGAATCGGGTATGCCTGAATTCCCAATCTGCGGTATGGGGAAGCTGTGCTGCAGGAGGAGGAAGGGCGGGTCCGAGCAGAGCGAACGCGGCTGCCAGCCGAGCGCCGAGGGATCGGTGGGCAAAGCTGGCGGGAGCTGGGCTTGCGCTTGTCACCCTGACCGTCATCGTGCGAAAGGTGGATCAATGAGTTCGTTCAACAAGGTGACGTACGAGGCGATAAGCCTGACCAGTGGAATACTGGGCGGGGCGCTGGCTGGTGCTGTCTTCACGTGGATCTGGCGGGAGGTGTCCGATGCGGAGGAAGCTCCCGAACCGACGGCACTGGACCGGGACATGCGCGAGATACTGATCGCCGGCGCCTTGCAGGGTTTTGTGTTCGGTCTGGTCAAAGCTGTGCTCGGTCGAGTGACCGCGAGGGGTTACCTCCGGCTCACGGGGCATGAGCTCAAGCGCTGAGCCTTCCCGGCAACTTCGTCGCCCCACCCGTATAGCATAATCGCCCCTACCCGTATGGCATACGGGTAGGGGCGACACTTGTCTAGCGAAGAGGATCAGCCCCCCTGATCTCCCGGCTGCACGGCTGGGCTCGCGGGATCGATATTCTCCTCCCGGGAGACACCGGTATCCATGCGGTTCGAGCGAGTCGCAGCGGACTCGTCGGCGTCGGTGGGCCGGGCCGCATCTCCCGCCTTGATGTCACTCGGTGGCTCCGCGGCCGTCGCCGGGTCGGGCTCCTGGTTGCCCGCACCGAGGTTCAGCTCTTGGTGAAGTTCGGCCACGCGTTCTTTTTCCACCTCTGCAGACGGCGGGGCGGTCTCGGACGAGGGCTGGCTCATGGACATTTTCGCTCCTCACTTAGCGGTGGGGGGAGGCATGCCGAGCCATACCCCGTCGGAGTCGCCGGTAAACACCACTCCCGGGTGACCGGGCGCCTAGTTTCATGCATTTTAGCCGGTTTGCGGTGATCGGCAGTGTCGATGGTTTTGCAAAGGTTCAACGGGGAACGCGGTTGCCGACCGACAACCAGCGGAGGTGCACCGTGAGCCAGGACCAGTTCACCCAGCAGGATCCCACAGAGCAGTACGCAGTGCCGGGTAGTGGCGGCCGGACGGTGGAGTATCCGGGCCGTACCAGCGACATGGACGTGCAGCCGGACCACGGTGAGCACAGCTACCGTGGCACCGGACGGCTGGCGGGTAAGAAAGCCGTCATCACCGGTGGCGACTCGGGCATCGGCCGTGCGGTAGCGATCGCATTCGCCCGGGAGGGGGCGGATGTGCTGATCACCTGCCTGGAATCCGAGCAGGACGACGCGCAGGAGACGGCTCGCTGGGTTTTCGACGCCGGCCGCCGGGCCATCACAGTGCCCGGTGACCTCAGTGACGAGCAGCACTGCCGCCAAGTGGTCGACCGCGCGGTGCAAGAGTTCGGACAGATCGACGTGCTGGTCAGTAACGCGGGTTACCAGAGGTCACAGGACGGCGGCCTGGACGGCATCACCACCGAGCAGTTCGACCGGGTGATGAAAACGAACGTCTATGCGCTGTTCTGGCTGTGTCAGGCAGCCGTGCCGCACATGCCGCCCGGTGCCAATATCATTACCAGCTCGTCGGTGCAGGCATTCCAGCCTTCCCCGCACCTGATGGACTACGCGGCCTCCAAAGCTGCGATCGTGAACTTCACCAAGGCGCTCGGCCATGACCTGATCGAGCGCGGTATCCGCGCTAATTCGGTCGCTCCCGGTCCGGTGTGGACCCCGCTGATCCCCGCCACCATGGCCGAGGACAAACTGGAATCGTTCGGTGCCCAGGCGCCCATGGGACGGGCGGCCCAGCCGGCCGAGCTCGCCCCGTTCTATGTGTTCCTCGCCTCGCAGGAATCGAGCTATATGACCGCAGAGGTCCTCGGGGTGACTGGTGGGTCGCCGATCACCTGACGACCGACCGAACGGCGGCACTGCGCTCGGCGGCGGCTAGGCCGAGGCGCACAGCAGCCCCTATTGTCACCCCTGTGATCGAAGGGTTCCGGCGCCGGGTGGATGACGTGCACAAAGTGGATCACGTCGTTGCGCGGTGGGCCGGGCGGCGGCCGCCCAGCCCGGCCGACGCCGTGTTGCAGGGTCTGGGCACGGCGGCGAACCACAGCCTGCTGTGGTTGGTGATAGTGGCCGGCCTGGCCGTCAAGAAGGGCACCAGCCGGCGGGCGGCGCTGCGGGGTGCGCTGGCCCTCGCCGCGACGAGCTGCACCGCCAACGCTGTGCTCAAGCCGGTGCTGCCACGCCGCCGCCCGCCAGTCGAGCAGGATCCACCGAACTCGTCGTCGTTGCCTTCCGGGCACGCCGCATCCGCGGCGGCATTCGTCACGGCCGTCGCGTTGGAGTCGCGGAAGGCGGGTTTGGTCCTTGCTCCGCTGGCCGCTGCGGTGGCGTACTCCCGGATCCGGGTCGGGGCGCACTGGATGTCCGATGTGACGGTCGGAGCGGTGCTCGGCTCCGGCGTCGCGTTGAGCACTCGGCGCTGGTGGCCGGTGCGCAGGACCGATGAGGCATTGGCGCGACCGCACGGTGATGCGCCGGTGCTGCCCGACGGGGCCGGCCTGGTGCTGGTGGCCAACCCGCGATCCGGCGCTCCGGGGCATGACCCGGCCGATGAGATAGCCGAGGCACTGCCGGCCGCCACCGTGTTACGGACCACTGAAGGAGTGGATCTCGACGACCAGCTCGAGGCCGCGCTCGCGGCCGGTGACGCGGCGCGGGCCGTCGGGGTCGCCGGTGGCGACGGGACGGTGGCGGCTGCCGCGGCCGTCGCGGGTCGGCACGGGCTGCCGCTGGCCGTCGTGCCGACCGGCACCCTCAACCACTTCGCCCGCGACGTCGGGGTCTATGACCTGCAGGAGGCAGTGGACGCCACCCAGGCCGGCGAGGCGGTCGCGGTCGATCTCGGCGTGGTGCAGATCCACGGCGCTGGGCGCGCGCCGCACACGCGGTACTTCCTCAACACCGCGAGTCTGGGTGGCTACTCGGATCTGGTGCGGCTGCGGGAGCGGTGGGAGGGCAGCTTGGGCAAGTGGCTGGCGTTCGCGGCTGCGCTGGTCGTGTCGCTGCGCCAGGCCCGGCCGCTGCGGGTGAAGCTGGACGGGCAGGAGCAGCGGTTGTGGCTGTTGTTCGTCGGCAACGGGCCTTACCACCCGCGCGGCATGGTGCCGGCTTGGCGACCCCGGCTCGACTCCGGGCTGCTCGACATCCGTTACCTGCGCGCTGACCGGCGGTTCTCCCGGGCCCGGGCGATCATCGCGCTGTTGCTGGGTGCCATGCAGCACACCCGGACCTACGTGCAGCGGGAGGCGCCGTCGCTGGACGTGGAGCTGATCGGCGATCCAGTCTCGCTGGCCACCGACGGTGAGATCTTAGCGGAGGCCGGCCGTTTCACCTTCCGGATCGCCGACCGCCCCATTGCCGTATACCGCCGCGATGAGCGGAACTGGCCGAACCGCGCGCGCCCCCATCTCCCCTGGTAGCCGCATTCAGCGGGCTCAGCGGGGTTAATGAGGCACGAATAACCCCGCTGAGCCCGCTGAATGCGAGTGGTGGCGGAATTTCGTGGTGGTCAGCGGGGTTGGGGGGTAGGTGGACGGTGATCCGAGGGCAGCGGGTCGGGTCGCCACGGTGGTCGGGGTGCTGTTCGGGTTCGCGGGCACCGGTACGTCGGCGGTGTCTGTCGCGCTGCCGGAGCTGGCGGCCGGGCTCTCGGTAGGGACGGCGAGTGCGGCCTGGGTGATCAGCGGGTACGCCGTCGCCCTCGCGGTGCTCACCGCGGTGCACGGCCGGATCGCGGACATCACCGGCGTGCGCGGTCCTTTGGTGACCGGCATTGTGCTCATGGCGACCGGGGCGCTCGTCGCGGCTACTGCGCCGGTGTTCGCGGTGCTGGTGGCAGGCCGGGTACTGCAGGGCATCGGCGCCGCGGCGGTTCCGGTGCTCGGCATGGCGCTGATCAGCGCCCGCTGGGACGGCGCGATCCGGGCAGCAGCCCTGGGCCGGGTGGTCGGCGCCGCGTCCGTGCTGAGCGGGTTGGGGCCGGTGCTCGGTGGGGTGCTGGACGAGGTAGGCGGCTGGCGGTGGACCCTCGTGCTGCCGGCGGTGGGGTTGCTCGCGGTGCCGACGATCTGGCGCGCAGCTCCGGCCGGCGGCCGGCGGGAGCGCTTCGACGTGCTGGGCGCGGTGTGCGTCGCGGCTGCGGCCACCGGCTTGGTGCTGCTGCTCCAGTCACCCGCCACCGGTGCCGTCGTGGCGGTGGTGGGCGCGGTGCTGCTGGCCACCGGTGTGCCGGCAGCGCTGGCCCGGATCCGGGCCCGGCCGGACGGCTTCCTGCCCCGCGCGATCGTGACCAACGGTGTGGTGCTGCGCAGCGCGTTCGCTGCCGCCGCGATCCCGGCGGGGTGGTTCGCGCTGCTGGTGGCGGTGCCGCTGGTGCTCGCCGCCCACGGCTGGTCACCGTTGGGCGTCGGGCTGGTCCTGGTGCCGGCCGCGCTGCTCGGCCTGCTCATGCCGCGGGTCACCGGGTGGGTCCTGCCCCGATGGGGCGCTGCCCGCACCCTCGCCGTGGTCTGCCCGGTCACCGTGGTGGTGCTGCTCGTCGCTGCGCTGGGCGCGGCGACCGGGACGTCGTCGTTGTTGGTGGTGGCTGTCGCCGTGCTCACCGTGGCGTTCGGTATCGGCCAGCCGGCGATGATCGTCGCCGTCACGGGTGCGGTGGACGACGCGCAGCGCGGGGTCGCGCTCGGCGTGACGACGCTGCTGTTCTTGGCCGGCGCGGGTGTGGGCGCCGCGGTGGTGGGCGGCCTCGGCGAGGTGCTGGGGATCAGCGGCGCGCTGAGCGTGCTGGTCGCGCTGCCCGTCGCCGGAACCCTGGTCATGCTCCGCGCACCCGTGCTGATCAGCGCGCCGTGACGGCGGCTGACTGCCCTGCCGCCGCCGGCGGCTGACTGCACTGCCGCCGCCGAGCGCGACACCAGAGCTGTCCGCCTGCGGCCCGGCAGCTCTGGTGTCGCGCTCGGCTGTATCCGGACATCTACCTGCCGGCGCACCTGGCGCCGACGCTGGCACTGCGATCACGCGGGGCGCACCTGCTGATCGTTGGGCGGGGCGCGCTGGCCGGCTATTCCGCGGCAGAGCTGCTCGGTGCCCGGATCGCTCCCCGGGATGCCGAGGCCGAGCTGGTGGCACCCTGTGATTTGGGTGTTCATCGCGGCCTGCGGGTGCACCGGGAGCAGCTTGCCGACGACGAGGTTGCGACGGTGGACGGGATGGTGGTCACTTCCGCCGTCCGCACGGCCTACGACCTGGCACGGTGGTCGACCCTCGTGGAAGGTGTGGTGGCTGCCGACGCACTGGGCGGATCGGGAGCTTCGGACCCACAGCGCTGCTCGGGCTGGCGGCTCGCTACCCGGGAGTGCGGTGGCGCAGAAGGATTCCCCTGGTCGCCGAGCTGATGGATCCGCGCGCGGAGTCGACCATGGAGACCCGATGCCGGATGTCGCTGGTGCTCCGCGGGCTGCCGCGCCCGCAGCTGCGGTACCAGGTGCGCGACGAGATGGGAGATCACGTGGCCTGGCTGGACATGGCCTATCCGGCGGCGCGTGCCGGGGTGGAGTTCGATGGACAGCACCACCAAGAGGCGCCGACCTTCCGGGCCGACCTGGCCAGGCACAACCGGCTTGCCGCGCTGGGCGCGACGGTGCTGCGGGCCAGCGCCATCGACGTGCTGCGCAACCCCGACCGGTTCGCCGCTCAAGTCCGTGCGGTGCTCCGCCAGCGGGCCGCCTGACCTGTCCTGCGCGCGCCGAGCGCGACATCAGAGCTGCCCGGGCGGCTTCGGACAGCGCTGGCGTCGCGCTCGGAGACAGCAGAGCTCTGGCGCATACCGCGCTGGACGAGGAACAATCCAGGAAGCTGATTGCCACTGTGGCAACCGAGTTCTCTGCGGATCGAGAGGACCATCATGACCGCGCCTGAGCTAGCCGGCGTCCTCTGGCACACCAGCAGCTACAGTGGCAACTGCGTCCAGGTCGCCCCTGCCCCAGGCCGCGTCCTGGTGCGCGATTCCAAGGACTCCGGCGGTCCCGCGCCGGCCGTCCCCACCACCGCTTGGCGGACCTTCCAGTCCACCGCCACCCGCTGAATCACAGCGCCATCAGTCGCGACGAGGTACTTGCTGCGCTGCCGTCGCCGGGCAGCATTGCGGTATCGGACAGCGTGCGGGAGGAGATCCGTCGCATGGCCCGTCCCGATCCGGCTGAGCGGGTGCTGCTCATCGAGGACGACCCGGGCGACGCGTTCCTGGTCGGCGAGCTGCTCGCCGAGGTCGCGCCGCGGCTCGAGCTGGTTGTGGCGGAGTCGATCCCGCGGGTGCTGGACAGCGGTCTGCTGGCGGGCGCGGACTGTGTCCTGCTGGACCTGAACCTGCCCGGAGCTTCCGGGCTGGCGGGGCTTTGCCAGCTGCTGCGCGCCGACCCTGGTGCTGCGATCTGTGTGCTCACCGGGTTGGACGACGAGCATCTCGGCGTCGCCGCGGTGAGTGCCGGTGCCCAGGATTACCTGGTCAAGGGCAAGGCGGATGGTGCAGTGCTGATCCGGGCCATCCGCTACGCAGTAGAGCGCCGGCGCGCGGAGACCGGCCTGCGGCGGCTGCGCGAGCAGCAGCTGGCTGCCGCCGAGTCGGCCCGCCTCGAGCGAGGTCTGCTGCCCCGGTTGCTGCTGGACGGCAGCACGGTGGGCGCAGTGCCATTCTACCGCGCCGGTCGCAATGGGGTGATCGGCGGCGACTTCTACGACGTCATCCGCTGTCCGGACGGTTCGGTACACGCCATCGTCGGAGATGTCTGCGGGCACGGCCCGGACGAGGCTGCGCTCGGTGCGCTGCTGCGGGTGTCCTGGCGGGCGCTGGTGCTCAGCGGCGTCGGCGAGCCCGAGGTGCTGGCGGCGCTGCAGCAGGTGCTGGTGTTCGAACGGCATCGGGCAGCGTTGTTCACCACGGTGTGCACGGTGGCGATCGTCGGCGGGACGGCTCTGGTACGGGTGGCCGGACACCCGCCGCCGGTGCTGTTGCGTCCCCAGCTCACCATCCCGCAGCTGGTGAAAGGACCGCCGCTGGGCATCGACCCGGCCGCCGGCTGGAAGGGCAATGAGGTGGCCCTGGCGGCAGGTTGGGCACTGCTGATGTACACCGACGGGTTGACCGAGGGCCGCGGAACACGTCCCGGCGAGCTGCTCTGGGAGGAGGGGTTACTGGATCTGCTCGCGGCGGAGCGCGACACCGGGCTTGCCGCGCTGCCGGCGAGGCTGGTCGAGCACGCCGAGCGGATCAATGGCAGCCCGCTGGCCGACGACGTCGCGATCCTGTTGCTGTCGGACTCCGAGCAGGTTGGGCTGGGCTCGGGATGAGCGGCGCGACGTTGGCGCGGCGGATCGGCGTGCTGTTCGGGGTCGCCGCGCTGGTGTTACTCGGAGCGCTCAGCGCGGTGATCGTGATCAGTGGTCAGAACCGGGCAGCTGCCAACGAGCTGGTCGACCGGATCGCACCGTCTCGCCGGGTGGCCGGTGACCTGCTGACAGTGGTCGTCGAGCAGCAGAACGCCATCCGTGGCTATGCCCTGCGCGGTGCGGAGATCTCGCTGCAGGAGTACCGCACGCAGCTCGACCGCCAGCAGCGCATCGTCGTCGAGCTGGCGGCGCTGCTGCCGGCGGACCCGGCGCTGCGAGAGGATCTGGGCGGTGTCCTGCTGGCCGCTGACCAGTGGCGTCGCGACGCCGCTGAACCGATCATCGACGCGGTCGCCCGGAGCGGCCCCCGGCCGGCCGACGATGAGCTCTACCGGGTCGAGCAGCAGCGGTTCGTGCCCTTGGGGGCGGCTGCCGAGGGGCTGCGAACACATCTGCAGGTGGCTCGCGATGGGGCGGCGGACCGGTTGGCTGCACTCGACCGGCTCGAGGTGGTGGTGCTCGGTGTCAGCTCCGTGCTCGTCGTCGGGGTGCTCGCCGGCACTGCGTTGCTGATGCGGCGCTGGGTGGGTGCTCCGCTCGCCGCGCTGGCCGCCGATGCGCGTCAGGTTGCCGGCGGTGACTACGGGCACCGGGTGAGTGCCGACAGCGCCCCGCGAGAGATCGCCGCGATGGCCGGCGACGTCGACGCGATGCGCAAGCAGATCGTCGCCGACCGCGACGCGCTGGCCGCATCCGCCCTCGACCTGGAGCGGTCCAACCGGGATCTGGAGCAGTTCGCCTACGTCGCATCGCACGACCTCCAGGAGCCGCTGCGCAAGGTGTACAGCTTCTGCCAGCTGCTGCAGCGTCGCTACGGCGGGCAGCTCGACGAGCGTGCCGACCAGTACATCGCGTTCGCTGTGGACGGTGCCCAGCGGATGCAGCAACTGATCAACGACCTGCTGGCGTTCTCCCGGGTCGGGCGGACCACGGCCGGGTTCGGGCCGGTCGAGCTGGCCGAGGTGGTGGCTGCCGCGACGGTCGAGCTGGACGCGGTCCGCGAGCAGTGCCATGGGGTGGTGGTCACCGGCGAGCTGCCGGTGATCCCCGGCGATACCGCGTTGCTCACCCAGCTCATGGTCAACCTCATCGGCAACGGCCTGAAGTTCCGCCGGCCGGGGGTGCCGCCTCACCTGGAGATCCGGTCGCGGCGGGTTGAGGATGACCAGTCCGGTTGGGAGATATCGGTCAGTGACAATGGCATCGGCATCGACCCCGAGTACGCCGACAAGGTCTTTGTGATCTTCCAGCGGTTGCACTCCCGGGATGCCTACGCCGGCACCGGCATCGGGCTGGCGTTGGCGAAGAGAATCGTCGAGTTTCACGGCGGACGGATCTGGTTGGATACCGAGCGTGACCGCGATGCCGGATCCCGGAACGGTAGCACCTCGGGTGCTACCGTCCGTATCTGGCTTCCCGCACTGGTAGGGGAGGCTGCGCAGTGACCGAACCGCAGGTTCGTAGCATCAACGTGCTGCTGGTCGAGGACGATCCCGGCGACGTTCTGATCACTCGTGAGGCGTTCGAGGAGCATCTGCACAACCGGCTCGACGTGGTGACCGACGGGACGGCGGCGCTGGCCTACCTGCGCCACGAGCAGCCCTACGCCGACGTCCCGTCACCCGATCTGATCCTGCTCGATCTCAACCTGCCGCGCCGGCACGGCCGGGAGGTGCTGGCCGAGATGAAGAACGACCCGGCGCTGTCGCACATCCCGGTCATCGTGCTGACCACCTCACGCGCCGACGAGGACGTGCTGGCCAGCTACCAGCTGCACGCCAATGCCTACGTCACCAAGCCGGTGGACTTCGACCGCTTCATCGCCGCGATCAAGCACATCAACCACTTCTTCGTCACCGTGGTCCAACTCCCCCCCAACGAGCAGACCTGACCTCACCAAGATCACCCCAGTTCGCATTCAGCGGG